>JBBSQH010000010.1:0-81719 GCA_038258055.1 Actinomycetales bacterium
GACCGCGGCCCACGCGACCGCGGTCGGTCCTCCCCCACCACCGCCGCCGGCCGTCCCACCTGCGGGGGCGGCGGCCGCCGTCGTGCTGCGGTACACATTGCGCGAGCAGTCGTCACTACGGGGGAGAGGCACCACCAGTGCGGACAACACCTGGCCGGAGGGCGGAGGCGGTAGCGGCCGTCCTGGTCGCCCTGCTCGTGACGGCCGGCTGCGGTGCGGCCGGCAGCGACCTGCCCGAGGTGGCGGGCTCGCCCGTCGCGGCCGCCGAGCCGTCCCCCCTCCCGGAGCCCAGCGTCACCGTCACCGCCTCGGTGGCCCCGCAGCCGTCGGCCCCGGCCGCGCCCACTCCGGCCGAGCCAGAGGAGGCCGAGGAGCCCGCCGGCGCCGAGCCGGTCGAGGACGCGGCCCCCGAGGCGGCTGCCCCGCTGCCGGAGCCGGACAACGAGGCCGACGAGCAGATCTCCTTCTCCTTCCCCGGGGTCGGCGGTACGGTCCTGGAGGCCATGGACGCCGACGGTCTGGCGTTCGAGGCCAAGGGCTCGGGGGAGAACTCGTTCATCACCGCGGTCGGCGGCCGCGAGGCCGACGACTCCGACCGGGAGTACTGGGCCCTGTACGTGAACGGCGTGTACGCGCAGCTCGGAGCCGGCAGCCAGCAGGCGTCGGCGCAGGACACGATCACCTGGCGACTGGAGAAGTACTGATGCGGAAGTACCTGGTGGTCGGAGCCGTCGCGCTCCTGGCCGTGCTGTGGCGGATGTACAACGCCGAGACCTACGCCATGCCCAACCTCGAGCTGGTCACGGCGACGGCGCTGGCCTCGGCCCTGCTGCTGCCGGCCAGCCGGGCCTGGATCGCCCCGCTCGCGGTCATCGCGGTGACCGACGTGCTCATCGGCAACAGCATGATCTTCCTGTTCACGTGGTCGGCCTGGCTCGTGACGGCGGCGTTCGCGCTCGGCGTGCGCCGCTTCAGCGGCAAGCGGATGGTCCTGGTCGGGACCGGGCTGGGGACCATCGCGTCGACCTGGTTCTTCCTGTGGACCAACGGCGGCGTGTGGCTGATGGGCGACGGCACCATGTACGCCCGCAGCTGGGAGGGCCTGGTCCAGTGCTACGTGGCCGGCATCCCGTTCTACCGCAACATGCTCGTCGGCAACCTCGTCCTCGTGCCGGTCGTGCTGGGCGGCATCGAGTGGCTGCGGCACACCGGTTGGCTCACCCGCGCCGGTGAGCGCGAGACCGTCGTGCTCACCCGCGGCGATCTGGACCGCGCGGCCTGAGACCCCGTCCGACCTGAACCCCACCGTCCTGCAGGTCGGTGGGGTTCAGACGTTCCCGGACGGCCCGCGGGGCGCTACGTTGTGCGGGCACCACCCCTTGTGCGGGGAAGTCGGTGAGATTCCGACGCTGTCCCGCAACCGTGAAGAGGCAGTCCCTCCAGCCGGGTTACCGCATCGGGGGCTCGCGGATCTGCTGCCGGTGGAGCAGCGGTGACCTCACGACCCGCAGAGAGACAACACCCCTGTGCGCAGACGCATGCTCACGGTGAGCGGCAGCGTTCTCACGCTGACCCTCGCCTCCCTCTTCGTCCCCGGCGCGGCGGCAGCCCCGACCGGCGCCCCCTGCTCCTCCTCCAGCGGCGTGACCGTCGTGGTGGACTTCACCCAGTCCGGGGGTGGCACCGACCAGCAGATCGGGTGCGCCCCGGCCGGGACCGACCTCGCGTCCTACGGCGCGGTGCTGACCGCGGCCGGCTTCGACGTGGTCGGGGGCGACTTCCCGACCCGCATCGACGGGTTCCCCGTCACGCCGGACCCGACCTACGGCGAGTACTGGTCGTTCTTCGAGTCCGCGCCCACGGCGACGTCCTGGACCATGGACCAGTCGCCCGGCGTCTCGGCCGGCAACGTGCTGGGCCTCAGCTACGACGTGGACGTCCCGGCGTGGAACGACCCGGCCTACCCGTCGTTCGTGTTCGACCCGCCGCGCATCACCCCGGCCGCGGCCGTGGCGTTCGACGGTGCGCCCGACACGGACCCGACCCCGGACCCCGACCCCGAGACGCCGGCCCCCACCCCGACGGCCAACAGCCTCACCCTGACCCCGGACGCGTTCAGCAGCTGGGCGACCGGGTACGAGGACTACGAGGTCGGGGCCAACGTGGACGCCACCTGGCGGACCCCCGACAACGCGGTCGGCCCGTACGGCACCGACCTGGTGGTGCTGGGCGACAGCGGGTCGATCACGCTGACGTTCGACCAGGGGATCCTGAACGCCGACGGCGAGGACTTCGGGGTCTTCGAGAACGGCTTCGGCACGGCGACGTCCGCGTTCCTCGAGCTCGCCAAGGTCACGGCCGTCGGCGCCGACGGCACCGAGTACGCCTTCCCGTCGCTGACCACCCGCACCACCCCCGTCGGGCAGTACGCGACCGTGGCCCAGGCCGACTACCAGGGCCTGGCCGGGATAGCTCTCGGCGGGTCCGCGACCGGGTTCGACCTGACCTCGGCCGGCGTCCCCGCCGGTGAGTCCGTCACGGCGATCCGCCTGGACGACGTCCTGGGTGACGGGTCGGTGCAGGACAGCGCCGGCAACCCGATCTACGACCCGTACCCCGGTGTGGGGTCGGCCGGGTTCGACCTGCGGGCGGTCGGCGTCCTGAACCCGGGCACGGGCACCCCCGCCCCCGGCGAGGACGGCGAGCAGTCCGGCGACGTCGAGGTGCGCGTCAACATCACGCAGCAGGCCAGCGGCGGCCTGGCCCTGTCCCTGGCCGGGAACGTGGCGGACCTGGGCGTCGCCACGCTGTCCTCGGACCTGACGTCCCTGGTCGCCGAGGGCGAGTTCCCGGTCGCGACCGTGGCCGACACCCGCACCACCAACCCCGGCTGGACTCTCACCGCGAGCTCCACCGACTTCACCGGGTTCGCCACCATCCCCGGGTCGGTGCTCGGCATCACGCCCGAGGTCGTGTCGGCGGACGACAGCGTGACCGCCACCGCGGGCCCTGCGGTCCCGGCGGGGACCGGCTTCACCGCGGGGACGACGCTGGCCACGGCTCCGGCCGGGCGCGGGACCGGCACGACGCGCATCGGGGCGGACCTGTTCTTCGAGGCCCCGACGGCGACGCCCCCGGGCGCCTACGTGTCGACCGTCACCGTCACGGTGTTCTGACGCCGACGCAGCACGTCGGGAGGGTCCGCGGCTTCGGTCGTGGGCCCTCCGGCTGTGGGCCTGTCGGTCGTGGGTCTGTCGGTCGGGTCTGTCGGTCGGATCGAGGAGGGGTGATGGTGAGGACGGTCAAGGCTGCCCTGGTCGCGGTGCCGCTGGTCGCGCTGGCGGTGATGGCGCTGTCGGCGCCGGCCGTCGCGTCGGGTTCGTCGGGGGAGTCGGGGAGCGAGCAGCGGGAGACGGCGCAGTCGTGGCTCGTCAGCCCCGCGACCGAGGAGGGCGTGGTCGACGGCCGGCCGTTCTTCACCTACACGGTGGACCCGGGCGACACGATCACGGACTACCTGCGGGTCAAGAGCCTCGCCGACGCCACCCAGGTCCTGACGCTGTACCCGTCGCAGGCGGGCAACGCCGCCAACGGTGACTTGGTCCTGGCCGACCGGGCGGCGGCGCCGGAGGACCTGAGCGCCTGGACGTCGCTGGACGTGCAGGCGCTGGAGCTGCCGCCGGACGGTGAGCAGCTGGTGCGCTTCGACATCCAGGTCCCGGCCGACGCCGAGCCGGGGGACTACACGCAGGGCATCGTCACCAGCCAGACCCAGCAGGTCGAGCAGGACGACGGCCAGCTGGTGAACCTGGACTCCCGCCTGGCCGCCCGGGTCTACGTGCGGGTCAACGGCGACCTGGCCCCGCAGGTCGAGTTCACCGGCCTGACCGACACCTACGAGCGGGCCTGGTGGAACCCGTTCGGCACCGCCGAGCTGTCGTACTCGGTCCGCAACACCGGCAACGTCCGGCTGCGCGCCACCGACGCGGTCACCGCGGAGGGACCGTTCGGGATCGACCTGGGCGGGCCGGTGTCCGGGCCGGAGATCCTCGACCTGCTGCCCGGGTCCGAGGTGGTGTCGCAGCCCGTCGAGATCCCGCGGGTGCTCGCGCTGCTCCAGCTGACGCAGACCGTCGAGCTCAGCCCGTACGCGGTCAACCAGGGCGACCTGCCCATCGCCCCGGCCGAGGCGTCGTCGACGGTATGGGCGGTGTACTTGCCGGCGATGGTGCTGCTCGCGCTGGGGCTGCTGGTGTGGGTGCTGCGGTGGCGGCGTCGGCGGCGGTTGCTCGCGCTGGCCACGGTGCGGGCCGCGAGGGTCGAGCGGGAGAAGGACTCGGCTGCGGCGGCGCCGGCGGGTGGAACACCGGCAGCGCCCAGGCACTTGCCGGGGTAGGCACCACTTCGTCTGCACCCGACTCGAGGAGCCCCACCATGACCGACACCTCCACCACCGGCACCCGTCCCGCCGCCGCCTCCGGCACGTTCAAGCTGGGCGGTGACCTCGAGGTCACCCGCCTCGGCTACGGCACCATGCAGCTCACCGGCGACGGCGTGTGGGGCGAGCCGACGGACCGCGCCGAGGCCGTCCGCGTCCTGCGCCGGGCCGTCGAGCTCGGGGTCACGTTCTTCGACACCGCGGACTCCTACGGGCCGGCCGTGGCCGAGCCCCTGCTCAAGGAGGCCCTGCACCCCTACGCCGACGACGTCGTCATCGCGACCAAGGCCGGCCTGACGCGCCAGGGCCCGGGGCAGTGGACGCCCGTCGGTCGCCCCGCGTACCTGCGCCAGCAGGCCGAGATGAGCCTGCGGCTGCTGGGTCTGGAGCGGATCGACCTGTTCCAGCTGCACCGCATCGACCCCGACGTCCCGCTGGAGGACCAGGTCGGTGAGCTCAAGGCGCTGCAGGACGAGGGCAAGATCCGCCACATCGGCCTGAGCGAGGTCAGCGTCGCGCAGGCCGAGGCCGCGCAGCGCATCGCCCCGATCGCGTCGGTGCAGAACCTGTACAACCTGACCGACCGCTCGGCGGAGGACCTGCTGGACTGGGCCGAGAAGAACGGCACCGGGTTCATCCCGTGGTTCCCGCTGGCCACCGGCAAGCTGACCGGCGAGGGCAGCCCGCTCACCGAGCTGGCGCGGGAGCACGACGCCACCCCGTCCCAGCTGGCCCTGGCCTGGTTGCTCAAGCGGTCCCCGGTCATGCTGCCCATCCCGGGCACGTCGAGCGTCTCGCACCTGGACGACAACGTGGGCGGCGCCGCGATCCAGCTGACCGACGACGAGTTCGAGGCCCTGTCCGCCGCAGGCGTCTGAGGTCGACTTTCACCTGGAGGTAGTGCATGGCCGTCCGTCCCATCCGACTGTTCGGTGACCCGGTGCTGCGCCGGCGCGCGGACGAGGTCGTCGACTTCGACCGCGAGCTGCGGGACCTGGTCGCCGACCTGACGGACACCATGGTCGACGCCGGCGGGTCCGGCATCGCCGCCCCGCAGGTCGGGGTGGGCCTGCGGGTGTTCACGTGGGTGGTCGAGGGCGAGCACGGCCACATCGTCAACCCGACCGTGGAGCTGGTGGGCGACGAGGAGTCCTTCGAGCGCGAGGGCTGCCTGTCGATCCCGGGCCTGCCGTTCGACTGCCGCCGTCACCTGCGAGTGGTCACCACCGGCTTCACGGCCGACGGCGAGCCGCTCCGGGTGGAGGGCGCGGGCAAGCTGTCGGTTGTGGTGCAGCACGAGACCGACCACCTCGACGGGATCCTCTTCGTCGACCGGCTGGACCCCGCCTCCCGCGCGCTGGCGGAGCAGGCGATCCGCGAGGCGGAGTGGAGCGGCGGGGTGGTGCCCGAGATCCGGGCGAGTCCTCACGCGCCGTTGCGGGCGGGCGGCTGAGGCGTCGCCTGGTCACGCCTGAGGCCCGACCGTAGGGTCGGCGGATGGGGGACGGAGAGATCGAAGGCAGCGCTCATCGGCAGTTCCGGTCGGGCTGGTGGACCTTCGTGAGGGTGTTCGGCGTCATGTGGCTCACGTTCGGGGTCGGGTTCCTGGCCTTCGCTGCCTTCGCCGACGGGGAGCTCGCCGAGCCCTCGAACGCGTACTACCTGGCCGTCCCGCTGATGTGGGCCACAGCCGGTGTCGTCATGCTCGCCTGGGCGGCCCGGCAACCCCTGACCGTGCGCGCCGACTCCGCAGGGGTCCACCTGGACCGTGGTCGGGTCTCGTTCGTGCCGTGGCGGGACATCCCGCGGACGCAGACCTTGCCCATCGGCCTCGACGTCCATGACGTGTGGATCGAGACGTCCGAGAATCAACTCGTTCGCCTGCCCAGCCGGGTGCCCGCTGGCACCATCGAGACCTGGCGGTACGAGCTGGGTGGCGAGCCTGGCTCCGCGGGCGTCGAGGCCCGCAGTACCTGGGCACGCGCCCCGGTCGGGCCGGCCGGTGAGGCCCAGCTGCCGCAGCTGGTCCTGTGGCCGTACCTGCTGTCCGGCCCCTTGATCGGTGGGGAGCGGGTCTCCGTACTGCTCGCGACCACCGGCGTCGCAGTCGTGGCCGCCCTGGTCATCACCCGGCGACGCGTGGCGCCGGTGCGTGCCTCGGGTCCTGGGGTGACACTTCGGCGGTACGGGCGGACGGTGACGGTCCCGTGGTCGGACATCCGCGACGTGCGTGCGCGGAAGGGGCACCCTGCCGCGCGGTTCGCGCTGGTGCTGGGGGACGGCAAGAAGGTGCCCCTGCCGCCGGGGCTGACGGCGGATGTTGTGCAGGGGTGGGCTGAGGAGCACGCGTCTCGGGCGGCCGCCTCCTGATCGGGGAGCTGGCCTTGTCGGCCGATGTGGCTGCCGCGAAGGTGGGCCCCGTGGGGCTCGAACCCACAACCCGCGGATTAAAAGTCCGCTGCTCTGCCAGTTGAGCTAGAGGCCCGAAACATGCAGCACAGCCTGGTGACTAGCCAGGGCAGAACTACGGGGACAGTCGAAGGTGCGCTGTCCCCCGAAGAGGTTAGCGCCGACGGCTAGGTCGGCCCCAGTGAGCCCGTCGTCAGCGACCGTGTCGCCAAGCACCAGCCACGCCGACGTCGTCCACCCCTCACGCCAACGGCTGCGGCTCCCCTCCCGCACGCCGCTCGTCGGACCGCCGCAGGGCGTCGACCACGTCCCGGGCCTCAGCATCCGAGCGCCGGTGTCCGGTGACCGCGGCGACGAAGGTCTCCGCGTCCAGCGCCAGCACCCGACCGGGCCGGGTGGCCACGACCGACGCCGTGCGGGGGACCGCCTCCAGCAGCGCGATCTCGCCGAACGAGGCGCCCCCGCCCAGCGTGCCGATGGCGCGTCCGTCCTGGCGGACGTCGAAACCACCCTCGAGCACGACGAAGAACGCGTCACCCGGGTCGCCCTGCCGCACGAGGACGTCGCCCGGGCCGACCGCCAGCTCGGTGGCTCCCCGGGCGAGCCGGTCGACGGTGATCGCCGACAGCGGGACGAACAGGGAGACCCCCTGCAAGGCCGGGACCAACGGGTGCACCGCGTCGAGCGTCTCCTGGAGGCGGCGCAGCCGGGACCACAGCACCAGCGGCAGCAAGCCGCACACCGCCCCGACCAGGCCCACCGTCCACTGCAGCCCGAACCACCCGACAAGGGGGGCGACGAGGAGCGAGCCGAGCGCGGCGGCCACGGCGCCGGCGCTCTGCAGGGCGCCCCAGCCGCGGCCGGCGACATGGTCCGGCAGGAGTCGTCCGACGGCGCTGTAGCCGTGCACCTCGTTGGCCGCGGCGCCGAGGCCGAAGACCGCGAGAGCTCCCGCCGCGACGAGCGGGTGCGGGAGGACGCCGATGACCACGAGTGAGGCGCCGCACGCGAGGACCCCTCCCACCAGCCAGGCCGTCGCTCGGGCGGGCGACCGGGTCCCCAGCACCGAGACGACCGCGAGAAGACCGCCCGCGCCCATGGCGGCGTACAGGCCGCCGAGCAGCCCCTCGCCGCCGTCCAACACCTGCAGTGCGAGCACGACCACCGCAGTGCCGACGAAGCCCGATAGAAGCGTCCGCAGCAGCAGGACCCCGACCACGGACCGGGCACCCGGTCGGGTCAGGACGGAGACGCCGGCCCGGGCCCGGGACGTGCGGCGACCCCGGCCGGTGCGCTGCGCCGGCCGGGCCTCGGTCCGGACCAGCAGCGCGGCCAGCGCACCGACCGCGAGCACGGCGGCCACCAGGACCAGCACGGTGGCCGTCCCGGTGGTGGCGAGCAGCAGCCCGGCCGACGCCGGTCCCGCCACCGTCGCCGCGCCGGACACCGTCGTGTACGCCGACGTGGCGCGGATCAGCTGCGCCGGGCTGCGGACCACCTGCGGCAGCAGCCCCTGCAGGCACGGCCTGACCAGGGATCCGGCGACGGAGCCCAGCGCCAGGACCGCGTACCAGGCGGTGAGCGGCCCGCTCACGGCCGACAACTCGGCGAGGACCAGCGTCAGCACCGACCAGGTGAGCAGCGCCGCGGACAGCACGAGCGGTCGCGGCCACCGGTCCGCGAGGCCCGACACCACGCCGGACAGCAGCGCGCCCGGGACGACCCTCAGCGCCCCCACCACTCCGACCGCGGCGGGCCCACCCAGGTCGAGGGCGACCACCGACAGCGTCATCACGAGGGCCCAGTCGGCCACCTTGAACAGGCCCCACACCAGCAGCAGGAGCGGCAGGCCGGCGCCGCTCCCGCGCGCTCGGCCGGGGGCGAGGGCACCGCCGCTGGGGCCCCTGCGTCCCCGCAGCGTCATCGGCCGAGCATGGCACCGCCCCGGACCGGCCTGCTGCGGCCGTGGGTGTCGGTCGACGTGCCGTGGCCTAGCCTCGGGAGCCCGTCCGTCCGACAAGCGAGGACCTCATGGAACGGCTCACCATCGGCGTGGTCGGCACCACCCGCAAGACGGACGAGCACCGGCGTCCCATCCACCCCGCCCACTTCGAGCGCATCGACCCCGACGTCCGGGCCCACCTGCTGGTCGAGCGGGGTTACGGGGCGCACTTCGGCGTCGACGACGACGAGATCGCCCGGTGGGTCGGCGGGGTCGTCGACCGCGACGAGCTGACCCGGCGCGCCGACGTGGTGCTGCTGCCCAAGCCGGTCGCGGACGACCTGGCCGAGATGCGGGACGGGCAGGTCCTCTGGGGCTGGCCGCACCTGGTGCAGGACCCCGTCCTGACCCAGCTGGCCATCGACAAGCGCCTGTCGGTGATCGCCTGGGAGGCCATGAACCACTGGAACGCCGACGGCTCGTTCTCGCTGCACGTGTTCCACCTGAACAACGAGATCGCCGGGTACGCCTCCGTCAACCACGCCCTGCAGCTGCGCGGCACCACGGCCGTCTACGGCCGCCCGCTGAGCGCGGCCGTGATCAGCTTCGGCGCGACCGCCCGCGGTGCGGTCCGCGCGCTCAACGCGATGGGCGTGCACGACGTCACGGTCCTGACGCAGCGCGACCTGTCGGCCGTCGCCGCCCCGTTCTCCGGCGTGGTGATGCAGCAGTTCGAGCGGCTCGAGGGAGACCCCCGCCGGACCCGGGTCCTCACCGCGGAGGGCTCGCTGGACACCAGCGAGTTCCTGGCCGGGCACGACGTGGTCGTCAACTGCATGCTGCAGGACACGGACGCGCCGCTGGTGTTCGTCGAGGACCCGCTCGCCCTGGCGCCCGGCACGATCGTGGTCGACGTGTCCGTCGACGAGGGGATGGGCTTCAGCTGGGCGCGGCCGACGACGTTCGCCGACCCGATGCTCGAGGTGGGGGACCGGGTGCACTACTACGCGGTCGACCACACGCCGTCGCTGTACTGGGAGTCGGCCACCTGGACCATCAGCGAGGCCCTGCTGCCGTACCTCGACGTCGTGCAGCGCGGCCCCTCGGCCTGGGCCGAGCACGCGACGGTGAGGCGGGCGGTCGAGATCGAGGGCGGCGAGATCCGCAACCAGCGCATCCTCGCCTTCCAGGGGCGGAGCGCCCAGTACCCGCACCCCGTCGACGGGGACTGAGCGCCGCCCTGCCCCTCGCCCCGTGCAGGTCTAGCCTCGACCTGAGCGAGGACGGCCGGGACGACGTCTGGAGGTACCCGTGGACGGCGAGCTGCGCGAGGTCCTGGTGCCCCCGGTGCCGGGGCTGCGGATCCTGCGGTTCGTCGACCACGACGCCGGCGAGCTGATGGTGCTCCAGCGCTGCTGCTGGGTGCAGGAGGCCGTCGCGAACAACACCCTCGACATCGCGGCCCTGCACGAGCACCTGGACGAGGTGCGCGCCTGGGCGAACGTGTGGGTCACCTTCGTGGTCCGTCTGGAGCACCGGATGGTCGCGGCGGTGCGGGCCCGGCCGGCCGGGCCCGACTGGGAGATCGGGCGCCTGATGGTCGCGCCCGACCTGGCCGGTCACGGGATCGGCCGATGGCTGCTGGCGACGATCGAGGCGATGGCGCCGCCCGGCACGACGCGGATCACGCTGTTCACCGGGACCGGGAGCCTGCGGAACCTGCGGACGTACCACCGGGCGGGGTACGTGGTCGACGAGCACGCCCAGCGGCTGCCCACACACGTTCCCGGCACGGTGGCCCTGGTCAAGGCGCTCGACCCGTGAGCGGCGCGGACCACCTGACCCGGCCGTGACGCCGCGGCTCGCCGTCGCCGTCGGCCCTCCCGTGCACCACTCACCCGGGTGCGCCACCATCGACGCTGTGCCGGAGGACTGGAGCGAGGAGCGCACCCGGATCGTGGCCGCCCAGGCGGCGGCGGCCGAACGCGCCACCGCCAAGGAGACCGCGCAGGCCCAGGCGCTCGTCGACGAGTTCGTGGCCGAGGCCCGCAGGCGCGGCGTCGACCCGCAGCCGCTGCTGGCCCCCGGACGTCGTGAGGGCGCTCGCCGCTACCGGACCGGTCTGACGGGCTGGTACCTGTCGCGGGACGACCGGGTCGCGGTGGACACCGACGGCCGCTACTACGTGCTGCGGGCCCAGGGTGGTCTGCGCGAGCGGCTGCTCGGGTCCACGGTCCAGCCCAGCGACCCCCCGCTCGTGGTCGGTCGGGGCGCGCGGGACGGGGAGTCGATCGACCTGTCGCGGCTGCTGCAACGCCGGCTCGACAGCTCCGGCTGAGCGTCGGGCCGAAGGATCGAGAAGAGTCCGCGCATGCCGACCGAGACGGACGCCGCCGTCCCCGGTCTGGACGACGCCGTCGACGAGCTGTACCTGCTGGCACCGGAGGACTTCGTGGGCCGTCGCGACGACCTCGCGAAGCAGGCGCGCTCGGGCGGCGACCGCAAGCTGGCCGCGGCCGTGCGTCGGCTCAAGCGTCCGACCACCAGCGCGTGGGCCCTCAACCTGCTGAGCCGGGAGGAGCCGGACCTGGTGGGGCAGCTGCTCGAGCTGGGAGAGGCGTTGCGACAGGCGCAGTCGGGTCTGGACGGGGCGGCGGTGCGCGAGCTGGACAAGCAGCGGCGCGCGGTGGTCGGGGCGATGGCGCGACGGGCCGGGGCGCTCGCGGCCGACCGCGGCCACCGCCTGGACGCCGAGCTGTCCCGGCAGGTCGAGCAGAGCCTGGGCGCGGCGTTGTCCGACCCGGACGCGGGGACGGCCGTCACGAGCGGCCAGCTGACCAGGCCGGTCAGCGTCGTCGGCTTCGGGGTAGAGGTGGACCCGGACGCCGTGGCCGTGCCGGCGCTGGTCCTGGTCGGGGCCAGGCGTCGACGTGACGCGGCCGCGGGGAGGAGGTCGGGCCGGACGACCGGCCCGGCGACGGACGACACGGCCGACGAGACGTCGGACCAGGACGCCGCCCCGGGCAGCGAGGCCGCCCAGGACGGCGCCACCGATGCGGCGGGACCCGAGCGCCGCGCCGGTGAGAAGTCGTCGCGGCGGTCGACCGACCGCTCGACCCGCTCGCTGGCCGACGCCCGGGCCCGACGCGAGCAGGAGCGCAAGGACCAGGAGGACCAGGCGCGCCGGACCGAGCTGCGCGCCGCGTCCGCCGCCGCCCGCGAGGCGCTCGCCGCGGCCCGGACCGAGGAGGCCCAGGCCGAGCGGTCGGCCCAGGAGGCCGCCACGCAGGTCGAGGACCTGAGGACCCGCCTGGACGAGCTGCGGGCCGAGCGCGAGGACCTCGCGACCCGCCTCGCCCGGTGCGACGAGGACGCCGCCGGGACGACGGGGCGCCTCGCCGAGCAGGAGCAGCGGCAGGACGACGCCGACCAGGCCCTGCTGGACGCGCGGCGGGCGACCCGGCAGGCCCAGCGGCAGGCGGAGCAGGCGGACCGGGCCACGAATGCCTGACCCCGCACCAACCGACCGGGCCTGCCGGTCAGGACCGCCGTGTCAGTGCGACGCCACCTGCGCGAGCCAGCCGAACGCCCCCGGGTCGGCGACCGGGCGGCGGTCACCGAGCGGCTGCACCTCGCGGCTGTCGCCGTCCGGGAACACCGTGCGGAACCGCTGGATGCCCTCGCGCGACACCGTCCGCGTGCCCACGACGAACCACTGCACGTCCTCGCTGTAGGGCGCCGTCGTCAACGACCCCGCGTAGCGAACCGGGGCGATCCGCTCCGGCAGCATGGCCCGCAGGTCCACGTCCGCCACCGGCACCGGGTCCGAGCACTCGTCGGGCAGCTCGGCCAGCAGCTCGTCCGCCTCCGAGGCCGCCCCCTCCAGCAGCAGGACGCCCAGCACCAGCAGCCGACCGTCGGCGGCGGCGTGCACGAAGTGCTGCTCCATCGGCGTGTGCCGGCCGTCGACGGTGTGCTCCGACGGGGTGTGGAAGTGGGTCTGCAGCAGGTCGTAGCGGGTGCCGGCGAGCATCACCCACCCTGCGCCGGGCTCGACACCGGCCTGCTCCGTCTCCTCCACGTCACGGACGTCGCAGCCACCGGGGTCGTCGCTGTCGCGGCTCACGTAGGCGAGGCTGACGGCGGCGTGGCGGTCGTAGTGCACCTGCAGCGGGGGGAGCGGGCGGCCGTGCAGCAGCCGGCGCGGGTCGAGGTCGATCGGGCTCTGCTGCGGGAGGTCCGCGGCGAACGCCGGGGCGCTGCCCGCGGCGGCGACCCCCAGCGCGGCGGCCAAGGGTACGGACAGGACGGAACGACGTGAGGGGTGCACAGCAACACCTTCCGAGGGGCTCCCATGACGGTTGCCAGAGGCAACCGAGGTTAGGCCGGTCGGCGGCCCGACGCACGCTTTCGCGCGTCCGCTGGTCGTCGGACCCGACCCCTACCGTCTGCAGGACGCAGCGGCACGACGAGAGGACCAGCCATGGACGGCAGCGACAGCGAGCGCGACGACAGCGAGCGCGACGACAGCGAGCGCGACGACATCCTGGAGGCGCTGCGCGCGCATCGCGCGTTCCTGCGGACGACGGTGCAGGGGCTGACCGACGAGCAGGCCACCCGCCGCACCACGGCCAGCGAGCTGTGCCTGGCCGGCATCGTCAAGCACGTCGCGATCACCGAGGCGCAGTGGGTCGACTTCGTCCTGCACGGCACCAGCGTCATGGAGGTCGGAGAGGACGACTGGGCCGAGCACGCGAACAGCTTCCGCCTGCTGGACGGCGAGACCCTCGACGGCGTCCTGGCCCGGTACGAGCAGGTCGCCACCCGGACCGACGAGCTGGTCCGTTCGTTGCCCGACCTCGACGTGTCCCACCCGCTGCCGCAGGCGCCGTGGTTCCCGCCCGGGGCCCGTCGAAGCGCCCGGCGGGTGTTCCTGCACGTCGTCGGCGAGACCGCGCAGCACGCCGGTCACGCCGACATCATCCGCGAGGCCCTGGACGGGCAGAAGACGATGGGCTGAGACCGGCTCCTAGGCTGATCGAGATGACCGAGGACCCGCGACCCCCGACCTCGGTCGCGGACCTGCTCGATCGCCTCCCGGTCGGCTACAGCGAGGTGCGCTACCGCGACCGGCGGTGGTCGGTGACCCGGACCGTCCAGCAGGACGGCAGGGTGCACAAGCTGTGGGCCGAGGAGCTGGGCGGGTCGGGCGTCGTCAGCGCGAACCTCTACCTGACCAGCGCCGGCGAAGAGCTCCGCCCGTGCGAGATGCCGGCGTCCGAGGTGCTCGACCTCCTCACCGGCTGGCGGGCGATCCCACCGGGGGCGTCGGGTGATCGGGGTCGCCCGTGACCCCGGGCCGGGGGACGACCAGGCAGACGGGCGGCAGCTCGAACCACCGCAGCCGCTCGAAGTCCTCCGACAGCGACAGCGACAGCCCCGCCGGCGCCTCCGACGGCTCTGGTGCCTCCGACGTGCTCGATGGGACGAGTGCGTCCCCCGCCCGGGGTGACGGCGGTCGGTCGGCGTCGGCGCGGGCCGCCCGACCGGCGCGCTCGGCCACCAGGCGCTCGGCCTCGAGCAGGTAGCCGGCCAGGGCGCTCTCAGGCACCGGCTCGTCGTGGTGCGGGTAACGCATCTCGCCGGTGTCGGGGTCGTAGGTCACCTGGTCCAGGCGCAGCGGCGGCTCCACCGGGCCGTCGCGGTGCCGCCACAACCCGGTGACCGGGTCGAAGGAGTAGTCGGGCAGCAGCCGCCAACCGTGCCGGGCCACGAACGCGACGGCGGCGAGCAGGTAGTCGACGACCGCCTCGGACAGGAAGTAGTTGAGGTTCACCCGGACCCACCCCGGCTTGATCCCCTCGCAGCCCGACGCCACCTCGCGGTCCAGGGCGTGGGAGCGCTCGAGGTCGATGCCGAGCAGGCGGTGCCCGTACGGGCCGGCGCACGAGCACCCGCCCCGGGACTGGACGCCGAACAGGTCGTTGAGCAGGGCGACGACGAAGTTGTGGTGCAGGTGGCGACCCGGCCGGCCGTCGGCGTCCAACCGCCGGACGACGAACGACACGATGGACAGCCGCTCCGCCTCGAGGTTGCCGAGGATCTCGATCTCCGGGACCTCGTGCCACAGGCCGACCGCGCGCCGCAGCAGGGTCTCCTCCCGGTCCCGGATGACGTCGACGCCGACGGCCTGCTTGAGCTGGAACACCAGGCCGGCCCGGATCGACTCGACGATGGCCGGCGTCCCGCCCTCCTCGCGGTGCTCCGGGTCGGACAGGTACCGGTGCTCGGTCGCGTCGACGTAGGCGACCGTGCCTCCGCCCGGGACGACGGGCACCCGGTTGCGTAGCAGGTCACGGCGCACCGCGAGCACGCCCGGCGTGCCCGGCCCGCCGACGAACTTGTGCGGGGAGCAGAAGACCGCGTCCATGCCGACCTCGGCCATCCGCACGTCGACGTACGGTGCGGCGGCGGCGAAGTCCCAGAACGACAGCGCCCCGTGGCGGTGCAGCAGGTCCGTCACGGCGCGGGTGTCGGTCACGATCCCGGTGACGTTGGACGCCGCCGAGAACGAGCCGATCAGCAGCGGCCGGTCCGCGTGCACGGTCAGGGCGCGCTCCAGGGCGGCCAGGTCGACGTGGCCGTCCTGGTCCTCGGGGATCCGCACGACGTCGGCGATGCTCTCGCGCCAGCCGAGCTCGTTGCTGTGGTGCTCGAACGGCCCGATCAGGACCACCGGCCGCTCGGCGGCGGGCACGTGGGCCGACAGGTGGTACCGGTCGTCCAGACCGGCGGGCACCCGCAGGGCCAGCAGGCCGATCATCTTGTCGATGGCGGCGGTGGTGCCCGACCCGCAGAAGATGACCGCGACGTCGTCGTGGGCGCCGAGACCCTCGCGGACCAGGCGCCGCGCGTCCTCCCGCAGCCTCGTGGTCTGCAGGCCCGTGCCGCTGGACTCCGTGTGGGTGTTGGCGTAGCGGGGAAGCACCTCGTGGCGGACGAAGTCCTCGATGAACGTCAGGGCCCGACCGCTGGCGGTGTAGTCGGCGTAGGTCACCCGGCGCGGTCCGTACGGGCCGTGCATCACCTGGTCGTCGCCGATCACCGACTCCCGGATGCGGCGCAGCAGCGCCGGCTCACCGGCCCGGGTCCCCGACACGTCGCCCCCTCAGTCCGTGGTGCGGACGACGAGGGCCTGCCGGATGCCGAACACCTGGCCGACGCGCCGCTGGGCGGGGGTGAACCGGTCGGCCACCTCGTCGATGTCGACCACCTCGGCGCCGGCCACGGGGTGCTCTCGGCCGTCGTGGACCACCGTCGCCGGTCCGCCGGCCACGACGTTGCGCACCCAGTCCGTGTCGGGGCCGTAGACCATCGGCACCACGAAGCCGTCAGCGGTGCGGATCGGGTCGACCGGGGTCTCGTGGCTCCGCCCGGAACGTCGCCCGGTGTGCCTGACCAGCGCGGTCGTCGACCCCGCCGTCCCCGCGGTCTCCCGCGCCCGCACGTTCATGTGGTCCCGGTTGACCCGGCGCTGGAGCCGCACCACGGCGGAGCCCTTGTCGCGCATGCCCACCAGCCACAGCAGGGCGACCGCGACGGCGGCAGCCACGGCCGCCCCCAGTGCCCGGGTGACTGTCATGGCCGGCCTCCGTCCCGCGACGTGCGTCCCGGTCGATGCTCCCGCAGTGCGACGCGGGCGTCGAGGGCTTTCCGTCGCGACCCGCGCCCGCTTCGCTACCGTCGCACCGTGCCGGGAACCGACGACCTCCCGCCGTGGGAGCCGCCCTTCGCCGCCGACGAGGCGGCGCACCTGCTGGGTGCCCTGGACCGTCAGCGCGCCACGTTCCGCTGGAAGGCCGACGGCCTGGACGCGGAGGGCCTCGCCACGCGCATCGGTGCGTCGGAGCTGACCCTCGGCGGGCTGCTCAAGCACCTGGCCGCGGTGGAGGAGGAGATCTCGACGTGGCGGCTGGCGGGTGGCCGGCCCGGCGAGCCCTTCGACGTCGAGGCGGGGCGCGACACCAGCTTCGAGACCGCCGGCGGCGACCCGCCCGAGCAGCTGTACGCCTGGTACGACGAGGCGGTGGCCCGCTCCCGGCAGCGGTTCGCCGCGGCGGTCGCCGACGGCGGACTGGGCCGACGCGTGCACCTGGGCGCCCCGGACCTGCACGTCAGCCTGCGTCGGCTGCTGTTCGACCTGCTGGAGGAGTACGGCCGGCACACCGGCCACGCGGACCTGCTGCGCGAAGCCGTGGACGGTCGCGTCGGGGAGGACCCGGTGGAGGACTGGCGCCCGGCCTGGAGCTGACACCAGGCTGCGGTCAGGGCGTGACGCGCCCGTCGGACACGCCCTCGACCACCCGGCACATCTCGTCGGTGCCGACCCGCTCTGCCGCGCTGCACGCGACCGCCTGCAGCAGGTGCCGGAACGTCGCGGCGTCCTCGGTCGACAGCGCGGCCAGGACGTGCGCCTCGGCCAGGCCGACCTGAGCCTCGTGGCGGGCCAGGACCGCGAGCCCCTCCGGCGTCGCGTCGATCAGGCGGGAGCGTCGGTCCGTGGGGTCGGGTCGTCGGGCCACCAGACCCGCGGTCTCCAGGTCGTCGATCAGGTAGGTCAGCACCGTCCGGTCGATGCCCAGCCGCCCGGACAGCGCCCCCTGGTTGCGGGCGTCGCCGTGGCCGGCGGCGGCCAGCACCTGGTAGCCGCGGGCGCCGCCCGGCAGCTCGGCGAGCACGGCCTCGGTGGCCCGGAGGTAGGTGCGCAACGTGGTCCCGAGCATCCACCCCAGGTCGCCGTCGAGAGGCTGGCGGTCGTGCTCGGGGTTGCCCATGGGCCCCATGGTACCTGCGGCGGACCAGATCGTCGGTTGAGCAGATCTTATGCATGGCATACGATTGCCCCCATGCCCGACTACGGCCACGAGCTCGCCTTCGGCTCCTTCCTCACCCCGTCCGCCGCCGGCCCGGACCACGTGGTCCGCCTCGCCGTGCTGTCCGAGCAGGTCGGCCTCGACCTGGTGACGTTCCAGGACCACCCGTACCAGGCCTCGTTCCTGGACACCTGGACGCTCCTGTCCTTCGTCGCGGCCCGGACGGAACGGGTCCGGCTGTCGGCCAACGTGGCCAACCTGCCGCTGCGCCCCCCGGCCGTCCTCGCCCGCAGCGTCGCGAGCCTGGACCTGCTCAGCGGCGGTCGGGCCGAGCTGGGCCTGGGCGCCGGGGCGTTCTGGGACGCCATCGAGGCCATGGGGTCGCGCCGGCTGGCCCCCGGTGAGGCCGTCGAGGCGCTGGAGGAGGCGATCGACGTGATCCGCCAGGTGTGGGACGCCGACGCCCGCGGCGGGGTCCGGGTCGACGGTCGGCACCACCGGGTCCTCGGCGCCAAGCGCGGCCCGGCCCCGGCGCACGACGTGTCCATCTGGCTGGGGGCCTACAAGCCCCGGATGCTGCGGGTCACGGGTCGGCTGGCCGACGGCTGGCTGCCGTCTCTGGGGTACCTGCAGCCCGGCGACCTGGCCCGGGGCAACGCCGTCGTCGACGAGGCCGCGACCGGGGCCGGTCGCTCGCCCGGCGACGTCGTCCGTCTCCTCAACGTCAACGGCGCGTTCGCCGTGCGGTCCTCCGGTCCGCTGCAGGGACCGCCGGGGCAGTGGGCCGAGGAGCTGGCCGAGCTGGCCCTGGGTGACGGGGTCAGCACCTTCGTGCTCGGTTCCGACGACCCCGACGCGCTGCGGGTGTTCGCCGGAGAGGTGGCCCCCGCGGTCCGCGAGCTGGTGGCGGCCGAGCGGGAGCGGCCGACGGTGACCGACACCCCGCCCCCGGTCGAACGGGCCACCTCTCTGGTCGTCGACCCCGTCCCGGCCGAGCACCACGACCGGCCCCGGACCGGGGCCGGGTTCACCGTCACCCCCACGCCCACCCCCGCCGTCCGCCGCAGCGCCGAGCAGGTGTGGGACGAGGGGGCGCGCCCGTCCGGGCCCGTCCCCGACCCGGAGCGGACGTACACCGCCCACGAGCTGGCGGGCGGTCAGCACCTGGTCGACGTGCACGACGGGCTCCGGGCCGAGCTGGAGCGGCTGCACGACCTGGTCGACCAGGTGGCCGCCGGGACCATGGACGCCGGGCAGGCCCGCTCGCACATCGCCACCATGACCATGCGCCAGAACAAGTGGGTGCTCGGCACGTACTGCGAGAGCTACTGCCGGGTGGTCACCACGCACCACACCATCGAGGACCAGAGCATGTTCCCCCACCTGCGCGCCGCCGACCCGCGGCTCGCCCCGGTGGTCGACCGCCTGGAGCTGGAGCACCGCGGCATCCACGACGTGCTCGAGCGGGTCGACCAGGCGCTGGTGCGCTACGTGTCGGTCGCCGACGGGCTGCCGGACCTGCGCGCCGCGGTCGACCTGCTCACCGACACCCTGCTGTCGCACCTGGCCTACGAGGAGCGCGAGCTGGTCGAACCGCTGGCGCGGCTCGGGTTGGGCTGAGGGGGCGCCGCCCGGAACGTCCCGGTTCGTCCGTTCCGCCTGGGTCGACACCCCCGTAGCCCGTGACGGGCGTGGGCGGCCGTGCCACCATCGGTGCAGGTCAGGCACACACTCCGGGAGGGCGACGGCAGCATGGAGGTGCTGGGCGTGGTGCGTCGCGAGGCGGTCCTGGTCAGCGCCGACGTGGCGGGGTGGTCGCGGCTGCTGGCCGACGACGACCTGTCGACTATCCAGGCCATCACGTCCTTCCGCGAGGTCGGTGAGGCGGTCGCCCGGGACCACGGTGGCCGCCTGGTCGACTCACCCGGCGACAACCTGCTCTTCGCGTTCCCGACCTCGCAGGCGGCGCTCGAGGCCGCGCTGTCGTTCCAGGCCCAGGTGCAGGCGGCCAACGCCGACGTCCCGGCGACCCAGCGGATACACTTCCGGATCGGGGTCGACCGCGGAGAGGTCGTCGAGCAGGACGACCGGGTCTACGGCCACGGCGTGAACGTCGCCGCGCGCCTCGAGCGCCTGGCCCGCCCCGGCGGGATCTGCCTGTCGCAGGCGGTGCGCGAGGCGTTGACGGACCACCCGCCGCTGGAGGACATCGGCGAGCAACGGGTCAAGAACATCGATCACGCCGTCCGGGCCTGGTTCGTGGACGTGCCCGGGCAGGTCCGGACCGAGGTGACCGCCGGAGGCGTGCGGCCGACGGTGGCCGTCCTGCCCTTCGACGACCTGGGCGGGGTGCCGGACCAGGCGTACTTCGCCGACGGGCTGGTCGAGGAGCTGCTCACCTCGCTGGCCGCCGCACGCCACTTCCCCGTGATCTCGCGCAGCTCGTCGTTCGCCCTGCGCGGGTCCGGCTACGACACCCAGCAGGCCGGTACCGCGCTCGGCGCCCGCTACGTCGTGGTCGGCAGCGTCCGGAGGGCCGCGGACCGGGTGCGGATCACGGCCCGCCTGGTCGACGTCGAGGACGGCGTGCAGGTCTGGGCCGACCGCTGGGACACCACCGTGGCGGACGTGTTCGACGCCCAGGCCGAGGTGGCCGAGGCCATCGCGGTGGCGCTGCGCCCGGAGCTGCTCCGGGCCGAGTCGGTCCGGTCGCTGCGGCGCGCCCCCGCCGACCTGGACGCCTGGGACTACGCGCTGCAGGGGTTGTGGCACCTGTACCGGCCCGGCGCCGCGGACAACGCGCGGGCGCGTGAGCTGCTGGAGCGGGCCGTCGCCCAGGACCCGTCGTCGGGGTTCGCGCACGGGCTGCTGGCCCACGCGCACTACGTGTCCCTGACCCACCACTGGACCGACGACGTGCAGGCCACCGTCACCCAGCTCGCCGTGCACGCCGACCGGGCCGTCGAGTGCGACCCGCAGGAGGCGGGCGGGCACCTGTACCGCGGGCTGGTCGCCTCGGTCGCGGGTCGGCGCGAGGACGCCGTCGCCTCGTTCCGGCGGGCCGTCGAGCTCAACCCGAGCCTGCCCGTGGCCCGGTCCCTGCTGGGCCAGTTCCTGGCCATCGGCGGCGACCACGAGGCCGGCGCGGCCGAGGTCGAGCACGCCATCCGGCTCAGCCCCAAGGACCCGCAGCTGGCGGCGCTGCTGGGCGCCCTCGGGCTGGTGCACTTCCACGCCGGACGGCTGGCGGAGGCGCGCTCGGTGGCCGAGCGGGCCCTGGTCGTCGCGCCCGACTTCGCCCCCGCGATGATCACCGTCGCCTCCACCTCGGCGCTGCTCGGTGACCTCGACCGCGCCGGGACCGCGGCCCTCGCGCTGGAGCGCCTCGCGCCGCGGCTCACCGCGGACACGCTCCGGCTGGTGAGCGCCAGCGGTCGCCCCGAGGTCGTCGAACAGCTGCTCCGCGGGCTAGAGCTCGCGGGGTTCCGCGGGGCGACGGCCGTCCCCGCACCCACCGCCACGAAGGAGACCGCGTGAGCACCCTGCTGGACCCGACCATCCCCCCCGTCCCCTACGCCGACGTGCGAGACACCCTGCAGACCGGCGACGTCCTGTTCTTCCAGGGCGGCAGCACGCTCGACTTCATGATCCAGACCCTCGACGAGGTGCAGGGGCTCGCTCCCTACTCCCACGTCGGCATGGTGGTCCGCGACGGCAGCGGGCTGTACCTGTGGGACGCGCCCGGCCCGCCCGGCCCCGACAACCCCGGCTTCCCGGACCCGTGGGCCGCGGACCCGGCCAACCGGGCCTACCCGCAGTCCGGCGGCCACGACGGGTGCCGGATCGCCCCCATGGACGACGTGCTGGCGTTCTACTCAGGCCCGGAGCTGGGCACCGCGTGGGTGCGTCACCTGTCCCCCGGTGTGAGCGAGGCGCAGGCGACCGCGCTGCGGATCTTCGTCGACCGGGTGGACGGGTTGCCGTTCCCCACCCCGCTGAGCACCGCGTTCCCGGCCAACTACGCCGCGGGCCTGGCCGGCGGCACGCTCTACACCGGGACCTTCTTCTGCTCCCAGCTCGTCGCCGCGAGCTACCAGCACATGGGTCTGCTGTCGATGGACCGCTGGCCGGCCAACAGCTACGTGCCCGGGTCGTTCGCCACCGACGACCCCACCAAGCTGCCGCTGGTCGCGCCGGCGTCGCTCGGTCAGGTGGTCCACTTCACGCTGCCGACCTGACGCCGGGCGGAATCACCGGGCGTCGGGGTTGTTGACCCCGTCATGACGACCTGGGGCTTCATCGGCAGCGGCAACATCGGCAGCACCGTCGCGCGGCTGGCCGTCGCCGCCGGGCACGACGTGGTGATGAGCAACAGCCGGGGACCGGAGACGCTCACCGACCTCGTGGCGGAGCTGGGTGACCCGGCCCGGGCCGGGACGACCGAGGAGGCCGCCGAGGCCGGTGACGTGGTCGTGGTCACCGTGCCGCTCAAGGCCCGCGACGACGTCCCCGTCGGCCCGCTGGTCGGCAAGGTCGTCCTCGACACCATGAACTACTACCCCGAGCGCGACGGGCACGTGGCCGCGCTCGACGACGAGTCGACCACGACGTCGGAGCTGCTGCAGGCCCGCCTGCCCGACTCCCACGTCGTCAAGGTCTTCAACAACATCTACTTCGAGCACCTGGCGTCCCAGGCCCGCCCGGCCGGGTCCGAGGACCGCAGCGCGCTCGCGATCGCCGGTGACGACGCGGACGCCAAGGCCACCGTGACCCGGCTCCTGGACGAGATCGGCTACGACACCTACGACCTGGGGCCGCTGGCCGAGGGCTGGCGCACCCAGCGCGACACCGCGGGCTACGCGACGGTCTACGCGGCCGACCCGCAGGACTGGTCCAAGGGTCCCCGGCCGTTGAAGGCGTCGGAGCTGGCCGAGAAGGCCGCCGAGTCCCGCCGCTACCGGGACATGTGACGCGGGCCGACCTGACCGGGCGCACGGCCCCTGGAGGCGGTGGCGCCGGCCGACCTGGGACGCGCCCTGGGGCGGGGTGGGCGGCTCTCCGTCGACACCGGGGACCCGTTGCGCGAGGTGCTGCTGGGTCGGTCGGGCGGTTGACGCCGACACGGGTCCTCGCCGCCCACGTCCGTTCTCACTAGTCTCCGGGGCGTGGTGGGGGTACGGGCTCGCGTGGGCCGGTGGTGGCGGAGGCTGCTGGTCAGCGACTACGGCATCAGCGTCCTGGCCGGCGTCGTCGCGACCGTCGCGGCCGTGGTCGTGGCCGACCAGGTCCCCGAGGACGCATCCGTGGTGGCCAGCATGCTCACGCTGGCGACGGTGCTGCTGCTGCTCTGGTCCCTGCTGACCTGGCAGCGGTTCCACGATGCGGGGGACCGGGAGTGGACCACCGTCGCCCGGCGGGCGGAGCGCCCACCGGGGACGTCCCGGTTGTACTGGTGGACGATGGGGCGCGGGACCGTGCAGAGCATCAGCTGGGTGGCGAACGCCGGGACGTTCGGCGTGGCGGCCGGGGCCGTGGTCCTGCCGACCGCGTCGCTGATCTCGCCGTCCGGCTCGACGGTGCTCGTCGTCCTGGCGGTGACGACCGTCATCGCGTCCTGGGTGTCGGTCAACGTCGCCTTCGCCGTGCACTACGCCACCTGCTACCACCGTCGCGACGACGGTGCGCCCGGGCTGGACTTCCCCGGGACGAGGGACCCCACGCTGCCCGACTTCGCCTACCTGTCGTTCGCGGTGGGGACGACGGTCGGCACGACCGACGTCGTGGTGACGTCCACGCGCATGCGGCGGCGGGTGCTGGTCCACTCGTTGCTGGCCTTCGTCTACAACACGGTGCTGGTCGCCCTGGTGCTGTCGGTGGTCGTGGGTCTCACGGCCTGAGCCGAGGCGGGGCCGGTCAACCCCGGCCGCGGAGCAGGCCGTGGGCGTAGGCCGCCTGGCCCAGGTGCTGCAGGTCGTCCTCCAGCACGCTGACCAGCCGCACGCCGACCGTGACCGGGGGGTCGTAGGAGTCGTCGACGACCCGGTCGAGGTCGGCGTCGGACAGCTCGGCCAGGGCGCGGACGGTCCGGGCGTGCACGGCGTCGGCGTACCCGAGGAGCAGGTCGGCGTCGACCCGCACCGCATCGACCTGGGCGTCGTCGTGCCCGTACCCGGTGTCGGTGACGTCCAGCGGCAGGCCGGCGCGGCCGGACCACCCGTCGGGCCAGACCTGCGGCTGGCCGGCGATCTCGGACACGTGGTCGTCCTGCACCCGCACCAGGTGCCACAGCAGCCAGCCGACGGGGTTGCCGCCCCTGGCGGGACGGCTGTGCAGGTCGTCCGGCGCCACGTCGTCCAGCAGGGCCGCCACCCCGTCACGGACCCGGTCGAAGCCGTCGGTGAGCAGATCGGAAGCACGCATGGGCACCAGGTACCCGGACGGACGCGGCCCCATGCCGACGCGCCGGGGTGAGCGTCCGGGGCGGGCGCGTCAGAGGGCGATGCACAGGACCAACGGGCCCAGCAGGTACACGGCACCGGTGATGAGCAGCACCCCGAGCACGTTGAGCACCACCCCGGCCCGCATCATCTCGCCGATGGTCACGCGTCCGGTGCCGAACACGATGGCGTTCGGCGGGGTGCCCACCGGCAGCATGAACGCGCAGGTGGCGGCCATGGCGGCGGGGACGAGCAGCAGCAGCGGGTCCACGCCGATCCCGGTCGCGACCCCGGCCAGCACGGGCAGGAACGTCGCGGCGGTGGCCGTGTTCGACGTGATCTCGGTCAGCAGGAGCACGCCCAGGGTGACCGAGGCGACCAGCAGCACGGTCGGCAGCACCGACAGGCCCTCGAACTGCGTGCCGATCCACTCGTCCAGGCCGCTGGCCTGGATGGCGGCGGCGATGGCCAGGCCGCCGCCGAACAGCAGCAGCACGCCCCACGGCACGCCGCGCTGCACGGTCGGCCAGTCCAGGGCCGCGACGCCGCGACGACGGCTGACCGGGACCAGGAACAGCGCGACCACCGCAGCCATGGCGATCCCGGCGTCGGACAGCTGCGCGACGAACGGGACGGCCGCGACGAGCCACTCGGTGTCGGCCAGCAGCTGGCGGAACACCCAGAGCAGGGCGGTGACGACGAAGATGACGGCCACGGTGATCTCGCCGCGCGACATCCGTCCCAGTGCGGACAGCTCGTCGCTGATGACGCTGCGGCCGCCGGCGATCTCGGTCATGCCGGTGCGGAACATGAGCCGGGTCAGCACGAGCCACGCGACGACGACGAACACCGCCGCCAAGGGCACGCCGACCGACATCCAGCCCGCGAAGCTGACCTCGACGTCGTAGCTCTGCTCCATGACGCCGGCCATGATCACGTTGGGCGGGCTGCCGATCAGGGTGCCCAGGCCGCCGATGGACGCCGAGTACGCCACGGCGAGCATCAGGCAGGTGCCGAACCGGCGGACGTCGCGGTCGTCGTCGCCGGAGCCGGTCACCAGACCCAGCACGCTGATGGCGATCGGCAGCATCATCAGCGCCGTGGCGGTGTTGGACACCCACATCGACAGGAACGCGGTCGCGACCATGATGCCCAGCACCAGCCGCGACGGCTTGGTGCCGAAGGCGCGCATCGTGATCAGCGCGATCCGGCGGTGCAGGTTCCACCGCTGCATGGCCAGCGCGATGGCGAACCCGCCCAGGAACAGGAAGATGTTGGCGTCGCCGTAGGCCGCGGTGGCCTCGCCGATCTCGAGCACGCCCGCCAGCGGGAACGCGACGATCGGGACCAGCGCCGTGGCCGGCAGCGGCAGGGCCTCGGTCATCCACCAGACCGCGACCAGGGTGACGATCGCCGCGGTGACCCGGCCGGCCTCGGGCAGCGACCCGTCGCCCGGCAGCAGCAGGTAGACCAGGACCGCGAGGACCGGGCCCAGGGGGATACCTACCCACTGCCGGGTGGTGCGGACCTTCTCGGTGCCGGTGGGGGACTCCACGGGCAGCGCCCCGACCTCGGCCGCCTCGGGCGGTGGGGCCCCCTCGACAGCGGGGCCGGGCGTGGTGTCGCCGGGCGGGCGTTCGACGGTGGACGCCATGGGTGCTCCTCCTCGAGCGTGGTCGCCCCGTCACCGGTCCCGGGAGGGGCGCTCCCGGGGACGATAGTGACGTAACGGGCGTGGGGCGACCACGCGGGAGGTCGTCAGCCGAGCGCTCGCTCGGTGCTCACCTCGTAGACCCGCAGCGTGTTGCTGACCTCGTGGGTCACCAGGACCAGCGGCCGACCGGTGGGGCTGTCGGCGGCGCTCACGGTCTCGAAGCCCTCCGGCGCCCGGTCGCCCTCGGCGTTGTTGGCGTCGAAGGTCGAGTACTCGTACTCCACGAACACCGGCGCGCTCGGCACGGTCACGTCGAACACCATGACCCCGCCCTGGCGCTCCAGACCCACCAGGGCCAGGGTCCGGCCGTCGGCGGTGACCGTGGTCAGGCCCTCGGGCTCCGGTCCCTTGTTGTCGCTGCGGTTGTCGGCCACCGGGGTGTCCTCGTTGTCGACGTTGAAGAACGCCGGCACCAGCCGGGCGGACAGCTGCTCGATCGTGTCGCCGGAGTCCCAGACCAGCTCGCCGCCGGCGTCGCGCACGCTGAACGAGCGGCCGCCGAAGGAGTAGACGCCGTCGGCCGGGTCGCCCGTGTACGGGAACTCGGTGGTCAGGTTGAGCCGCTCCAGCGGGCCGTCGCCGAGCAGGTCGTCGCCGCGGGCCTCCTCGGCCAGGCAGTCGCCCCAGTCGCGGGCGTCGCCCTCGTTGGCCGACAGGGTGTAGTCCCGGCCGCGCGAGGTGAACGAGCTGATGCTGTCGGGCAGGTACATGCCCTTCAGCCCGGGGTGGGTCGCGATGTCGATCTGGCCGTCCTCGTCGTCGGCGTCCAGGCCGTGCCCGTCCTGGGAGTGGTCGGCGTAGCCCAGCGGGACGACGTCGGTGACCTCGCCGCGGCGCAGGTCCAGCAGCGCCATCGCGTTGTTCTCCTGCAGGGTGACCCAGGCGGTCCGGCCGGTGCGGGAGACCGCGATGTACTCCGGCTCGATGTCCTGCGCGACGGTGGCGCCTGGGCCGAAGACGCGGACACCGTCGGCGCGCAGCTCGTCGGCGTCGAAGGCCCCGAAGCCGGCCGTGGTGACGTCGGCCTGCGACAGCCGCCGCAGCGGGCCGGACATGTCGACCAGGCTGATCGACCCCTCGGGGTCGACGTAGGTCGCCTCACCCGTGCTGGGGTCCTCGACGCAGTCCGGCTCGCCCTCGTTGGCCACGAGCAGCTGCCGCCCGGTGGGGGTGAAGGTCACCATGTCGGGGTTGGCGCCCAGGGTCAGCGTCCGCTGGACGCGGCCGTCGAGGTCGGCGAGCACCAGGGTGCCGGGCTCGGTCTTGGGGTCGGCGATGACGGTGATCGCGGCGACGCCGTCGGCGATGTCGACGCTGCTCAGCGAGCCCCCGTAGCCGGACAGGTCCAGCGTGCCGACGACGGACGGGGCCAGCGGGGCGGACAGGTCGACGAACGTCGCGCTGGCGGACGTGCCCGCCACGACGACCGCACGGCGGGTGTCGGCGTCGAAGGCCGAGATCTCGGCGCCGTCGGGGATCGCGACCCCGCCGAGGGCTTCCAGCTGCAGCGACGGCAGCCCGCCGTCACGGACGTCGACGGAGTACGACGCGCGCCGCTCGAGGATGCCGTCCGAGGCGACGAGGTCCACGACCACCGTGCCCTCGACCCCGGCGGCGGGGACCACCGTCGCGGTCCTCAAGGCGGTGCTGACCACCTCGACCGGGCCGCTCAGCGTCAGCGCGGCCGTGCCGTCACCGGTCACCGCCAGGTCGGCGGCGGGCACGACGTCCAACGTCCCGCCGGACACGGTCACCGTGACCGCGGGGTCCACGAGGACCCCGTCGTCGGACAGCGACACCTCGAGGTCGACGGGGGTGTCCACGTCGGTGGTGCGCAGCACCGTCCCGTCGAATCGGGGCGGCAGGTTGGTGGTGCCGTTGGCCGCGCCGGGGGTGATGAGCGCGCCGGGCGGGGTGTTGGCCGACGCCGAGGACGAGAACACGATGCTCGACTGCTCGGGCGTGAACCCGCTGCCGTCGAGGTCGCCGTTGTACCAGGAGCCCTGGTTGCCGAACGGCGTCGTGTCGCCGGCGATGCGGACCGCCACGTCGGGGGAGCCCGCGCTCTGCGTCAGCGTCTCGACCCCCGGCCCGTAGAGCCGGTCGCCGGCGTCACCGTCGAACCAGCCGAACGCGTCGACCAGGTCGGACTCCGCGAGCCCGTTGTCGAGCACGCCGTCGTCGTCGAGGTCGTGGTCGGTGCCGATCGCAGGCAGGACGCCCCGGACCAGGGCGAACGTGCCCTTGTTGGGGTCGACGACGTCGAGCGGGTCCTCGCCGGTCAGGTCCAGGACGTCGGCCCCGGCGGGCAGCGTGGGTCGGATCGCGGGGCCGGCGGCGGCGACGATCCCGGTGGGGCCGACCGAGGTCACTGACGACAGGTCGACGGCGGCCACGACCGTGCCGGGCTCGTCGTTCTGGTCGCCGGACAGGAACACGACGGAGTAGCCGGCCAGCGATGAGCCGGGCTCGGCCAGCACCTCGAGGAACTCCCAGCCGGAGTCGGGTCCGGGCGGGTTGACGCTGACCTCGTTGAGCAGCGGGGCCGCGGCCGACGCGGCCCCGGCCGGCGGCTGCACCGCGACCAGGGCCAGCGACGCCAGGCACATCGTGGTCAGCGTGACGACGCCGCGGACCGGGAACGCGGAGCCCAGCGGGTTCCGTGAGGTCGTGATCGGGGGCACAGCAGGGCTCCTCGGGTAGGCAGGGGACGCCCCGGTTCCTAGGGAGCGGCGGTGGCCGGACGGCCTACGCGCGGTGAACGGCAGCGGAACGGTGGGCGACGCAGTCGCAGGGCGGTCGGACCGTCCGCCGGGTCACAGCGCCTCGACCACCTCGCGCTCGCCGGGCACCCCCCGGGCGACGACGTGCGGAGCGCCTCGGCGGGTATGCACCCGGTAGTCCAGGAACACCACGGGCAGGCCGCGCGCCGTCGTCCCGTCGGGACCGTCCATCGCCTGCAGGTGCACGTGCGGCTCGGTCGAGTTGCCGGAGTTCCCGCACGCCCCGAGCGGCTGCCCGAACCCGACGCGGTCGCCCGGGGCCACCTGGAGCGACCCACGGCGCAGGTGCGCGAGCAGGACGTGGGCGTCACCGCCCGTCGGCCGCAGGACGACATGGTTGCCCGCGAGCCCGGCCGCGCCGTCCCGGGCCCGCGACGCCTGCGTCAGCGCATAGGGGACCAGCGCCAGCTGCGAGCGGCGGGCCTGGTGGTCGGGCTCGCCGTCGTGGACCCGGACCACCGTGCCGGCGACCGGGGCCAGGACGGGGACGCCGAAGCCGACGAACCGCTCGGGAGGCTCGGTCGCGACCCAGGTGCGCCAGTCCCGGGTCGACCCGCTGCGTCGGTGCTCGTCCACCGCGACGAAATCGATGGCGTACGTGGTGGCGAACAGGTGGGTGCCGTGGCTCGGCACGCGACGGGCCGGGCTGTTCTCCACGCGCCAGGTACCGGCGAACGGCAGCCGGAGGGCGACCGCGTCCGGTCGTGTCATGGCCGACCTCCCCGGGTCAGGCGTCCCGTGGTCGAGACGCTACGCCGCCCACGCCTGGGCGGGCAGCCGCCGTGGTGGGGCCCGGCAGCCGGTCCAGCAGCGATCCGGGGCCGACCGCGGCGACCGTGCTCGGCAGGCGCTCCCTGAGACCGCGGTCGGCGGTGACGACCCTGCAGCCGGCCCCCAGGCGCTCGGCCTGCGCCACCACCTCGTCGTCGCCGGAACCGGCCGCGCGCACCACCTCGATCCCCGGGACGTCGACCACCGCGCGGGCCCGGCCCTCGACCACGGCGACCACCTCGACCACGGCGACCACCTCGACCACGCCGACGAGGTCGCCCAGGTCCGCCCCCGCCAGCTGCTCGAGGAGCCGTTGCGTCGCGCCGACCCGGTCCCGCCACCAGCCGTCCGGGCGCGAACCCACCACGTTGGCGACGTCGACGACCAGGGTGCGAGGGGGCGGCCCGGCTCCGTCTGCCGTGGCCGGCCCTGACGCGGCCCCGTCGGTCACCGGCCCGTCCGGGTCACCCACCGTCGGCCTCGACGGCGGCCCGGAGCTCGCCGAACAACGCCGCCAGCGACGCCGGGGTGTGGTGGGCGTTCAGCCCGCTCGGGTTGGGCAGCACCCACACCCGGGCGTCACCGACCCGTTCCGCCTGTGGTCCCAGCACCGCCCGGGGCCGGTCGAAGGCCTGCCGGTAGGCCGTGATCCCGAGCACCGCCAGCCACCTGGGTCGGTAGGTCTGGACCTCGCGGGTCAACCGCAGGGCGCCCTCGCGCAGCTCGTCGGGGGACAGCTCGTCGGCGCGGGCGGACGCCCGGACGGCGACGTTGGTGATGCCGAGACCCAGCGCCAGCAGCTGCTCCTGCTCCTCGGGCGCCAGCAGGCGGTCGGTGAAACCGGACCGGTGCAGCGCCGGCCAGAAGCGGTTGCCCGGACGCGCGAAGTGGTGCCCGGTCCAGGCGGTGTAGAGGCCGGGGTTGATGCCGCAGAACAGCACCCGCAGGTCCGGCGCGAGCAGGGGGGCGACGGTGCGGTCCGCCGCGGCGAGCAGCTGTGCCCGGTCGGGTCCGGACCGGGGAGGACGGGCGGTCACGACCCAAGGATGCCCCGGGCGCGGTCCCGGCCGCCCCTGGTCGACGAGGACGTCGGTCGAGGCGTCGGTCGAGGCGTCGGTCGAGGACGCCGCCTCAGGCGTCCTGGTCGATGCGCTCGCCCGGGTCGTCGGCGGTATCGGCCCGGTCGACGTCCTCCAGGCGCTCGCCGAGCAGGCGCAGGCCTCCGAGCACCGCCACGATCCCGACCGGCCACACCATCCACCACGGCACCCCGAGGCCGATGAGGAGCAGGGCGCCGACGCTGGCCCCGCCGGCCAGGAACGCGTAGGGCATCTGCGTACGGACGTGGTCGACGGGGTCGCAGCCGGAGGCCAGCGACGAGAGCACCGTGGTGTCCGAGATCGGTGAGACGTGGTCGCCCCAGACCGCGCCGGCCAGCACGGTCGACACCGACGCGTACAGCAGCGGCAGGAGCGCGTCGCCGCTCACCCCGGTGCTCTGCGCGACCGCGACCGTGAGGGGGACCGCCAGCGGCATGAGGATCGCCATGGTCCCCCAGGACGTGCCGGTGGCGAACGCGGTGGCCGCGGCGACGACGAACAGCATCGCGGGCAGCAGCCACGGGGCCACGTTGCCGCCCAGCAGCTCGGCCACGTACTCAGCGGTTCCGAGCTCCTGCGTCACGGCGGACAACGCCCACGCCAGCACCAGCACGATGAGGACGTAGACCACGGACTTGACCCCGGCGAACCACGCCTCGACCGTCTCGGCGAGGGTGAGGACCCGCTGCGCGACGGTCATCACCGCCGCCACGACGACGGCCAGCACCGAGCCGTAGATCAGCGAGGCGTAGGAGTCGGCGCTGCCGACGATGTCCCGGACGGTCGACCCCTCCCCGGTGACGAAGAGGAACCCGAGGGTGGCCCCGACCAGGACCAGCAGCGGCACCACGGCGTTGACCAGCCGGTGGGGGGCGCCGTCCTTGGGTGCGAGCTCGTCGTCGCCGCCGGCGGCCAGGTCACCCTTGCGCGACGGCTGGCCCCCGATCGCCCGTCGCTCGGCGGCGCGCATCGACCCGATGTCGCGCCCGCTCAGGGCGACCGCGAACACCAGGAGCAGAGCCAGCACCGGGTAGAACCGGTAGGGCAGCGACGACACGAAGACCCCGTAGGCGGACTCGTCGATGTCCGCCGCGGCCAGGGCCTCCTCGATCAGGCCGACCTCGAAACCGATCCAGGTCGAGATCAGGGCCAGGGAGGCGACCGGCGCCGACGTCGAGTCGACGATGTAGGCGAGCTTCTCGCGGCTGATCCGGAGGCGGTCGGTGACCGGGCGCATGGAGTTGCCGATGACCAGCGTGTTCGCGTAGTCGTCGAAGAAGATCACCAGGCCGAGGGAGGCCGTGACGGTCTGCCCCCGTCGGCGCGACGTCGTCCACCTGGTGACCGACCTGACGATCCCCATGGTGCCGCCGTTGCAGGCGATGATCCCGACGAGCCCTCCGATCAGCACCGTGAACACGACGATCGAGGCGTGGCTGCTGTCCCCGTCCGGCGGGGCGATCGCCTCCAGGATCCACCGCTGGGGCACGGCCAGCAGACCGGTCCAGATCGCGGTGAGCGTGGCGCCCTCGATGAGCCAGGCGCCGGCCCACACGCCGAGGAACAGCGCCGGCAGCACCTGTCGCGAGGTCAGTGCGACCACGATGGCCAGCAGCGGGGGCACGATCGTCACCCAGCCGGGCAGGTCACCGCCGGATCCCGTCGTCGCAGGACCGGCCAGGAGCAGGTAGGTGTCCATGCTGACCTCCAGTGGGCCCGAGCCGGGATGGTGCCCGAGGCTAGCCCGCCCGGACTCTGTCACGGGGGGACCAAGGCCCGGTGTCGCGCGCCGGCACCCACGACCTAAACCCCGATCGGCTGTGAGGTTCCGCACTACCTACGCTGTCGTAACTTACGTTTCCGTAGGTTACCTTCGAGGCGTGCCCCTCGCTGCTGCCCTTCTCCGCGCCGACGCCGGAGGTGTCTCCGACCGCGTCGACCAGGGCCGCGCAGGCGCAGCCGGCGGCCGACGCGGGCGTCGGCTCGGGGCGACCCTGCAGCGGCTCGCGGCCTCCGCCGTCACCCCGCTGGTCCCGGGTGACTACCTGGACCTGTTCGCGCCGCTGCGCGCCGGTGCGCCGCTACGGGCCCGGGTCGTGCAGGTGCAGCGCGAGACCCGCGACGCGACCACGCTGGTGCTGCGACCCGGCAAGGACTGGGCCGGTCATGTGCCCGGTCAGTACGTCCGCATCGGGGTCGACGTGGACGGCGTCCGTCGCTGGCGGGCCTACTCGCTGACCTCGCTCGTGGACGCACCCGACGGTCTCGTCGCCGTCACGGTCAAGGCCATCCCTGACGGCGTGGTCAGCGGCCACGTCGCCCGGCGGCTCCGCCCCGGCGCCCTGCTGCACCTGGACCAGGCCACCGGCGACTTCACCCTCGGCGCGCACCGCGGGCCCACCCTGCTGGTCACGGCCGGCTCCGGGATCACCCCCGTGATGGGGATGCTGCGCAACCACCTGCACGAGCTGTCCGACGTGGTGCTGGTCCACTCCGCGCCGACCTCCAGCGACGTCGTGTTCGGGGCCGAGCTGCGCGCCTGGGCCGCCGAGGACCGGCTGCGGCTCCTCGAGCGGCACACCTCGGTCGACGGGCTGCTGTCGGTCGAGGACCTGACTGCGTCGGTCCCGGACTGGCGCGAGCGGCACACCTGGGCCTGCGGGCCGACCGCGATGCTCGACGACGTCGAGGCCCACTGGGCCGACGCCGGCGTCGCGGACCGGATGCACACCGAGCGGTTCCGGCCCACGGTCGTCGCCACGGGTGAGGGCGGCACCGTCAGCTTCGCCGCCAGCGGCGCCGTCGTCGAGGCCGACGGCGGGACGACGCTGCTGGACGCGGGCGAGGACGCCGGCGTGCTGATGCCGTCCGGCTGCCGGATGGGGATCTGCTTCGGCTGCGTCGTCGGCCTGCGCTCCGGCAGCGTCCGCGACCTCCGCTCCGGCGACGTCACGACGGCCGTCCCCGAGGACGGCATCCGGATCCAGACCTGCGTCTCGGCCGCGGCCGGCCCCTGCGAGATCGACCTGTAGCCCGACGGTCGACGGCCCCCACCCGCCCGATCGACGAGCACGACCGCACCCAGAACCCGAGGAGTCCCCATGGCCACCAGCACCCGGCTGTCCACCGTGACCACCGAGCGCACGCTCACGCCCAAGCGCTCGGGCAAGCCCGACCCCACCGCGCACCTGGACGCCGAGCAGGTCGAGGCCCTCGGCCGCGAGCTCGACGCGCTGCGCAAGGAGGTCTTCGACTCCCGGGACGCCCACGACGCCGCCTACATCCGCCGCGTCATCAAGGTCCAGCGCTCGCTCGAGCTGGGCAGCCGGGCCGTTCTGCTGTTCTCGCTGTTCCCGCCCGCCTGGTTCGTCGGCACGGCGGGGCTGAGCGTGGCCAAGATCCTCGAGAACATGGAGATCGGCCACAACATCATGCACGGGCAGTGGGACTGGATGCGCGACCCGAAGATCCACTCCACCGCCTACGAGTGGGACCACGCGTCGCCGTCGGAGCTGTGGAAGCACAGCCACAACGAGCTGCACCACACCTTCACCAACGTGCTGGGCCGCGACAACGACCTGGGCTACGGGATCATGCGGGTCGACGAGGACCAGCGCTGGTACCCGGCCTACGTCATGCAGCCGGTGTGGAACTTCTTCAACGCCTGCTTCTTCGAGTACGGCATCGCCGCCTACGACCTCGAGCTGGGCAAGCGGATCAACCAGGGCACCCTGGACGACCCGGAGTTCCGCGCCGACGTCCGCAAGGTGCTGACCAAGATCCGCCGCCAGATGACCAAGGACTACCTGGTCCACCCCGTGCTGTCCGGACCGTCCTTCTTCCACACCCTGGGCGCCAACATGGTGGCCAACCTGGTCCGCAACGTCTGGACCCACTCCGTGATCATGTGCGGGCACTTCCCGGAGGGTGTCGAGACCTTCGCCAAGGACTCCATCGAGGGCGAGACCCGTGGCGAGTGGTACCTGCGCCAGATGATGGGTTCGGCCAACATCCGCGGCTCCAAGGCGATGCACGTCATGACCGGCAACCTGAGCCACCAGATCGAGCACCACCTGTTCCCGGACATGCCCAGCAACCGCTACGCGCAGATCGCCCCGCGCATCCAGGACATCTGCTCCCGCTACGGCATCAGCTACACCACCGGCACGCTGCCGCAGCAGGTCGCCAGCGCCTGGCGCCAGGTCATCAAGCTGTCGCTGCCGGACGACACCGGCGCCGCCCAGACCGCCGCGCTGCTGGCGCGCGGGGCCGCCACCGGCGTCCGTCGTCGGGTCGGCGCCCTCCTGCGCTCCCGCCGGGGCGGCCCGGCCGGGCCCCGGGTGACCGCCACGGTCACCGAGCCCCTGCCGGTCGCCGCCTGAGCCGCGACCGCCGGTGCCCCCGGCGGTCCGTAGCCTTGCCCCCGTGACGGTGCACTGGACGGAGGCGATCGACGACGACGCCATCCGTGCCGTCGTCGGCGACGCCACCTTCGACCGGGGGGAGGCCTACGCCCGGGAGGGACGCGTCCAGCGGGTCAGCGGGACCGGCGGGGGAGCGCTGCTCGGGGAGGTCCGCGGCAGCGCGCGCGGTACCTACTCCACCCTCGTCACACCCACCAAGGCCACCTCGGCCCGTCGGCCGTGGACGGGCCGCTGCTCCTGCCCGGTGGGGGCGGACTGCAAGCACGCCGTCGCCGTCCTGATCGCGGCCCGGGCCGTGTCGCCCGGGGCCACGCCCGGGCAGACCCCGACGGGGCGCCCCGGCTGGGAGGACCGGATCGGTCGTCTGGTCCGGTCCGTCGCCGAGCCCGAGGACGAGCCGCAGGGCGCACCGCTGGCCCTGCAGCTCGAGGTCGTCGACCCGGCCCCGGGTCTCCGGGTGCTCGGTCGCTCGCCCGACGCCCCCGCCCCGCCGCGGCGCCGGGTGCTCCTCCGGCCGGTCGTGCAGGGCCTGCGCGGGGCCTGGGTGCGCGGTGGTGCGTCCTGGCGCGAGCTCGAGCACGGGTTCTCCGCCTACGGGCGCCCGGTGCCGGACCCGCGGCACCGTGAGGCGCTGCTGGAGCTGTTCGGCCTGCACCAGGCCCGCGCCCGCAGCCGCTACGGCGTCAGCGGCGAACCGGCCGTGCACCTGGACGAGGTGGGGCCCTCGGTCTGGCAGGTGCTGCTGCGTCTGCTCGACGCCGGCGTGCAGCTGCTCACCACCGACGGCGACGGCGACGTGGTGGTGGCCGACGCGCCCGGTGCGGCGTCGGTCGACCTGCGCCGGGACACCCCCGAAGGCGACGCCACCCTCGAGGCGGTGCTCACCCTGGCCGGGGACCGGTTCACCGCCGACGCGGTCTGCGTGGTGGGCTCGCCCGCCCACGGCTTCGTCGTCGAGGTCCCGTCCGGCCCCTCGAAGTCGGTCGGGTCCGGTCGGGCCGTCGGCCGCGGGGACACCGGGGCCGAGTCGCTGCTGGTCGACAGCCTGCTGCCCGCCGGCGGTCTGCTGCTGGTCGGCCTCGACGCGCCGGCCACCCCCCAGCTGTCGCAGATGCTGCACGAGGGGCACCGCCTCGACATCCCCGCCGCCGACCTGTCCCGGTTCCTCCGCGAGTACTACCCGGGCCTGCGCCAGGTGCTGCCGGTCACGTCGTCGGACGGGTCCGTCCCGCTGCCGCAGGTGCAGCCGCCGTCGCTGGTGCTGGCCCTCACCTACCTGGACGGGCACCGGCTCGCCCTGTCGTGGCAGTTCGACTACCGGGTGGGCGAGGAGTCCGTGCGGATCCCGCTGGGGGCGGACGCCACGACCGGCCCGGTCCGCGACCGGGTGGGCGAGAACGAGGTCCTGGCGGCGTTGACGTTCCCCGACCGCCTCGACGCGCTGGAGCGTGACCCGCTGCCCCAGCTGTGGGCCGAGGTGGGCGGCGACCGGTTGCTGGTGCCGCGGCTCACCCTGGCCGGCCTCGACACCGTCGCGTTCACCAACGACGTCCTGCCGGTGCTGCGGGACGGCGAGGCGGCCGGCGAGCTCGCGCTGGAGGTCTCCGGGACGCCGACGGACTACCGCTTCACCGAGGTCACCCCGGTCATCGAGCTGCGGACGACCGAGTCCGGGGAGCGCGACTGGTTCGACCTGGGCGTCACGGTGTCCGTCGACGGCGAGGACATCCCGTTCGAGCCGCTGTTCGTCGCGCTGGCCAACGGCGAGACCCACCTGGTCCTGGACAGCGGCACCTGGTTCAGCATCGACCGGCCCGAGCTGGAGCAGCTGAGGGTGCTCATCGACGAGGCGCGCGGTCTGCAGGACAAGGACACCGGCGGGTTGCGGATCAGCGCCTACCAGGCCGACCTCTGGGACGAGCTGACCCACCTGGGTGTCGTGCAGGAGCAGAGCGAACGCTGGACCCGGGCGGTCCAGGGCCTGCTGGACGTCGGCGCCGTGCCCGACGTCGCCGTGCCCGAGGCGCTGGACGCCACGCTGCGGCCGTACCAGGTCGAGGGCTACCAGTGGCTGGCGTTCCTGCAGGAGCACGAGCTGGGCGGGGTCCTGGCCGACGACATGGGGCTCGGCAAGACCGTGCAGGCGCTGGCCATGGTGCTGCGGGCCGTCGAGCGGGGGGAGCGCTCGCCGTTCCTGGTCGTCGCCCCCACGTCGGTGGTGCCCAACTGGGTGCACGAGGCGGCCCGGTTCGCGCCCGGGCTCGTCGTCCGCGAGGTGTCCCGTACCACCGCCAAGTCCGGGGTCCCGCTGACCGAGATCGCCGACGGCGCGCACGTGGTCGTCACGTCCTACGCCCTGTTCCGCCTCGACAACGACTCCTACGAGGCGCTCGACTGGGCGGGGCTGCTGCTGGACGAGGCGCAGTTCGTCAAGAACCACCAGGGCCGGACCCACGTCTGCGCCCGTCGGCTGCGGGCGCCGTTCAAGCTGGCCATCACCGGCACCCCGCTGGAGAACAACCTGATGGAGCTCTGGTCGCTGCTGTCGATCGTGGCGCCCGGGCTGTACCCCAACCCCAAGCGGTTCGCCCAGCAGTACGCCACCCCGATCAGCAAGGGCGACCCCGAGTCGCTGGCCCGGCTGCGCCGCCGGGTCAGGCCCCTGATGCGCCGCCGGACGAAGGAGCAGGTCGCCACCGAGCTGCCGCCCAAGGTCGAGCAGGTCCTCGAGGTCACCCTCAACGCCAAGCACCGCCGGATCTACCAGACCCACCTGCAGCGGGAGCGCCAGAAGGTGCTGCGCCTGATCGACGAGCCCGACCGCAACCGGTTCGCCATCCTGCGCTCGATCACCCTGCTGCGCCGGCTCTGCCTGGACCCGGCCCTGGTCGACGAGACCTACGCCGGGGTGGCGGCCAGCAAGGTCGACGTGCTGGCCGAGCGGCTGCACGAGGTGATCGAGGAGGGTCACCGGGCCCTGGTGTTCAGCCAGTTCACCGGGTTCCTGGCCTCGGTCCGGGCCCGGCTGGACGCCGACGGGATCGCCTACTCCTACCTGGACGGCAGCACGCGCGACCGGTCGCGACGGCTGGAGGAGTTCCGCGCCGGCGACAACCCGGTGTTCCTCATCAGCCTCAAGGCCGGCGGCGTCGGGCTCAACCTGACCGAGGCCGACTACTGCTTCATCCTCGACCCCTGGTGGAACCCCGCCGTCGAGGCGCAGGCCGTCGACCGCACCCACCGCATCGGGCAGGGCAAGACGGTGATGGTCTACCGGCTGGTGGCCACCGACACCATCGAGGACAAGGTGATGCAGCTCAAGGAGCGCAAGCTCGAGCTGTTCAGCTCGGTGATGGACGACGGCGGCGCGCTCGGCGGCGCGCTGACCGGTGAGGACATCGCCGGCCTGCTCGAGCCGTAGCCGGGTCGCCGGGTCGCGGGGTCGCCGCGTCGCGGGTCGCGGGTCGCGGGGTCGCGGGGTCGCGGGGCCGCCTTCCGGTGTACCCACCAGCGACACAGGACGCGGCGTGGGCGGGGTTAGGCCGACGAGGCCGCGTGTCGTGTCGCTGGTCGGTACAGCGCGCCATCCCTCGGACCCCGCCCCGGCCGGTGTCAGGGTCGGCACCGAGGGTCGGCACCGAGGGTCGGCGCCGAGGGTCAGCGCCGAGGGTCGACGTGCACCTTGGGACCGGGCGCGGCGCCCGGGGGGCGTCGCCCGGCCAGGACGTCGGCCACGTCGTCGAGCCCGACCGTGGCTGCGACCAGCGGGCGTGGGTCGACCGCACCCGAGGCGTAGTGCTCCACGGCGCCGGCCAGACCGCCGGACCCGCTGAGCACCCCGACCGCCGTCACGTCGGCCAGCAGCAGCGACCGGGTGTCGAGCAGGCTCGGCGTGGTCGCGATCCCGACCAGGACCACGCGGCCGCCCGGTTCCACCACGTCCGCCGCCCATGCGGGCACGTCCGGCCCGGTCGAGGCGTCGACCACGGCGTCGAAGCCGGCGACGGCGCCACCGGTGCGGGTGGCACCCGTGCCGTCCATCGGTCCCGGCGGGGCAGGCGGGTCCTCCCGTGCCGACCCGGTCGGGAACCCGAGCGAACGGGCGAAGACCAGCGAGGACTCGTCCAGCCCGAGCAGCCGTACGTCCGCCCCCTCGGCGCGGGCCACCAGGGCGACGAGCAACCCGATGGTGCCCGGGCCGACGACCAAGAGGCGCCCACCCGGTGTCAGCGCCGCGGCACGCACGGCTCGGACCGCGTTGGCCCCCGGCTCCACCAGCGCCCCAGCCACGTCGTCGACGGCGTCCGGCAGCGGTTGCAACGACGACAACGGGACGGCCAGCCGCTCCGCGAGGGCACCGGGGCGGCCGTTGCGGATGCCGACCTCCTCGCGGCGGGCGCAGACGTGCTGGCGTCCCGACCTGCAGCGGTGGCACCGCCCGCAGCCCAGCATGGTGTCGCCCGTGGTGCGCCGGCCGAGCCAGGTCGGGTCGACGCCGGCCCCGACCTCGCTCACGACGCCGCACCACTCGTGCCCGAGCCGGACGGGGTAGCGGGCGTGCCCGGAGGCCAGGTAGGCCATCTCCCCGGTGAAGAACTCCACGTCCGTGCCGCAGACCCCGACCCGGGTGACGTCGACGACCACCTCACCGGGGCCGACCGTCGGGTCCGGCACCTGCTGCACGCCGGCCTCACCCGGCCCGGTCACGACGAACGCGCGCATCAGCCTCCTCCGAGCATCCGTCCACCGACCCTCGCCGGCGGCCGCGACGATGCTAGGTGCGGCTGGGGACTGGTGCCGGACGCGGACCGTCGGTCGCCGGGTCGATCCGCGCCGTCGGGAGGGGCCTTGCCCGGGGGGTGCTCCAGGTGTACCTGCGCGGCGTACTGCTGCTCCCGGCCGGGGTCGCTGCTAGACAGACCGGGAGCCGACCGCGGCCGAGACCCAGGAGCACAGATGACGAGCACCAGCACCAGCACCAGCACCAGGACCAGTGGCGCCGTCGCCCGCAGCAGCGGACGGCTCCGCCAGACCTGGGCCGAGGGACGCCCGGCCGTCGGGGTGTGGAGCATGCTGGCCGACCCGGTCGTGGCGGAGCTGATCGGCTCCTGCGACGCGGACTACGTCGTCGTCGACCTGCAGCACGGCGCTGCGACCTGGGCCGACCTGCCGACGCTCTGCCAGGCCATGCGGGCCGGGGGCCGCGCCCCGCTGGTGCGGGTCCCCTGGAACGAGCCGGTGCACGTCATGCGGGCCCTGGACTGCGGGGCGGCGGGGGTGGTGGTCCCGCTGGTCGACAGCGTCGAGGACGCGGTGCGCGCGCTGCGGGCGTGCGCGTTCCCGCCGATGGGCGACCGCAGCTGGGGACCGATGTGGGGAGACGTCCGGGGCGACGGCGCGCTGCCCCCGGCGCAGCAGGACGCCGGGGTGCTCTGCGTCGTCATGGTGGAGACGAGCGCCGGGATGGACGCCGTCGCGGAGATCGCGGCCGTGCCGGGCGTCGACGCCGTGTACGTCGGTCCCAACGACCTCGCGCTCGGCTGCGGCCACGGCCGGGCCACCTACCGGGACTCCACCGAGGTCGACGCCCTGCTGCAGCGGGTCGTCGACGCCTGCCGGGCGGCCGGCACGGTCGCCGGGCTGCACTGCTCGGACACCGAGATGGCCGCCCACTGGGCGGGGCGCGGGTTCGGCATGGTCACCACGGCCACGGACACCACGGTGCTGCGGCGGGGGGTGGACGCGGCCGTCGCAGAGGTGGCCCGGCGGTCGGCCGGCTGAGCCCCGGACGCCCCGGACGCCCCGGACGCCCCGGACGCCCCGTCCGGTCCGGTCCCGACGACCCTGCGCCGGTGACCGCCGGGGACCGCGGACCGACCGCGCGGTCCGTGCCTCGACGGGACCGCCGCGCCCGACGCTCAGGGGTTCCCCCGACGCGCGGGCCCGTGTTGACTGGTCCGCGGGCCCGGGTCCTGGCAGGCCCTGACGCCGTCGGGAGGTGCCATGACGCAGCAGCAGGAGCCGGCCCGCACGACGGCGCCGACCGCGCTGGCGGAGCGGGCCGTGGCCCCCGACCTGGCCCGGGGAGCGATGCTCCTGCTCATCGCCCTGGCCAACGCGCACCTGTACCTGCACGGGCACCCGGTGGGGGTACGTGGCTACCCCGACGACGGCTCGACCGCCGACCGCGTGGTCGCGTGGGTGCTCCTGACCTTCGTCGACGGTCGCGCCTACCCGCTGTTCGGGCTGCTGTTCGGCTACGGCATGGTGCAGCTGGCCCGACGGCTCGAGCGCAGCGGGACCACGGTCACGGCCACCAGGGCGCTGCTGCGTCGGCGGGGCCGCTGGCTCCTGCTCCTGGGGCTGCTGCACGCGGCGCTGCTCTTCAACGGTGACGTCCTGGGCGCGTACGGCCTCCTGGGCCTCCTGCTGGCGGGGGCGGTGCTGCTGTCTGCCGACCGCCGCCTGCTCGTAGCCGCCGGGGTGTGGCTGCTCCCGGTGGCCCTGCTGGGCCTCGGCATGGGCGCACCGACGGGCCCCGACGTCACGGCGTTCTTCCCGTCCATGGGCACGACCGACCCGTGGGTGGCCGCGGGCTGGCGGGTCGTGGAGTGGCTCGGTCTGACGCTGTACTACGTCCTGAGCCTGGCGGCGGCGGTGCTGGCCGGGGCGTGGGCGGCCCGCAGGGGGTTGCTCACCCGGCCCGAGCAGCACGTCCGGGCGCTGCGGACCGGTGCGGTGCTGGGCCTCGGCGCGGCCGCCGTCGGCGCCCAGCCGCTCGCGCTGATGGCCACGCAGGTCTGGACGGACCCGCCGGTCGTGTCTCTGCTGCTCGCGGCGTCCCTGCACGCGCTCACCGGGTACGCCGGGGGCGTCGGCTACGCCTGCGTGGCGGGGCTGGTGGCGGTCGCCGTGCGGGATCACCGGGGACCGGTGGTGGGGGCGCTGGTCGCCACCGGGCAGCGGTCCCTGACCTGCTACCTGGCCCAGTCGGTGGTGTTCGTCGCTGTGCTGGCGTCCTACGGCGGAGGCATGGGGGACGACCTGGGGGTCGCGACCGTGTCGGTGGTCGCGGTGCTGACGTGGCTGGCCACGGTGGGGATGGCCGTCCTGATGGCCAGGGCCGGCGCCCGGGGCCCGTTCGAGCGGCTGCTGCGACGGCTGACCTACGGGCCGCGGCCGGCCGTCACGACCACCCCGCACCCGGAATAGACGCGGGGCCCGCACGGCTGAACCGTGCAGCGCGGTCGCACCGGCCGCGATCACCAGAAGGGCCCCGATGCGACTCCCCATCTCCGTTCTCGACCTCGCCCCCATCGGTCGCGGCGAGACGCCCACCGACAGCATCGCGGCGAGCGTCGCCCTGGCGCAGGCCGCCGAGGAGCACGGCTACCGACGGGTCTGGTACGCGGAGCACCACAGCATGCCCAGCATCGCCAGCTCGGCCACGAGCGTGCTCATCGCCCACGTCGGCGCCCACACCCGTGAGATCCGCCTCGGGGCCGGCGGGGTCATGCTCCCCAACCACGCCCCGCTGACGATCGCCGAGCAGTTCGGCACGCTGGACGCGATGTACCCCGGTCGGATCGACCTGGGCCTGGGGCGGGCCCCCGGTTCGGACCAGAACACGATGTACGCGCTGCGCCGCGACCCGTCGAGCTCCAACGCCTTCCCCCAGGACGTCCTCGAGCTGCAGGCCTACCTGGCCGGGCAGACCCGTGTACCGGGCGTGGACGCCGTGCCGGGCAAGGGCTCGCAGGTACCCCTCTACATCCTGGGCTCGTCCATGTTCGGCGCCTCCCTGGCCGCGGCCTTGGGGCTGCCGTTCGCGTTCGCCTCGCACTTCGCCCCGGCCATGCTCACCGACGCCGTCGCGTCCTACCGCCGCGAGTTCCGCCCGTCGGAGCAGCTCGACGCGCCCCACGTCATCGCCGCCGTCAACGTCATCGCGGCCGACACCGGCGAGGCCGCCGCCGAGCACCGCCAGTCCGCCCGCCGGACGCGGGTGCAGGCCCTGCTGGGTCGCGGGCGCGCGTTCTCCGACGCCGAGGCCGACGCCATGCTCGACAGCCCGGGCGGGCGCCAGGTCGACCAGATGTTCAGCTATGCGGCCGTCGGGACCCCGCGCGAGGTGAGCGACTACCTGGACGAGTTCGTCACCCACGCCGACGCCGACGAGCTGATCGTGGCCCACCAGCCGACGACCACCGAGGGACGCCTGCGTTCCGTCGCGCTGCTGGCCCAGGCGATGGACACCGTCGCCGCCTGACGACGACCTGATCCCGAACGGGGTGTGGCCGAGGTCGACCCGGGGTACACCTGGCAGGTGCAGCAGGACGGACCGGTGGGTGGCTCCGACGTGGAGCGGTCCCTGATGGCCGAGGCCGACGCGGGTCCGAGGCTGCTGGCCTCGGAGGCCCTGCGGCTGCGTCAGGTCGTCCGTCGGCTGGCCGCCGGCCACGCCCTGGTGCTGCTGCGCCTGGACCAGGTGGTCGCATTCGACGCGGCCGGGATCGGGTTGCTGCTGGGCCTGCACCGGCTGGCCCGCCTCAACGGGGCCGGGCTGGTGCTCGTGCGCCCCGCGCCCCGGCTGATGGACGCGCTGCGCCGCAGGGGCCTGCACCGGGTGCTGGTGATGGACACCTCCACCGCCCCCGACGCCAGCTGAGGCGGCGGTCCGCGCAGGCCGACCGGGCCCCGGGCCGGGGCCGCTGCGAGACTGTCCCCGACGGGGCCGACCCCGTCGGCGAGGAGGCGGCAGCATGGTCCAGGCACTCAGGTTCGGGTACAAGGCGTCGGCGGAGCAGTTCGCCCCGCGGGAGCTCATCGACTACTCGGTGACGGCCGAGCGGGCCGGGTTCGACTCCGTCTTCGTCAGCGACCACCTGCAGCCCTGGCGCCACACGGGCGGGCACGCCCCTGCCGCGCTGCCCTGGCTGGGCGCCCTGGTCGCGCAGACCGACCGGGTGGTGGTCGGCACGAGCGTCCTGACGCCCACGTTCCGCTACCACCCCGGGGTCGTCGCCCACGCGTTCGCGACCCTGGGCTGCCTCGCCCCCGGCCGGGTGATCCTGGGCATCGGCTCCGGCGAGGCCTTGAACGAGGCGCCGCTCGGCATCCCGTGGCCGGACGGCAAGGAGCGGTTCGCCCGGTTCAAGGAGTCGATCCAGCTGATCCAGGAGCTGTGGGCGGGGGAGCGCGTCACCTTCGAGGGCACGTACTACCGCCTCGACAGCGCGACGGTCTACGACCGGCCCGACGTGCCCGTCCCGATCTCCGTCGCCGCGTCCGGACCCGCCGCCACCCGGCTGGCGGGCCGGGTGGGCGACGGGTTCATCACCACGTCGGGCAAGGGGCGGGAGCTCTACACCGAGACCCTGCTGCCGGCGCTGGCGGAGGGCGCCGCCAAGGCCGACCGCAGCACCGGCGACATGGACCTGATGATCGAGGTCAAGGTGTCGTTCGACGCCGACCGGGACCGGGCCCTGGAGGACACCCGCCATTGGGGGGCGCTGGCGCTGTCCAGCGAGGAGAAGACCACGGTCGAGGACCCGATCGAGATGGAGCGCCTGGCCGACGCCCTGCCGGTGGAGCGGACGGCGTCGCGCTGGATCGTGTCCGACGACCCCGAGGAGCACGTGGAACGGATCTGGGAGTACGTGGACATGGGGTTCACCCACCTGGTGTTCCACGCCCCCGGACCGGACCAGGCCCGCTTCATCAGCCAGTACGAGGAGCTGGTGCTGCCGCGCCTGCACTCCCGCGCCGGCCGGTAGGCCGGGAGACCGGCCTCCCGCCCGCGGGTCACATCGGGGTCGGGCGCCCCAGCAGGAAGCCCTGGGCGTACCGGGCCCCCGTGGTCCGCACCAGGTCGAGCTGGTGCTGGGTCTCGACCCCTTCCACCAGGCACTCGGCGCCGACGGCGGCGGTCAGCTCGACCGCCGAGCGGAGCACAGCGACCCGGCGCGGGTCCTCCACGCCGACCAGGAAGCTGCCGTCGACCTTGACGACGTCGACCGGCAGGTCGGCCAGGTGGCTCAGGCTGGAGTACCCCGTCCCGAAGTCGTCGACCGCCACCCGGACACCCAGAGCCCGGAGCTCCTCCAGCTGGCCGAGCACGCTCGTGCGTGAAGGGAGCATCTGGGACTCCGTGATCTCCACGACCAGCGACCCGGCCGGGGTCGACGTGGCCGCCAGGGCCTCGCGCACCGTGGTGACGAAGTCGCTGCGGACCAGCTGCTGGACGGCGACGTTGATCGTGACCAGCCCGGCGTCGGGCCCGGACCGCGCGAGCGCCTCGCGGACCAGCCATGCCCCCACTTCGACGATGTGCCCGCCGGTCTCCAGGCCGGGCAGGAACGCCGTCGGTACGAGCAGCCCGCGGCGGGGGTGCTCCCAGCGCAGCAGGACCTCGTGGCCGACCACGTCGTCGGTGCTCAGGTCGACGATGGGCTGGCGGTGCAGGACGAACTGCCGCTCGGCCACGGCGGTGCGCAGGTCGTCCTCGAGGGTCGCCTGGTCCAGCACCGCCCGATGGTGCTCCTCGGTGAACACGGTGTAGCGGGCCTTGCCGTCGTTCTTGGACGCGTACATGGCGATGTCCGCGTTGCGCATCACCGCGTCGGCGTCGGCCTCGCCGGCCGGGGCCAGCACCACCCCGGTGCTCGCGCGCAGCGACACCAGCTGGCCCTCGACCTCCATCGGCTCGGCCAGTGCGCGGGAGACCCGCTCGTAGGCGCGCTCCCAGCCGCCCTCGTCCGCGCAGCCCTCGAGCACCAGCACGAACTCGTCGCCGCCCAGTCGGGCCACGGTGTCGTGCTCGCGCACGCTGCGGCTCAGCCGGTCCGCGACCCGGCGCAGCACCTCGTCGCCGAAGCGGTGCCCGCGGGTGTCGTTGACCAGCTTGAAGCCGTCGAGGTCGAGGAACGCGATGGTGACGGCCCCGCCCTCGCGCTGCCCGCGCTGCAGCGCGTGCTCGATCCGGTCGCGCAGCAGGACCCGGTTGGGCAGACCGGTCAGGGCGTCGTGGGTGGCGGCGTGCAGCAGCCGCTGCTCGTCGCGACGCTCCCGGGTGACGTCACGGAACGTGCACAGCGCGCGGTCGGCGTCGATCGGGACGATGACGTTCTCGAAGACGCCGGGCCAGCTGCCGTCCGGCCCGACCTCGACCAGAAGCCGCTGGGTCTGCTGGGTGCGGAACGCCGTCATCGTGGCCTCGTGCAGGCCCGTCTGCTCGGCCTCGGGGAAGTAGTCCCGCATGGAGCGGCCGATGAGGGACTCCGGCGGGCGACCTGCGGCCCCGGCGCGGCTCATCCGCACCAGGCGCGCGTCCACCACGACGCCGTCGTCGTCGCGGTGGGCGTGGAACAGGCTGAGACCGTCGGGGCTGGCCTCGAGAGCGGCGTCCAGGACCGACCGCTCCGCCTCGACGGCGGCGAGCAGCTCGTCGGACACCAGAGCCGCGCGCGCCTCGTCCTCCACGTCCGAGACGTGCAGGACGGCGTACCGGGGATCCTTCGCCCGCCCCGTGCCGTCCCCGGTGTCCCCGGTGTCCCCGTCCACCATCGACCACGCGACGCGGGTCCAGCGGTGCTCGCCCTGGGCCGTCACGAGGCGGCAGGTGACGACGCCGGAGTCCCGGCCCGACTCCCGCGCGGCCATCTCGACCGAGAGCAGGTGACGGTCCTGGGGGGCGACCAGGTCCACGAGGTCCGTCCCCGGCAGCGTCGAGGCGTCCTGGACGCCGATGACGGCTGCGAACGCCGCGTTGGCGGCTACGACCCGCCCCGGAGGGCCGGCGACGAGAGTCGCCAGCGGTGAGCTGCGGAAGGTCGCCCGCAGCACCGCGGCGTCCATGCCGTCCTCGCCGAGCCGCGCGGGATCGTCCGTGATCACTGCCATCCACCTCGTCCGTGTGCCGGCCCGGGGTCGGGACCGGTACGGGGGTACACCCTGGCGTGCCGGAGGTGGATGAGCCAACGTCGGCGCGTCCTCGGGGGCGACGTGTCCGAGATGTCCGTTCGTCGAGTGCTCGCACGGCGGTCATCCGGCCGCTGCCCTTGACAGGGTCAGGGGTGGGACGCATGGTGGTGCAACATTCAAGCGACCACCAGGCGGACGTTCGTCCGGTGGTCGCCCATCCCCACAGCGCGGTCGGCGATGGAGGCACCCAGCATGAGCACGCCCCCCAGCACCAGCTCCTCAGGCACCAGCTCCTCAGGCACCAGCTCCTCAGGTACCGGTCCTTCCGGGGCGGGTTCTCCCGGCGGTGCGCAGGTCGACGTCCTGGTGGTCGGGTCCGGCCCGGCCGGCGCCTCGGCCGCGGTCTTCCTGGCGACCTACGGCGTCCAGGTGATGGTGGTGACCAAGTACGGCCGGCTCTCCGACACACCCCGGGCGCACATCACCAACCAGCGCACCATGGAGACCATGCGCGACATGGGCCTGGAGGAGACCCTGCTGCGCGAGGCCACGCCCTGGGAGCTGATGGGCAACACGACCTTCTGCACCAGCCTGGCCGGCGAGGAGCTGGGGCGCGTCCTGTCCTGGGGCACCGACGTCCGCCGTCACGCCGACTACGAGCTGGCCAGCCCCACGTCGATGCTCGACGCACCGCAGACCGTCACCGAGCCGATCCTCGTCCAGGCCGCGCAGGCCCGCGGGGCCCGGATCCGCTTCGACACCGAGTACGTGCGCCACGTGCAGGACGACGACGGCGTGACCACGACGGTCCGGGACCGGCTCAGCGGGGTGGAGTGGGACATCCGGTCGCAGTACCTGATCGGCGCCGACGGCGCCCGCAGCAAGGTGGCCGCCGACCTCGAGCTGCCCTACGAGGGACCCGGCGCGGTCGGTGGCGCCCTGGGGATCATCTTCGAGGCCGACCTGTCGCGCTTCGTCGCCCACCGGCCGTCCGTCCTCTACTGGATGCTGCAGCCGGGGGCCGAGCGCGAGGGCGTGGGCCTGGGCGTGCTCCGCATGATCAAGCCGTGGACGGAGTGGATGCTGATGTGGGGCTACGCCGTCGCGGACGGCCCGCCGGACCTCACCGACTCCTACATCCGGGAGCTCGCGGTCAACCTGGTCGGCAGCGACGACTTCGAGATGACCATCAAGTCGCGCTCGCCCTGGACCATCAACCACCAGTTCGCCACCACCGTCGCGCGGGGTCGGGTGTTCTGCGCCGGTGACGCGGTGCACCGGCACCCCCCGACCAACGGGCTGGGCTCGAACACGTCCATCCAGGACGCCTACAACCTGGCCTGGAAGATCGCCCACGTGCTCAGGGGCACGGCCGCCCCGTCCCTGCTGGAGTCCTACGACGCCGAGCGGGCGCCCATCGCCCGGCAGGTGGTCGAGCGGGCCAACCAGTCCATCGCCGACACCGGCCGCATCATGGCCGCCCTGGAGCTGGACGACACCTCCGACCCCGACCGGCTGACGGCGGCGCTGGACGTCCGCAAGCAGCCGGGACCGGTGGGGGAGAAGGTGCGCACGGCGCTGCGCGAGGCGATCGCCTACAAGTCCTACGAGTTCAACGCCCACGGTGTGGAGCACAACCAGCGCTACGCCTCCGGGGCGGTGGTGCCCGACGGCACCGAGATGCCCGCCTACCGCCGCGACCCCGAGCTCTACGCCCAGCCGACGACCTGGCCGGGGGCCAAGCTGCCGCACACCTGGGTGACGGAGCACGGGCGCCGCACGTCGACGCTGGACCTGGCCGGCTCGGGCGAGTTCAGCCTCTGGACCGGCATCGGCGGGGAGGCCTGGCTGGAGGCCGCCGTACGCCTGGGCGCCGATCGCGGTCTGGACCTGCGGCCGGTCGTCGTCGGGCCCGGGCAGGCGGTCGAGGACCCGTACGGCCTGTGGTCGGACCTGCGCGAGACCGACGACGGCGGGGTCCTGCTGGTGCGGCCCGACCTGTACGTCGCCGCCCGGCACCAGGCCGCCCCGGAGTCGGTCGAGCAGGCCGAGACGTGGCTCCGCGAGGTGCTGGAACGCGTCCTCGGTCCCGCACGGTGACCGCGTCCTGACCCGGCGCCCCGTCGCGCGCGCCAGCGTCCGGGCCTGACCGGCTACCCCCGTCCGGTCAGGGGGTGGTCGGCGCCGGTCAGCACGCCGCCCCGCAGCAGCGGGGTGAGTGTCTCGGCGGTCACCGGCCGCGAGTACAGGTAACCCTGCGCCTGACCGGCCCCCGCGGCTGAGAGCGCGCGCGCCTGCTCGGCCGTCTCGACCCCCTCCACCACGAGCGGCACCACCAGGGACCGGGCCAGGGCGACGGCGGAGCGGAGGGCGGCCAGCCCGCTGGGGACGTCCAGGCGGCCGACGAAGACCCGGTCCAGCTTGATCCCGTCCAGCGGCAGGTTGCCCATCCGCTCCAGCGTCGACCACCCGGTGCCGAAGTCGTCCAGGTACACCCGGACGCCCTGGTCGCGGACCTGCTGGAGCACCGTCGCCGCCATCGTGGCGTCCTCGAGGACCGCGGTCTCGGTCACCTCCACCACCAGGGCCCGACCCGGCAGCCCGTTGCGGGCCAGCAGCCCGATGGTGGTCCCCACCAGCGAGGGCTCGCAGACCTGCAGCGCCGACAGGTTGACCGCGACGGGCACCTCGAGGCCCTCCCGCCACCAGCTCGCGGCCTGGTCCAGCGCCCGGGCCATGACGTGCTCGCCCAGAGCGACCGCGAGCCCGGCCCCCTCCGCCACGTCGACGACCTCTACCGGTGACACCGGACCCAGGGTGTCGTCGTGCCAGCGCAGCAGCGCCTCGACGGCCACGACCCGGCCTTCGGGCAGGGACACCACGGGCTGGTAGGCCAGCTCGAGACGACCGCCCAGGTCCAGACGGCCGTGTCGGTCGGGCGCGGCGCCGAGCGCCTCGCGCAGGTTCCAGGCCAGGACCAGGCGACGGACGGCGACGTCGTCGTCGCGGTGGTACTCCCGGACCGACTGGCCCGCGCGTCGGGCGGCGTGGACGGCCACCTCGGCCCGCCGCAGCAGCTCGGTCACCACACCGGCGGCCGGCTCCTCGGTCGAGGGTCCCGGCCCGGCGGACGTCGGCTCCGGGGTGGGCCCGTAGGTGGCGGTGCCGACGCTCACCTCCGGGAGGAGGGACACGGCCCGGACGCGGACCGGTCGGCGCAGCAGCCGCGCCGCGGCGCGGGCCCACCCCTCGGACACGCTGCGGTCGGCGTAGCCCACCAGGGAGAACTGCCCCGCGCCCACGCGGGCCAGGACCTCGTCCGCGCCGCCGGGCAGCAGGGTCCGCAGCCGGCCGGCGCTCACCCGCAGCAGCTGGTCACCGACCTCGTGCCCGAACGACTCGTTGGTCTCGCCCAGCCCGTGCAGCCGCAGGGTCGTGACCCGCAGCGGCCGCCCGGGGGCGGCAGCCACCAGGGCCGCGACCTCCTGCTCCAGGCCGACCCGGCTGAGCAACCCGGTCAGCGGGTCGGTCCGGTACGCCTGCTCCAGCTGGGCCTGGGCGTCGCGCACGTCGCTGATGTCGATGAGGGAGACCACCCAGCCGGTGACCTCGCTCCCGGTCGGCCGCACCGGCACCGCGCTGGCCCGCCAGGCCCGGCCGAGCACCTCCAGGTCGAACCGGACGGGGGCGGAGCCGTCGTCGGGGACCCGCACGTGCAGCCGGCGCGTGACGGCCGGTCCCAGGACGTCGTCGAGCGTCATGCCGACCAGGTCCGCCCCACCCAGCAGGCCGTGCCCCTCGGTACGGCCGACCACCCCGTCCAGGTCCACCTCGAGGACCGCCACCGTGGCCTGGCTCAGGACGGCGTCCAGCCCCGCCTGGACCCGGGTCTGCGGCCGCAGGTCGCGCAGGCTGCCGTTGTACCGCCGGCCGGTCGCGGACTCGCTGGCGGTGACCGACAGCTCGACGGGGACGAGAGACCCGTCGCGCGCCAGGGCCATCACCTCCAGCGGTCTGCCCACCACCACGGGCGCACCGCCGTCCCGCACCCGTTCCAGACCGGCGTGGTGCGCGGCTCGCATCCCCTCGGGCACCAGGACGTCACCGACCCGACGGCCGACCAGGTCCGACGGCTCCCAGCCCAGCAGGGAGGTCAGGGCCGGGTTGACCTGGAGCACGACGCCCCGGTCGTCGATCACCACGGAGCCGGACAGGCTCCCGCTGACCACGTCGGCGTGGAGCCGCAGCGTCTCCTCGTCGCGGCGTCGCTCCTCGGCCAGCGCCACCCGTCCCCCGAGCAGGGCCGCCAGGTCGTCCAGGGCCGCCGACTCCTCGGTCGTCCAGTCCCTCGGGTGGTCGTCGAAGACCGACACCGTGCCGATCACCGAGGAGTCCCCGGCCCGCAGGGGGACGCCCAGGTAGGACACCAGACCCAGCTCCCGGGCGGCCCCCGCGTGCGCCGTCCTGGGGTCCAGGGACAGCTCGCGGACCGCCATGGGCCCACCCGTGCGCACCACCCAGCCGCAGGTGCCCAGGGCGGCGGGCTCGGTCGCGCCGGCCTCCAGCCCGCTCGTGCGGCCGTCGGACGCCGCGACGACCACGTGAGTCGCCGACACCACGGTGACCAGGGCGACGGGAGCGCCGGTCACGGCCCGAGCCAGTCGGGCCACCCGGGTCCACTCGGGGTCCCCCAGGGCGGTCCACGTGCGGGTGTCCTCCACTCTCCGCAGCCGGGTCGGGTCGGCGAGGGGGTCGACGAGGGACTGCCCCGGGGCGGCCACGGCCGTGTCCGGGACGCCGGGGTGGTCGACGCGGTCGGCGTCGCCCCCACCGCAGGCGCGGGTACCGTGATCGTCCGCGGTGTGGTCGTGGGACACGGTCCGCCCGTCCTTCCCTGGTGACGGCGCCCGACCGGCGTCCGGGGTGGGGACGGTGGACCCGCCCCCGGTGATCTTCAGGGTGCCCCACCCCGTGCCGATGGGACAGCGGAACCGCACAACCCACCACGACGGCGAGGAGCAGAGGGTGAGCACGTCAGCAGCGCTTCCGGAGCGCCCGCTCCCGGAGCCGGGGTCGCAGTTCGCCGCCGCGGTCGAGTCCGTGCTCGCCCACCTGCGGTCCCACCACCCGATGACGCTGTGGGGCCTCACGCGGGTCGAGGACGGCGCTCAGACCCACCTGCACCTGGGCGAGAACGGCTACGGCCTGGTGGCCGGGGACCGCACCCCGTGGTCGGGCACGCTGTGCGTGCACATGGTGTCCGGCGACGCGCCCCAGGTCGCCCCCGACACCTCGCTGGTCCCGCTCTACCGCGACGCGGCCGTCCAGGAGGAGCTGGCCATCAACGCCTACGCGGGGGTCCCGATCCGCGAGGCCGACGGCTCGCTGTTCGGCGTGCTGTGCGGCCTGGACCTGCGTCCGCAGGAGGAGGTCGCCGACCTGCTCCCCCTGCTGGAGCTGCTGCGTGGCCTGCTCGGGAACGTCCTGGCGGCGGAGCGCGAGCTCCAGCGCGCCAGCCGGCAGACCTCCCGCGCGGTCCGGGCGGCCGAGACCGACGCGCTCACCGGGCTGCTCAACCGGCGGGGCTGGGACCGGGCCGTCACCGACGCCAAGCAGCGCCTGGCCCGGCTCGGGGACCCGTCCGTGGTCGTCGTCGCCGACCTGGACGGCCTCAAGCGGGTGAACGACGAGTCGGGCCACGCCGCTGGCGACCGCCACCTGGTCCGGGCCGCCGCCGTCCTGCTGGAGGCCGTGCGCCCCACGGACACGGTGGCGCGGCTCGGGGGCGACGAGTTCGGGATCCTGCTGAGCGGGTTCGCCGGCACCTGCGCGTCCGGCAAGGTGACGGGGCTGGCCGCCGCCCTCGCCGCAGCCGGCGTGCCCGCGTCCTTCGGGTGCTCGGCCGTGAGGGTGGGCGGCGACTTCGTCACCGCGCTCGCGCTCGCCGACGCCGCCATGTACGCCCACAAGCGCAGCCGACGTGAGGCGCCCACCGGTGTGGCCTAGGCGCCGGGACGGGGCCCCTCCGGGCCCGGTGTCCGACATGCCCCGGCAGGCCGCCCCCGACCGGCGCTCGGGTGCCTCGGGTGCCGCGGGTGCCTCGGGTGCCGCGAACGACCTGCTGACGGGCCTGCCCGGTCGGGCCGCGCTGACCGGGCTGAGGGGCGGGGCCGAGGCCGTGATGCACGTGGACCTCGACCGGTTCGCCGACGTCAACTCCCAGCACGGCTACCAGGTCGGGGACGCCGTCCTGGTCCAGTTCGCCAACCGGCTCCGGGCGCTGGTGGCACCCGGGGACGTCGTGCTGCGCCTGGGCGCGGACGAGTTCGCCCTGCTGCTGCACCGCTCGCCGACGGAGGAGTCCGCACGCGGTCTGGCGGAGCGGGTGGTCGACCGGGCCTCTGCGCCCTTCGTGGTGCGACGTCCCGGGCGGGGGGACGTGGAGGTCCGCCTCGGCGCGTCGGTGGGACTGGCGCGACTGCCGGGCGGCCGCGGCGTGACCGCGCCCGGCACCGACGCCGGCGACGACGTCGCCGACCTGCTGCGCGACGCCGACCACGCCATGCGGCGGGCCAAGTCGGGCGGCCGGGGGACGGTCCGCGGGCCCGAGCCCCGCCGCGGCGGGGGCGGAGACGTCGCGTCGCGCTCGCCGCACGCCGTCGAGCGGCGGCTCCGGGTGGCCCTGGACCGCGGTGACCTGCAGGTCCACTTCCAGCCCGTGGTGTCCCTGCCGTCGGGACGGGTCGTGTCGTACGAGGCGCTCGCGCGGTGGACCGACGACGAGCTCGGTCCCGTGCCCCCGGACGAGTTCATCCCGGTCGCCGAGCGCGGCGGGATGATCACCGACCTGGGCCTGTGGGTGCTGCGACGGGCCTGCGCGACCGCGACGGGCTGGCCCGCCGTCCCGGCCTCGGACGACGGCCCGGCCCGGCACGGACCCCCGGCCGTGGCGGTGAACGTGTCGGCGGTGCAGCTGGCCGACCCCCGCTTCGCCGACGACGTGGTCGAGGCGCTGCGGGCGAGCGGGCTCCCGGGGAGCAGGTTGTGCCTGGAGGTCACCGAGACCTCCGACCTGGTGGACCTCGACCTGGCCGTCGCCCAGCTGGCCCGGGTCCGGGCCGAGGGGGTGAGGACCGCGCTGGACGACTTCGGCACCGGCCGGGCCGCCCTGTCGGTGATGCGCCGCCTCCCGCTGGACGTCGTCAAGATCGACCGGAGCTTCGTGGCCGGCCTGGCGCGGGACGCCACCGACGCCGTGATGATCCGCGGCCTGGTGGACGCGGCCCACCACCTGGGGCTGGAGGTGTGCGCGGAGGGCGTCGAGGACCTGGAGCAGGCGCAGGCGCTGGTGTCGTTGGGCGTCGACCTGGCGCAGGGGTGGCTCTTCGGCCGGCCCGTGCCCGAGGTGTGCACCACCGCGGTCCGTGCGGTCGAGGTGCCCCGCCCGGTCGTGGACGCGCACGTCGTGGACGAGTTCGTCGCGGTCGTCGACGCCCACCGGCGGGTGCGCTTCGCGTCGTCGGGGGCGCGGTCCGTGCTGGGAGAGGCCGTGCCCCTGGGCGCGCGGGCCATCCGGCTGGTGCATCCCGAGCACCGAGCCGGTTTCACGGCCCTGGTGGCCCGGGCCGCCCCCGGGGCGACGTCGGAGCTGACGCTGCGCACGGCCGACCAGGCCGCCTGCGGGTCGCGCTGGCTGCGGGTCCGGGCCCAGGCGTTCCGCCGGCCGGGCTCGGACGAGCAGGAGGTCGTGCTCACCGTCCGGGACGTCCACGACCGCGTCGCGGCGCAGACCGACGCCGCCGTGCTCGACCACGTCCTCAGCGCCACGATCGACGTCGCCCCGGTGGCGATCGCCGTGTCGGACCTGGACGGCCGGGTGCTGCGGGCCAACGCCGCGTTCGCGAGCATGGTCGGTCGTCCCATCGGCGGCGACGACGGCGTCGTGGGCCGCACGGTCGACGAGCTGACCCACCCGGAGGACCGCGGCCAGGACGCCGACAACCTCGAGAAGGTGCAGGCGGGGGAGCAGCGTCAGGTGGTCCGCAAGCGCTACCTGGGCCGTGACGGGCAGGTGGTGGCCGCGGTCTGCGAGGTCCTCGTGGTCCACGCCCCCTCAGGGGTGCCGGTGGCCGTCGTCGCCCACGTGCGGCCCCGGGCCGGGGACGAGGACTGAGCCGCCGCAGCCTTCGGTCTCCTCACAGCCCCGGTGGCGGCGCGGTGCGCGACAGGACCACGGCCGCTGCGATCGTGAGGACCATCACCAACAGCTCCACGACGACCAGCCGCAGGAAGGCCGCGCGGCCCCCTTCGCCGCTCATCGCCCCGAGGCTGCGGCGACGGTGCCACCAGCCGAAGCCCACGAGGACGACGAGCAGGACGGCCTTGGTCAGCAGCAGCAGCCCGTAGGTGGAGCCGAGGACCGCCTCGACGGACGTGACCCGCAGGGAGCCGTTGAGCAGCCCCGAGACGCCGATCACGACCACGCTCCACAGTGCCAGGGTGCTGTAGGACCCCATCGTCGGTCGCGCCCGGTCGGCGCGGACCCGCCGGTCGGCGAGGACCAGCACGGCCAGCACCGCCAGCCCGCCGACCCACAGCGCGCCGGCGACCAGGTGGACGGCCACGCTGGCCACGGCGAGCTCGTGGTCCTCGGCCGACGCGGAGTGGCCCACGAAGGCCGGGGGCACCAGCGCCGCGGCGGCCAGCACCAGCAGCACCTGGGACGTGACGGCGCCCGAGGCGGCCGGCAGCCGGGACGCGACCAGGAGAACGACGGCGGCCAGGACGACGAGCATCTGGGCGCGGGCCTGCGGGAGGGCGACGAACGCCGTCTGCACCTGGGCGGTGAGGACCATCGGGAGCGGACGGCCCGACAGGTCGGACGCCGTCAGCAGGTACACCAGCACGGTCACCAGTCCCCAGCCGGCGGCCGCCGGGCCCAGCAGGGCGCGGGCCCGGGCCCGCAGCTCGTCCTCGGCCGGCCCCGAGGCGATGGCGGCGACCAGTGCGCACCCGACGACCAGGACGCCGAGCAGGTCCTGCAGGTAGCGCGCCAGCGGCAGCCCCGACGTCGTGGCCGGGCCGGGGTCGGCGAGCGTGCTCGACGTGGCGCCGCCGGTGAGCGCCAGCAGCCCCACCGTGACGACGGCCCCGGTGACCAGCAGCAGCAGGCCCACGGCCAGCACGGTGGGGACGTCGGGGCCGCGGCCCGGCGTGCCGTGGGGTCCGGTGGTGGTGCCCTCCCGGGTGCTCATCGGTGCGCGGGGTCCTCGACCTCGCCGATGAGCTCCTCCAGGGCGTCCTCCAGGGCCACGATTCCCAGCACGGTCCCACCCTGCACCACCCGGCCCAGGTGCGAGCCCGCGGCCCGCAGGGCCTGCACGACCTGCTCCACCGACGCGGACGCCTGGACGTCGGGCAGGTGCCGGCGGCGGGCGGCCGGAACGGGGTCCTGCGGCACCCGCTCGCCCTTGACGGGGAGGACGTCCTTGACGTGGACGTATGACACGGGCACCCCGGCGGCATCCAGGACGGGGAAGCGCGAGAAGCCCGTCTCCACCGCCGCGTTGTGCACGTCGTGGGCGCGCGCGTCGTCCGGGACCGACCGGACCTCGTCGTTGGGGATGAGGATGTCGGCGGCCGAGCGGTCCTGCAGCTCCAGCGCCCCGCCGAGCAGGTCGGCCTCCTCGTCGTCGATCAGGCCCTCGCGCTGCGACTCGGCGATCATGGTCGCCACCTGCTCCCGGGTGAAGACCGACGCGACCTCGTCGGCGGGGGTGACCCGGACCAGGCGCAGCAGCAGGTTGGCGCCGCCGTTCAGCAGCAGGATGAGCGGCTTGAGCGCCGTGACGACGCCGTACAGCAGCGGGCCCAGGACCAGGGCGCTGCGCTCGGGCCCGGCGATGGCGATGTTCTTGGGCACCATCTCGCCCAGCACCATGTGCAGGTAGACGACGACGGACAGCGCGATGGCGAACGAGATCGGGTAGACGAAGCCCTCGGGGACGCCGAGCGCCTCGAAGCCCGGCTCCAGCAGGTGGGCCACGGCCGGCTCGCCCAGCGCGCCCAGGCCGAGCGAGCACGCGGTGATGCCCAGCTGGGCGCCGGCCATCATGAGCGACACGTTCTCCATCGCCTTCAGCGTGGTGCGCGCACCGAGCCGGCCGGCGTCGGCCAGCGGCTCGATCCGGGAGCGGCGCGCCGAGATGAGCGCGAACTCCGCCCCCACGAAGAACGCGTTGCCCAGCAGCAGGAACAGCGAGACGACCACGGCGGCCTGGTCGCTCATCGCGGCACCTCCTGGTGCGTGTCGGGGGACCCGGACCCCTCCAGGTCGTCGGGCAGCAGGACCTGGCCCTCGGGGGTGTCGTGGTGCTCCTGCTCCTGCGGCGGGGTCGCCTCGACGAGGTCCACGCGCATGCCGTCCATCAGGCTCACCCGCAGGCTCCAGCCGGCCAGGTCGACCTCGTCGCCGGTCTGCGCGATCCGTCCCAGCAGGTCCACCACCAGCCCGCCCAGGGTGTCGTAGTCGCTGTCGTCGTCGGCCGGGATCCCGAGCTCGCGGAGCTCGTCGGTGCGCAGCAGGCCCGTGAGCTCCAGGGAGCCGTCCTCGTTGCGGACGACCCGCGCCTCCGGCTCGTCGTGCTCGTCCTCGACCTCGCCCACGAGCTCCTCGACCAGGTCCTCCAGGGTGACCACCCCGGCGGTCCCGCCGTACTCGTCGACCACGACCGCCAGGTGCGACCGGGTCCGCAGCACGACCAGCAGGTCGTCCAGGTCGATCGACTCCGGGACCACGACCGGGTGGTCCATCACGGCGTCGGCGGCCGTCGTCGCTCGCTCGTCCTCGGGGACCCGCAGGCACAGCCGCAGCGACACCACGCCCACGATCTCGTCGGACCCGCCGCGGCCCGTCACGGGGAAGCGGGAGTGCCCGCTGGTGCGGGACAGCTCGACGACGTCCTCGACCGTGGTGCGGGTCTCGATGAACAGCACCTGCCCCCGCGGGGTCAGCACGTCCGCGGCGCTGCGGTCGCCGAAGGACAGGGACCGCTGCAGCAGCGCGGCCATGGGCCGTTCGAGCGTGCCCGCGTCGGCCGAGCGGCGCACCAGGGACTGCAGCTCCGCCGGCGAGCGGGCCGAGGCCAGCTCCTCCTGCGGCTCGATGCCCATCCGGCGCAGCAGCCAGTTGGCGTTGCCGTTGAGGAACCGCAGCAGCGGGCCGGTGACCCGGGTGAACACCCGCTGGAACGGGACGACCAAGGTGGCGGTGCGGAACGGCATGGCGATGGCGATGTTCTTGGGCACCAGCTCCGCGACGATCATCTGGAAGCCGGTGGCCAGCACGAGCGCGAGCGCGAGCGACAGCCCGGTGACGGCTCCCTCGGGCACGCCCACCGCCTGCAGGCCGGGTCCCAGCAACGAGGCCAGCGAGGGCTCGGCCAGGAACCCGACCAGCAGCGACGTCACCGTGATGCCGAGCTGGGCGCCCGACAGCTGCGTCGACAGCGACCGGAGCCCGGCCAGGACCCCGGCGGCGCCGCGCTCGTCGGCGGCGGCCCGGCCCTCGACCTCGCCGCGCTCGACCGTGACCAGGCTGAACTCGGCGGCCACGAACAGGGCGTTGGCGGCCACCAGCAGCAGCGCCACGCCCAGGAAGACCCACTCCATCAGGGCTCCCGGACGGCGGGGCCGGTGGCGCCGGACGGGGGAGCTGGCTCGGGGGTTCCGCTCATGGTGACCCGAGTATGCGGGATCCCGGCCGGTCCCCGGGCCCGCGGTACGGGCTCAGCCGGGGTAGGCACTCACCTCGGTGGCCTTGATGCTGGCCCAGACGTCCTGGCCGGTGTCCAGGCGCAGGTCCGCCACGGCGGCGGTGGTGACGTCGGCCAGGACGTCGGGGGCGCCGTGCAGCCGGACCCGCACGGTGTCGCCCTGGTGCTCCATGGCCACGACCCGCCCCGGCCAGGCGTTTCGCGGTGAGCCCTCGGGACGGTGGCGGTGCAGCGCCACCGCCGACGGCGGGAACACGACGAGGACGTCCCCGGTGAGGGGGTGGGCCGTGGTCAGCGAGCCACCGCCGACCAGGTCGACCGCGGTGCCGCGCGCGGTCCCCCGGTGCAGGTTGAGGCCGACCAGGCGGGCGACGTACGGCGTGCGTGGGGTCCGGGCCAGCTCCGACGGGGTGCCGCGCTGCACCACCCGGCCGTCCTCGAGCACCACGACCTGGTCGGCCAGCACCATGGCGTCGAGCGGGTCGTGGGTGACCAGCACGCTGCAGCCGCCGTAGCCCGCCAGGTGGTGGCGCAGGTCGGACCGGATGCCGGGTCGGGTGCTCGCGTCCAGCGCCGACAGCGGCTCGTCGAGCAGCAGCAGGTCGGGGTCGGTCACCAGGGCCCGCGCCAGGGCGATCCGTTGGGCCTGGCCGCCCGACGTCTCGCCCGGGCGGGAGTCGGCCAGGTCGGCCAGACCTACCCGCTCCAACCAGGCCGTCGCGGTCCGCCGGGCCGCGCGGCGACCGCGGCCGCGGACCTGCAGCCCGAACGCGACGTTGTCGAGGACGCTCAGGTGGGGGAACAGCAGGTAGTCCTGGAAGACCACGCCCACGCGTCGGCGCCGGGTGGGCACCAGGACGCCGGCCCGCGGGTCGTCGAGCACCCGGCCCCCCAGCCTGACGTGGCCGTCGGTCAGCGGGGCCAGGCCCGCCAGGCAGGCGAGCGCGGTGGACTTGCCGGCCCCGTTAGGACCCAGCAGCGCGACCACCTGGCCGGGCTCGACCTGCAGGTCCACGTCCAGGCCGAACCGCTCGCGCGCGAGGACGAGGCGGGCGTCGAGGCCCGGGGTGCTCATGTGGCCGTCCCGCCGACCCAGCGGTCCCGCAGGCTCGCGAGCACCAGCACGGACACCGCCAGCAGGACCAGGGACAGCACGACGGCCGCCTCGGGGTTGGTCTCCAGGGCCAGGTACACCGCCAGCGGCATCGTCCGGGTCACGCCGGGGAGGCTGCCGGCGAAGGTGATGGTGGCCCCGAACTCGCCCAGGGCCCGGGCGAAGCAGAGCACCGCGCCGGCCGTGATGCCGGGGGCGACCAGGGGCAGCGTGACCCGCCGGAACACCGTCCAGCGCGAGGCGCCGAGGGTGGCGGCCGCGTCCTCGTAGCGGCGGTCCGCCCCCCGCAGCGCACCCTCGACCGCGATGACCAGGAACGGCAGGGCGACGAACGCCTCGGCGACCACGACGGCCGCCGTGGTGAACGGCAGGCTGATGCCGAACCACAGGTCGAGCCTCTCCCCGAGCAGCCCCCGGCGGCCCAGCAGCAGCAGCAGGGCGACGCCGCCCACGACGGGTGGCAGCACCAGGGGCACGGTGACCAGCGCGCGGACGAACCGGCGGCCGGGGATCTCGGCCCGGGCGAGCAGCCAGGCCAGCGGTACGCCCAGCACGATGCACAGCAGCGTGGCCAGCGACGCGCACACCAGCGACAGCCGCAGGGCCTGGCCGACCTCGGGACTCCTCAGCTGCTCCGGCAGCGTCGACCAGGGGGCGCGGACCAGCAGCGCGACCAGGGGCAGCAGCAGGAACGCCAGCCCCAGCAGGGCCGGGACCAGCAGCACCACCGGGATGCCGCTGCTGCGGCGACCCACCCGGCGTCGGCGGCGCGCCAGGCGGCGGGCCACCGGTCCGGTCGCGACGGTGGTCCCCGACGCGGCGGCCTCAGGGGGTGCCGAAGCCGGCATCGGTGAGGACCTCCCGCCCCGCCGGGGACAGGACGTGGTCCACGAAGGCCCGGGCGGCGTCGGGGTGGGGGGCGTCGGCGAGGACCGCCACGGGGTAGTCGTTGACCGCCCCGGCCGACTCGGGGAAGTCGATCCCCGTCACGGCGTCCCCCGCCGCGATGACGTCGGTGCGGTAGACCAGGGCCGCGTCGACCTCGCCCAGCTCGACCTTGGTCAGCGCCGCCCGGACGTCCTGCTCGAGGGTGTCGGGGGCGGGGATCAGCCCGGCGGCCTCGAAGACGGTCGCCGTGGCCGCCCCGCAGGGGACCTCGACCGCGCACAGCGCGATCGTCCGGTCCTCGTCGGCGAGGTCCGCCAGACCCGTGACGTCGCCCGGGTTGTCCGGGGGGACGGCGATCTGCAGCGTGTTGGTGACGAAGACGGTGGGCTCCTGCGCGGTGCCCCCGGCGTCGACGACCGTCTGCATGGGGGCCGGGCTGGCGGACGCGAACACGTCTGCCGGTGCTCCCGCGTCGATCTGCGCGGCCAGGGCGGAGCTGCCCGCGAAGCTGAACGTCACCATGGTCCCGGGGTTCGCGGCCATGAAGTCGTCACCGATGCGGGTGAAGGTGTCCGTCAGGGACGCAGCGGCGAGCACGGTCACGTCCCCGCCCGACGGGCTCGCGGCCGCTTCGCCCCCTTCGCCCCCTCCGGCCCCGCCGCAGCCGGCGACCACCAGCACCACCAGCACCACCAGGCCCAGCAGGGGCGCGGCGGTGACCCGGCGCCCGGGCCTCACGGCGCCTCCACCACGACCGTGGTCGCCTTGACGCTGGCCACGGCCAGGCAGCCGGGCTCCAGGCCGAGCTCGTCCGCGGCCTCTCGGCTCATCAGGGACACCAGTCGGAACGGCCCGGCCTGCATCTCGACCTGCGCCATCACCGTGTCGCGGGTGACCTTGGTGACCAGGCCCCGCATCCGGTTGCGCGCCGACACGGTGGACGCGCCGGGCTCGTCCTGGCCCGTCGCGAGCGACTGCGCGAGCGCGGCCAGCGCCGCCCCGTCCACCGCCTTCCGCCCGCCCGGCGACGGCTCGATCCGGAGCCGCCCCGCGTCGGCCCAGCGGCGCAGGGTGTCGTCGCTGACCCCCAGCAGGTCCGCCGCCTCCCGCACCGTGAACCGCGTGGTCGCCATGTCGCCCCTCTCGTGCCGCAAGTGCGGCGCCAAGGGCAGGTTAGCAGCGCACCTGCGGTAGGAATGGGGTCAGCTGAGGACGTCCTTGGTCGTGAAGCGGGCCCAGGCGAGGGCCGAGAACACCGCGACGTAGCCCGCCTGCAGCAGCGCGTTGAGCCGGAACGACTCCCAGGCCACCGGGTCCCGAAGGACGTCGGCCACGTCGAACCAGCGGTAGGTCAGCAGCCACGGGTGCAGCCAGTCGATCTGGGGGATCTGACCGAGGACCTGCGCGACCACCGCGAGGGTGACCGTCGCGGCCATCGCGCCGACCGGTACGTCGGTGAGCGTGGAGATGAACAGCCCGACCGCGGCCAGGCCCAGCAGCGACATCGTCACGTACCCGGCCGCCAGCAGGGCCCGACCCGCCGACTCCCACGGCGTGATGGTGCCGCCGGACAGCACGGCGACGTCCTGCGCGCCGAACAGCGCCAGCCCGACCAGTGCGCCGACCACCACGACCGTCAGCGTGGCCGCGGCGCAGAACACCGCGACGCCGGTGAGCTTGACCGCCAGCAGCCGGGTCCGGCCGGCCGGGCTCAGCAGCAGGTAGCGCAGCGTGCCCTGCCCGGCCTCGCCGGCCACGGTGTCGCCCGCGACGACGCCCACGGCCAGCGGCAGGAACAGCGGCACGCAGATGACCAGGGCCGTGATCCCGATGAACAGGCCGTTCTGGGTGGCCCGGTCCAGGAACGGCGGGCCCTCGCCGGAGTCCGGGCTGTCGAAGAACCGGACGGCCAGCGCGATGAGCACGGGTACGGCCGCCAGGACGCCCAGGATGGCCAGGTGGCGCCAGCGCCGGAACATGATCTGCAGCTCGCTGGCCAGCAGCGACGACCCGGGGCGCCACCGGGAGGACGGGCCCGTCGTGGTCTCAGGCAACGACCTCGAACCCCTCCCCGGTCAGCGCGACGAAGCGGTCCTCCAGGCTGTCGCGACGCACGTCGACACCCTGCACCCGAACCCCGGCCGCGACGAGCGCCGCGACCAGGTCCTCGACCGCCGGGCCGGCGGGCGGCGGGGCCAGCGGCGCGCGGACCGTCCCGTCCTCGCCCGCCACGGGCGACAGCCCGGCGCCGGCCAGGGTGCGGGCCGCGTCGGCGGGGTCGGGCGTCCGGAGCACCAGGGTCGCGTCGCCGCCCGCCCCCAGCTCTGCGAGCGTGCCCTGGGCCACCAGCCGACCGCCGCTCATCACCCCGACGTGGGAGCAGACCTGCTCGATCTCGGCCAGCAGGTGGCTGGAGACCACGAGCGTGGTGCCGTCCGCGGCCAGCGACCGGACCAGGCTGCGCACCTCGCGGGTGCCCTGGGGGTCCAGGCCGTTGGTGGGCTCGTCCAGGACGAGCAGGTCGCGCGGGCGCAGCAGCGCGGCCGCGATGCCGAGCCGCTGCTTCATGCCCAGCGAGTAGGCCTTGACGCGCTTGCCACCTGCGTTGGTGAGCCCGACCCTCTCGACCGCCTCGCCGATCCGGTGCCGCCGGGTCCGCGCGTCGGCGTCACGGTCGGCGGCGTCCAGCCGGGCCAGGTTGGCCGGACCGGACAGCCACGGGTAGAACGCCGGTCCCTCGACCAGCGCACCGACCCGGGGGAGGACGTGCCGCCAGCCGCGCGGCATCGGCTGGCCCAGCAGCTCGACGTCGCCGGAGGTGGGGGCGGCCAGACCCAGCAGGACGCGGATGGTCGACGTCTTGCCGGACCCGTTGGGCCCCAGGAAGCCGTAGACCGCCCCCGTGGGGACCGCCAGGTCGACGCCGTCGACGGCGACCTGGCGGCCGTAGGTCTTGCGGAGCCCTCGCGTCCGGACCGCGAGGTCGACCACCGCCTCAGCCCGCGTAGGACTGGAGCGTGGCCGCGTCGACCGGGCCGACGAGCACCCGGCCGTCGTCGGTCAGCAGCACCGTGAGCAGCGCGCTGGTCAGGACCCGGCCACCGTCCACCTCGGTGGTCAGCTGGTCGAGCATCGCGGTGGGGTCCAGCTCCTCGCCGCCGGTGGCGAACGGGTCGGTCTCCTCGGCGGGCGTCGAGGCCTCGGTGCCCGCGGTGCCGTCCGTGGCCGCGTCCTCGGCCGCTGCGGTCAGCTCCGCGACAGGCAGCTCGACCTCGACCGCGGTGGACCAGCCCTCGCCGTGGACCACGGGCTCGTCCTGCTCGGGCGCCGCGCCCGGTGCGGTCGAGGAGTCGGTGCCGTCGGTGGTCCGCGCCTCGGGGGCCTCGGCGGCCTCCTGCTGGGCGGCCTCGAGCGCGTCGACGACCGTCGTGCCCTCCGGCGGGCTGAACGCGAACACGTCCGCGTCGGGCGCCGTGAGGTCCAGGTCCGTGAACCCGGTGACGAACGCGGGGGAGGACTGGTCGCGGGCGCCGACCTCGACCTGCAGCACCACGCCGGTCTCGGCGTCGATGGCGACCTCGATGGTCCCGACGAGCGTCGCGTCGTCCCGGGGGGTGGCGGTCAGGGTGTAGGCGTCACGACCGGCGACGACCTGGGTGTCGCCCACGGCGACCCTGGTCGTGGAGTCCGCGTCGGCCAGCAGGGTGCGGGCCAGCTCCGCGGGGGTCAGGTCGGAGTACGGGGAGTCCTGCTCGGCGCCGGCCTCGGCCTCGGCGCGGGCGGCCTCGAGCTCCTCGGCCAGCTCGGCCGCCTTCTCGGGCTCGGCCTCCGCGAAGTCCTGCTGCGCCTGCGTCAGCCCGGCCTCCGCCTCGGCGGCGATGGCCGTCAGGTCGTAGAAGGTCGCGGTGTCGTCGCTGGAGGAGTACGTCCACAGCTCGTCACCGTCGCGGACCACGTCGAGCTCGGCGAAGTCGTCGAGCAGCGACACCCGCTGCTGCTCGGGGCCACCCACCCAGACCCGCAGCTGGTTCTCGCCCGTGGCCAGGCGCATCAGCACCGATGCGGGGTCGACACCCTGGTCGCCACCGGTGGTCGCACCGCCCGCCGCCCCGCCGGCCATCCCGGCCAGCTCGCCGACGTCCGGCAGACCCAGGTCGGCCACGGTGCGGACCGTGCCGGAGAACGGGGTGGGCTCCGCGTCGTGGACCTTGACGAGCAGGTCCTCGGCGGAGACCTCGGGAAGGTCGGGGCTCGCGTCGGACGCGGCGGACGCGGCGACGCCCCCTCCGACCACGAGTGCGGTGACGGCGACGGGGACGATCCAGCGAGCGTTGACAGCGGCCATGTCCCTACGGTACGTCGCCGTCCGGCCGCTCACCCGGGGGGTACCCCCCGAACCGCTCGGGGGAGCGCCGGGGCGGGGTCCGTCGGGCTCATACCCCGCGGTCGTCCGGCCGGGGGAAGCCCAGGTGGACGTGGTCCTGGTGGACCAGGTCGGTGAAGTAGCGGGCGGCGGGCTGCAGCTCCTCCGGGCCCCCCACGTTGGTGGCCCCGGCGTCGGGGGCGGCGGCCATGAACGCGCGCCACGGCGAGGCCTCCTGGTCCACGACGGGTATGCCGTCCAGCGCCCACACGTCCACGGCCCGCCCGACGGTGTGCGCCGAGGGGCGGGTGGTGGGGAACACGTTGACCGGGTGGGCGGAGTAGAAGACGTGCACGGAGATCTGCCACCTCTCCGCCAGGGCGAGCAGGCCGCGCGCGACGGAGGCGTCCACCACGCCGGAGCGCAGGTCGGCGGCCGCGATACCGGGCAGCTCGACGCGCTCGTCGTCGAGCAGCGCCTCGATCGCCGGGTCCAGCGGCGGCAGCGGCGGGTCGGGGAACGCCGGGGCCGCCGACGTCACGACCCAGGTGCCGTCGACCAGGGCCAGCCGCACGTCGGCGGCGAAGGGCCGCCGGACCAGCGCGCCCTGCTCGTCGAGCAGCAGCTGGTCGCCGACCACCATCTGGCTGGCGACGTCCTGGTCCGGGCCCAGACCGCCGTACTGGGAGTAGCGCACCGCCAGCGCGGCCGGTCCGGACCCCGGCAGCAGGCCGAGCAGCGGCAGCGCCGGTCCGACCGGCTGGCCCGTCGGCTCGAGGCGCTGCGCCAGCGCGTCGTTGTCGCGCCCGGCGTCGTCCACCGACATCGCCGCCACCAGGAAGTCGACGGCGGCCTGCTTGCACGCGGGCAGGACCTCGCGCTCGTCGGCGGTCCACGCCCCGGGACGCTCGGGCAGGGTGGGGACCGGGTCCGGCTCCGGCGTGACGGTGACGGTGGTGGTCGGACCCGGTGACGCCTCGGCCGTCACGGTGGTGGTGGCCGGGGCCGCGGTGCCGTCCCCCCGGGCGGAGCACGCCGCGAGGCTCCCGCCGCCGGCCGCGGCGGCCGCCAGCAGCAGGCCCCGGCGGGACCACCGACCCGTCTCGTCCACGGGACCGGTGGGCGTGCGGCGGCTCACGCCCCCGCCGCCGGGGTCGTCGGGTGGAGGTCGAACCGGTACTCCGCGACCCAGCGTCCGTCCCGTTGCTGCCGGACGTCCTCCCGGCGCCAGCCGAGCCGCTCGTACATCGCGGCGGCGCCGGTGGCCACGGTCACGTCCGGGCCGGGCACGTCGGTGACGAGGGCCACGTGCTCGGCGCGAGCCCGGCGGGCGGAGTCGACGGCCACGTCCAGCAGGGCACGGGCGCACCCCTGGCCGCGGGCCGGCTCGCTGGTCACGACGGCGTGGACCACGGCGACCCGGACCCGGCGCTCACCGCGCCCGGGAGGCGGTCCGGCCTGGGCCGGTCCGCCCGAGCCGGGCAGCAGGTGACGGGCGTAGGCCCGCAGCCGGGTGCGCAGGAACCGGACGAGGACGTGCGGGCGGGCCAGCAGGCCCAGCGCGCCGCGCCACATCAGCGCCCGCCGGTGGTGGCGCAGCGTGTGGTGCAGGTAGAGGCGCTGGTCCAGCGACGCCAGCAGGAACGCGACGACCTCGCCCTGGTGGACGACCGCCAGGCCGGCCGCGGCCGGGGTGTCCAGGAACGTGCCGTGCCAGTGCCGCAGGAACCGGGGACCCAGCCGGGGGAACAGCCCGTGCGGCAGCAGTCGTCGGTGCAGTCGGGCGGTCGTCGCGGTGTCGCCCGTCCGGAGCCGTCGCAGCAGGTACCCGGCAGGCAGTGTGGCGGCGGTCAGGTGGGCGGTCATCACGGCTGACGGTACGCCAGCGATGTTCCGTTCTCGTGACTGGCCGCAGCGAGTGGTGGACGAAGAGTGGTCAGTGTGCGTGCGTCCGCGCCAGCAGGTCGTCGAGGTCCCAGGTGTTGATCACGCGGGCGGCGTCGACCCCGGCGCGCTCGACGCGTTCGCAGCCCAGCACCTGCCAGTCGAGCTGGCCGGGGGCGTGGGCGTCGGAGTCGACGCTGAAGACGCAGCCGGCGGCGTCGGCGACCGCGAGCAGGGCCATCGGGGGGTCCAGCCGTTCGGGTCGGGCGTTGACCTCGACCGCGGTCGCGTGCTCGGCGCAGGCGGCGAAGACGGCCTCGGCGTCGAACGTCGAGGCCGGTCGTTCCTTGCTGCCGCGGCTGGCGCCCGGGGAGTCGGGGTTGCGCCCGCCCAGCAGCCGCCCGGTGCAGTGGCCCAGCACGTCGACGAGAGGGTCCGACGCGGCGGCGACGAGCCGCCTGGTCATGGCGGGGGCCTCCATTCGCAGCTTGGAGTGGGCCGAGGCGACCACCACGTCGAGGCGGGCGAGCAGGTCCCGGTCCTGGTCCAGACCGCCGTCGTCCAGCACGTCGACCTCGATCCCGCTGAGGACGCGCAGGTCGACGCCGTCGGCGTCGAGCGCGGCCTGGACCCGCCCGATCAGCCGCAGCTGCGCCTCCAGCCGCTCGACCGACAACCCGTTGGCGACCGTGAGCCGGGGCGAGTGGTCCGTGACGGCCAGGTAGCGGTGGCCGAGGGCGGCCGCGGTGCGCGCCATGGTCGCCAGGTCGCTGCCACCGTCGCTGGCGTCGGTGTGGCTGTGCAGGTCGCCCTGGAGCGCGGCCCGCAGCCCGTGGCCTCCGGCGACCAACGGCCCGGCCAGCTCCTCGAGGTTGTCGCGGTACCCGGAGCGGCCCTCGGTCACCACCTCGCCGATCACCTGCGACGTGCGCTCGCCGATGCCGGGCAGCTCGCGCAGGGTGCCGGCGGCCACGCGGGCGTTCACCTCGCCGTCGGGCAGGTCCGCCACGACGGCCAGCGCCCGGCGGAAGGCCTGCACCCGTGGCGTGGCGGCGGCCGCCCGCTCCAGCAGGAAGGCGATCCGGTCGAGCTCGGCGACCACGGTGGCCCCGGGGTCGTCGTGAGGGCTGCCGTCCGCGTCCTCGGCCACGGTCAGCCCTGCCGCAGCAGGGCCGTCGCGACGGCGGCCGCACCCTCGCCCCGACCGGTCAGGCCCAGCCCGTCGGTGGTGGTGCCGGAGACCGTCACCGGGGCGCCCACCGCGGCGGACAGCACCTGCTGGGCCTCGGCCCGCCGGCCCCCGATCCGCGGCCGGACCGCGATCACCTGCACCGACACGTTGACCACCGACCAGCCGGCCTCGCGGACCAGTCGTGCGGTCTCGCCGAGCAGGGTGGCACCCGAGGCGCCGGACCAGCGCGGGTCCGACGTGCCGAAGACCGCTCCCAGGTCACCCAGCCCGGCCGCGGCCAGCAGGGCGTCGCAGGCGGCGTGGGCCGCGACGTCGCCGTCGGAGTGCCCGGCGAGCCCGACCGGCTCGTCGGGGAAGTGCAGCCCGGCCACGTGGCACGGCACCCCCTCGGCGAAGGCGTGGACGTCGACCCCGGTGCCGACCCGCAGGTCCACCGGGGCCGCCGGCTGGTGCGGCGTCGATGCCGCCGGAAGGATGGGCATGGTCACATCACAGCAGGTCGGGTCCCGCCGCGCCCAGGACCTCGGCCAGCAGCAGGTCCTGCGGGACGGTGATCTTGAGTGCGTGGGGGTGCCCCGGCACCACGTGGACCGGACGCCCGGACGCCTCGACCATCCCGGCGTCGTCGCCCGCTCCGGGGCCCTCGTCGGCCGGGGTCGTGGCGTGCACCTGGCGCAGCACGTCGGAGGCGAAGCCCTGGGGCGTCTGCACATGCACCAGCTCCGCCCGGGGCAGCGTCTCGCGCACCACCCGCAGGCCTTCGTCGGCACCGGCGGGTCCGGAGGGCTCCGCGACCTGGACCACCCGCTTGATGGTGTCGACCACCGGCAGGCCGGGGACGACCGCGACCACGGGTCCCCCGACCGCCGCCGCCACCTGCTCCACGAGCCCGGTGGGGGCCAGGCCCCGCGCGGCGTCGTGGACCAGGACCACCGTGGTCGACTCGTCCAGCCGGGCCAGACCGCGGGCCACGGACGCCTGGCGGTTCGCGCCACCGTCCACCACGGACACCACGGCGGGGTGCCCGTCGGGCCGCTCCCGCTCCAGCAGCGCCGTCACGTCCGAGCCGTGGCCGGCGGGCACCACCACGACCAGGGAGCTCAGCAGGGCACGGCCGTCCGGGGCGCGGGCGGCGAGCAGCCGCCGGCAGGCGTGGACGACCAGCGGGGTCCCTGCGACCTCGACGAAGGCCTTGGGCCCGGACGCACCGAGCCTGGTCCCCGACCCCGCGGCGACCAGGACGCAGCCCACGACCTGGTTCATGTGCACTCCTGGGGGAACGGGAAGCCCACCCCCACCACGGGGATCACCGCGCGGACGCGGGGACCTCCGGTGGCGAGGGTGGGCGACTGACGACCGGGGACCGGTCGGTGGGGACCGGCGGGGTGGTGCCCCCGGTCAGGGACGACCGCTCAGGACGACAGGACCTCGTCGAGCATGGTCTCCGCGGCGACCTCGTCGGTCTTCTCGCACAGGGCGAGCTCCGACACGAGGATCTGTCGGGCCTTGGCGAGCATGCGCTTCTCGCCGGCCGACAGGCCCTTGTCGCCGTCGCGACGGTGCAGGTCACGGATGACCTCTGCGACGCGGATCACGTCTCCGGACGCGATCTTCTCCTGGTTGGCCTTGAAGCGGCGCGACCAGTTGGTCGGCTCCTCGGCCTGCGGGGACCGGAGGACGGAGAAGACCTTGTCCAGGCCCTCCTTGCCGACGGCGTCCCGGACGCCGACCAGGTCGACGTTCTCGGCGGGGACCCTCACCGTCAGATCGCCCTGAGCGACCTTGAGGACGAGGTACGCCTTCTCCACCCCCTTGATGGTCCGGGTTTCGACGGCTTCGATGAGAGCCGCTCCGTGGTGTGGATAGACGACGGTCTCGCCCACTGCAAACGCCATAGTTTTAGGCCCCTTTCCGAAGCACAGAGTACCACCGTCCGGACGGTCGGTGAAGATCGCACGACTGCATCGCTGCTGGTCAGCGCCCCAGATGGCTCAGATGGAGGTCTTGACATCGAAGGACCGCGCCGCTACGCGCGCCTGATCCGGGGCCGGGTGCAGGGCCGGTGCCGGGGTGCCCGGTGGTGCCCCCGACGGGCAGGGCCCGCCGATCGCTAGCATCACGGGGTGACCAGCCTGACCAGCACCTCCTCTCGCCCCGGCCGCCGCGCCGTCGCCCCCGTCGCCGCCACCGTGGCCGCCGGCCTGCTGCTGGGTGGGTGCTCCTTCACCTCCCGCGACGTGACCCTCGAGCCGTACGCGCCGTCGGACGGGCTGCAGGTGGACCTCGGCGAGGTGCTGGTCCGCAACGTGCTGGTGGTGTCCGAGGGCGACGGCGCCCCCGGTGTCGTCAGCGGCGCCCTGGTGAACCGCGGCGAGGAGGACGCAGTCGTGCTGGTCGAGGTCGGGCCCACGATCGACGAGGTGGACGTGGCGGCGGGGGCCACCGTGTTCCTGTCCGGCTACGACTCGTCCTTCGAGGGCGGCGACTCGGTGCAGGTCGTCGTGGAGTCCGTCGACCCGATCGCAGGCGGCGTCATCCCGATCACCTTCAGCGACCCGGTGGCGGACTCCGCGACGCTGGAGGTGCCCATCCTGCTGCCGGAGGGCCCCTACGCCGAGATCACCCCCCCGGCCGGCACCAGTGCGGACGACCCGTCCGCGGACGCGTCGACGGAGCCCACCGGTGGCCTCGAGCCGTCGACGGAGTCCACCGACACCTCCGGTGCCGAGCCCAGCGGGGGGCCCGTCACGCCCGGGGTCGAGCCCACCGACTCCTGACGGCTCAGGTCTCGAACTTGTAGCCCAGCCCGCGCACCGTGACGATGTGCCGCGGGCGGGACGGGTGCGGCTCGACCTTGGACCGCAGCCGCTTGACGTGGACGTCGAGCGTCTTGGTGTCGCCGACGTAGTCCGCGCCCCAGACGCGGTCGATGATCTGGCCCCGGGTCAGCACCCGGTCGGCGTTGCGGACGAGCAGCTCGAGCAGCTCGAACTCCTTGAGCGGCAGCGCCACGGTCGCGCCGCCGACGGTCACGACGTGACGGTCCACGTCCATCCGCACCGGGCCCGCCTCGACGAGCGCCTCGCTCTGGTCGTCGGCGTCCTCGCCGCGCCGGAGCACCGCCCGGATCCGCGCCACCAGCTCACGCACCGAGTACGGCTTGGTGACGTAGTCGTCGGCCCCGAGCTCGAGGCCGACGACCTTGTCGACCTCGCCGTCCTTGGCGGTCAGCATGATGATCGGGACCTTGCTGCGCTGACGCAGCTGCCGGCACACCTCGGTGCCGGGCGTGCCCGGCAGCATGAGGTCCAGCAGCACCAGGTCGGCGCCGTCGCGGGCGAACGCGGCGAGCCCGTCGTCACCGGTCTCCGCGACCGTGACCTCGTACCCCTCCCGCGTCAGCTGGTAGCTGAGCGCCTCGTGGAACGAGGGCTCGTCCTCGACGACCAGGATGCGGGTCACGCTGCTCCTCCGTGGTTCGTGGCATCGGCGGGACCATCCTGCCCCGTCGTCGGTCGGTCGTGCTGCTCGGCGGCGTCCGCGGCGGGTGCGTCCGCGTCGGGCAGCCGCAGGGTGAACGTCGACCCTTGACCGGGGCGGCTCCACACCTGGATGTCGCCGCCGTGGCTGTCCATCACGTGCTTGACGATGGCCAGGCCCAGACCGGTGCCGCCCGTGCTGCGCGAGCGTGCGGGGTCGACCCGGTAGAACCGCTCGAACACGCGCTGCTGCTCGTCGACGGGGATGCCGATGCCGCGGTCGGTGACCTGGACCAGCACCAGCCCGTCCTTGCGGCCGACCGACACCGACACCGTCGTCTGCGGCGGGCTGTACGACACCGCGTTGCCCACCAGGTTGCGCACCGCCGTGGTCAGCAGCTCGGCGTCGCCGAGCGTGACCGCACCGCGGACCCCGCCCTGGGTCAGCCGGATGCCGTGCTCCTCGGCGCGGGCCGACACCTCGTCGATGGCCCGGGCGACGACGCCGTCGAGCGGCACCTCCTCCCGGCGCGGGGGCCCGTCCACCACCTGCACGCGGGACAGCTCGAGCACGTCGGCCACCAGGACGCCCAGGCGACGGCACTCCTGACGGATCCTGGCCGTGAACCGCCGGACCGCCTCCGGGTCGTCCACGGCCTGCTCGAGGGTCTCGGCCAGGACGCTGATGGCCCCGACGGGGGTCTTGAGCTCGTGGCTGACGTTGACCACGAAGTCGCGACGCACGTCCTCGACGCGAAGCGCCTCGCTGCGGTTCTCCAGGTCGAGCAGCAGGTGACGATCGTCCAGGGCGCGAGAGCTGACCCGGACGTCGAGGTGGCCGTCGCCGACCGGGCCGCGGGGCAGGGTGAGCGTCACGTCCTGGGCGCCCGGGGCCCCCTGGGCCCGCGACAGGCCCGACCGGGCCAGCTGCCTGAGCTCGTCGTGGGCCAGGTACCCGGCCCGGACCAGCCCGAGCCGACGGGCCTCGTCCGAGGCGTGGACCACGCGTCCGTCCGGCCCGACGACCAGGACGGGGGTGTGCAGGGCGGCGACGGCGCGACGCAGCGGCTCGAGCTCACCGCGCCCGTTGCGGCTACGACCCGACGCCCCGCCGGTCCGGACCCCGACGGCGAACGCCCCGACCAGCGCCACGACGGCCAGCACGGCCACGAGGAGCACCACGACGGCCGCAGGCGAGTCCACGAGCGAGCACACTACGACGACCGTCAGCGTGACCCGCACCACCGCGTCGCGGTGGTACCGGTGGGACCGGCTGCCGCGTCCCGGGGGACATCGGCGCCGACATGCACCAGGATGGTCGTCCGTGAGCCGATTCGACGAGGACCTGGCCTCGCTGACCTCGGGCATGGTCGAGATGACCGGTCTGGCAGCGAGAGCGATCTCACGCGCGTCGGCGGCCCTGCTGGAGGGCGACCTCGAGCTCGCGCAGAGCGTCATCGCCGACGACGAGCGCCTCGACGCCTGGCAGTGGAGCCTGGACGACGACATCGTCACGATGATGACCAAGCACGGCGCGCTGGTCGGCGACCTGCGCCGCCTGGTGTCCGGGCTGCGGGTCACGGCCGACCTGGAGCGGATGGGCGACCTGGCCCGTCACCTGGCCCAGGTCACCCGGCTCAAGTACCCCGAGCCCGTCGTGCCGGAGGCGGTCAAGCGGCACATCTCGCAGATGGGTGAGGTGGCCGAGCGGATCGCGTTCAAGACCGGCGACGTCCTGGCCCGCCACGACGCGCAGCTGGCGCGGGAGGTCGACCGGATCGACGACGAGATGGACCGGCTGCACCGCGAGCTGTTCACCGTGATGCTGTCACCGCGCTGGGACGAGCCGGTGTCGGTCGCCATCGACGTGACGCTGATCGGACGGTTCTACGAGCGCTTCGCCGACCACGCGGTCAACGTGGCCAACCAGGTCGTCTACCAGGTGACCGGGCAGGACCCGGACCGCATGAGCGGCCCGGGCCTGCCTCCGGTCTGAACCTCTCCTGCCGTCAGCGGCCCTGGTTGGCGACGGCGGCGATGGCGTCGGCGGCCGCGGCCGGGTCCAGGTAGGTCCCGCCCTTCTGGGTGGGTACGAGCTCCCCGTCGACCTCGGTCAGCGTGTAGACCAGCGGGATCCCCGTGGGGATGTTGAGCCCGGCGATGGTGGCGTCGTCGATGCCGTCCAGGTGCTTGACCAGGGCGCGCAGCGAGTTGCCGTGCGCGGCCAGCAGGACGACCTTGCCCGCCCGCAGGTCCGGGACGACGTCGGAGGCCCAGTAGGGCAGCATCCGGTCCACGACGTCCTTGAGGCACTCGGTGCGGGGCATCTCGTCGCCCAGGTCGGCGTAGCGGGGGTCGCCGGCCTGGGAGTACTCGTCGTCGGGCTCGATGGCCGGCGGCGGGGTGTCGTAGGAGCGGCGCCAGAGCATGAACTGCTCCTCGCCGAACTCGGCCAGGGTCTGCTTCTTGTCCTTGCCCTGCAGCGCGCCGTAGTGGCGCTCGTTGAGCCGCCACGACCGCTTGACCGGGATCCAGTGACGCTCGGCGGCGTCCAGGGCCAGGTGGGCCGTGGTGATCGCCCGCCGCAGCAGCGACGTGTGCACGACGTCGGGCAGGATGCCGGCCTCGGTGAGCAGCGTGCCGCCGCGGGAGGCCTCGGTCCGGCCCGTCTCCGACAGGGGCACGTCGACCCAGCCGGTGAACAGGTTCTTGGCGTTCCACTCGCTCTCGCCGTGGCGGAGCAGGACGAGGGTGTACGTGTCGGTCATGGGGCCGAGTCTGTCAGCCTCGCCCGGCCTCGTCAGATCCTGTCTCGCCGGGGCCGGCCGCGTCGGTCCCGGTCTCCTCGGGCTCGTCGACGAGCCGCTGGAACGCGGCCAGGTTGGCGGCGTCCATGCCGCGCTCGGCCCGCCAGCGCGCCTCGCGCCGGATCGAGGACGCGAACCCGAGCCGCAGCAGGGTGTCGAACGCCCCGTCGGCGGTGTCCAGGACCGTGCCCATCAGGTCGTCCAGGACCGTCGGGCTCATCGCGGCGGTGGGGAGCCGGCCGACCAGGTAGACGTCGTCGTCCGGGTCCAGGGCGAAGGCCACGCCCCGCAGCCGGGTGTTGCGCTGCAGCAGCCAGCGCATCACCGCCTCGTGGTTCTCCTCGGCGTGGCGGACCACGAACGCGGACACGCTCACCGTGTGCTCACCCACGAGCACCGAGACCGTCGTGACGAGGCGGTGCTCGCCGGGCAGCCGGACCACCAGCTCGCCGGGGCGCAGGCCGCGGTCGTGGTCGACGCCGGTGTCGGCCAGCCACTCCTGGGCGACGGCCCGCGCGCGGGCGGCGTCGGGTCCCAGGCTCACCCGGAGGCCCGCAGCAGGTCCAGAGGCGGTACGCCGACGGGCACGGCGGCGGGACCGCCGGCCGGGCGGCGGCCGGGCCGCCGGGCGAAGGTCTGCTCGGCCAGGTCGTACTGCTGGAGCATGCGCTCCGCCGTCACCTGCCAGCCGAAGCCGGACGCGTGGGCGACGGCGGCCCGGCCCAGGTCGGCGCGCCGCTGCGGGTCCGCGAGCAGCGGGCCGATCGTGTCGGCCCAGCGCTGCGGGTCGTGGCCGGGGACCAGCACGCCGGACACCCCGTCCCGCACGGCGGCGCGCAGGCCACCCACGGCCGCGGCGACCACGGGCGTCCCGCAGGCCTGGGCCTCGAGCGCCACGAGGCCGAACGACTCGTTGTGCGACGGCACCGTCACCAGGTCCGCCGCGCGGTACCAGTCGGCCAGCTCGGCCCTGGGCACGGGCGGGCGGGTGATCAGGACGTCGTCCACGCCCAGGGCGGCCGCCTGCTCGAGCAGGGCCGTGGGCCGGGCGAGGCCGGACCCCGACGGCCCCCCGAGCACGGCGACCACGAGCGGGCGGGCCGAGGCCCCGCGGGCGGCCCGCAGCCGGGCGGCGGCGGCGACCAGGACGTCGGGGGCCTTGAGGGGCTGGATGCGACCGACGAACAGCAGGACGTCCGCGTCGGCGGGCAGCCCCAACCGCGCCCGGGCGGCCCGGCGGTCTCCGGGGTGGAACAGCTGCAGGTCCACGCCGGGCGGGACCGTGCCCACCAGGGACTCCTCGGCGTCGTAGTGGCGCACCAGGTCGGCGGCCTCGTCGTCGGTGTTGGCGACCAGCCGGTCGGCGGCCCGCACCACCTGCTCCTCGCCGATCAGCCGGCCGCGTGGCTCGGGGACGTCACCGTCGGCCAGGGCGTCGTTCTTGACCTTGGCCATGGTGTGCATGGTGTGCACCAGGGGCACGCCCCAGCGCTCCGCGAACAGCCAGCCCACCTGGCCGGACAACCAGTAGTGGCTGTGGACCAGGTCGTAGTGCCCGTCCGGGGCCTCGGCCGCGGCCCGCATCAGGCCCGCGGTGAACGCGCACAGCTGGCCGGGCAGGTCCTCCTTGGCCAGGCCCTCGTACGGCCCGGCGTCCACGTGGCGCACCAGGACCCCGGGGGTCAGCTCGACCACGTCCGCCTGGGCCCCCGACGTACGACGCGTGAACACCTCGACGGACACCCCGAGGGCGGCCAGCTGTCGGGACAGCTCCACCACGTAGACGTTCATCCCGCCGGCGTCACCGGTGCCGGGCTGCTCCAGCGGGGAGGTGTGCACCGACAGCATGAGCACCCGTCGACCGGCCCACCGGGAGGCGTCCGCGGGTGGGTGGCCGCGACGGGTCGACTGCGGCCCGTCGAGGTGTGTCGCCGTGCTGCGGCCTGCCGTTCCCACCAGAGGACCGTACGCCCGCGGCGGGGCCGGGCGCCCCTCGGCCCGTCCCTGCCTAGGCTGGCGGGGTGCCCGACAGGACCCGTGCGGCGCGCCGCCCCGCCGGCCGGATCACCCGGGGCACCACCAACCCCAACCGGCTGCGGCGCTTCGACGGCTGGTTCTGCCGCCGCCACGGCCCGCTGCTGCGGGCGGCCACGGACCCGCTGGTGGTGGACCTGGGCTACGGCCGGACGCCCGTGACCGTGGTCGAGCTGGCCGCGCGGCTGCGTGCCGTCCGTCCCGACGTGGAGGTGCTCGGCGTCGAGATCGACCCGGACCGGGTGGCCGCGGCCGCCCCGCTGACCGGCCCCGGCCTCCGGTTCGCCCACGGCGGCTTCGACCTGGCCCCGCTGCACGGGCGACGGGCGACGCTGGTGCGCGCGTTCAACGTGCTGCGCCAGTACGACGAGCCGGAGGTCGCCGCGGTGTGGGAGCGGCTGGCGGGGTCGCTGGCCCCCGGCGGCATGGTGGTCGACGGCACGTGCGACGAGCTGGGCCGGCTGGCCTCGTGGGTGGTGGTCGACCGGGCGGGGCCGCAGTCGCTGGTCCTCGGCTGGCGCCTCGGCGGGCTGCAGCGGCCGGGGCTGGTCGCGGCGCGGTTGCCGAAGGCGCTGATCCACCGCAACGTCCCGGGGGAGCCGGTGCACACGTTCCTGACCGCGGTGGACGCCGCGTGGGACGGCGCCGCGCCGTTGCAGCCGCTGGGGGCCCGGCAGCGGCTGGCCGCGACCGCGGCCGCCCTGGTGGCCGACGGCTGGCCGGTCAGGCGCGACCCGTGGCACTGGCGACGGGGGCTGCTGGAGGTGTCCTGGTCGGCGGTGGCCCCCGGCGCACCGTGACCACGAGCTCGTCCGCGGCCTCGCTGACGTGCTCGACGTCCACGTGCGTCCGGTCCTGCGCCTGCTGCCTGAGCCCCGAGCAGGTCGCGGCTAGCTCCGCCGCCTGGTCCCCGATGACGACCAGGGTGGCCTCGTCCGGCCCCGACAGCCGGACCGTGACGACCCCGCGCTCGAGCTTCTCGACCAGCTCGACCGTGCAGCGGCGGACCACGTCGGCCACCTGGGGCGCGTCGGCGCCGGCCTCGGTGCCGGAGTCGTCGAGCAGGGTGATCTCGACCCCGCGGGTGCGCGCTGCCCAGAGGGTCTCGCGCACGGCCGGGTCCACCAGGTGCCGGCCGCGGATCCCGTCGCGCAGCGCCGCCTCCAGCAGCCTGCACTCGGTCGACAACCGGTCGTCGACCGCCCCGCCGTCGCGCAGGCGGAGCAGGACCGGGGCGGCGATCTGCTCGATCTGGGCCAGCCGGACCCTGCGCTCCTCCTCCGCGGCCCGCGCCCCGGCGGACAGCCGGGCGGCCTCCAGCTGCTCGGCGTGAGCCTGCTCGACCAGCTGGCCGTAGTGGCGCACCAACCGTTCGATGCCGACCGCGACCACGACGACGGCGGTCGGGGACACCACGCGGTAGACGCCGTCCTCGAGGCCGACGTTGGGCTCCAGGTGGGCCCAGGCGAGCGTGGTGGAGTCGCTGGCCGCGGTGCCCAGCAGGGCCAGGACGGGCCAGCCGCGCAGCGCCAGGCCGCTGAGCGGGATCCAGACGAACCCGGGGTACCAGAGCGCGTAACCGGGCCGTCCGGGCGGCAGCACGGCGACGACGACCAGACCGAGCGCCACCACCGCCACCACCACCCCGACGGCCACCCAGGCCTGCTGCCGGGGCGGCCAGGGGAGCAGCACCGCCACGACCGACCCGAGCCCGAGCAGCAGTGCCAGGACGTACAGCGGGGGCGAGGTGACCCGCTCGAGGCTCAGCGCCCCCAGGGCCCCCATCGCCACGACGAACCCGATGATGCCGAGCACCACCACCCGGCCGGGCAGCTGGCCGATCACAGGGACTCCTCGGGTCGCCAGGTCAACCGGACCGTCGTGCCCGAACCCGTGGCCGTCACGACCTCCGCGCGACCGCCCACCCGCTCCATCCGGCCGAAGACGGACACCGCGAGCCCCATCCGCTGCGGGGCCACCAGCGACGGGTCGAACCCGACGCCGTCGTCGACCACGACGACCGCCAGGCCCTGGCCGTCGGTGGAGCCGGACACGAACACCCCGATGTCGGGGACGGTCCCGGCGCCGCCCCCGTGCCGGCGCGCGTTGCGCGCGGCCTCCAGGGCCGCGTCGACCAGGGCGCGGGCGACGTCGGCCGGGACGTCCGGACCGGGGCGCACGTCCAGGTCGGCGTCCGGCGCGACCGCGCCGAGGCACTCCTGCAGCCGTCGGCCCACCTCCTCCGAGGCGACCGGCCGCAGGCCGTCGACGCGGTGGTGCCGGGCACTGTCGAAGGTCTCCAGCGCCCGCTCGGCCAACCGGGGGAGCTCGCCGGCCGCGGGGTCGCGGACCGCGGTGTGCAGGGCCGCGAGGACGGTGTCGTGGACCACGGCGTCCAGCTCGCGCCGGGTGGCCACGGCAGCCGAGGCACGGGAGGCGGCCGCGCTGGCGCGGGCCGCGTCGTCGGCGATGGCGTCCAGCCGGGCCGCCGCCCGGGAGGCGCCCACCACCAGGACGGCGGGTCCCACGGCCAGGGTGAGCAGGAGGAAGGCCTCGAGGACAGCGACCGCGAAGGACGTGGACCCACCGATCGGCTGCAGCCGCAGCAGTCCGTAGACCACCCCCACCGCCGCGCCGTAGACCGTGCTGAGGCCCACCGAGCCCACCGTGGCCAGCGCCGCCATCGTCAGCGGGAGCACCAGCCACAACCAGGGCAGCCCCTGGTCGGCCCCGTCGACGTCGACCACGCCCGGCGGCCAGAGCAGCAGGCAGAGGGCGACGCCGACGGCGAGCGCCACCGACGGCGCCCGGACGTCCGCCGTGCGCCAGGAGGCCACCACCAGCCAGACCGCCGGCCCCCCCACCACCACGAGCGCGAGCAGGTTCCACCACGGCGCCAGCAAGGACTGCTGGTCCACCGCGGAGGCGACCCAGGCCGGCGCGGTCAGGACGACCAGGAGCCCGGCCAGCCGCTGGGTCATGCGACGCACGGCCACGGTCCCGGGCCGGGCCGGTGAGGTCATGGCGTCCGTTCCTGCGGCGCGGCCGCCATGCCGGGCCGGCTGACGTAGCCGTCCTCGACGGCCCGGTGGTACAGGTCGAGCTTGGTGGTGGCGGGGCGGTCGACGACGGCGTACTTGCGGCGCACCCGCAGCAGGTACTCCCGGAACGAGCCCAGCGAGATGTCCATCCGCCGCGCGGCGGACTTCATCGGCAGACCGCTGGCGTACAACGAGAGCGCCTCGGCCTCGCGCTCGGACAGCACGGGCCGGCTGTCCCCACGGGCCGCGTCGAGGGTGGCCGCCCACTCGGTGGTCAGCAGCGGCAGGCCGGCCGCCACGTCGCGGATGGCGTCCAGCAGGGCGGGGGTGTCCTGGCCCTTGTGGACCACGCCGAGCGCGCCCGCGACGAGCGCCTCGCGCAGCAGGCCGGCGTCGGTCAGGCTGGAGTACACCAGCACGTCCATCCCGGCTGCGACCAGCCGCTGCACGTTGCCCGCGGGGCGGGAGCCGTCGGCCAGGTGGAGGTCGAGCAGCACGACGTCGACCGGGGGGTGGGTCAGCAGCTCCTCGACCGTGCCCACGGTGGTGACGACCTCGACGTGCGGGCTCTCCGCGAGCATCGCCGCCACGCCTCGGCGTACCGGGACGTGGTCGTCGACGGCAGCGACCCGGACCGGGCCGTCGGCATCGGTGGCACGCGCCATTGGGTGTCCTCCAGCTGGTCGGCTCGGGCCAGCCTGCCAGGGACCGCTCGTGATCACCCGGCGACCGGCCGTCACCGCAGGTGACAAGTAAGGGCGGTACCCGAGGCTCTCGCCCTGGATACCGCCCTTGCTTCCCCTTGCCCCTGCCTGCCGGCTGGTAGGTCAAGAGTAGGACCATGTCGCAGGAAGCAACACTGGTAGCGGTCGGAGATCGTGTCCTCTCTTTTGCGGACGTGCAGCCCAGGGCCTGTCAACGTGGGTGTCAGGGTGTGTCTATAACAAGTGTGACCGGGCCGTCGTTGACCAGGTGCACGCGCATGTCCGCCCCGAACGATCCTGTCGGCACCTCGACGCCCCGGTCGCGGAGCGCTACCGCCAGGGCGTCGACGAGCGGTTCGGCCACCGGACCGGGCGCCGCGGCCGCCCAGGTGGGCCGGCGGCCCTTGCGGACGTCACCCAGAAGGGTGAACTGGCTGACGAGCAGGATGCCGGCGCCGGCGTCCACCACGGACCGCTCGTCGCGCATCACCCGCAGGCCGACGAGCTTGTCGGCCAGCCAGGCGACCTGCGCCGGCCCGTCGTCGTGCCCGACGCCGACCAGCACCACCAGGCCGGGGCCGGGGAGCTCGCCGACCCGTCGGACCGCGGCTGCCCCGTCGTCGGCAGCCGGGTCGACGACGTCGACGTGGGCGCGCTCGACCCGCTGCAGGACCGCGCGCACTCAGTAGCCCCCGTACGGCCCCCGACTGGGTCCGCCGCCGTAGGTCTTGACGGCCGGTCGGACGTCGGCCAGGTAGACCCCGGCGGCGACCACGGACAGGATGACCAGCAGGTTGACCCCGCCGCCGATGGACACGAAGGCCAGCGCGAGGGCCACGCCCAGCAGGATCGACCAGAACGTCTTGGACTTCTTGCTCGCGTACTCGAACGCAGCAGCCGGGCGACGCAGGGCGTCGACGAGCGAGTAGGCCGTCAGCGCGAACGCGGCCACGGTGAGCACGAGCATGACGATGCTCTGGGCGGAGTTGATGACTGGCACCGGCCCAGAGTAGGTCAGCGGGCGCGACGAAGGGCCCCGGCGCCATGGGGTCCCCCGGTCGGGGGGCCGCCCGGGTGGCGCCGGGGCCCTTCGGTCGTACGGGTGGGTCAGCTGCCGATCTTCTCGGCGCCGTCGGAGACGGCGTCGGTCGCCGCGTCGGCGGCCTTGGTCGTGGCCGTGGTCGCGGCCTTGACGGTGGACTGCGCGGTGGCCGTCCGCTCGGCGGCGGCCTTGCGGGCGTTGGTCGCGGCGGCCTTGGCCGGAGCGGCGGCGGCGCGGGCCGCCGTGGACGTGCGAGGGCTGGTCGCGGACGACTTGCGGGCGGTGCTGGTGCGGGCGGTGCTGGTGCGGGTGGTGCCGGCCTTGGTCGCCGTCGCCTTCTTGGCCGCCGGCTTGTCGGCCGTCGTCTTCCTGGCCGTCGTCTTCTTGGCGGCGGTCGTGCCCGAGGTGGTGCCGCGCGTGGTGGTCGTGCTGGCCGCGGTCTTCTTGGCGGTGCGCTTGGCGGGGGTCGTACGGGAGGTGCCGGTCGCGCGGCGGCTGGTCCCGGTGGTGCTGCGGGTGCCGCGGCGGGCGCCGGCGGAGCCGCGGGACGCCACGTCCTGGGCGGTGTCGGCCGCGTCGGCGGC
>JBBSQH010000011.1:0-73909 GCA_038258055.1 Actinomycetales bacterium
CCCCCCCCCCCCCCCCCCCCGCCCACCCCCGGCACCACCGCCCCCACCGCAGGAGAGGACGACCCGATGGCACTCGCGCCGCCTGAAGAGCGCACCGCAGAGCGACCGGAGCGCCCCAGCCGCCCGGACCTGTACCGCAAGCCCGTGTGGCTGAGGTACCTGCCGACCCCCAAGCTGCTCGTCCTGGGTGCGGTCGCCCTGGCCGTGGGCTACCTCGCGCTCGTACCGCTGGTCTACCTGATGTGGGGCACGTTCTTCGACGCGGCCGGGGTGACGCTGGGAGGGTTCGAGCGGGCGTACGCCAACAACCGCATGGGTGAGCTGTTCGGCAACTCCATGGCCTTCGCCGTGGGCGCGGCGGCCCTGTCGCTGTCGGTCGGCACCACGCTGGCCTACCTGAACGTGCGCACCGCGGTCCCGTTCAAGGCGCTGTTCTTCGCGGCCTCGATCGTCCCGCTGATCATCCCGGGCATCCTCTACACGATCTCCTGGATCTTCCTGGCCAGCCCGGAGATCGGCCTGCTGAACACGGCGCTCGAGCCGCTGCTGGGCTTCGCGCCGTTCGACATCTTCACCATCTGGGGGATGATCTGGGTCGAGGGCCTGCACTCCTCGCCCATCGTGTTCCTGCTGATGGTGGCGGCCTTCCGGTCCATGGACCCGTCCCTGGAGGAGTCCGCCCTGATGTCCGGGGCGACCCGGATCCAGACGCTCCGCAAGATCACCCTCCCGCTGGTGCGACCCGCCCTGCTCAGCGCGGTGCTGATCATCCTCATCACCAGTCTCGAGTCCTTCGAGGTGCCGGCCCTGCTGGGCCTGCAGAACGGCATCTACGTCTTCACCAGCCGGATCTACTTCGTCCTGCGCACCTACCCGCCGGACCTGGCTGCGGCCGGCGCGCTCGCGGTGAGCCTGCTGGTGATCGCCGTCATCGGGGTCGCCCTGACCCGGTTGCTGGCCGGTCGTGGCTCCAAGACCTTCCAGACCATCACGGGCAAGGGCTTCCGCCCCCGCCCGATGGAGCTGGGCAAGTGGAGGCCCGTCGTGGGCGCCGGCATCCTGCTCTACTTCTTCGCCACGGTTCTCGGACCCCTGCTGGTGCTCGTCTACACGTCGCTGCTCCCCTTCTACCGGGCGCCGTCGCTGAGCGCGCTGCAGTCCCTGACCATCGACAACTACCTGTCGGTCCTACAGCTGAACCAGGCTCAGACGGCCCTGCAGAACAGCCTCTTCCTGGGGCTGACCACCGCCACCGCCGTCATGGCGTTCATGGCGGTCGCGGCCTGGATCGCGGTCCGGTCCCGCATCCCCGGACGCGGCCTGCTCGAGCAGCTGACGTTCGTGCCCCTGGTGATCCCCGGTCTCGTCCTGGGCCTGTCGCTGTCCTTCGTCTACCTCCGCAGCCCGATCCCCATCTACGGGACGATCTTCATCCTGCTCATCGCCTACTGCACGAAGTACATGCCGTACGGCATGCGCTACGCCACGACGTCGATGGGCCAGATCTCCGGCGAGCTGGAGGAGTCCGCCCTGGTCTGCGGCGCGAGCTGGTTCCAGACGTTCCGCCGCGTCCTGCTCCCCCTGCTGTCCCCGGGGATCCTGGCCGGCTGGGTCTACATCCTCGTCGTGTCGTTCCGGGAGCTCTCGAGCTCGATCCTGCTGTACAGCCCCGGGAACGAGGTGCTCTCGATCCTCATCTTCGAGCAGTACGAGAACGGGCAGTTCACCGTGCTCGCCGCCCTCGGCGTGCTCATGGTCCTGACCCTGGTGGTGCTCGTGGGCATCGCCTACAAGCTCGGCGCGAAGGTGGGTCTGCGTGATGACTGAGCCGCGTCCGCACCGCCGTCCCCACGACCCTCCCCGCACCACCCCCGAGAGGAAGACCTCACTGCCATGCTGACCATCGACAACCTCGTCAAGTCGTTCGCGGGGGAGAAGCAGCGCGGTCGCGGTGCCGCCAAGGCCGAGCCGGTCCGCGCCATCGACGACGTCAGCTTCGAGGTCAAGGAGGGGGAGCTCTTCACCCTGCTGGGGCCGTCGGGCTGCGGCAAGACCACGACCCTGCGTTCCATCGCCGGGCTCGAGCTGCCCGACAGCGGTCGCATCGACGTCGGTGACCGGACCCTGTTCCACAAGGGCCCAGGGGTGCGTGCGATCGGCATCCCCGCCAACCAGCGTGGCCTGGGCATGGTGTTCCAGTCCTACGCGATCTGGCCGCACATGACCGTGTTCGACAACGTGGCCTTCCCCCTGCAGGTACGGAAGCGTTCGCAGCGTCCGTCCAAGCGCAGCATCGAGGAGAAGGTGCTGCGCGTGCTGGAGACCATGGAGCTGTCCGAGCAGGCCGGGCGTCAGGCCACGAAGCTGTCCGGTGGGCAGCAGCAGCGGCTGGCGCTGGCGCGGGCCCTGGTCATCGAGCCCCCGTTGCTGCTGCTGGACGAGCCGTTGTCCAACCTGGACGCCAAGCTGCGCGAGTCGCTGCGGTACGAGCTCAAGCGGATGCAGCGAGAGCTGGGGATCACGTCGATCTACGTGACCCACGACCAGATCGAGGCGCTCGCCCTGTCCAGCCACATCGCCGTGATGAAGGCCGGCAAGGTGGTCCAGCTCGGTCGGCCGCGAGAGGTCTACGAGTCCCCCGCCAACAAGTTCGTCGCCGAGTTCATCGGGACGTCGAACTTCATCGCCGGCACCGTGGGCAGCCGCGAGGGGGTCCACCACACGGTCGACACCACCAACGGCCGGCTCTACCTGGACTCGCAGGCCGAGGTCCCCGTCGGTGGCGACGTGGTGGTGTCCATCCGTCCGGAGGCCGTCGACCTGGCCCTGGAGCCCAGCCTGGGAGCGGTGCGCAACGAGTGGCACGGCACCGTCGTGGCCCGCGCCTTCCTCGGCGACGCGGTCGACCACGTCGTCGCGGTCGGCAAGCACGAGCTGCGAGCCCGGGGGAACCCCAGCGTGTCGATCGAGCCCGGGACGCAGGTGTACCTGCAGCTGGACCCGAGCAAGATCTCGCTGGTCCCGGTCGGCTGATGGCCCGTCTCCCCGACGTCCTGCGCAACCGCGACTTCAACCTCTACTGGTCCGGGGTCGTCTTCTCGCAGATCGGTGTGCGGGGGACCATCGCCGCGAACTACTTCCACGTCTACGCCCTGACGGACTCGATCGCCTACACCGGGCTCGTGGGCGCGGGGCAGGCGGTGGCGTTGCTGCTGCTGTCACCGCTGGGCGGGGCGCTGGCCGACCGCTACGACCGGCGCCGGCTGCTGCAGGTGGCCCAGGGCGCCGCGATGCTGATCGCAGTCGCGCTCACCGCCCTGACCCTGAGCGGGGCGGTCGAGGCGTGGCAGGTGGTGGTGTCGGTCCTGCTCACGACGGCCGCGGCGACGTTCGACCAGCCCGCACGGCAGGCGCTGATCCCGGCCCTGGTCAAGCGGCACCAGATCGGCGAGGCGATCGCACTGCTCAACCCCTCGCGCGAGGTGGCGATCCTGCTGGGGCCGCTCATCGCCGGCGTCCTCATCGCCCTGGGCGGCCCCGGGGCGATGTACGCGCTGAACGTCCTCACCTACGCCGTGCTCATCGTGATCCTGGTGTTCGTCAAGGTACCCAGGCTGGTGCCCACCGGGGCGGCGGCCGGACCGGTGTTCGCCAGCATCGCCGAGGGCGCCCGCTACGTCTGGCACCGTCCGCTCATCACCCGGCTGATGGCGCTCGACCTGTCCGCGACCGTCTTCAGCGCGTACCGGGTGCTGCTGCCGGCGCTGGCCGCCGACGTCCTGATGGTCGGGCCCACGGGCTACGGGGTGCTGTCGGCCGCGCCGTCGGCGGGCGCGCTGCTGGCCACCTACACGATCTTCCAGGTGGTCAAGGGCTCGAGCCGGCAGGGGAAGATCCTGCTGCTGGCCACCGCCCTGTACGGCGTGAGCGCCCTGCTCCTGGCCCAGTCGCGGCTGCTCGTGCTCGCGGTCGGGGCGGCGCTGCTGCTGGGCGCGTTCGACGCCATGGCCACGACCATCCGCCACGCTGCGGTGCAGGTCGACACCCCGGACGAGATCCGGGGCCGGGTGACGGCGTTCTACCAGATGTCCTCCCGCGGCGGACCCGCCGTCGGTGACGTCGTCGTGGGCCTGATCGGCGGCGTGCTGGGACCTGTGGTCGCCCTGAGCCTGGGTGCGCTCGGACCGGTGCTGGTCGCCGTCGGCTTCTCGGCGCGGCCCAACGTGGTGCGCGACTACGAGGGCGTCGTCCGGGACGACCCGCCGGTGCCGGTGGCCCCGCCCGACGCCCGGCCGACCGCCGGCGAGACCTCGGGCCCGCGGACCTGAGGCCTGCGGGCCGCGGTCCCGAGGCCGCGGTCAGTCGCGCACGTCCTGCAGGAACCACTCCGACGGCAGCTCACGGCCGAGACCCCGGGCCCGGGCCAGCTCGTAGACCAGGCCGGCCACGGCGTGGAACTGCGCGCCCTGGATGTTGCCGCGTTCGGAGAACGTGACCTGCGCGTCGTCGGTCCGGACGCGCTCCCGGCGCAGCAGCACGTCCTCCAGCGTCACCACACGCGGACCGGACGGCCCCGTCGGGGGCCGGCGCCCGCGCCCGTGGGTGTGCTGGTCCCACACCGGGTCGTCGGGTCGCGCCGTCCAGACCAGGTACTCGTCCGTGGGTCGCCAGGTGGGGTCGTTGACCGGGGCAGGGGCGGTGCCGAGCCGGAGCCAGACGTCCAGCCGGTCCCGGGCGACGTCGTCCAGGCGCCCCCCGACCGCGGTGACGTGGGTGCCCGGCTCCAGCCAGTCCCCGACGACCACCTCGGCGGCGGAGTCGGTGCAGGCCGCGAGCACGTGCGCGCCGCGGAACACCTCGCGGGGGTGCTCGACGGCCCGGACGTCGATCCCGTGCCGCGCGGTCATCTCCTGCGCGTAGGCCTCGCGGTGGGAGCGGGTCGGGCTCCACACCCGGACCCGCTGCAGGTCCCGCACGGTGAGCAGCGCCTCCAGGTGGCTGCGGGCCATCCCGCCGGAGCCGAGCACCCCCAGCGCGGTGGCGTCGCGCCGGGCGCCGTGCCGGACGCCGATGGCCGCGTCGGCCCCGACCCGCATGTGCTGCAGGACGCCGTCGTTGAGCAGGGCCAGCGGCTCCCCGGTCCGGGTCGAGGTCAGCAGCACCAGGCCGCACCAGCGACCGGGCCGGACGCAGTGCTTGTCCTGCGTCCGGTTGCCGTCGTGCTCGACCTCGGTGAGCACGTCGGACTTGATCCGGATCGCGTGGTAGCCCGTCGTCGCGGACCCGCCCTCCATGGTGCCGAGCTGGTACACGCTCGACCCGTCGCCCACCGGGTAGCGCAGGTCGATGCGGGGCCGGCAGGTCCCGTCACCGGTGGCCAGCTCCCGGTAGGCGTGCTCCAGCGCGGCCACCACGTCCGGCATCCGCAGGACCGCCGTCGTGACCGCGTTGTCGATGAGCAGCACGGGGTCTACTTGTGCTGGCAGACCACGTCGACCAGGGCCGGCTTGCCCGTGCTCAGCACGTGCTCGGCCGCGCGCCGCACCGCGGCGTTGACGTCCTCCGGTGCGGTGACGGGCCCCTCGGCCCACCACCCCATCGACGTCGCCAGGGCGGCGAAGTCGGGGGCGGGGGTGTCGATGGCCATCCCGATGTGGGCACGGTCGACCGGCGTGCCGCGCTGACGGGCCAGCCGCTCCTGGTGCTCCCAGTCGTTGTAGTAGGCGCGGTTGTTGAACATCACGACCAGCAGCGGCAGCTCGTAGCGGCTGGCGACCCAGAGCGCGCCGGCGTCGAACATCAGGTCGCCGTCGGGCTGCAGGTCGACGACCAGGCGACCGGTGCCCTTGTGAGCCAGCGCGACACCGAGCGAGATGCCGATCTGCGTCGCGGTGCCCAGCTGGCGGCCCGGGTGCCGGTGGGGCGCGTCGAAGTCCCAGGTCCGCAGCGCCCACTCCGCCGCGGTCCCGGCCGTGAGCACCCAGTCGTGCTCCCGGACCACGTCGTAGACCTCCTGGGCCAGGCGCGCGGTGCTGACGGGGGTCTCGTCGGCGCGCTCGGCGGCGGTGGCCTGCCAGCCCGCCCAGACCACGTCGTGGCGGCGTGTCATCTCGGTGCGCCACGCCTCGCGCACGCCGCGCCGTTCCTCGGTCTCGGCCTCGACCTCCGACCGGCACAGCCCGACCAGCAGCGGCAGGGCCACGACGGTGTCGGCCGTGACGGACAGGTCGGTCGGCAGCAGCTCGGCGTAGTCCTCGCTCCACGACGAGATCCCCACGTCGTTGAAGCCCAGGTCCAGCACGACCGTCCCCTCGCTCAGTCGCGAGGTGATGCTGCGGGTCACCGAGTCGAGCTTCTGGGTGGACTTGCCCATGTCCTTGACGTCGAGGAACAGCACGCAGTCGGCCGCCTCGACCGCGTCGGCCCCGGACACAGCGAGCGGGTGCCGGTTGGGGAAGTTGAGCCGCCAGTGGGTGTCGTCGACCCCGCAGCCCAGCACCTCGGCCAGCTCGACCAGGTGGTGGAACGACTGCGGGTCGCGGCCGCTGTACCCGGCGATGACCAGCGGTCGCTCCGCGGCGCACAACCGCTGGGCCAGGTCGGCCAGCGCGTCGGGCTCGGGGCCGAGGCGGGACGGGACCGCGGCCAGGCGCGGCAGGTCGTCCAGCGGCACCACGACGTCGGCGGGGGACTCCTGCAGGCCTGCGTCGAGCGCGACGTAGACGGGACCGCGGGGCTCCTCCATGGCGATCCGGTAGGCGCGGGCCAGCACGGTCTTGACCGAGGGCAACGACCGCGGCTCGTGGTCCCACTTCGTGTAGGCGCGCACCGCCTCGCCCTGCACGTTGGCGCTGTGGATCCAGTCGATGTTGGGGCGGCGCCGGTCGTGCTCGGCCGGGCCGGACCCGCCCAGCACCATGACCGGCGTGCGGTCGATGTAGCTGTAGTACACGCCCATCGTCCCCTGCAGCAGACCGACCAGGTCGTGCAGGATGACCGCCATCGGCTCGCCGCAGGCCTTGGCGTAGCCGTGAGCCAGCGCGACCGCGATCTTCTCGTGCGGGACCTCGATCATCTCGATCTCGTCCCCGCCGTAGTTGACCAGCGAGTCGTGCAGGCCGCGGAACGACGAGCCGGGGTTCAGGGCGACGTAGCGCAGGCCGAGGCCGCGCAGCACGTCGACCATGACGTCGGAGCCCCAGACGGGCTCGTCGTACGGGGCGTGGTTGGTCATGGGTGGTGGACCTCCTGGGGTGGACGGGCTCAGTGCAACGTGACGGACACGGTCTTCTCGCGGGTGTACGAGACCAGCTCCTCGGGGCCGTTCTCCTGCCCCACGCCGCTGCGCTTCCAGCCGCCGAAGGGCATGCCGGTCGGTCGCTTCCCGGTGCCGTTGACGTAGACGTACCCGGCCTCGACGGCCGCGGCGGTTCGCAGCGCGGCGTCGATGTCGCGGGTCCAGACGTTGGCCGTCAGACCCAGCGGCAGGGCGTTGGCGCGCGCCACGACGTCGTCGACGTCACGCCAGCCGAGCACGCCGACCACGGGGCCGAAGACCTCGTTCTGCACCACGGGCATGGCGTCGTCCAGGTCGGTGAGCACCGTCGGGGTGAGGAAGAACCCTCGGTCGAGGTGGGCCGGGCGGTCCCCGCCGTAGGCGACGGTGGCCCCGTCACGGCGGGCGGCGGCCACCCAACCCGTCACCCGTTCGTGGTGGGCGCGGAACGACAGCGGACCGACCTCGGTGGCCTCGTCGTGCGGGTCGCCCACGACCATCTCGTCGAGCCTTCGCAGCAGCGCCTCGAGGAAGGGCCCGCGGACGTCGTCGTGGACGTAGAGCCGCGAGCCGGAGCCGCAGGACTGACCGGTGGAACGGGCGATGTTCATCCCGGCCACCGCGGCCCGGGCGGCCTTGTCGACGTCCACGTCGGGGAACACGATGACCGGGTTCTTGCCGCCCAGCTCGAGGCTGACGTGCTTGATCTCCTCCGCCGCGCCCCGCAGCACCGAGCGCCCGGTGGCCACCGACCCCGTGAACGCGATGCGCGGCACGTCGGGGTGCTCGACGAGACGGGCACCGACGGCGACCCCGGTGCCGGTGACGACGTTGAGGACCCCGGGCGGCAGCACGTCGGTCGCGATCCGGGCCAGCTCCAGGGCGCTCAGGGAGGTCTGCTCGCCGGGCTTCAGCACCACGGCGTTCCCGGCGGCCAGCGGGGCGGCCGACTTGCCGGCCGCGAACTTGAGCGGGTGGTTGTACGGCACGATCCGGCCGACCACGCCGTAGGGCTGCCGCACGGTGTACGTGAGCGAGCCGCGGTCGTCCGGGGACGTGGACCCGCGCGTCTGCGAGGCGATGCCGGCGAAGTAGCCGAGCTCGGACACGGCGCCGTCGACGTCGGCGCGCATGGCGGTGACCGGGGAGCCGCCGTCGGTGGTGTCCAGGCGGGCCAGGCTCTCGCGCTCCTCGTGCAACGCGCCGGCCAGCTCGCGCAGCAGCGCGGACCGCCGGGCCCAGCCGAGCGCGGCCCAGCCGGGCGCCGCCGCGCGCGCGGCGGCTACGGCGTCGTCGACGTCGGCCGCGGTCCCGGCGGGGAACGTCCCGACGACGGTCTCCGTGGTCGGGTCCTCGGCCTCCAGGACGGCGCCGTCGGAGGCGTCGCGGTACTCCCCACCGACCAGCATCCTGCGGTGCGGCGGTCGGCCCGCGCGGTCGGAGCGGGCGGCGCGGACGGCCGTGCTCACCTCGGCGCCGTCCGGACGTGGACCACGGCGACGGCGCCGTCCTGGGCCGCGGCCACACCCCGGCCGAGCGCCCCGGCCAGGTCGTCGGCGGCCGTGACCGGGCCCTCGGCCCAGCAGCCGTAGGAACGGGCCAGCGAGGCGATGTCGACCGGGGGGTCGGTGATGCGCATCCCGATCCAGCTGTTCTGCCGGGGACGACCTCGGTGCGTCGCGATCTCGGCCTGGTGGGGCTCGTCGTTGTAGAAGCTGGAGTTGTCGTTGACGACGACCAGGGCGGGGACCCGGTAGTGCACGGCCGTCCACAGCGCGCTGGAGGCCATCAGCAGGTCCCCGTCCCCGATGATGCCCACGCCCAGCTGGCCGCGGTCGCGGGCGGCGAGCGCTCCGCCGACCAGGGCGCCGGGTCCGTAGCCGACCCCGCCGCCGCCGGAGTGGCCCAGGTAGCTGCCGGAACCGGGAAGGTCCCAGACGCCTTCGGGCCAGGTCCGGGTGTTCCGCAGGCAGAGCAGGTGGTCGACGTCGCGGACCGCGCTCGCGGTCTCGGCCACCAGGCGGGCGGGGGAGATCACCTCGTCGGCCCACCGCCGGCGCAGCTCGGCCTGCTGCTCCTGCCGCAGGGCCCGCACCCGGGCACCCACGGCGTCGCGCCGGGCGTCGGCCATCAGCGGGTCGACCCGCTCCAGCAGCGACTCGTGCAGCAGCCGCAGGCCCAGCAGCGGGTCCGCCAGCAGCTGGACGTCCCGGGCCAGGGGCGGGCCGAAGGAGTTGGTCCAGCTGGGCAGCCCGAGGTCGCCGGTCGACAGGTCGACCACGAGCGGCCCGGCCGCCTCTGAGGACTCCTCGCTGCCGCGCGGGCCCCGGCCCGGGCGGCGCAGCAGGGCTCCGAGGTCCACGACGTCGACGGCCAGGACCACGTCCGCGTCGGCGAGGAGGTCGACGTCACCCGTGGCGTTCTGCGGGTGCAGCGTCGGCAACACCACGTGGTTGCGGTCGTCGCGGTACGCCGCGCCCAGCAGCTCGACCACCGCCGCCACCGCCGCGGTCGCCCGGGGGTCCAGGCCCACCCGCCCGGCCACGACGACCGGCCAGCGGGCGCCGGCGAGCAGGTCCGCGGCGGCGGCCAGGGAGGCCGGGTCGGGCGCGAGGGGCGGCGCGGCCGCGTGCCGGGCCAGGTCCGGCCGACGCACCGGGGCGGTCAGGGCGGCCTCCTGCACACCGGCGTCCAGGCTGACGTAGGCGGGTCCGCGGGGGGCGGACATCGCCCGCTGCGCCGCCCGGGCGACGTCGTCCACGCTGGCCTGCGGAGTCATCGGCTCGGCGTCCCAGACGCAGAAGTCCCGGACCAGCTGGGCCTGGGTGGTGGCGGAGTGGGTCCAGTCGACGGGGCGGCGCTGTGCGGGGTCGGCGGGGCCGCTGCCGCCGAGCAGGAGGACGGGCGTCCGGTCGCAGTAGGCGTCGTACACGGCCATCGAGGCGTGCATCAGACCGACCAGGTCGTGCACCGCAGCGACCCCCAGCCGCCCGGTCGCCTTGGCCCAGCCGTGGGCGAGGGAGACGGCCACCTCCTCGTGCAGGCACAGCAGCAGCTGGGGATCGGCGTTGCCGCCGTGGTTCACCAGCGAGTCGTGCAGGCCCCGGAACGACGAGCCGGGGTTCATCGGCAGGTACTCCACACCCAGGTCGCGCAGCACGTCGACGACGGCGTCGCTGCCCCAGGCGGCGGGGGACGGGCTGGTCACGTCCTCCGGTCGTTCGACCGCGGAGCTGGAGCCGGCGGAGCTGGAGCCGGCGGAGCTGGAGCCGGCGGAGCGCAGCGGACGCTGCTCGGACTCGATGGAGGTGCTCATGCCGCCGCGGCTCCTTCGCCGGTGGGCCTGGCGTCGGCCTGGGCCGACACCGTGGACTTATGGACTGACCATTAACCGCGATCGTGCCAGTCCCTTCGTGTGCATCGCAAGGCCCTGGGGTCCGCCCCCCGGTGATCGGCTCGCAGTCCCTCGTGGGAGAATCGTCGGACCGGCACATCAGACCGCCGGACGAACGCGTGGCCGACGACGCCCCCGCACCCATCAGGTGCCGCGGCGATCCCGCGGCTCGACACGCGGAGGTACGTCTCATGTTCTCTGGTCTTCCCGACACCTACTTCGTCCACGACGGCGTCGGCCTCGGCATGGTCCGCCCCGGCGAGCCTCGGCTGCGTCCGGACCGACGCGGTGAGGACGGCCCCGGCGTCCTGCGTCGTGCGGCCGCCCGGGTGACGCAGGCCCTGCGTGTCCCCGAGGCGATGCAGGTCTCCACCAGCCGCTGAGAGCGACTGCGGCCGACCCGGGCTCGTGGCCCGGGCGGTGGCTCCGTCGGCCTCCTCCGGGCCCAGCGTGGAATGGTATAACCGTTCCACCACTGGGTGTCCGAAGGAGGCCGCCGTATGTCCGAGGCCCGCGCGCCCGGCGCGCTCGTGCACCCCTGGGCGGTCGTCCCCTCCCCGACCTCGGACGTCGACCCACCCCTGGCTCACGCCCCCTACCGCTCGACGGTGCTGCGGGCGCCCCGGGCCGCGCCGCTGCCGATGCCGCTGGGACCGCTCGAGCTCACGGCACCCGTGCTCGGCGACCGGGACCCCGGCCCGGGCGATGACGACCTGACGCGCCAGCACGCGGGCGAGCCTCTGGGCGAGCGGATCATCGTCAGCGGACGGGTGCTCGACGGCGACGGCCGGCCGGTGGCGGGGACCCTGGTGGAGGTCTGGCAGGCCAACGCGGCGGGCCGGTACGCGCACGCGGACGACCGCCACCCGGCCCCCCTGGACCCCGCCTTCAGCGGCACCGGCCGGGTGATGACCGGGTCCGACGGCTCCTACCGGTTCACCACCATCAAGCCCGGGGCCTACCCGTGGCGCAACCACCACAACGCCTGGCGTCCGGCCCACATCCACTTCTCGCTGTTCGGCCGTGCGTTCCCGCAGCGTCTGGTCACCCAGATGTACTTCCCGGGGGACCCGCTGTTCGACCAGGACCCGATCTTCAACGCCGTCCCCGACCCGGTGGTCCGCCGGCGCCTGGTGTCCCGGTTCGACCTGGCCACGACCGAGCCGGAGTGGGCGCTGGGCTACCGGTTCGACGTCGTGCTCTCCGGCTCCGGCCGCACCCCGGTCGAGCGGGAGGGCGACGAGGATGACGACTGACCTCGGGCGGACGCCGTCGCAGACCGTAGGCCCGTACTTCCGCGAGGGGCTCGTCGTGGCCGGAGGCGACCACGTCGTCCCGGCCGGGCACCCGGACGCCACCTGGCTGGTCGGACGCGTCGTGGACGGCGCGGGCGAGCCGGTCGGCGACGCGCTCGTCGAGGTCTGGCAGCTGGACCCGGCCGGCGACGACGCGCACCGCAGCGACCTGGTGGGGTTCACCGGCCTAGGCCGGGTGGCGGTGGAGCCGGACGGCAGCTACCGCATACGTGTCGTCGAGCCACCGGTCACGACGACCCTCGACGGGGTTCGGCAGGCCCCCCACCTGGACCTGGTCCTGCACGCCAGGGGCCTGATGCGCCACCTCGTCACCCGGGCCTACGTGCTGCCGGTGCAGCCCGGTGCGGCCGCGTCCCTGCGCGCCGTCGACCCGGTGCTGTCGGGCCTGGGCCCGGACCGGCAGGACCGGCTGCTGGCCCGTCGCGAGAACGGCGGGCTGCGCTTCGACATCCACCTGCAGGGCGAGCACGAGACCCCGTTCTTCGATGTCTGAGCAGTCGTCGCTCGTGGGTGCCCTGACGTCCGGGGAGCAGGTGCGAGCGGTCACGTCGACCACGGCCTGGCTGCGGGCGATGGTCGAGGTCGAGGTGGCCCTGGCCCTGGCCGGCGCCGAGGTGGGCCGGGTGCCGGTGGCCAACGCCCACCTGATCGCCCGGCTCCTCGGCCCGGACTCCCTGCCCGACAGCGGTCTGGACGTCCCGGGCATCTGCGCCGAGGCCTCGGAGACCGGCACCCCGGTCGTGCCCCTGCTGCGTCGGCTGCGCAGGGTGCTGCCGGCCGCGGCGCGCGGCGACCTCCACGTCGGCGCCACCAGCCAGGACGTCGTGGACACCTCCGTGTCGCTGCTGCTGCGCCGCGGGGCCGACGTCGTGCTGCAGGACGCGGCGGCCGTCGCGGACGCCTGCGCCGAGCTGGCGGAACGGCACCGCCGCACCCCGGCGGTGGCCCGGACCCTCGGCCAGCACGCGCAGCCGACGACGTTCGGGCGCCGTGCCGCGGGGTGGCTGTCGGCGCTGGACGCCGCCGCCGCGGAGGTCGAACGGGCCCGGGACCTGCTGGTGGTTCAGCTCGGGGGGGCGGTCGGGACGACCGCCTCGCTCGGGGACGACGGTCCCGCCGTCGCGCGAGCGGTGGCGCAACGGCTGTCGTTGGCCGTGCCCGACCTGCCCTGGCACGGGGACCGGCTCCCGGTGGCGCGCCTGGCGGCGGCCCTCGCCCTGCTCGCCGGGACGGCGGAGAAGGTCACCCGGGACCTCCTGCTGCTGGCGTCCTCGGACGTCAGGGAGGTCAGGCTGCGCACCGGGGGTGGTTCCTCGGCCATGCCCCACAAGCAGAACCCGGTGCCGCTCGTGCTGGCTGCGGCCGCTGCGCACCGGGTGCCGGGCCTGCTCGGCACCGTGGTGTCGGGCATGGCGGGGGAGGGGGAACGGGCCACAGGGGCCTGGCAGGCCGAGGCCGGCGTCCTCGTCGACCTCCTCCACGCCGTGGGCGGGGTGGTCGCCCACCTGCGCCGGGCGTTCGAGCTGCTCGAGGTGGACGAGGCGCGGATGGCAGCCGGCCTCGCCGTGGTCGGCGACCTGCTGCTGTCCGAGGCCGCGGTCGCCGCCATCGCGTCGGAGATCGGGTGGGGGAGTGCCCGCCGCGCCGTGGAGCGGGCCTGCCGTCACGCGGTCGCCGACGGGGTGCCGCTGGAGCAGGCGCTGCTGCGCGACCCCGACGTGTCCGGCAACGTGTCCCGTGACCGGTTGCGGGAGGCGCTGGACCCGGTGCGCTACCTGGGCTCCGCCGAGGAGCACGTCGTGGTCGCGCTGCGACGGCACCGTGGCGGCGGCCCCGCCCGGACGGCGCCGTCGTGACCGCCGCTCCCGTCGCCACCGGCAGCGGCCTGAACGCGCGGCTGAGCGGGCCCGCGGACGCCCCGCTGGTGCTGCTGTCGGGCGGCATCGGAACCGACCTGCACCTGTGGGACGCCCAGGTCGAGGCGCTCGCGGGCAGGTTGCGGCTGATGACCTACGACCACCCCGGTCACGGGGGCAGCACGGCGGCGCCGGCCGGTAGCGGCCTGGCGGACCTGGGGCGGCAGGTGCTGTGGTTGCTGGACGACGTCGGCGCCCGGGTCAGCCACGTCGTCGGGCTGTCGATGGGCGGCCTGGTCGCGCAGTGGTTGGCCGTGAACGCCCCTGACCGGGTCGACCGGGTCGTCCTGCTCGCCACCGATGCCGCGCTGCCGCCGGCCGCGAGGTGGCACGAGCGGGCGCAGGACGTCCGTACCTGCGGTACGGCCTCGTTGGTGACCGGGGCGTCCGAGCGCTGGTTCGCCCCCGCTGTGGCCGCCGCCCCGTCGCCGGCCGCGCTGGGCCAGCTGGCCGCGCTGGCCGCGTGCGACGACGAGGGGTACGCGCGCTGCTGCGAGGTGATCGCGCGGGCGGACCTGCGGGCCTGCGTGCCGAGGCTCGCTCGGCCGACGCTCGTCGTCGCGGGGGACCAGGACCGGGGGCTGCCAGTGGAGCGCCTCGCCGCCCTGGCCGACGCCTTGCCCGACGGTCGTCTGGAGGTCCTCCCCGGCTGCGGCCACCTGCCGCCGGTCGAGCAGCCGAGCCGGACCGCCGCCCTGCTACGACGGCACCTGCTGCCCGGCACCGAGGAGCCCCGCCATGACTGACGACCGGTACGAACGAGGCATGCGGACCCGGCGTGAGGTGCTCGGCGACGGGCACGTGGACCGCGCCGTGGCGGCGACGACACCGTTCACCGAGCCGTTCCAGGACTTCGTCGTCGGCTCCGCCTGGGCCGACGTCTGGTCCCGGCCCGGTCTGGACCGGCGGTCGCGCTCGGTCGTGACGCTGGCGGTCCTGATGGCGCTGGGGCACTGGGAGGAGCTGCGGATGCACGTGGCCGCCGCGCTGCGCAACGGCCTCAGCGAGGAGGAGATCGGTGAGGTGCTGCTGCACGCCACCGTCTACTGCGGCGCCCCCGCCGGCAACCGGGCCTTCGCCGTCGCGCAGGAGGTCCTGCGCGAGCGGCGGCCCTGACCCCTACGAGACGTACCGATCGGTCAACCAGCCGGCCATGTGGTCGAAGGTGAGGGCCACGGTGTCCCCGTACTGCCCCGGGGTGTCCTCGCACGCCCGGCACACCGTGAAGCTGTGGCTGGCGCCCTCGACGAAGACGAGCTCCTTGTCCTGGCTGCCGGAGTGGTCGTAGAACATCTCGCTGGAGACCATCCAGTAGTGGCCCGTCATCGCCATGATCAGCAGCGGCACCGTCACACCCTCGACGTTGGCCGGCGTGGACGTGTTGGACGACTCCCACTCGACGCCCTCGATGCTGTCCTCGGTGATGTCGTAGTCGCCGGTCGTGCGGATGGACTGGCTGGAGAGGAACGCCTTGGCCGTGTACTGCACCGCCCCACCGCTGAAGGAGGCGTTGGACTCCGGGTCACAGCTCGGCACGCGCACGGTCCGGGCCACCTCGACGTCGGCGGAGCCGTCGGCGCGCAGCACGGGGTACTCGCCCTTGGTCCGCGAGACCAGCCGGACGTCGCACTGCCAGATGCGGGCGTCGCCACGGAACACGGGGAACGGCTCGTCGTCGGGGAAGTCCCCCTCCCCGGAGTCGATCCGCTCGACGGCCTCCTGGGCCGCCGTCACCAGCCGCTCGTGCCGGTCCGCCTGGGCGTCCAGGTACCGGTCGGTGAACTGCGGCGTGTACGTCGCGCCGTCGCCGGTGTAGCCGTTGCGCGGGGAGTACATGTCCACGGCGCGGGAGACGGCCTTGGGGCGGTCCTCGACCCGCAGCGCGGCGTCGAGCGAGGTGAGCGTGTTCGCGCCGTAGCCGTGGTGGGCGTCCAGCAGCACGACACCGTCGGCGGGCGGGAGGTCGGCCAGCTCGTCGGTGCACCTGACGATGCGCTCGGGCTGCTGGCACGCGGCCACGCCGTTCTCCGCGACGTTCTGGTAGAAGGGCATGAGCTGGCCGCCGCCGCTGTGGCCGACGAGGACCACCGAGTCGACGTCCGGCATCGCGCGCAGGTACCGGACGGCGGGGGCGACGTCGAGCGGCAGCTCCTCCCAGATCATGTCCTCGCGGTTGGTGTTCGTGTACTGGCCCGCGACGCAGAGCAGCGTGAAGCCACGGGCGGCCAGCTCGTTGCAGGCGAGCGAGTTCTGGAAGTTGTTGTTCGGGTGCATCAGGATCAGCCCGACCGTGGCGTTCGGCCCCGGCTCGACCTGGTCGTAGAGCACGCCGTTGGTCTGCGACCGCAGCGGGACGTACTCCTTGGTGTAGCCGGGGCCGTCGCCCGCGGCGGTGGCCGGCAGGACCGCCAGCCCACCGCCCGCCAGCAGCAGGACCGCGAGCAACCCCACGAGGGGGGCGGTGCGACGTGCGCGTGGAGACCTGGTCATGTTCTGCACCTCACTGTGCAACGACGAGCGCCTATGGTCTGATAAAAGGACCATTCTCCGGGCGAGCCGGGGTGTCAAGAGTTCGCGTTCTCCCGAGACACGAGGAGGGGTCATGGACCTGCGCACATACCTGGAGACCGAGGGCGACGAGGGCGCCGACCGCGTCCCGACCGGCGCGGACGACTACCCGGGCGACCCCGACGTGCACGTGCCCGAGACGGCGGTCGTCGTCGAGCGGCTGGCCGTGCTGCGCGAGTCTCCCGACGGCGCGACCTACGAGCTCGGCGGCTACCTCGCCCGCCCCGCCGCCGGGGACGGCCCGGCCCCGGCGGTGCTCGTGGTGCACGAGAACAAGGGCCTGGTGCCGTACGTCCGTGACGTCGTCCGTCGGCTGGCCGCGCACGGCTACGTCGCCGTGGCGCCGGACCTGCTGAGCCGGGTCGGTGGAACCGGCTCCTTCGCCGACCCGGCCGACCTGGCTGCAGCGCTCAAGGAGATCCCCGGCGACGACGTGGTCGCCGACGTCCGGGCGACCCTGGACCACGTCGCGGCCCGGGACGACGTCTCGGGGGACCGACTGGGGATCATGGGGTTCTGCTACGGCGGCGGGGTCGCCTGGCGGGTGCTGACCGTCGAGCCGAGGCTGCGCGCCGGGGTCCCGTTCTACGGTCCGACCCCCGACGCCAGGGCCGTGCCGCAGATCCAGGCCCCCGTCCTGGCCGTGTTCGGCGAGCTGGACGAGCGGATCACCTCGCAGCTGCCGGCCATCCGCGAGCTGATGGCCACGCACGACAAGGCCTTCCAGGCCCTGGTCTGCCAGGGCGCCCCCCACGCCTTCCACAACGACACCAACCCGGAGCGCTACCACCCGACCGCGGCCCGTGAGGCCTGGCGGGCGGCGCTGGGACACCTGGACGCCAACCTGCGCCCGGCCTGATCTCCTCGGCGGTGGGCAGACCACCACCAACGGGGCGCCCCGGCGGCGGTTGCGTAACGACGTGACCGAGTCAGTTGTCGTGGACCGGGCCGGACGCTAGGTTCGCAATTGGTCCTACCATTTCGGGGGATCTCGGTCGGACACGCTGATGTGCACCACACCGAGGTGTCGTGACCGACCCTGCCTCCACCGGAGGTGTCATGAAGCGACCGAGCATCCACCAGCTCGAGGTGTTCTGCCGCGTCGTCCAGCTGCAGAGCATGGCCCGGGCGGCCGAGGAGCTGCGGGTCACCCCGTCGTCGGTGTCCATGCAGATCCAGGAGCTCGAGCGACGTTTCAAGGCCCCGCTGCTCGTCCGCGGTCCGCGCCGTACCGTCCCGACTGCGGCCGGAGACGTCCTGTACGCCCAGGCCTCGGCCCTGCTCGACGGCCTCGACGCCGTGGAGCGCGAGCTGAGCCGGCTGGGGGCGTTGGAGTCCGGCGTGCTGCGATTCGCCACCAGCCGGACCATCGGCGCGGGGGCGGTCCGTCTGGTGCTGCAGCCGTTCGAGCGCGCCCACCCCCAGGTCGACGTTTCCTACCACGTGATGGCCAGCAGCCAGCAGGCCAAGACCGAGGTGATGGCCGAGCGGGCCGAGTTCGCGCTCGTCGGTCGCGTCGGCCCCGACTGGCCCCTGGCCGTCCGGCCCCTGTTCGAGGAGCCGCTGGTCGTCGTCATGTCGCCGCACCACCCGCTGGCCGGTGAGCAGGAGCTGGCGACACGCAGCCTGGAGCGGCACCGGCTGCTGCTGCGCGAGCCACCCGTCCTGGGTCACGCCAGTGTGATGCGCATCCTCGGCGAGGCCGACACCCACCCGACGATCGCCGAGCTGGGCAGCACCGAGGCGGTCAAGTTCGAGGCGATCGCCGGTCGCGGTGTGGCCGTCCTGCCGCGCACCACGGTGTCGGAGGAGGTCGGCGCCGGGATCCTCGTCCAGCGCGACGTCGCCGGCTTCCGCCCCAACCGGACGGTGTTCGTCACCTCGCTGTCCAAGACCCCGCTGTCGCCCGTGGCCCGGTCGTTCGTCCAGCTCGTCCGCGACACCTGCCACGGCGCCGAGTCGCTGCCCGGCTGACGTCTGCCCCCAGACGTCAGGAGTTCCTTAACCCGGCTTCGACAGTTTGGTGGTTGTCGGCGGGGAGGTCCGCTGAGAGCGTTCCTACCAGCAGGACGAGCACCGCCGCCCGACGTGGAGACGTCATCGGAACGGTCCGCCAGCACCCGCCGCTCGACGACGAGCGGCCTTCCACAGCTGCGCCTCGGCGCGGTCGACCTCGCAGAAGGAAGGCGCCTGATGGCAACGACGCCAGGAGCGGGTGGCACCCCCGGGCCGGAGGGCCGGGCCGACGGAGCGCTGGCCGGGGTGACGGTCGTCGAGTTCGCCAGCTACGTCGCCGGCCCTTACGCCGGTGCCCTGCTGTCGGACCTCGGGGCCGAGGTCGTCAAGGTCGAGGTACCGCCGCGGGGCGACCCCTACCGGGGGTGGGCGAGCGGTAACTACTCCAGCATGTTCTGCTCCCTCAACCGCAGCAAGCGCAGCGTCGTCGCCGACCTCAAGACCGAGCGCGGCCTCGAGGTGGCCCGGGCCATGGTCCAGCGCAGCGACGTCGTGCTGGAGAACAATCGCCCCGGCGCCATGGACCGTCTCGGCCTCGGCTACGAGCAGCTCAGCAGCACCAACCCCGGCCTCGTGTACTGCTCGATCACCGGCTTCGGCCTGGACGGCCCCCAGGCCCAGCGCCCGGGGTACGACACGGTCGGCCAGGCGATGAGCGGGCTCATGAGCCTGCTGACCGACCTCGAGGACCCGAAGCCGATGGGGGTGTCCATCTCCGACCACCTCGCCGGCCTGTTCGCCGCGTACGGCGTCCTGGCGGCGCTGGCCGCCCGGTCCCGTACCGGGCAGGGGCAGCGGGTGGACACCTCGCTGCTGCAGTCGTCGACCACGTTCCTGGCCGAGAACATGGCCCGATTCCTCAACGACGGCCGCAAGGTGCCGACGCGGCGGACCCGCGCCCGGACCGCGCAGGTCTACGCGGTGCGCGACCAGCACGGCCGCCCGTTCGTGGTCCACCTGTCCAGCCCCGACAAGTTCTGGCGCTCGCTGCTGGCGGCGGTCGAGCGGACCGACCTGCTCGACGACCCCCGTTTCGCCGACCGGAAGTCCCGTATCGCGCACCGCGAGGACATCAAGGCGCTGCTGGAGGAGACCTTCGCCACCGCCCCGCGCGAGCACTGGCTGGCCCGGCTGCAGCAGGCCGACGTGCCGTCCGGTCCGCTGAACACGCTGGAGGACGTCGTTGCCGACGAGCAGGTCCAGCACCTGGGCCTGGTGCAGCGGGTCGAGCACCCGCTGGCCGGTGAGCTGCAGCTGCTCGGCAGCGGCGTGAACCTGCACGGCACCCCGACCCGGCTCGGGCCGGCCCCCCTGGTCGGCGAGGACACCGCGGCGGTCCTCGCCGAGCTCGGGCTGCCGGAGGACTACCTGGACGAGCCCGACCCCGCCCGCGTGACCATGGCCGAGAGGAGCTGACCCGTGTACGGACGCAGCGCAGCGATCGTCGGGGCCGCGCACTCGCGCCTCGGCGAGGTGCCCGGCTCCACCGCCATCGGGCTGATGGCCGACGCGGCCGTCGCGGCCGTCGCCGACGCGGGGCTGACCCCGGCCGACGTCGACGGCATCGTGGTCCGCGGCCCGGACGACGAGTACGCCTTCCAGCAGCAGCTGGGCGAACGGCTCGGCCTGGACGCCGCGTTCAGCACCAGCCTGGACAACGGCGGCGCGAGCCAGACCCTGGCCGTGATCCTCGCCTCGCTGGCGATCGAGGCCGGTCTGGCCACCACGGTGCTGTGCGGGTACGCCCGCAACTCCTGGACCCGTACCCGCCAGACCGGCAGCCGTCGGGCCCGGATGAACCAGGCCACCCACAACCGACGCCGCGAGTGGCGCGACTCCTTCGGCTACTTCGGCGAGCCCGCCACCCACGCCCTCGGCGCGCAGCGTCACATGGCCACCTACGGCACGACCAAGGAGCACCTGGGGCACGTCGCGGTGCAGGTGCGCGAGCACGCCACCCGCAACCCCCACGCCCAGATGCAGACCCCGCTGACGATGGCCGAGTACCTGGACGCCCGTCCGGTCACCAGCCCGTTCGGCGTCTTCGACTGCTCGCTGCGAACCGACGGCGCCGGCGCCGTGGTGGTGACGAGCCTCGACCGGGCCCGCGACCTGCCCCACAACCCCGTCGTGGTCCGCGGCTTCGGCAGCCAGAACAACCTGCGGGGCTGGACCGTCGACGACAACATGGTCCGCACCGCGGCCCAGCGGTCGGGCGAGCGTGCCTACCGGATCGCGGACGTCACCGCGGCCGACATCGACACCGCCCAGCTGTACGACTGCTTCACATACATGGTGCTCGCCCAGGTCGAGGACTACGGCTTCTGCCCCAAGGGCGAGGGCGGCGAGTTCATCGCCGGTGGCGCCCTGCGCCTGGACGGCGCCATCCCGACCAACACCTCCGGCGGGCAGCTGTCCGAGGGCCACGTCGAGGGCATGCTCCAGGTCGTCGAGGCCGTCCGTCAGCTGCGCCACGAGTACCCCCTGGACCGGCAGGTGCCCGACGCGCGGCTGGCCCTGGTCAGCGGGCACGGCGGCAACACCGTCTGCCACACGTCGCTGGTCCTGGAGCGTGCCTGATGAGCGCGCCGACCACGGGCACGACGGGGACGACGACAGGCCCCCACGACGGGGCCGGGCGGACCGCCCCCACCCCGCGACGGGTGGTGCCCGCGCCGACCACGGAGTCCCAGCCGTTCTGGGACGGGTGCGCCCGCGGGGAGCTGCTGATGCAGCGCTGCGGCGCCTGCGGACGCTGGTGGTTCCCGCCCAGCAACCGCTGCCAGCACTGCTGGAGCGACGAGGTCGGCTGGCACCGCCTGTCCGGTCGCGCGGAGGTCTACAGCTTCACGGTCTTCCACCGCGCCTACGCCGCCGAGCTGGCCGCCCAGCTGCCCTACGTCGTCGCCGTCGTGACGGTCGAGGAGGGGCCGCGGCTCATCACCAACGTCGTGGGCTGCGACCCCGACGACGTCCACGTCGGGATGGCCGTGCAGGTGGCCTTCGAGCCGCTCGCCGAGGGCGTCTCGCTGCACGTGTTCCGGCCGCTCACCGCCGCCCCCCCGACCCCGAGCGCGTAGCGCTCCCGACCGCGAAGGGACCCCCGATGGCCCAGATCGTGTCCGTGATCGGCACCACCCACCACCCCTGGTACCACAAGAAGACCAGCCGACCCGAGGCCGAGCTGACCGAGGACGCCCGCAACCTGCTGGGGTGGTCGCACCGGGTGCAGGCGTCGTTCGCCCGTACCCGCCCCGACGCCGTCGTCATCGTGGCCAGCGACCACTTCCACCAGTTCTTCCACAACAACATGCCGCAGTTCGTGGTCGGTCGGATGACCTCTTACCAGGGCACGTTCTACAACGAGGTGCGGGAGTTCGACCTGCCGCGGGTCGCCCTGGAGGGCAACCGGGCGCTGTCCACCGACATCATCGAGGCCGGCTTCGAGCAGGGGTTCGACTTCGCCTTCAGCGACGACCTGCGCCTGGACCACGCGTGCGTGGTGCCCAGCCTGATCGCCCAGCCGGGCCTGGACATCCCCGTCGTGCCCGTGCTCACCAACTGCGGTGCCCCGCCCATCCCGACCGGGCGTCGTTTCGTCCAGCTCGGCACGGCGCTGCGGGCGGCGATCGAGGGCTCCACGTCCGCCGCGCGGGTGGCCGTGGTCGTCAGCGGCAACCTGTCGCTGGAGGTCGGCGGGCCCGAGCAGATGATGCCGTACTCCGTCGACGCGCAGTTCGACGCGGACGCGATGGACTGGCTGGTCAACCGGAAGTTCGACGCCCTCGAGGCCGAGTCCACCTACGAGCGGCTGATGACCCACGGCAACACGTCGTTCCAGTTCCTCAACATGCTGACGATGGCCTCGATGCAGGCCGACATGTCCTTGGTCCACGCCGAGGCGATGAAGCGCGGCGGGTCGCCCGCCCCGTGCTTCGTCTACGAGCAGGAGGAGGCAGCCTGATGCCCGAGCAGAGCACGGCCCAGCCGGCGGGCCCGGTCACCGACGGCATCCCCGGTTACGACCACTACGCGGTCAACAAGTTCCTCTACGACACCGACCGCAACCCCGACCTCGTCGCCCGCTACGTCGAGGACCCGGTCGCCTACGTCGACTGGTACGTCGAGCACCGGTTGTCCCGGCTGCTCGACAACGAGAGCGAGGCGTCCTCGGTCGCCCCCCTGGACGACACCACGCGGACCGCGCTGGCCACCTACGACTTCGCCGCCCTCTACGCCAGCGGCGCGCACCCGTTCGTGCTGTGGACGCTCATGCTGCCCGTCATCGAGGCCAAGCTCGCCAGCGGCGAGTTCGAGGCCCCGCTGGCCCCGGACGGCGCGCGCCTGGAGAACCGGGCCCCGATGGCCTACTACCGCGAGCGCATCCTGCCCCACGGCCGCCCGTACTTCCGGTACTGAGGACGGGGCCCCGGACATGTCGAGCCACGGACCCCTCGCGGGCGTGACGGTCGTCGAGAACGCGTCGTACATCAGCGGCCCGTTCGCGGGCCTGCTGCTGGCGCAGCTCGGCGCCGACGTCGTCAAGGTCGAGGCGCCCGTGTCCGGCGACCCGTTCCGTCGCTGGGGCGGCACGAGCTCGGCCCGCCGTACCCGCCCGCAGTTCGCCTCGCTCAACGTCGGCAAGCGCAGCGTCTGCACGGACCTGCGCGAGCCGGAGGGCAAGGCGGCCTACCTGGACCTCGTGGCCGACGCGGACGCCGTGGTCGAGAACTTCCGGCCGGGCACGTTGGACCGGCTTTTCGTCGGCGAGGCGGCCGTGCGCCGGCGCCGGCCGGGGATCGTCTACGTGACCATCACGGGTTTCGGACCGGTCGGTCCGTACGCCGGCCGACCGGCCTACGACGCGATCGTCCAGGCCGTCAGCGGGCTGTGGAGCCTGCTGACCCCGCTGCAGCACCAGCAGCCGGTGGGTCCACCGGTCTCCGACGCGATGGCCGGGTTGAACGCCGCGCTCGCGGTCGCGGCCGGCCTGGCCGGTCAGGCCCGCTCCCGCTCGACGGGTGAGGCGGACCCGCCGCTGCGGCTGGACGTCAGCATGCTCGCGGCCTCGCTCAACCTGTTCGGGTCCACGCTGGCCAACCACGCCGAGACCGGCGAGGTGGAGACGCCGTGGTCGCGGGGCCGGCGCTCGCACTCCATGGCGTTCCGGGCCTCGGACGGGGCGACGCTGGCGGTGCACCTGTCCTCGCCGGAGAAGTTCTGGGTCCGCCTGACCGACGTCGTCGAACGCCCGGGCCTTCGGGACGATCCGCGGTTCGCCACCTACCCGCAGCGCCTGGTGCACTTCGAGGAGCTGCTGGCCGAGCTGTCACAGGCCTTCGCCGTCCACCCCCGGTCGTGCTGGCTCGAGCGGCTGCACGCCGCCGACGTCCCCGCCGCCCCGGTGCACACCGTGGACGAGGTGGCCGCCGACGAGCACGTCCGCGCCGCCGGTCTGCTGGTCCGGGCCCGCGGTCCCGCCGGGGAGTCGGTCCTCGTCCCCCGGGCCGCGATCTCGTTCGTGGGCGACGAGCTCGCCTGCTCCCTCGACGTCCCGGCCCTGGGGGTGCCCCCGGACCCCGGCTGACGGCAGGCCGCCGACGGCGGCGGTCCCACCGCACCACAGCACCCTTCCCCGCACCGACCCCACAGAACAACCCGGTTCAACGACGAGCCCGGAGGGCCCGACATGAGTCAACGCAGAGCCACCATCCTGATCCCCAGCCTGCTGCTCGTCGGCGCGCTCGCCGCCGGCTGCGGCGGCGGCGACGACGAGGGGGCCGACGCCGCGGCCGCCGGCGGCGACGCCCCCGCCGAGGAGGGCGTCGAGGACGGCATCGTCGTCCAGGTCGACGGCGAGAGTCGCGAGGACTACCTCGACCGGCTCTACGAGGCCGCCGCCGAGGAGGGCGAGGTCGCCTACTACCAGTCCGCCGGCGACGACGAGCTGAACGCCATCGTGGCGGCCTGGGAGGCGGCGTACCCCGACGTGGAGTTCATCCCGGTCAGCGCCACGAGCGGCACGATCCTGCAGCGGGCCGTCCTGGAGGCCGAGTCGGGCAACGTCCAGGGAGACGTGTACGGCGGCTCGGCCGCTGACCAGTCGATCCTGGACGCGGCCGGGGCGCTGGCCGACTACCGCCCGGTCAACGAGGAGGACGTCCTCGACGAGTACAAGATGGACGGCCCGTACGTCGCCACCGGCTACCTGACGTACCACCCCGCCTACAACGTGGACCTGGTGGACGAGGAGGACCTGCCGACCGACTGGATGGGCTACTGCGAGCCCGAGTGGCGCGGCGAGTTCGCCATCGACCAGGAGGGCGGCGAGTGGGTCACCGGCATCCTCGCGGGGATGGGCGAGGAGGACGGCATGGCGCTGCTGGAGTGCCTGGCCGCCAACGAGCCGCGGCTGGTCCGCGGTTCCACCAACCGCACCGAGCTGCTGGCCTCCGGGGAGTTCCCGGTCATGCTCGACGGCTACGGCCACCGGCTGTGGGAGTTCGAGAAGCAGGGCGCCCCGATCCGCGCGCAGCGGATGAGCCCGTCGCCGCTGACCGTCGTCCTCGACATGGCGGGCGTCTTCAACGACGCCCCCCACCCGAACGCGGCCCGGCTGCTGTCGGAGTTCTTCCTCACGCCCGAGGGGCAGCAGGTGTTCCTGGACCAGAACAAGGCCGGGACGCTCAGCAGCCTCGAGAACCCGTACGCCGAGCTGATGGGTGACGGCGAGCTGGAGCTCACCGTCCTGGGCCCGGAGGAGGCCGACTTCGACGCCGGCTTCCAGGTCTTCGCCGACGTGTTCCTGGACGGCCAGGTCGAGGCACCCGCCCCCTGAGCCCCACCCCCTGCGACGTGGCGTCGGCGTCCCCCCGCGCCGGCGCCACGTCCTCCACCGCTCCCGGCGGCCCGCCGGACCGACCACCGCAGACCAGAGGTGCCAGTGTGACCACCGAACTCCAGCGGCCCGCGCCGCGGCGAAGCGGCCCGCGCGAGCCCGAGATCCCGCCCACCCGCACCCAGCGGATGCGACGCCGGCTGCCCGGCGACCCGCGCACCCTGATCTTCATCGCGGTGGCGGCCGTCCTGGTGTGGGAGATCGCCATCCCCCTGGTGATCCTCGTCTGGGGGTCCTTCAGCGGGGCCCGCCCGGGCTCCGACGAGTTCTTCTCCGCGTCCAGCCTCACGCTCGAGAACTACCTGGGCGCCTTCGACAGCGACCGCCTCGGCGGCGTGCTGTGGGACACCGTCCTGTTCGCGGTCGGGACGACGGTCGCCTCGTTCACCCTGGGCACGTTCCTGGCCTGGGTGGTCGAACGCACCAACACCCCGTTCCGCAACTTCATCACCCTGATGATGGTGCTGCGGATGATCCTGCCGGGCGTCCTCACCACCATCGCCTGGATCTTCCTGGCCAGCCCCCGGGTCGGGACCCTGAACACCTGGGCCCAGGCCCTGCTGGGGCTGGAGAACCCGCCGTTCAACATCTACTCGATGGCCGGGATGATCTGGGTCGAGACCATGGACATCCTGCCGCTGGTGTTCCTGCTCATGAGCGCGGCCCTGCGGTCGATGGACCCCTCCCTGGAGGAGGCCTCCCAGGTGTCGGGCAAGGGCGTGTTCACCACGACCCGGCTCATCACCCTGCCGCTGATCCTCCCGGCGATCCTGGCCACGCTGATCCTGGTCCTGATCCGCGGCATCGAGACCTTCGAGGTGCCCGCGCTGATCGGGGTGCCGGCGCAGCGGTTCACCTTCGTCGTGGAGATCTGGCGTCAGACCTCGACCACCCCCACGGACTTCGGGCTCGCGGCCGTCTACGCCATCCTCATCCTGCTGTTCTGCGCCTGCCTGCTGTGGTTCTACAACCACATGACGCGCAACGCGAACATGTTCGCCGTCGTCAGCGGCAAGGCGTTCCGACCCCGCCGCATCGACCTGCGACGGGTCCGGTGGGTCACCTGGGCCGGGTCCATGCTCATCATCCTGTGCTCGGTCGGCCTGCCGATGATCATCCTGACCTGGGCCAGCTTCTACCCGCCCTACCGCGGCTTCCAGCCCATCACCGTCGAGGGCTTCAGCGAGCTGTCGCTGGACAACTACCGCGCGATCCTGGACCAGGACCTGGTCCAGCGGGCGTTCGTCAACAGCACGGTGCTGGGCATCGGCTCGGCCACCGCCGTGGTCCTGCTCATGACGATCGTGGCGTGGATCAGCGTCAAGACGACCATCCGGGGCCGCAAGCTGCTCGACAGCCTGGCCTTCGCGCCGATCGCCATCCCCGCCGTCGCGATGGGTGTCGCGTTCCTGTGGCTGTACCTGAGCCTGCCCGTCCCGATCTACGGCACCATCTGGATCCTCTTCCTGCTGTACGTGGCCCGGTTCACGGCCGTCGCCCTGCGCATCATGGCCGCTGCGATGACCCAGGTGAACGACGAGCTGCACGAGGCCGCCGAGGTCGCCGGCGCCAGCTGGGTGCGGTCCTTCCGCACGGTGACGATGCCGCTGCTGCGCCCGGCGATGCTCGCGGCGTGGATCTTCGTCCTGATCCACGCGTACCGGGAGCTGTCGGCCTCGCTGATCGTCTACTCCTACGGCAACGAGCCCATCGGCGTCGCCATCTTCGACATCTGGGAGAACGGCAGCTACGGCCTGCTGGCCGCCTTCGGGATGTTGGTCGTCGTCGTCCTCATCGTCTTCTCGATCGCCGCGAAGCTGATCAGCAGCCGCTACGGCGTCAAGGAGGAGTGACCGACGTGACCCGTCCTGCCCCCACCCCCACCTACTCCCCCTGGAGAGCACGATGAGCATCGAGGCGACCGACCTCCTCAAGACGTTCGCCGGCGGCACGGTCCGCGCCGTGGACGAGATCAACTTCACGGTGCCCGCCGGGTCCGTCCTCACGCTGCTGGGTCCGTCCGGCTGCGGCAAGACGACCACCATGCGCTCGATCGCCGGCCTCGAGCAGCCCGACGGCGGTGAGCTGCGCATCGGGGACCGGGTCGTGTACTCCGCGGCCCAGGGGATCAACCTGCGACCCAACCAGCGTCGGGTCGGCATGGTGTTCCAGTCCTACGCGATCTGGCCGCACATGACGGTCTTCGACAACGTCGCCTACCCCCTCAAGGGCAACGTGGACCGGGCCGTGCTGAAGGAGCGCACCCTCACCGCGCTGCGCCTCGTCGGCCTCGACCACCTGGCCAGCCGCCGGGCGCCCAACCTGTCCGGCGGGCAGCAGCAGCGCGTGGCGCTGGCCCGGGCGCTCGTCGCGCAGCCGGAGGTCCTGCTGCTGGACGAGCCGCTGTCCAACCTCGACGCGAAGCTGCGCGACACCATGCGCAAGGAGATCCGTGAGCTGCAGCAGGAGCTCGGGATCACGACCCTCTACGTCACCCACGACCAGTCCGAGGCGCTGGCCATCAGCGACCTGGTCGCCGTCATGTCGGCCGGCCACATCGTCGACTTCGGCGAGCCGGAGCGGATCTACTCCCGGCCCGCGTCGCGGGCCGTGGCCGAGTTCATCGGCATGGCCAACATCGTCGACGTCACCCAGGTGCGGGCCGAGGCCGGGATGTGGACGGGCAGCTCGCCGCTGGGCCCCGTCACCTTCCCCGCGGGCGAGGGTGCGCCGGAGCCGTGCAGCGTCCTGATCCGCCTGGAGGACCTGCACCTGGTGGGGGACGAGCAGGCCGGCCAGGAGAACGTGTGGCCCGGGACCATCCGGTCCGTGCTGTACCTGGGCAGCTTCTGGGAGTGCATGGTCGAGGTGAACGGCACCCGCCTCAAGACGCAGGTGCCGCGCCGCCGCCGTCCCGCCGAGGGCGAGAACGTCCACGTCCACGTCCCGGCCAAGTACCTGTACCGGCTGCCGGAGGCCGGCGAGACGATAGTCGACGACACCGTCCAGGAGCCCATGGGCACCGACCGGTCCGCCGCGTCGTGAAGGCCGTCGTCATGCGCCGCTTCGGCGGCCCGGAGGTGCTCGTCCTCGAGGACGTGCCCGACCCCGGGCCCGCGCCGGGAGAGGTGCTCGTCCGGGTCCACGCGGTGACGGTCAACCAGTCGCTGGACCTCAAGGTCCGCGAGAACGGCGCCGTCCGCGGCACGGTGCTGCCCCACGTCCTCGGGGTCGACCCGGCCGGCGTCGTGGCCGCGCTCGGCGACGGTGTCGACTCCGTCGCGGTCGGCGACCGGGTGGCGGTGGTGCCCCACATCCGGTGCGGCGCCTGCGAGTTCTGCACCTCCGGGCACGAGGAGCGCTGCCCGAACTCGCGCCACATCGGGGTGCACCGCTGGGGCGGCTACGCCGAGCTGCTGACCGCCCCGGCCGGCAACCTGGTGCCGCTGCCCGACGGGCTCGGGTTCGCCGAGGCGGCCGTGATCCTGCGTCACGCCCCGACGGCGTTCAACCTGCTGCGCACCCTGGCCCAGGTGCAGCCGGGGGAGTGGGTCCTCGTCATGGGGGCCACCGGTGGCCTCGGCGCGGCCGGCGTCCAGGTCGCCACGCTGCTCGGCGCCACCGTCATCGCCGGGGCCGGTGCGCCGGAACGGGTGGCGCTCGCCCGGGCGAACGGCGCCGACCACGGGGTGGACTACCGCCGCGAGGACCTCACCGAGGCGGTCGACCGGATCACCGAGGGACGCGGGGTCGACGTGGTGTTCGAGAACATCAGCGACCCGGTGCTGTGGCCCAAGGCGTTCGCCTGCCTGCGCCACGCGGGCCGGCTCGTCACCGCCGGCGCCCACGGCGGTGGCACGGTCGACCTGGACGTCCGCCGGCTCTACGGCCGTCGCCTGCGCGTGATCGGCGGCGCCGGGGCCTCGCGCGCCGACGTCGACAGCGCCCTGGCCGCGGCCTCGGCCGGTGACCTGCACGCCGTGATCGACCGCGTGCTCCCGCTGTCGCAGGCCGCGCAGGCGCACCGGCTGTTCGCCTCGGGCGGCCTGCTCGGCAAGGTCGTCCTCGACCCGACGGCGCCCCGGTGACGCGCACCCTGCGGCTGACGACCTTCAGCCGCACCAGCGTCCTGCTCGCCGCGCAGCACCGCGGCTTCCTGGAGGCCCGGGGGCTGGCGCTGGAGGTGGAGGACGCCAAGGGCTCCAGGCCCCAGATGGAGGGCATGCTCGCCGGTCGCTGGGACCTGGCCCACACCAACGCCGACAACGTGATGAAGTTCCGCGTGAACGGCCACGACGACCTGTTCCTGTTCCTCGTCGTCGACCGGGGCATCGCCCAGAAGCTGATCGTCCACCCCGACGTCCGCGGCTGGGAGCACCTGCGGGGCCGCCCCGTCGGGGTCGACGCGCCCGACTCCGGCTACGCGTTCGTCCTGTACGAGCTGCTGCGCCGGCACGGCCTGGAGCCCGGGGACTACGAGGTGGTGCCGCTCGGCGCGACGGCGTTCCGGCTGCGGGGGCTGCAGGAGGGGACCGTCGTCGCCGGGCTGCTCAGCCACCACCACGAGACCCGGGCCCTGGACGAGGGGTTCACCATCCTCGCCGACACCCGCGACGACTTCCCCGACCACGCCGGTGTCACGGCGGGGGCGACGCGCACCTGGGCCGCTCGCAACCCCGACGCGCTCGCCGGGTACACCAGCGCCCTGCTCGCCGCGGCGCGGTGGGCGTTCGACCCCGCGAACCACGAGGACGTCGTCGCCGTGGTGGCCCAGGGGCGGGGCATCGACGTCGACGACGCACGACGGCTGCTGGCGGTGGAGTCGGGCGGTCGTACGGGGGTCATCACGTCCGTCGAGGACGTCGAGCAGAGCCTGGCCGCCTCCGCCGGCCTGCGTGCCCGGTACACCGGCGTCACCCCGACCGGGTACTTCGACCCCACGGCGATGCGGGCGGCGCTGGCCGTGCTGGAGCCAGGAGCCAAGTGAGACCTCCGGGGGGAGCGGCGGGCGGCCCCACGGCCACCTGGCGCGAGACGTTCACGCACCGCTGGGCCTTCGTGGCCGTCGCGGCGCTGCTGTACTGGATCGCGTCGCACTCGCTGCGGCCCTTCGTCGTCGTCCGCCTCGACGAGCTCGGCGCGAGCACGCAGGAGATCGGGTTCGTGGCGGCCGCGTACGCGTTCGTCGCCCTGTTCCTCGCCATCCCGGGCGGGCGGGCCATAGACCGGCTCGGCATCACCCGCGTGATGTACGGCTCCCTGGTCGCGATGGTGCTGCTGGGGGTGATGTACGCCTTCGCGGACACCATCCTGCAGCTGCTTCTGCTCCAGGTGGTCAACGGCGTGGTCGAGCTGGGCGTGTGGCTGTCGGTGCAGACCCTGGCCACCCACGCCGGCACCGGTGACGCGCTGGCCAAGCAGCTGTCCCTGTTCTCCTTCATGTGGGGCCTGGGCATCGCGATCGGCCCGACCCTCGGCGGCCTGGTCTACGACGGGCTGGGCTTCTCGGCCCTCGCGCTGGTCTACGCCGGGGTGACCGCGCTCATGCTGCTCACACTGGTCCTCGCCCCCCGGGCGCCGGCCGGGGTGAGGACCCGCGGCGGGCGCCTCGGCCGGGACGCCACCCGGATCGCACGCCAGCCCGCCATCCGCGGGGTGCTCGTGTCCAGCTTCGTCGCGATGTACGTCATCTCGATCAAGAGCACGTTCTACCCGCTGCTGCTGCAGGACCGGGGGATCGACCTGGTCCTGATCGGGGTGCTGCTGTCCCTGATGGGCGTGGCGTCCCTGGCGGTCCGGGTGTGCCTTCCCTACCTGCTGCGCACCATCGGTCCCAGCCGCGTCCTGGCCCTGGGCTCGGTCGCCGCGATCGTCGGCATCAGCGTCACGCCGTGGCTGTTCCACCCCGTCCTGCTGGTGCTGGGAGCGCTGCTGACCGGGGCCGGCTACGGCTCGAACCCGCCGGTGGCGATGCAGCTGCTCGGCGAGCACAGCAGCCGCGAGGAGCGCGGGCTGGTGATGGGTCTGCGGGCGACGTCCAGCCGGCTCGCGCAGGTCATCCAGCCGGTCGCCTTCGGGTCGCTGGCCGCGGCCGTCGGGACCGCCCTGACGTTCCCGGTCTCCGGTCTGCTGCTCGCCGCGGTCGCCGTCTCCACCCGCCGGGACATGGCCGCCCTCGACCGCCCGGACCCCCCACCCCGAACCCCCGACCCCGAAGAGGAGCCGAAATGACCCTGGCCGGCATCGACGTCCACGTCCACGTCCACGACGCCCGGGCCCGCGCGCTGCAGGGGCCCGAGGCCCAGCGCAAGTTCGAGGAGAAGGCCCGCTACTTCAAGCGGCCGGCCAAGCACGTGTCCGTCGACGAGCAGGCCGAGCAGTACCGCGCGCGGGACATGATGGCCGTGCTGGTCAACAGCAGCGACGAGTCCGTCACCGGCACCCGGATGGTGCCCAACGACTTCGTGGCCGAGGCCGTCGCCACCCACCCGGACGTCCTGATGGGGATGGGGGCCATCGACCCCTGGCAGGGCGAGCTGGCGCGCAAGGAGATCGTGCGGATCAAGGAGCTGGGGCTGCACGGCATCGGCGAGATCAACCCGGCGCGCCAGCACTTCTACCCCAACGACCGCCGCTTCTACCCGCTGTGGGACGAGGCCCAGACGCAGGGGCTGCCGATCCTGTTCCACTCCGGGTACGCCGCCGCCGGCTCCGGCACCCCGGGGGGCGGCGGGGTCAAGCTCAAGTACTGCCAGCCCCTGCTGCTGGACGACGTCGCGGCCGACTTCCCCGACCTGACCATCATCTGCGCGCACCCGTCGTGGCCGTGGACCGCCGAGAGCCTGGCCATCGCCCGGCACAAGCCCAACTTCTTCGTGGACCTGTCCGGCTGGGCCCCCAGGTACTTCCCCGAGGAGCTGGTCACCCAGGTGGCGAAGATGATCCCGGACAAGGCGCTCTTCGGCTCCGACGCACCGTCGCTGCCGCTGGAGCGCTGGCTCCGGGAGTTCGCCGACCTGCCCTTCACCCCCGAGGTCCGGCAGAAGATCATGGTCGACAACGCGCGGCGCGTGTTCGGGCTGGGCGAGGCCGCCGCGTGAGTGTCGGCGACCTGCCGCTGGACGGCTACCGCGTGCTGGACCTGGGGCAGTACATCTCCGGACCCTGCGCCACCGTGCTGCTCGCCGAGATGGGCGCTGACGTCGTCAAGGTCGAGCCCCCGGGCGGCGACCCGTTCCGCAAGTGGGAGTCGGGCGGCCTCAACGCCACCTTCGTCGCCTTCAACCGGGGCAAGCGAAGCGTCGCGCTCGACCTGAAGACCGACGTCGACCGGGCGCACCTGCTGGACCTCGTGGCCACCGCCGACGTCCTGGTCGAGAACTTCCGCCCGGGAGTGATGGACCGGCTCGGCCTGGACCACGCGACGCTGCGGGCCCGCAGCCCGCGCCTGGTGCAGTGCAGCATCACGGGCTTCGGCGGCAGCGGTCCCTACGCCGCCATGCCCGCCTACGACGGCGTCGCCCTCGGCTACAGCGGGTTGGCCAACCTGCTCATCGACCCCGACGACCCGCGGCTGCGCGGTCCCGCGCTCGCCGACGCCATCACGGGCCACTCGGCGGCGTTCGCCGTGGTCGCCGCCCTGCTCGGTCGCCACCGCACCGGGGCCGGCGCCCACCTCGAGGTCAGCATGCTGGGCGCGCTCGTGCACTTCCTGCACTCCGCGGTGGCCAAGAGCATCGTCGAGGGCCGAGACGAGGGTCCCTACCTGCGCCCTCACAGCTCCCAGGCGTACGTGTTCACCTGCGCCGACGGCCGGTCGCTGCTGGTCCACCTGTCCTCACCGCCCAAGTTCTGGGAGGGGCTGTGCCGGGCCGTCGGCCGCGACGACCTGCTCACCGACGCGCGGTTCGTCACCCGGCCCGACCGGCAGGCACGGTACGAGGAGCTCAGGGCCCTGCTGGGGGAGTCGTTCGCCAGTCGCAGCCGCGACGAGTGGCTCGCGACGCTGCAGGAGCACCGGGTGCCGTGCGCGCCGGTCAACACCGTGACCGAGGCGCTGGCCGACGAGCAGCTGCAGCACCTGGGGATCATCGACACCCTCGACGAACCGGACCTGGGGGCCATGCCCCGGATCCGCCCGCCGGCGCTGTGGGACGGCGCGCCCCTGGCCGCGGTCGCCCGGGCCCCGCACCTGGACGAGCACCGCGAGGAGCTGCTGCGGTGACGCCGAGCAGGGTGGTCGCCAGCTGACCTGCACGTCCGTTCGGTGGCCCCGGCGAGATTCGAACTCGCGACACACGGTTCAGGAACGCGTGCTGCGCGGCAGGTCGGAGTGCTCACCACCGGTCTGAGCTGTGCAGCGGTTGCTGTCGTCTCTCACTGCGTGACGTGCCCACTCGACCTGGCGCGGACTTCCTGCGGACCACGGCGACAAGCACCCCCCAGCCGTCCCGGCGGCAGCTGGCACGGTCGAGGCAGTGGCGGCAGTCGGTGCCGCCTCCGGGCTCGCGGTCGTCGTACTCCTCCGGTCCGGGTGGGGACAGGACACCCGGTGGGCAGGACACCGGGAGGTGGTCTGGCTTCAGGGGGCGGGGTCGACCAGGACGACCTCGAGGGTCCGGGGCCCGTGGACGCCCTCGACGCGCTCCAGCTCGATGTCGCTGGTCGCGCTCGGGCCGCTGACCCAGGTCAACGGCCGGGTCGGGTCCAGCCGGGCCACGGCCTCCGGCACCAGTCCTACGACCTGGTCGGCGCGCACGACGCACAGGTGGTGGTCCGGCACCAGGGTGAGGGCCCGGCGCCCCTGGTCCGGCGCCCCGTCGAGCACGATGGTGCCGGTGTCGGCGACGGCCACGGCGCACCCGGTGAGGACCGACCCGGAGTCGTCCAGGGTGGCGACGTCCAGCGTGGGCGAGTCCGGGCGCAGCACCACCCCGCGCGCCACGGCCGGCCGGGTCCAGCCCTCGGGGACCCCGACGGGGACGACGAGGTGGCGGGCGCCGCGGGCCCGCAGCGCGGCCGCGACGACGTCGCCCACGTCCCCGCCGGCGCACCGGTGGACCAGGGCCCGGTAGTCCTCGAGCCGGTCGACCAGCAGGTCCAGCAGGCCCGGGTCACCGGGGGCCCGGTCGTCATGGCGTCGGTAGCCGCGTGGGACCGCGGGTGGCGGGTCGGAGGGCCCGACGTGGTCCGGGCCCAGGGCGGCGCGCACGCGGGTGAGCACGTCGTCGCGGGCACTCACGGGCGTCCCTCCCACCAGTCGCGGAAGCTGGCCGCGGGAGGGGCCGGCAGGTCGCGGCTGCGGGTCCACGCCCGACCGGGACCGGGCAGCCACGAGATGCGCTGCGAGTGTCCCTGGAGCCGGGCCAGCAGTCGCCCGGCCCGGCTGGCCCACTGCGCCAGCCGGAGCCGGCGCGGGTCGCTCAACAGCCACGCGACCGCCCGCATCCCGACCGCCTCGGCCGTCGGCGGGCGGTGCGTCTGGGCCAGCGCCGAGGCCTTGGCGTCGACGGCCTGCTCGCGCAGGTGGACGAGCATCGACGGGATGTCGATGCGCACGGGGCAGGCGTCGAAGCACGCCCCGCACAGGCTGGACGCGAACGGCAGCGTCGCGTTGACGTCCTGCGCCCCGTCGGCGTCCGGACCCATGCCCGTCAGCTGCGGCGACAGCACCGCGCCGATCGGGCCGGGGTAGACGCTGCCTAGGAATGCCCGCCGGTGCGCTCGTAGACCGGGCAGACGTTGAGGCACGCCGAGCAGCGGATGCAGTGCAGCGCCGCGCGTCCCGCCGGGTCGGCCAGGACCCGGCTGCGGCCGTTGTCGAGCAGCACCAGGTGCAGCTCCTGCGGCCCGTCCCCGGGGGAGACCCCGGTCCACGTCGAGGTTGACCGTCGCGTCCCCCCGACCCCGCCGCGGGTCGAGCACCTGCCCGCCGCTCACACCGCCCCCGGTGTCGGCGCGGCCACGCCGCGACTGGGCTGTCAGGCGCCGTCCGCCCCGCCGGGCTGGGCGCAGACCGCCTACGAGGTGGAGGTCGCGTGTGGAGGCCCCGTCGCCAGGAGGGGGACGCCTGGAGCGGGTGGAGCGACACCGTGCGGCTCGAGGGATGCGACCGGCGGTGGCCAGCGACGAGAGGTGCGGGTCGCCGCCCGTGTCTGACCCAACGGGTGGCCTGTCGGTCGGGCGCAGCTCAGAGCCGGTACGCCTGTCGGTCTCGGGAACCGTCGGGCGGGGTCACCCCCGTCTCGTGGCTTCGAGTTCCACGCCGCCAGGGCTGACGATGCGCTGCCGCGGCCAGCGGGTCGAGGAGCCTCGCGGTGTCGTCCACAGGGGTGGCGCAGCACGCCTGCTCCGGGCGCGGGACATGTTGGCGCTACCCGGTCGCTCGTGCGCGAGATGACCGCGGCACCAGCAGCCCGGTGGCGACAAGGGCGATCAGCCCGGCTACGGGCACGGTCAGCAGGGCGGCGCGAAGGTTGCTGGCGTCCGCGACGGCCCCGACGAGGACCGGTGAGGCGAGGAACCCCAGGCGCAGGGCGGAGCTGACGACCGTGATGCCGAGCCCTGCGGGCAGTCCAGGCAGCTCGTCGGCGGCGTGCAGGGCGGCGGGGACGAGCGTGGCGACACCGAGGCCGGCCAGGGCGAAGCCCGCGAGCGTGGTGGTGGTCGTGGGCACGGCGAGGGCAAGCCCGGCCCCGACGGTTACCGCGGCGCCGCCCAGCCGCCCGACCAGGCGTTGGCCGAGGCGGTCGACGACGCGGTCACCGGTGAGCCGACCTACGGTCATGGCGACCTGCATGATGACGAACGCGAGGCCGGCCGTTGCGGCGCCGCTGCCCACGACGTCGCGCATGAACAGGGCGCTCCACGAGGCGGCCGCGTCCTCCACGAACGCCGCCGACGCCGACAGTGCACCGGCGGCCGCGAGCAGGAGCACCGTCCGGCCCGCGACGCCGCGCAGGCCCCGCCGGGCGCTGGACGCTGGGTCTGGCTGCACCCGCTCGGCGTCCTCGGGCCCGGGCAGCAGGAACCGTCGGGTGGTCAGCGCGAGGACGCTGAAGACCACCGCGCACGAGCCGAGGTGCAGGGTCAGCGGGACCTGCAGGCCGGCGGCGGCCGAGCCGAGCAGCCCACCCACCACGGCGCCGACGCTCCACAGCCCGTGGAAGCCGTTGACCAGGGAGCGGCCGTAGCGCCGCTGCACCCGGAAGCCGTGCGCGTTCTGGCCGGCGTCTGCCGCGGCGTCGGAGGCGCCGAAGGCGAGCATGAGGACGAAGAAGGCGGCCCACCCGCCGGCCAGCGACAGGGCGGCCAGGGCCAGGGCGGGCACGACGAGACCGACCGAGGCGACTGTCGCCGAGCCGAGGCGTGTGATGACCGGCGGGACCAGCAGCCCACCGACGAGGGCGCCGAGCGGCATGCCGGCGATGCCGCTGCCCAGCGCGGCGTTGCTCAGATCGAGGGAGTCCTTGAGGTCGGGCAGGCGCGGCACGAGGTTCGCGTAGAGCACCCCGTTGACGAAGAAGAGCACGCTCACCGCGGCGCGAGCCCGGAGGAGGGTGCCAGGGACGGACGCGGCCGTCGCCGGCGCGTTCTCCCGGATCAGTCTCCAGCGCACCGGGGCAGATCCTCTCGGAGAGTCGAGCGCATCCACCCAGGGTGGAGGGTCGACGACGGCGGAGGGAGTCTGCGCCAAGGGGTGTACCAGCAGGGCACCCCTGAGCGTGCCCGGTCGGGCTAGCGTGCAGCGCGTCCAGGTCACCTGCGACGAAGGAGGAAGCCCGTGCGGTATGCCCTGCTCGGCGCCACGGGTGTCAGCGTGTCCACGATCTGCCTGGGTACCGCCACCTTCGGCGTCGCCCCCGAGGCCGACGCGACGGACCGCCTCGTCGCCGAGGCGCTCGACCTCGGGATCAACTTCGTCGACACCGCCGACGTGTACGGCAACATGCCCGTCTTCGACCGGCCCGGGGCCCCGGCCGCCGCCGACCGGGAACCGGCCGAGCAGCTCCTGGGCCGTGCCCTGCTGGGGCGCCGCGACGACGTCGTGCTCGCCACCAAGTCCAACGGGGTCGTGGGCCACGACGTCAACGCCCGGGGCCTGTCGCGCCGACACATCATCCGCCAGGTCGAGACGAGCCTGCGTCGCCTGCAGACCGACTGGATCGACCTCTACTACGCCCACGACCCGGACCCCCGCACGCCGCTCGAGCAGACCCTCGCGGCCTACGACGACCTCGTCCGGCAGGGGAAGATCCGGTACGTCGCCCTGTCCAACCACCCCGCCTGGCAGGTGGTCCGCTCGCTGTGGATCGCGGACGACCGCCGCCTGAACGCATCGGTGGCCGTGCAGGTGAAGTACAACCTCATCGACCGAGCCGCCGAACGCGAGCTCGCACCCGCCTGCGGGGAGCAAGGGCTGTCCCTCATCCCGTACGCGCCGCTGCACGGTGGCCTGCTGGCGGGCCTCAGCGTCCTGGACCGCGAGATCGTCGGCGACCAGCGATTCTCCGGGGCGGGGTTCTCCAACGCCGAGATCGGCATCGCCGGTGAGGTCGAGCGGCTCAGTCGTGCATGGGGCCTGGAGCCGTACCAGACGTCGCTGGCCTGGCTGATGGAGCGCCCCGCGGTGTCCTCGGTCATCGTCGGCGCCGAGAACGTCGAGGAGCTGCGGGCCAACGCGTCCGCGGCCGACGTCACCCTCGACCGGGCCCAGGTCGACGCGATCACCGCATTGGCCGTGGAACCCGGCGCGTTCTTCCACCCGGCCGGCGACGGCCCGGAGGCACCCTCCTGAGGGTGGTGCGTGGTCGGCGGCGACTCAGCGGGTGGCGGGAGCGCGCTCTCCGCTGGCAGCGAGCTCGGTGGCGGCCCACGAGGCCAGCAGGGTGAGGGCCTGGGCGGTCGAGGAGGCGGGCTCGGCCGCGTAGACGGTCATCGACAGGCCCGGTTCGGAGACGAGGTCCATGTGCTCGTAGGCGAGGTCGAGGTCGCCGACGGCGGGGTGGTGGAACTGCTTGGACCCGGCGCCGTGGAGGCGGACGTCGTGTGAGCTCCACCGGCGGCGGAAGTCCTCGCTGCGGGTGGACAGCTCCCCGACGAGGTCGTGCATGTCCTTGTCGTGGGGGTCGCGACCGGCCTCGGTACGCAGGATGGCGACGCAGGTGTCGGCGGCGACGTCCCAGCTCGGGTAGAAGCGGTGGGAGTCCTCGTCCAGGAACGTGTACCGGGCGAAGTTGGGGGGTCCGGCCTGAGTCCGGTCGTACAGCGAGGAGTGCATGGCACGACCCAGCAGGTTGGTGGCCAGCAGGTCCATTCGACCGTTGCGGACCAGGGCCGGTCCGGTGCCGATGGTGTCCAGGACCCACTGCAGGCTCGGCCGCGGGGTCCAGGTGCGGCCGGTGCGGCGTCGGGGTCGGCGCAGGGCGCTTGTGCCGTCGGCGGCGTGCGCGAGGTCGAACAGGTGGGTGCGCTCGGCGTCGTCCAGCCGGAGTGCGCGCGCGAGCGCGTCGAGGACGGAGACGGACACCCCGGCGATGGCCCCCCGCTCCAGCTTGGCGTAGTACTCGACGCTCACCCCGGCCAGCGCGGCCACCTCGGTGCGCCGCAGGCCCGGGACCCGGCGGTGGCCGACGTCGGGCAGGCCGGCGTCGGCGGCCGTGATCTTGGCGCGCCGGCTGATGAGGAACTCGCGGACCTCGGCTCGGTTGTCCATGTCCCCGACGGTAGGACGTCGAGTCGGGTCGAGACAGACCCTGCGCGTACACCCTTCGAACGGGGACCCCGTCTCATGGCCGGGGTTCGAGGGGTCGTCATCCGAGCGCGCTCACCGTCGCCGTGAAGTCGTCCGTGCGGGCGACGAGCGGCCCGACGTCGTCCATCCGGCCAATCGGCACGATGCCGGCGTATCCGCCCACGGACTCGTAGTAGAGGACCAGGGACCGCGACGGCGTCCAGTAGCCGATCGTCTGGGCGGGGGCGTCGCTGCGTGCCGGTGCGCCCTCGGTGGACAGCGGTGCGGGCAGGGCGGCGATCTTCTCCTGTCCGCCGAAGTCGGTGAACCCCAGTGTCAGCGGCAGCTGCTCCAGCAGCGACCTCGCCGTCGGGCTGTCGTCGAGCTCCCCGGTGACCTGGGTGCCGTCGCCGAGGTCGAGCACCACGCGGAGGTCCTGCGGAGGGGGCGCCGCTGCCGTCGGGCTCGCCGAAGCCGTCGAGCCCGGTGCGGGGGAGGCCGACGGGGCCGCCGCGGGGGAGGACGCGCCCGCCGTCGGCTGGCCCGCCGCCGGCGACGGCCCCGGCGTCGCCGGACGGGCGACCGGGGTGGTGCCGTCGGTGCTGCAGGCGGACATGGTGACCGCCACCAGGGTGAGCAGGCTCAGCCGACGCCTCATCGTCGGTCCGACCAGTCGTCGGCGGGCAGGTCCATCGGGGTCGCGAAGACCCGGAGGCCGCCGCGCTCGACGTGCATCCGCCACAGCCGTTCGGCCAGGGCATCCGGCTCGTGGGCCGGGTCACCGGCCCCGATGCCGAGCGGGACGATGAGCTGCCCGACGTGGACGCCGTCGGGGGCGAGGGCGTCGTGCACGAGCTGGGCGTAGGCGCTCTGGGCGGCGAACGCGACCGACGTGCCCGCGACCCCGGCGGCCGGGCGGACGGCGCTGGCCCCGTTGACGAACAGCACCGATCCCCGTCCGAGCGTGCGCATCCCGGGCAGCACCTGCTCCACGGCGGCGACCGGGCCGTACACGGAGGTCTCGACCGGCCCGATCAGGTCGTGGGCCCCGGTCTCGAGCACCGGCCGCAAGAACTGGGGGGACGGCTTGGGGCTGTACTGGAGCACCTCGACCGGACCCAGGTCGTCGGCGACCCGCTGGAGCGTCGCCCGCAGGGCCGGCCGGTCCCGCACGTCGACACCGTAGGCACGGGCGTCGGCCCCGCCCGCGCGCAGCGAGGCGACGAGGTCGTCCAGGCGGGAGGGGGTCCGGGCCAGCAGGGCGACGGCGAAGCCCTCGGCGGCGAAGCGGCGGGCCGCGGCCGCGCCGAGGCCGGGGCCCGCGCCGACGACGGCGAACGTCGTCCCCGTGGCGGGGACGAGCGAGGTGGTCTGGGTGCTCATGCGCGTGCTACCTCCGGTCGGGGCACCGGGTGCGGTGCCGGGCCCAGACAACCTCACGCGCGCGCGGCCGGACAGGCCCTGCGCAGGGGTGTACCAGCAGGGTCTCCCTGACCGGGGGCCGCCGACGTAGCGTCGTGCCTGCCCGGTCCGACGAGCGGCGTGCTCGCCCCGGGCGCCGCGCCGCCGCGGGCCGACCACCGGCCGCCGTGCCGTCCTGTCGTGCCCGGGGGCGCTCCGACGTGTCGCCACCCGAGAGGACCTCCGTGACCACCAGCACGCTTCCGCCCGCCGGCCCCACGGGACCTGTCGGGCCGGCCACGACGGCCGCCCCGACCGACACCGACCGGCTCCCGCTGCGGTCCCTGCTGCTGCTCGCCGCCATGGGCTTCGTCCTCATCGCCGCGGAGACCATGCCCGCCGGGCTGCTGCCGGCCATCGCCGAGGGGCTGGGCACCAGCGAGGGCACCGTCGGACAGCTCGTCAGCGCCTACGCGCTCGGAACGGTCCTCGTCACCGTGCCCGCCATCGCCCTGACCCGCCGCGCGCGCCGCAAGCCGCTGCTGCTCGCGGCCATCACCGGGCTCCTGGTCGCCAACACGGTCACCGCGGTGTCCGACGACGTCGCGCTGTCCCTGGTCGCCCGATTCCTCGCGGGCGCCTTCTCGGGCGTCATCTGGGGCATGCTCGCCGCCTACGGCCGCCGGATCAGCCCGGCGCGGTACGCGGGCCTGTCGCTGGCCATCGTGTCGACCGGCGCGCCGGTCGGCTTCGCCTTCGGTACCCCGCTCGGGGCGTGGCTCGGCACCACCTTCGACTGGCGCTGGTCCTTCGGCGGGCTCAGCCTCGTCGCGCTCACGGTCCTCGTCCTCGTCGCCCTGGTCGTGCCCGACGCCGAGGCCCCCAAGGGCGCCGGTCGGCTGCCGCTGCGCCACGTCTTCCGGATCCCCGGGATCGTCGTCATCCTGTCGGTCATCGTCGCCTGGATGCTGGCGCACAGCACCGCCTACACCTACGTCGCGCCTTACCTGCGAGCGGGCGGGACCGGTCTGTCCGTCGGCGTCGTGCTCCTGGTCACCGGAATCGCCTCCATCGTCGGCATCGGCGTCACCGCCCTCCTGCTCGACCGCCACCCCCGCCCGCTGCTGCACGCCAGCGTCGCCGTGTTCGTCCTCGCGGCCCTGGTGCTGCTGGTGGGGCACCGGTCGCCGGCGGCGGTGCTGGTCGCGGTCGCCCTGTGGGGGCTCGCCTTCGGCGGTGCGTCGGCCCAGCTGCAGGCCGCCCTGACCACCGCCGGCGGCCCTGACGCCGACATCGCCAACGCGTTCCTGCCCGTGGCGTTCAACCTCGCCATCTTCGGGGCCGGGGTCCTCGGGGCCGTCGTCTTAGGCACCGGCGGCGGGCTCGCCCTGCCCGCGGTGATGGCCGTCATCGGCCTCGTCGCCCTCGGGCTCACGGTCCTGGGTCGTGGCACCGCGTTCCCCGCCCGTCTCTGAGCGCCACCGCACGACCTGCGTCACGCCCCAGCACCCTCCACCAGATCTGACAGACCAGGGAGAAGCCCATGATCGTCACCCGCAGCACCCCCGTCGTACCCACCACCCGAGGCCCCGCCGACTGGTTCACCGGCGACGTGTTCATCGACCCGGTGGCCGACCAGGACGGCTCCCGCGTCGTCGCGAACCTGGTGCACTTCGCGCCCGGGGCCAGGACGGCGTGGCACCGTCACCCGCTTGGTCAGACGCTGGTCGTCACGGAGGGCATCGGCCTCGTCCAGCGCCGCGGAGCACCCGCCGAGATCATCCGACCCGGTGACCGCGTCTGGATCGAGCCCGACGAGGAGCACTGGCACGGGGCCGTCGTCGGCCGGCTCATGGTCCACCTCGCGCTCAACGAGGTCGACGCCGAGCACCCCGCCGCCCGCTGGGGCGAGCACGTCACCGACGAGGAGTACGTGGCCGCCGGGAGCGCCGCGGCCTGACCGACCCACCCCCCTGAAGCACCACCCCCCTCAAGCACCACCCACAGAGAGGCACAGCATGAAGGCCACTGTCATGTACGGCTCCGGCGACGTCCGGGTCGTGGAGGTCCCCGACCCCGTCCTGGAGGAGCCCACGGACGCGTTGGTCCGGGTGACCTACGCCTGCGTCTGCGGCTCCGACCTGCACCCCTACCACGACCTGGAGGACACCCCCGAGGGGCGCCGGATGGGGCACGAGGCCATCGGCGTCGTCGAGGCCGTGGGAGACGCGGTCAGGACACTCACCCCGGGCGACACGGTCATCGTGCCGTTCGCCTGGTCCGACGGCACCTGCACCTACTGCCGTGACGGCATCACGACCTCGTGCGTCCACGGCGGCTTCTTCGACGGCGCCGCATCCGCGACCCAGGCCGAGAAGCTGCTGGTCCCGTACGCCGACGGCACGGCCGTCGTGGTCCCTGCGGGCACGGACGAGTCACTGATGCCGTCGCTGCTGACCCTGTCCGACGTCTACCTGACCGGCTACCACGCGGCGGTCAGGGGAGGCGTCGGGCCGAACAGGACAGTCACCGTCGTCGGCGACGGGGCGGTCGGTCTGTCGGCCGTGCTCGCCAGCGCCCAGCTGGGCGCGGACACGATCATCCTGATGGGCCGGCACACCGCACGCACCGACCTCGGCCGGACCTTCGGAGCCACCCACGTTGTCGCGGAGCGCGGCGCCGAGGGCGTCGCTGCCGTCATGGAGATCACCGGCGGTGAGGGGTCGCACGTGGTGCTCGAGGCCGTGGGGCACATGCCCGCGTACGAGCAGGCCTACGCCGTGGTCCGCCCTGGTGGTGTCATCTCCCGGGTCGGGGTCCCGCAGTACGAGGACGCCCCCGTGGGCTTCGGCTCGCTGTTCGGCAAGAACGCCACCCTGACCGGTGGGCCCGCGACCGTGCGCGCCTACCTGGAGCAGGTCCTGCCCCAGGTGCTGGACGGAACCATCGACCCTGGCCGGGTGTTCGACCGAGAGCTGCCGCTGGCCGACATCGCCGAGGCGTACCGCCTGATGGACTCTCGCGAGGCCCTCAAGGTCCTGATCCGGCCCTGACCCGGTAGCCGTCGGGCCATGAGTGGCGCCCTCGTCCCCCGAGCCACCCCGGGGACGAGGGCGCACCGGATCAGCGCTTCGCGATCGACCGGACCACCGAAGACCCTGACGTTCACCGACCGACCCCTCTGTGCGCCGGCGTTCGGGTGCTGGTCCCCCGGACCATTGGTAGATGGGGTGGGCGAGTACAGCCAGATCCCGCTCGCTGCGGACTTCTGCGGACCGACCAGCCGCTGTGGCGGCGCTGCGATCCCGAGCCCCAGGCCTCTGATCAGCACTTCCGTCCTGTGGCCCCGGCCAGATTCGAACTGGCGACACACGGTTTAGGAAACCGATGCTCTATCCCCTGAGCTACGGGGCCGTGGACGAGCAGACCTGCCGTGCCCCGGTCGGCGCGTCCGCGGGGAATCTACCCGAACCCCGCGAGGATCCCGGCCGCCGGCTGCGGGCCCGGCTCCACCTCCCGGCGGCCCAGGGCTACAGCAACGGGGCCGATGTGCCGACATCCGTTGGCAACGGACCCCCGAACGGAGCAGCCATGACGCCGTACCCCACGCCCACCGACTCCCGGAGCGCCCTCCGGTCCCTGCCCACGCAGCACACCCCGCCGCGCTGGCGGCAGCAGGCGCTCGGCCTGCTGGTCGACGCGGCGGTGACCGAGCTGTCCGGTGCGGTCAACCCGAGGCGGAGCATCCGCGCCATGGTCGGGCTGGCCGACGCCCGGGCGAGCCAGGACGTCACTGCCGTGCTGGAGCGGCGGCTCGACGAGTCCCTGGCCGCGTGGGTCGAGCAGCAGCGGCGGGCACGCACGGCGGACCCGGACCTGGACCTCGAGGAGATCGCGCGGGGCCTCGTCGCCCCCTTCTTCGACCGCCTCCCGGTGCCGGCGCTCGACGGCTGCCCCCACCCCGGGTCGTGGTTCGCGTCGTCGGTCGACGAGCTGCCCTGCGCGGTGCACGGGTACGAGGCCGACGCCGTGGACTGCCTGCGGATGCTGGTGGAGACCTACCTGGTCGACACGGTCGACCGGGCCGTCGCCCATGCGGACTCCCGGCCCGCCCCGCTGCCCCGGGGGGCCCAGACGCTGGCCGGGATGTGGCTGGGGGTCGCCGTGCTCGCCGCGTGGCGCGCCCGGACCCCCGCGTTGGCCGCTGCGCGACCCGCTGCGGTCTGACCGCGACCCGGGAGCCGTCGCGTCAGGAGCTCGCGTCCCGGCTGCCGCGCTGCAGGAAGTACGCACCGAGTGCGCCGGCCAACGTCGCGAACACCACCACCGAGTAGACCGCCAGCGTGACCTCCAGCAGCCGTGGGAACACCCCCTCGGCCGACAGGCCGGTGCCCGTCACCGTCGTCATGGCGGCCTCGTGCAGGGCCACGGCGTACTCGTCGTAGGACCCCACGACGTACAGCAGCTGGCTCGCGGCCAGGATCACCACCCCGGTCACCAGACCCAGCCACGTCACCCGTCCCGACAGCAGCCGCCCGCCCGACCGTGACCCCCGCACGGCCGCCGACAGCACGCTGCCGGCGCGGGCCACGCGCGTCACGCGCAGCAACGTCAGGGCCCGGGCGAAGCGCAGGAACGGCACCGCGAGGAACACCAGCTGCCACCAGTTGCGGCGCCAGAACGAACCCTGGTCCTTGGCGATCCACGCGCGCAGCCCGAACTCGACGACGAACACGGCCCACAGCACCCAGCCCAGCACCGTGAGGACGCGGACGAAGCCGGGGTCCTCCGCCAGGACCTGAGCCAGGACCACCAGCAGGAACACGATGCCCAGGGCGCTCATGGGACGGTCGAGCTGCTTGGCCACCGCCTCGGCGGTCGTCAGGTCACGCACCACGGTCCCGTCGTCCTCGGGCGAGGTGGCCGCACGTGGCCCGGTCGTCGGCTCGGTCGTCGGCCCGGTCGTCGGCCCGGTCGTCGGCCCTGCGGCGGGTGAGGGTGCTCCGGGTGGGGTCATGCTCCTGACGTTCCCCCTTCGCGGCAGGACGAACACACCCCTCAGCGTCGAGTCGACCTCGGCGCCGCGTGGGCGAGGTACCCGTCGACCACCGCGTCGACCGCGGCGAGACCGCGCCCGTTGCCCGCCCCGAGCGCCGCCAGGAACACCTGACCGTCCAGCGACCACAGCACGGCGTCGGTGCGCGCGGTGACGGTCGCGGTCCGCACCCCCTCCCGGAGCAGGGCGATCTCGCCGAACGCGTCACCGGGTCCGATCCTGCGGACCACCCGACCGTCCACGTCGACGTCGAGCTCGCCGTCGTCGACGACGAACCAGGCCGTCCCGGGGTCGCCCTGCCTCGTCGCGGTCCCGCCCCGGACCACCTCGTGGTGGTCCAGGCTCAGGGCCAGCCGCTCCAGCTGCAGGGTGGGCAGCGAGGAGAAGGCCGGCGAGGAGCGCAGCAGCGCGACCTGGCGCGAGGGAGCGGCCAGCTCGCGGTCCAGGCGCCTCAACGGCCGCACCGTGAGCACGGCGGCGACGCCCAGCGGCGCCGCCAGGACGGCCAGGGCACCCATCGGTCCCAGCGCCGCCTCCAGGCCCGGGGCCGCGACCGCGCCCAGCCCGAGGCCGAGCACGATGACCGTCTCCATGGTGCCGAACGCCCGCCCGAGCAGGTGGGAGGGGACGCTGCGCTGCAGCAGCGTCGTGACGGTCACGTCGAACAGGACGTTGCCCCCACCGACCAGGAGCAGCAGCCCCAGGACCAGCGGCAGCCCGGGCGCGAGGGGGAGCAGCAGCAGCGGCACCGACCACAGCAGCATCGCCCACGCCGCCGCCAGCCCCAGGCGGAAGGAGCCCGCCAGCGCGAACAGCCCCAACGAGCCCAGCACGCCGCCGAGCCCGTAGGCGGAGTTGAGCAGGCCGGCCGCGCTCACGTCCAGGCCGAGCCCGTCGACGGCCAGCGACGGGTAGAGCACGACCAGGCCCCCGGCGACGACGGTCTGCAGCAGCACGAGCAGGTACATCAGCCGGGCGGGTCGGTGCGCCAGCAGGTCCCGCACGCCGGTGGCGGTCGGGGCGGGGGCCGGGACCTGGCTCGAGCGGGGCCGCAGCCCCAGGACGAGGACGGCCGCGACGACGAAGAGCACTGCTGCGCACGCGAAGGCGCTCTGGGGGCCCTGCACCGCCAGCAGCAGGCCGGCCAGCGCCGGTCCTGCGAACACCCCGAACGACTCGGTCGCGCTGGCCAGCACGTTGGCCGTCGTCAGCTCCGACGGCTCGTCGACGAGCTCGGGCACGGTGACGACCAGTGCGGTCCGGAACAGCATGGTCGCCACGGCGACCAGCGCGGCGAGGACCACCACCACGACGACCGTCCGCCCGGCGACGGCGGCCCCGGCCGCGCCGAGCGCGCTCACCGCCGCCGCCCAGAACAGGCTGCGGCTGCGCGGCAGGCGGTCGGCCAGCCAGCCGACCAGCGGCCCGGCCACGAGCGAGGGGACGGTCCGGGCGACCACGGCGGCCGCCACCCACAGGCTGCCTCCCTCGGTCCAGGCGACCACGCTCAGGCTCACGGTCGTCGCCCAGGACGCCACCATCACCGCCGCCCACGCGAGCTGCAGCCGGAGCATGGAGGGGTCCCGGGCGGTCACCCGGAGGGCCACGAAGGGAGCGGCGGCACCGGCGCGCAGGGACGTCCAGGCGCGTCGTCCTGTCGGGGCGTCGTCGGTCGAGGTACCCACCCGCTCCATGAGCCGCCTCCCGGCCCGGTGATACCGCGCCGGGAGGTGTGGTCCGGGGCTGCCCGGGTACGCAGCAGCCATGACCGATCTCACCGCTCTCGTGCTGACCTGCTCGCTCAAGAAGTCCCCGGCCCCTTCCAGCAGCCACGTCATGGGCCAGGAGGTGCTCGACGCCCTCGGCGAGCACGGCGTGTCCGGTGAGGTGGTCCGCGTCGTCGACCACGACGTCCGCTTCGGCGTGTCGACCGACGAGGGCGACGGGGACCAGTGGCCGCGGCTGCGCGAGAAGGTCCTGGCCGCCGACATCCTGGTCGTCGCCACGCCGATCTGGATGGGCCAGCCGTCCAGCGTGGCCAAGGTCGTCCTGGAGCGGCTCGACGCCGAGATCTCCGAGAGCGACGACCAGGGCCGCATGCTCACCTTCGGCAAGGTCGCCGGCGTCGCGGTCGTCGGCAACGAGGACGGCGCCCACCACGTCTGCGCCGAGGTGTTTCAGGCCCTCGTCGACGTCGGGTTCACCGTGCCTGCGGCCGCCAGCACCTACTGGGTGGGCGAGGCCATGGGCAGCGTCGACTACCAGGACGTGCAGCCCCGGCCGGAGAAGGTCGTCGGGACCACGAAGGACACCGCCCGTCACCTGGCGCACCTGGCGCGGCTGCTGAAGGGCTCGCCCTACCCGCCCGCGTGAGCCCGTAGGTTTGGCGGGTGAGGATGTCACCCGGGCGGACGGTGCTGCGCCGCATGCCCGCGGTGGCCGTGGCGGGCGGCGTCGGCTGGCTGGTCGACGCCGCGGTGCTGTGGAGCGGGCACGAGCTCCTCGGGCTGCCCGTGGCCCTGGCTGCGGCCACGGGGTTCGTGGCGGGCGGGGTGGTCAACGTCGCCCTCAACCGTCGGACCTTCCAGGGCGCCGGCGGACGGCTGGCCCCGCAGACGGTCCGCTACCTCGTGCTGTTCCTGCTCAACCTCGCCTTGACGACGGTGCTGGTCCCCCTGCTCGCCGACCTGCTCGAGGGGGCCGACGTCCCTGGGGCCCTGCTGCTGGCCAAGGTCGCGGTGACCGCGGTCCTCCTCCCGGTCAACGCCGTGGCCTACCAGTGGGTGTTCCGAGCGCAGGGTCACCAGCCCGAGCCCGTCAGGAGCGACCGCTGACCGAGGCCACCCGCGCGCCGACGGTCATGGTCGTCTGCCCCGCGTACAACGAGGAGGAGTCCGTCGGCGCCGTCGTCGCGGAGCTGCTGGCCGCCCTGCCCGGGGTCGAGGTCGTGGTCGTCGACGACGGGTCGACCGACCGGACGGCCGACCGGGCCGCCGCGGCCGGGGCCCGCGTCCTCAGGCTGCCGTTCAACATGGGGCCCGGTGCGGCCGTCCGCACGGGCCTGGTGCTGGGCGTCCGCCAGGGCGTCGACGCCGTGGTCCAGTGCGACGCGGACGGGCAGCACCCGGCCGCGGCCGTGCCGGACCTCGTGGCCCGGCTGTCCGAGGCGGACCTCGTGATCGGGGCGCGCTGGGCGGGGGAGGGCACCTACCAGGCGCGGGGTCCGCGCCGCTGGGCGATGTGGGTGCTGGCCGCGGTGATGAGCTCGCTGCACTCGACCCGGCTCACCGACGTGACGTCCGGCTTCCGGGCGTTCGGCCCGCGCGCGCAGGCCGTCCTCGCCCGCGAGATGCCGCCGGAGTACCTGGGGGACACCCTCGACGCGCTGGTCATCGCCCGGTCGTCCCGGTTGCGGGTCGTCCAGGTCCCCGTGGCCATGCGGGCCCGTTCCACCGGGGTGGCCAGCCACCGTCCGCTGCGCTCGGCGCTGTTCCTCGCGCGGTCCTGCCTGCTCCTGCTGCTGTCGCTGTCGCGTCTGCTGCGTCCGCGGGGGACGGCCGCGTGAGCGTCGGATGGGTCGGCGGGCTCGCCGCCGCGAGCGTTCTGGTGGTGGTGGCGCGGCTGGTGCTGCGCGGCCGGCTCAACGTCAAGTACGCCGCACTGTGGTTGTCCGTGGTGCTCGGGGTGGCGCTGCTCGGCCTGGTCCCGGGCCTGCTCGTGTGGTCCTCGGACCTGCTCGGCTTCGAGCTGCCGGCCAACTTCCTGTTCAGCACGGGGTTGCTCCTGCTGCTGCTGGTCGGCATCAACCTGAGCGTCGCCGTCACCGCCCTGGAGGCCAAGGTCCAGCGGCTGGCGGAGGAGGTGGCCCTGCTGCGCGAGCAGGAGGGGCGCCGGGACGGGACGGGGTGAGCCGGGCCACGGCCGACCCGACCGGACCCCCCGGTGCCGGGCGTCACGTGATGCGTCGGGCCGACGGAGGCGCTGTCGTTCCCGTCGCGGCGGTCCTGGTGTTCCTGGCCCTGGTGGTGCTGGGCCTGAGCGGGACCTCGATCGGGGTCCTGGCCCCGCCCGGCACCGATGACCCGGCCCTGGTCGCCGGTGAGCCGCGGACCATCCGTGGTGACGAGTCGCAGATCATGACCCCCCTGGCCGTGTCGGCGGCCCGCCAGGGCTTCCCGGAGTCCATGCACGTCGGTCTCACCGACACCCGGCAGGCCGCGCTCGCCCACGGCGCCCCGACCGCCTCCTGGGTCTCGCTGCTCAAGCCCCAGGACTGGGGCTTCCTGCTCCTGGGCCCGGAGCGCGGGCTGGCCTGGCGCTGGTGGGCCCCGTACCTGGCCTCCGTCCTGGGCCTGACCTGGCTGCTCCGTCGGCTGGGGGTGGGGGTCGTGCTGGCCGGCGCCCTGGCGGTGGCGGGGACGTTCACGCCGTACCAGGCGTGGTGGTCCGCGCCCGCCCCCGGTCTGGTCCTCGGGTTCGGGAGCGCGGTCGGGGCCGCCCTGCTGGCCTCGGTGACGGCGTCGACCCCACGACGGACGGCCGGCTGGGCGGTCGTGGCCGGGCTGCTGTCGGTGGCCTTCGCCCTGGTGCTGTACCCGCCGTGGCAGGTGTCGGTGGTCCTGGTGGTGGCCGGCTGCGTCATCGGGGTGGTGGTCGGCCTGCGGGTGCCGGTGCGTCGTCTCCTCATCACCGTGGCCGGCCTGCTCGGGGTGGTGGTGCCCCTCCTGGGCGTCTGGTTCCTGCAGAACCGGGAGGCCATCCAGGCCACCGTGGGCACGGTCTACCCCGGGCAGCGCTCCGAGTCGGCGGGCGGGCTGGACGGGTGGAGGCTGCTCAGCGCGCCGCTCAACCCCGTCCTGAGCGGTCCGGCCGGGGACACCCTCGTCGAGACCAACCTGTCGGAGATCAGCTCGACCTGGCTGCCGGTCCCCGCCGTCCTGCTGGCGCTCGCGCTCGTGCTGCTCCCGCCGCGCCGGGGTGCGCCCCCGCAGCCGGACGTCGGCGACCGCGCCGTGCTGGTCCCGGCCCTCGTCGGCGTCGCGGTGGCCACGGGGCTGCTGCTCGCGTGGGCCTTCCTGCCGCTGCCGGACGCCGTCGGGCTGCTGGGCCTGCAGCAGGTCCCGCCCGGACGGACCCAGCTCGCCCTGGGGCTGGGCGTGCTCCTCGTGATCGCGGTCTGCGCGCAGCTGCGGCCGTGGCCGGGTCGGCACCGACGCCTGGTCGCTGTCGGTGTCGTCGCGGCCACGACGGCCCTGACGGTGGGCGCCGCCTGGCGGACCCGGTGGGACGGCGACCTGGTCCCGGTGGTCGTGGTGGCGTTGCTGGCCGTGACGTTCGGCGTCGTCACCACCGCTGTCGTGATCGGGCCCGCCCGGCGAGGGGCCGCGGTGGTGGGGGCCGTCCTGGCCGTCGCGTCGTTCGCCACCGTCAACCCGCTCTACGCGGGCCTGGGGCGCCTGGACGCCAACCCCGTCACGTCCGCGCTGCGCCCGCTGGCGCAGGAGCAGCCGGGGGCCAGGACCGTGGTGTTCAGCGGTCCCAGCGACGTCGCCCTGGTCCGGGCGGCCGGGCTGCAATCGCTGTCGGGGGTCACCTTCTACCCCGACCGCGACCTAATGGAGGCCCTGGTCCCGCTGCAGGAGCGGGTCTGGAACAACTACTCCCGCTACGACTGGGTCGTGGCCACGCCGGGCGTCGAGACCAGGATCGAGCAGGTCCGCGGCTCGCGGAACCGTCTGGTGGTCGACCCGTGCTCCGCCGACCTCGTCGAGCTGCTGGACCCGGTCTTCGCCTACTCGGTGGTGGAGCTCGACCGACCGTGCCTGCAGTCGGAGCTGGAGGTCCAGGTGGGGGAGGGCCGCGGCTTCGTGTACCGCTACTCCGCCGGGTGAGGAGCCGCGGTCACCCCGCCGCCGGCGCGCTCAGCCGTTGCCGGCCCGTCCAGGTCGCGCCCGCCGGCAGCACCTGGGGCGTCAGCAGCGCGGGCTCGAGGCACACGAACTCGGCCTCGCCGCCGGCGTGCACGTCCCCGGGCGCGGCCTGGGCGCCGGGGTTCCAGACCACCCTCGCGTCGAACCCGTCGGCCTGCAGCCGGACGTCGCCCAGATCCGGGTCCACCAACCGGACCTGCGAGCCCTCGGCGCCGTCGACGTCCACGGCCAGGTCGAGCGGACCGACGGGCGACAGGACCGCGCCGAGCCGGGTCTGCCCCCCGGAGGTGTTGTCGTGGGCCGTGCGGCCCTCCAGACCCAGCACCGTCGCCGCCGCCGTGGACGAGACCCTCAGGTAGGTGTGCAGGGCCGCGGTGAACGACAGGTCGTCCACCCCGTCGTTGCGGGCCGCGAGCGTCATCACCAGCTGTGCGCCGGACGCCTCGACGTCCAGCGACAGCGTGAACGGGTGGGGGAATAGCGCCCGGGTCGCGGCGTCGGACCTCAGCTCCAGCCGGGCCCGCGCCACCCCGTCCTCCCCGGTCCCCTCGTCCAGCAGCGACCAGGCGCGGTCCCGGGCGACGCCGTGGCGGGGACCGTCGCCGCGCTCGGCGAACTGCGGCCAGACCACGGGCACCCCACCGCGGATCGCGGTGCCCGGCCCGCAGCCGGTGTCCCGGCTCAGCCACAGCCGCTCGACGCCGCCGGCCGGCACCCAGCCCAGCACGTGGCCGCCGTGCGCGCAGAACCGGAGCCGGGCGCCGTCGTCGGCCGTGACCGTGCGGGACGCGCAGGGCGAGGGCGGCACGTACGACGGCGGCACGTCGGCCGCGGGCGGTCGGGGCGACGGGGCCGGTTCGCTCATCCGCGCGATCCTGTCAGGCTCGCCGCCCAGTCGACCAGCACCTGCGAGCAGCCGCCCTCCACGTGCACGTCGGCGAAGTCGCTCGCCCGGGTGGGTCCCCGGTTGACCACGACGACCGGGATCCCCAGCTTGGCCGCCCGGGCCACGAACCGGCGGCCCGAGAACACCGTCAACGACGTCCCCGCCACCAGCAGGGCCCCGGCCCCCTCGACCAGGCGGTAGCACTGCTCGACCCGGGGCACCGGGACGTTCTCGCCGAAGAACACCACGTCGGGCTTGAGCACGCCGCCGCAGCGCTCGCAGCCGGCCACCACGAACCCGGACGTGTCGTCGACGGCCACGTCGCCGTCGGGCGCGATGTCGGCCTCGAGGACGTCCTCGCGCTCGGCCCAGCCGGGGTTGAGGACCGCCAGCCGCTCGTGCAGCCGGCGCCGGGGGCTCAGGTCCCCGCAGCCCAGGCAAAGCACCTGCGACAGCCGCCCGTGCAGGTCGACGACCGAGGTCGAGCCGGCCAGCCGGTGCAGCTCGTCCACGTTCTGCGTGACCACGGCGTCCACCAGCCCGGCCCGGCCCAGCGACGCCAGCGCCCGGTGGCCGTCGTTGGGCTCCGCGGCCGCCATCCGCTGCCAGCCGACGTGGCTGCGCGCCCAGTACCGCTGCCGGCCGCGCTCGGACCGGGTGAAGTCCTGGAACGTCATCGGGGTCCGTCGGGGCGAGCCCGGGCCCCGGTAGTCGGGGATGCCCGAGTCGGTGCTCATCCCGGCCCCGGTCAGGGCGACGACGCCCCCACGGGCCAGGAGGTCCTCGGCAGACGTCACGCCCCAGGGTAGGCAGGCGAGGTCGTCGACGGCCCGCCGGGCCTCCTCGCGGAGGTCGGGTTAGCGTGACGTGTGAGCGACCCCATCGCCGGTGTCGTCGACCGGATGGGCGTCGAGCTGGACGCCTTGTCCGACGAACCCGCCCGGCACTTCCTGGCCACCTACCGCCGCGTGACCGAGGCCGTGGGCTCCGCCGCCCGCGCCGGGCAGGTCGAGGACCCCGACTGGCTGGGCCGCTGGGACGTCGCGTTCGCCGAGCTGTACCTGCAGGCCCTCACCGCCCACCGCGCCGACCCCACCGGCGCGCCCGGCCCGTGGCGGGCGGCCTTCGCCGCCCCCGCCGACCTGCACCCCTACCTGCACGTGCTGCTCGGCATGAACGCCCACATCAACTACGACATGCCGCAGTCGCTGCTGGACGTGATCACCGACGTCGAGCGGCAGGACCCGGCCCTGATGGCGTCACGGGAGCGGGACCACCACGCCCTGGACGGCGTCATCGTCGCCCTCGTCCCGTCGGAGTCCCGGCACCTGGTCCGGGCCGCGGCGGCCGCGCCCGGGGTGCTCGACCGGGTGCTCATGCCGCTGTCGCGGGCCGCGTCGGCCCGGTTGCTGCGCGACAGCCGTCGCCAGGTCTGGGCCAACACCGACGTGCTGATGCGGGCCCGTCGGGAGGGCCCGGGGACGCTGCGGGCCGCCGTGGCGCGGCTCGAGGTGCTGTCGACCGCCCGCGTGCAGGACCTGCTGGCGCCGCGGCACCCGCTGCTGCACCTGGCCCGCCACGGCTTCGGTGTCCGGCTGGGCTGAGGGCCCGCCCCGGGGACCGCACCACCCGGCGACGTGGACCAGACCACCTCGCGGGCACTGGTCGCGACGGCCGGGATCGGGACGACCGCCGTCACCCCCCGGCCCTACCGTCGGACCATGCCCGCATCGCGTCCTGCGCTCGTCGTCGCGTGGCTCGTCGCCGCGACCTGCTGGGGGGCCAGCTTCCTGTTCATGAAGTGGGGCCTGGAGGGACTCAGCCCGGGGCAGGTGGCGCTGGCCCGGCTGCTGTTCGGCAGCCTGTTCCTGGGCGGCTGGCTGCTGGTCACCCGCACGCGGCTGCCCCGCGACCGGGGCACCTGGGGCCACTTCGTCGTGCTGGGCGTCCTGTTCTGCTTCGTGCCCTTCACGCTCTTCGCCTGGGCGGAGACCCGGATCGACAGCGGTCTGGCCGCCATCCTCAACGCCACCACGCCGCTCTGGACGCTGGTCATGGTGCTGCTGTTCCTGCGCACCGAGCACGTCAGCACCCGCAAGGTCGTCGGCCTGCTCATCGGGTTCGCCGGGGTGGTCGTCGTGGCCCTGCCCCAGGTCACGGGTCTGGGTGGCCGCGACGCCCTGCTCGGACAGCTCGCGTGCCTGGGGGCGACCGCCTGCTACGGCGCCGGCCTGGTCTGGGTGCGCCGCTTCGTCATCCCGCGCGGCGTGGGTCCCGTGGTCATCGCGTTCGGGCAGGTGACGTGCGGGCTCGGCTGGAGCCTGCTGGCGGCTCCGGTCCTGTCGTGGACCCCGGTCGACCTCAGCGTCCGCGTCGTGGTCGGCATGGTGGCCCTCGGGGTGCTGGGCACCGGGCTGGCCTTCGTGCTCAACACCGCGGTGACCGCCGGCCTGGGGGCCACGTTCGCCTCGACCGTCACCTACCTGTCGCCGGTGATCGGCGTCGCGCTCGGCGCGCTGCTGCTGGCCGAGCGGGTCCAGCTCGAAGAGGTCGTCGGGGGTGCGGTCGTCGTCGTGGGCGTCGCCGTGGGGCAGGGCGTGCTCCGGTTCCGACGGCGAGGGCCGGTCACGTCCGCGTCGGGTCCGGGGGGTCCGGGGGGGCCGGGGGGTCCGGGACCGTCGGGGCCGCCGGCCCCGCGGGAGCCGGCGGAACCGGCACGTCCGCTCTGAGGGACGCGGTCCTGAGGGCGGCGATCTCGCGACGCAGGTCCCGCACCTCCTGCAGCACCTGCGGCAGGTCCACCAGGGCGATGGCCTCGTCCTCGGCCGGCCCTTCGTCGACCGGTCCGCCCTCGTCGGCGCGGCGGGGCGTGACCTCCGCGCGGACCGCGGCCACCACCTGCGCGGAGATGGTGGCCGTCACGGTGCCCAGCACGCCGATCCCGAGCAGCATCCCCAGCACGGCGGCCCCGCGTCCGGCCGTGGTGACGGGGTACAGGTCGCCGTAGCCGACCGTCGTGACGGTCACCGCCGCCCACCACAGGGCGTCGGAGAAGGTGAGGATCGTGGCCCCGGGCGCGTCCCGCTCGGCGAGCAGTACCGCGGCCGACACGAACAGCACCAGCGTGGTCGCGACCGACAGCAGGTAGACCAGGGTCCGCCGGACGACGTTGCGATGGCCCTGCAGGCTGCGGCGCCGACGGACCAGGGACCCGAGCCAGTCCGTCAGCGGGCGCAGCAGCGGGACGACCACGACGACGAGGTCCACCGGGTGGCTGAGGACGAACCGGACGGCGTTGCCGGACAACCGCACCCGCACCACGTAGTCCACGGCGAACGCGACCCAGACCACCACCCGGGTCCAGCGGGCCGCCTCGCCCACGTCGTCCCGGCCGCTGGCCAGCTGCGTGACGTAGGTCAGCGCGAACACCACCGCCAGCACCGTCAGCGGGACCGCCGTGGCGCGACCCCACCGGTGCAGCCGCGGCGACGTGGGCGTCGTCATGAGCCCAGTGTCGGCGTCCGGACCCGCGGACATCTCGTACCGTGAGGGGTATGTCGTCGACGGATGCGCCCTCCGAGCAGGCGCGCACCGCCCGCAGCCGTGCCACCGCCGTGCTCGACCGGGCCCGCGCTGCCCTGCTGGACGAGCCGTCCGGCGCCCGGGACCTGCGGCCCCTGGCCGACGCGTGCCTCGACGTCACCCTGGCCCACCCGTCGGGGCAGGCCCACCTGCTGGCGTCGGGCCGGCAGAACCTGTCCGGCCTGGTGCGCGACCCCGAGGCCAGGGCCATGGCCCTGCTCCGGCTGCGCCGCTTCCGCGAGGTGGTCGGGGCCCTGGACGACCGGGGTCTGGCCGCCGGGCACCTGGTGGCCGGCGTGGTCGTGCTGCCCGGCGGCGGCGAGCTGCCCGTCCTGCTGCGCTCCTGCCGGGTGGCCGGGGCCGGCGACGGGGACGCGGCCGTGGTCGTCGAGGGCCCGGTCGCCCTCAACCCGGCCCTGACGCGGGAGCTGGCCCGCCGCAGCTCCGGGGTGGTCGACCTGCCCGCCGTCCTGGGCGAGCGGCTCCGCACCGCCGGCAACGGGTTCGACCCGTACCCGCTGCTGGACCTGGTCCAGTCGGCCCTGCCCGCCGTGCCCGGGGCCGTGCTGCGCCGCCGGCTGCTGCTGGCCCCGGTGTCCCTGGACGGCGACCACGTCTTGCAGGACCTGGACCGGCTGCGCGAGCACGTCCCGGCCCACTCCCCGTTGGCCTGGGTCGGCGAGGACTGGGACGGCGAGGCGGCCGACGTGCTGGCCACGGTGGGCCACGACCTGCCCGACGTGTCGGCGCCGGAGGCCGCGGTGGCCGACCTGCTCGACCGCTTCGTCCCCGCCCGGCTCGACCCCGACCAGCGGCGCGTCCTCGCGGCCGTTCTGACCGGGCACAGCATCGGCGTCGACGCCCCGCCCGGCACCGGCGCCACCACGTGCGCGGTCGCCGTGGCCGCGGTGGCCGCCGCCACCGGTCGGCGCTGCCTGGTGGTCGTGCCCACCCGCGCCGAGGGCGACGTCCTCGTCGACCGGCTGGTCGCGCTCGGCCTGGGCGACCTGGTCGCCGACGGCTCCGCTGCCGCCTCCGTCACCTCCCGCGGGGCGGCCGAGGCCGTCCTCGCCGCGACCACCCCCACCGGTGGGGCCGGGCAGGACAACGCCCGCCGCCACCAGGAGGCGGGGGCGCGCTACCGCGACACCGTCGCCGAGCTGCACCGCGTCCGCCGGCCGTGGCAGGTCACCCGCGCCGACGTGCTCGAGGTGCTGGCCACGGCCGCGGTCGAGGGCCCCCGGGTCACCGACGTCGTCCTGGAGCAGGATCCGGGCACCGCCCTGTCCCGCGAGCAGCTGGAGGGTCTGGCCGACGACCTGGCCGAGGCGGTCCGGCTCGGCGCGCTGGACGACGCGACCACCGCCTGGACCGGCGCCCGGATCACCGACCGCCAGGGGGCCCAGGAGGCCCTGGGCCTGGCCCGTCGGCTGCGCGACGAGCTGGTCCGCGAGGCCCGTTCCGCCGTGGGCGACCTGGCCCACGGGACGGGCACCGTGCGGGCCACGACCGTCGACGAGGTCGCCGACCGGCACCGGCTGTTCCTGGGGCTGCAGACCACCCTGGACCGGCTCGTCCCCGAGGTCTTCGACGTCCCGATCCTCGACCTGGTCGCGGCCACGGCGGACGATGAGTTCCGGCGCACCACCGACTACGCCATCGCCGGCCCGACCCGCTGGCGGCTGCAGCGCCGGGCCCGCCGCCTGGTCCGGCCCGGCGTCGAGGTGGACGACCGTCAGCTGCACCGGTTGCTGTCGGCCGCGGCCGCCCAGCGCCTGGACTGGCAGAAGATCAGCGAGGGCTCCGGCTGGGCGCACCTGCCCAGCGCCACCGGCGCCATGGTCGACCGCCTCGGGGACCTGGTCCGGGCCTGCGAGCGACTCGACCTGCTCCACCCCGGGCTGCGGCTCGGCCGGGCCACGCTGGACGAGGTGCTCGAGACCGCGGTCCGGCTGCTGGACGACGAGTCCGCCCTGGAGGACCTGCCGCGGCGGACCCTGCTGGAGCAGCGCGTCGGCGAGCGCGGCGGCGGGACGCTGCTGCAGCGGCTGCGGGCCCTGCCCGTGGGCTTCGTCAGCCCCGCCATGGCCGCTCGCGAGCTCCGGCTGGCCTGGTGGCTCGGGGTCGCCGAGGCGACCGCGCCCGCCACGGGCGAGCGCGGCGCCACCGTCGAGGCGGTCGACCGGTACGCGGCGTCGCAGCAGGACTGGGTGGCGGCGGCCGCCGGACGGGTCCGGGCCGCCCGCGACGGGCTCGACCCCCGCTCACGGCTGTCGGACCCGGTCCGGGTCCTGGTCCCCTCCGACGTCGCCGACCTGCCGGTCGACGAGCACGTCGACGTCGTGGTCCTCGACGACGCCGGTCGGTCCGGCTTCGTCGAGGTGTGCGGCGCGCTCGCGCGGACGGCGCAGGTCGTGGCGCTGGGTGACCTGGGTCCGGCCCGGCCCGGTTCGGCCGCCACCGTCCTGGGCGGCTGCCTGCCGGTCGACCGGCTCGGCACGGCACACCGCACCCACGACGCCACGCTGGCGGCCCTGGCGAGCGCGACCGGCAGCAGCCGCGTGGCCACGGCCGGCTCGCCCGAGCGCAGCACCACCGTGACCCGCACGTTCCTCGACGGGGCGGTGGGCCTGCCGTCGGGTGAGACCGAGCAGCTGGACTCCACCGAGGTCGAGGTCGAGCACGTCGTCCAGGAGACGCTTCGGCTCGTGGTCGACCTGGCCGCGCAGGACCCGCCCCGCTCGGTCGCGGTCGTCGGGCTCACCCGGGCCCACGCCGCGGCCGTCGCGGCGGGGGTCAGGCGGGCCGTCCGGGCCTACCCGGCGCTGGCCGACGCGTTCTCCCCGGCCCGGCCCGAGCCCGTGGTGGTGGCCTCCGTCGACCAGGCCCGAGGTCTGGAGCGCGACGAGGTGCTGCTCAGCACCGGGTTCGCCCGCACACCGCACGGGCGGGTCATCCACCGCTTCGGCCCGCTCGACGCCCCCGGCGGTGCCGGGTTGCTCACCACGGCGGTCAGCCGCGCCCGTCACCGGCTCCACGTGGTGACGGCGCTGCGCTCGCACGACCTGGACCCCTCGCGGTTGCGCACCCCGGGTGCCCAGGCCCTGGCCGAGGTCCTGGCCGCCGTCGAGGTCGCGTCCGACGGTCCCGGGCGGACCGGTGGCCGCGGCGATGGCCGGGCCGCCGCGACGGGGACAGCGACGGGGACAGCGACGGGGACAGCGGCGGGGACAGCGGCGGGGACAGCGACCGGGACAGCGACCGCGGCTGCCGCCGTCCAGCCCGTGCCCGGCGAGCGGTCGGCCGTGCTGTCGGTCCTGGCCCGGGACCTGCTGGCCCTGGGGGCCGAGGTCACGCCGGGGCCGGGCGGCGGCCTCGCGGTGCGGTACGGGCATCAGGCCCTGGTGGTCGACGTGGACGTTGCCCAGCCGGACCCGGCCGTCGTCGCCGGGCGGCGGTGGGCCCTGGTCGAGGCCGGCTGGCAGCACCGGCTCGTCGCCGCGGAGCTGGTCGCGGCCGACGTGGCCGGGGTGGCGCACCGGCTGCTGGGCCTGCCCGACGACGGCCCGGACGAGCCGGCGACGCCCGAGACGGTCGCGCCCGACCCGCAGCCGGGGCCCGCGTCCTCGCCGGGCGGCGAGGTGGACCACCCGTCGGACCCCGCGCCCGGGCCGGCGCCCGGCCGGCCGGCGCCGGTCGACCCGGTCGTGCCGCAGGTGGCCTCGGACGACACCGACCACGGCTGGGGCGAGAGCTCGGCCGAGGACGAGGACGACCGGATCCTGCGGGAGCGCCCGCCCCACTGGTGAGCGGCGCGGCCCGGCCCCGGGTCGTCCCGGGCCGGGCGTCCGCTCAGAGGCGGGGCTGCTGCTGCGCCAGCAGGTCCCGGATCTCCCTGAGCAGCTCGATGTCGGGGGCCGGGGCGTCCTCGGTGGGGATCTCGTCGCGCCGGCGCATCTCCGACAGCTTGTTCATCGGGAGCACGAACACGAAGTAGACGACCGCGGCCGTGATCAGGAACTGGATGATCGCGCCGACCACGTTGCCGACGTTGACGAAGGTCGCCGGGTCGCCGGAGATGATGAAGAACCCGAAGCCCGGGATGTCCCCGCCGCCCCCCGCGGCGGCCAGCACCGGGTTGATGATGTTCTCCGTGAAGCCGGCCACCAGGGCGGCGAACGCCGTCCCGATGACGACCGCCACGGCGAGCTCGATGATGTTGCCCCGCAGGACGAAGTCCTTGAAACCCTTGAGCACGACGATTCCCCTCGACTGACGACCCGGTGCGCGACCCGCGCGATCGCGAGACTAGCCAGAGACGGGCTCCCGGTCACCGCCCCGTCCCACCCGACGTACGACCCGCGGCGTGCCCCGATGCCCCGGGGCCCCGACCTCAGCCGCCGGGGGCCCGCACCGCCAGGGTCAGGCCGCCGCCGGGGTGCGAGGCCAGGGCGGCCGCCTCGGCGTCCGTGACCGCCAGCGTGACCGTCGCGCCCGCGTCCGGGCCGGACGGCAGCACCCCCGCCGGCGACAGCGGGCCACCCCCTTGCTCGGCCGGGCCGGCACCCCGCACCGGGTCGACCACCAGGGCTGCGTCGGCGACCAGCCGGGCGGGTCGCCGGGCGTCGGGGTCGAGCCCGACGCCTGGCGCGGCGTAGACGTCGACCGCCGTGCCGGGCACCGCCAGGGTGAGCACGGCCGGGTCGGTCGGGGTGACGGCCACGAGGACCCGTCCGGCGGGGGCCTGCGGGAGCGGCAGGGCGGCGGGCGGCGGCGTGGGGGCCGCCACCCGTAGCGGCACCACCAGCGCGGCCACCACCACCGCGACCGGCAGCACCCACGGCCGGACCCGGGCGCTGGTCCGGCGGACGCGTCGTCGCGCGACCGGGTCGAGACCGGTGGCTCCGGCGAGGCTCAGCACCCCGTCAGGGTCGCCCGGTCCCGCGGCGTGGGCGGGGGCACCGTGGCCCGGCTGTGGACGGTGCGGTCGCGCCGGGGCCTGTGGACCCCGGCCCGCCGGAGGCGCCGCCGGTCAGGCGGCGGAGCTGCTCGACCCGCTGGTGGCGCTCGAGCCGGTCGACGCCTTCGACGCGCTGCCGGAGGAGTCGCTGCCCGACTTCGACGAGCTCGACGAGCTCGACGAGTCGGACGAGGAGCCGGAGGACGAGCCGTCGCCGGTCTTGGCGGCCGACGTGCCCGACGAGGACGTGTCCGAGGAGCCCGAGCCCGAGCTCGAGCCCGAGGCGGGTGAGCCCGAGCCGTTGCGGGAGTCGGTCCGGTAGAAGCCCGAACCCTTGAACACGACGCCGACGGCGCCGAACTTCTTGCGCAGGCGCCCAGCGCACGCGGGGCACTCCGTCAGCGAGTCCTCGCTGAACTTCTGGACGACGTCGAACTCGTGATCGCACGCGGTGCACGCGTAGGCGTACGTCGGCACGTGGCCTCCTGGCGTCGTGGGGCCGGCGGGGCCCGCAGCTGTGGGTGGACGGGACTGGCACTCCGTCCCGGCGAGTGCCAATGATAGGGCGTACCGGGTCAACGCCCGGACAACGCCAGGAACTCCGTGCGGGTGCGGGCGTCCTCGCGCATCCGGCCCAGCAGGGCCGACGTCGTCGTGCTGCTGCCCTGGGCCTGCACCCCTCGCACCGTCATGCAGGAGTGCTCCGCGACCAGGACGACCCCGACCCCCTTGGGGGCGAGCTGGTCGGCGAGGAACCGTGCGACCTGCTGGGTCATCCGCTCCTGCACCTGCGGGCGGCGGGCGAACAGCTCCACCACCCGGGCCAGCTTCGACAGGCCGACGATGCGCTCGCCGGGCAGGTAGCCGACCGTGGCGTGCCCGCTGAACGGCAGCAGGTGGTGCTCGCACACCGACGTGAACCCGATGCCGTGCGCGACGACCATCTCGTCGTAGCCCTCGTCGTTGGGGAAGGTCGTCATCTCGAACGGGCGGGGCTGGAACATCTCGGCGTAGGCCTTGGCCATCCGCAGCGGGGTGCGGTCCAGGCCGGGGGCCGACAGGTCGACGCCGAGCGCCGTCAGGAACGACCGAGCGGCCTCGGTCGCCGCGTCCAGGTCCGGCTCGGGCATCGGGCCGCTCACGAGGGTCGAGGCCGGGGCCGGGAGCCCGTCGGCCGTCGACGGCTCGACCGAGAGGTCGGGTACGGCTGCAGGCACGTGTCGCTCCCTCCGTCGCGGCCGGTCGGACCGACCGTTGCCAGGTCAACGTAACCGGGCCTCAGGTGTTCCGCCTGCCCCCCTCCGGCCCCGGCGGGGGGTCCCCGCCCCACCCCGCGAGGCGGCCGCGCTCGCTCACCGCCCGCAGCCGGCGGTCCACCTCGTCGCGGACGGCCGGTGTGGTGACGACCAGGACGTCGTCACCGTGGCGCAACGTGGTGGTCGGGGTGGGGACGACAGCCCCCTCGGGGCGGACGACCAGCGACACGTGGGCGGGCTGCGGCAGCCGCAGCTCCAGCACGCTGACCCCGTGCAACCGGGACCTGTCGTGCACGTGGAACTGGAGCAGGTCGGCGCCCATCCGTCCCAGGGGCGAGCTCTCGACGTCCATGTCCTCGCTGTCTGACTCCTCCTGCACCCCCAGCAGCCGGGCCATCAGCGGCAGGGTGGTGGCCTGCAGCAGCACCGACACGACGACGACCACGAAGACCACGTTGAACACCTGCTGGGACCCGGGGACGGCCGCCAGGACCGGGATGGTGGCCAGCACGATGGGCACGGCGCCGCGCAGCCCGGCCCAGGACAGGAACGCCATGTCGCGCCACGGCGTCCGGAACCAGACCAGCGACAGCAGCACCGACAGCGGCCGGCCCAGCACCACCAGGACCGCCGTGACCGCCAGCGCCTGCAGCAGCACCTCCGGCAGCTCCGACGGGTTGACCAGGAGCCCGAGCAGCACGAACAGGCCGATCTGGGCCAGCCAGCCGAGCGAGGTGGCGAAGCCCCTGATCGCGCCGCCGTGGGGGAGCCGGGAGTTGCCCAGGACCAGGGCCGCGACGTACACGGCGATGAACCCGCTGCCCTCGGCCAGGACTGCGCCGCCGTAGGCGATCCCGACCACGGCCAGCACGGCCAGCGGGAAGGGACCGGAGGACGGCACGGCGATCCGGCGCAGCAGCAGCGCCCCGCCCTGCCCGACGAGCCCGCCGACGGCGACGCCGATCACCAGCGCCGCGACGGCCATCAGCACCGACACCCACCACGGGGACTCCGACGTCCCGGCCGCGGTCGCGGTCAGGGCCAGGACGGCCAGGATCGCGGGGGCGTCGTTGAGGCCCGACTCCGCCTCCAGGATGCCGACCAGGCGCCGCGGCAGCTTGACCGTCCGCAGCACCGAGAACACCGCCGCGGAGTCGGTGCTGGCCACCACCGCGCCCAGCAGCAGCCCGGTCACCAGGTCGATGTCCAGGAGCAGCCACGCCCCCAGGCCGGTGACCAGGAACGACACGCACGTCCCGACCGTCGCCAGGACGGACGCGGGTGCCAGCGACGACCGGATCGACTCCCACCGGGTCGTGAGACCGCCCTCGGCCAGGATCAGGGCCAGCGCCCCGTACCCGACCGACTCCGTCAGCCCGGCGTCGTCGAAGGGGATCCCGAGGACGTCCTCGCCCAGCACGACCCCCAGCCCCAGGTACAGCAGCAGCGACGGCAGACCCGTCCGGGTCGACAGCCGCACGGCGGCGACCGCGGCCACCAGCACGACCGCGCCCAGCACCAGGGCCAGCTCGGGCGACACCGCGGTCATCGGTCCGTCCTCCTGACAGGCGGCCTGGCCTACTCTTCGCCTCGTGACGAGGCGGTCGGTGGTCGGTCGGGTCGGTGTGGTTCTCGCGGGCCTGGCGGGTCTCCTGGTCGTGGTCCTGGTCGTCGGTCTCGCGGCGGTCGCGGTGTCGGTCCGCCGGGCGGTGCCGGACCGCTCAGGGGAGGCGGCCCTCGTCGGGTTGCAGGCGGACGTGGACGTGGTCAGGGATGCCCAGGGCGTCCCTCACGTCTACGCCGACACCGCCGAGGACCTGTTCCGCGCCCAAGGATACGTGCACGCCCAGGACCGGTTCTTCGAGATGGACGTGCGGCGGCACATCACCGCAGGCCGGCTCAGCGAGCTGGTCGGGGCCGACGAGCAGGCGCTGGAGGCGGACGTCGTCGTCCGCACGCTGGGCTGGCGGCGCACGGCGGAGGCCGAGCTGGAGCTCCTGGACCCGGTCACCGTCACCTACCTCGAGGCCTACGCCGAGGGCGTCAACGCCTACCTGCGGGAGCGATCGCCCGGTCAGCTGTCGCTGGCCTACACCGTCCTGTCGCTGCAGCTCCCCGAGGCCGAGATCGAGCCCTGGACCCCGGTGGACTCCCTGGCCTGGCTCAAGGCCCTGGCCTGGGACCTGCGCTCCAACTACTCCGACGAGCTGGGCCGGGGCCTCCTGCTGGCCCGCGGGGAGACGCCGGCCCGGGTCGACCAGCTCTACCCGGCCTACCCCGGGACCAACCCGGTCATCGTCCCCGACGAGGTGCTGGCCTCGGGTGTCTCCGGGCGGGCCGTCCGCCCGCCGCCCGGCTCCGCCGCACCTGGTCCCGCCGCCGACCCGGAGGCCGCGCTCGCCGCCGTCGGTGGTCCCGGGGAGCAGGCCCTGGCCGACACCCTGGCCGTGCTGTCCGCCGGGGGCGACCTGACGGGGGTGGCGGTGGAGGGCCTGGGGTCCAACTCGTGGGTGGTGTCCGGCGAGCACACCGACACCGGGGCCCCGTTGCTGGCCAACGACCCGCACCTGGCCCCGTCGTCTCCGTCGACCTGGTACCAGGTCGGGCTGCACTGCCGCCGGGTGAGCGAGGAGTGCCCGTTCGACGTCTCCGGGTTCTCCTTCTCCGGGCTGCCGGGGGTGTTCGTCGGGCGCACGCCCGACGTGGCCTGGGGGCTGACGACCCTGTACGCCGACCACACCGACTTCGTGCTGGAACGCGTGGTCGGTGAGGAGTACGAGCTGGACGGGGAGATGCTGCCGCTCACGGTGCGCGAGGAGGTCGTCGAGGTCGCCGGGGGCGACCCGGTCACCGTCGAGGTGCGTGAGACGGGCAACGGGCCGTTGCTCAGCGACGTCGTCGACCCCCTGGTGTCGATCGGGCGGGGCATCCCGGTCCCGTCCGGCTCGCCGACCCGCGGCCCGGGGTACGCCGTGTCGCTGCGCTGGACCGCGTCGGACCCCGGACGGACCATGGCGGCGGTGCTGGCCATGAACCGGGCCACCTCCGCCGAGGAGGTCGTCGAGGCCGCGCGCCTGCTGGACGTCCCGGGCCAGAACATCGTCTTCGCCGAGACCGGCCAGGACGGGGCCATCGGCTACGTCACGCCGAGCCGGGTCCCGGTCCGGGCGGCCGGCGACGGCCGGGTCCCGCTGCCCGGCTGGACCTCGGCCTACGACTGGGTCGGCTACGTGCCCGCCGAGGACCTGCCGGTGGTCGTCGACCCCGAGCGGGGCTGGCTGGTGACGGCCAACAACCGGGTCCAGACCGTGGGCAGCGGCCCCTACCTGGGGGTCGACACCGACCACGGCTACCGCGCGGCCCGGCTGGAGACCGAGCTGGCGGCGCTGGTCGAGCGCGGGGACGTCACCGCGGACGAGATGGCCGAGCTGCAGCTGGACGACGTCAACCCGCTCGCCGAGACGCTGCTGCCGTACCTGCTGGACGTCGACGGCCTGGACGCCTTCACCACCGACGGCGTGGACCTGCTGCGCGACTGGGACGGCTCGCAGGACCGCGACTCCGCGGCGGCCGCGTACTTCAACGCCGTCTGGGCCGAGCTGCTCGCCGGGGCCTTCCACGACGAGCTGCCGCTGGAGCTGCACCCCAACGGCGGCTCGAGGTGGTTCACGGTGGTGGACCAGCTGCTCGGCAGCCCCGACGACCCCTGGTGGGACGACGTGGCGACGGTCAACGTGGTCGAGTCCCGCGACGAGGTGCTCCGCCAGGCCCTGGTCGAGGCCCGGCTCCGGCTGACCAGGCAGGTGGCCAAGGACCCCGGGCGCTGGTCGTGGGGCCAGGTGCACACGCTCACCCCGCAGCACACGCCGTTGGGGGGCGAGGCCGTCCCGGGGCCGGTCCGTTCGCTGTTCAACCTGTCGACGGTCGGGCTGCCGGGCGGGTCGAGCGTGGTGGACGCGACGTCCTGGGACGCGTCGTCGGGGACGTTCGAGGTGACGGCCGTGCCGAGCATGCGGATGGTCGTGGACCTGTCCGTGCCCGAGGACCCGGCGGACGTCGGCGGGTCCCGCTGGGTCGACCTGACCGGGGTGTCGGGCCACCCGACCGACCGTTACCACGGCAACCAGCTGGGGACGTGGGCCGACGGCGGCTCCTACCCGTGGGCGTTCACGCCCGAGGCGCTGGACGAGGTGGCCCGGGAGCGGCTGGTGCTCCGGGCGGACGACTGAGCCGGGTGCCCAGCAGGGTCACGGCGGACTCGGACAGCACGCCGTCGACGGGCACGTCGTGGGGCTCGCGGGGCAGCGAGCCCGCCGCCAGCCGCTCGTGGTCGTGGACGACGGCCAGGACCAGGGGACGGTCACCGGCTCCGGGGACCCCCGGGCGCAACCGCGCCAGTGCCCGGTCGTAGGACCCGCCGCCCTGGCCCAGCCGGGTGCCGGAGCCGTCGACGGCCAGGGCAGGCACCAGGACCAGGTCGACGTCCGCGACGGCGCCCGGACCCAGCCGCGGGCCTCCGGGGCGCATCGGGTCGGTCGGGCCGTCCGGGTCGTCGGCCACCCGGTCGTCGGCCACCCGGTCGTCGGCCACCCAGTCGAGGTCGAGGTCGTCCTGCAGCCACGGCAGCAGCACCCGGTGCCCCATCGCCGCCAGCCGTCCCCGCAGCGGTCGGGTCCCCGGCTCCCGCGGCGTCGACACGTACGCGGCCACCGTCAGGGTCCGTCCCGGCGCGGCCGTGCCGCCGGCCACCAGGGCGACCAGCTCGGAGACCCTGGCCCCCAGGGCCTCGGCCGTCCGGTCCGCCTCCTGTACACCCCGGGAGGCCCGGTCGAGGCGCACCCCGCGGCGCGTCACCTGCTTGGCGGAGCCTGGACCGGGGTGCATGGGAGGATCCTGGCTGTTCGGACACGGTGCCCACCAGGGCGCCCGGGTATGGAGGCGCCATGAGCGTGCGGGTGCGGGTGGCGGTGGCGCTGGTCGTCGCTGCCGTCGTCCCTCTGCTCGGCGTGTTCACCATCGCCGGGTTCCTGCTGCCGCAGTCGGTGGGCGCCGAGCGCCAGATCCGGCTGGAGGAGGCCTCCACCGCGACGGCCTCCCTGCTGGTGCGGGACTGCGCCGCCGTGGGCGACCGCGCCGCGCTCGTGGCCTCCCGGCTCCAGGTCGCCGTCTCGGTCGCCGACCCGACCATCTCGCCGGAGCAGGCGGTCTCGAACGCGGCCGAGGCGGTGGTGTCCCGGGCCGCCGCCCCTGACGACCCGTGGGCCGTGGTCCTGCTCGACGTCGACGGCGAGGTCCTGGCCACCGGTGGACCCGGGGCCGAGCAGGTCGCCGCGGACCCCGAGCCCTACCGGGGCCGGTCGTGCGGTGAGGGTGGCATCGGCACGCCGGCCGCGCTCGCCGTCGAGGTGGCGGTCCGCATCCAGGGCCAGCAGCTGGGCACCGTGCTGGCGGTGTCCGCCCTGGACGGACCCGCGGTCGACCGGCTGGTGGCCTCGGTCGGGCTCCGCGACGGGTCCCTGGTGCTGCTGGACGGCGACGGGGTGCTGGTGACGTCGTCGACCTTCGTCCCCGACCTGCTGGGCGCCCCGGTGACGGGGAGCACGGGCGGTACGTCCACCGGGTCCTCCGACGCCGCCGAGGTGGTGGTCGACCAGGTCAAGGCCGAGGAGGAGCTGGCGCGGTTCGAGACCGAGCTGCTGGCGCGCGTCGGCACCCTGGCCGTGGGGGAGACGGTGCCCGCCGACGACCCGTCGCGCACCGGTGACGTGCTGGAACGCCCCTACGTCCTGGCCGGGCCGGTCCTGACGGGCGACCCCGCCAGCAGCCCGGGTCTGCGGGTGGCGGCCGTGGGGATCGTCGAGCCGCCGATCAACCGGACGCTGGCCATCGCGTTCGTGGTCACGGCGTTCGGCGCCGCGGCGCTGGTGTGGCTGCTGTCGGCCACGCTCACCCGGCCGCTGACGGAGCTCGCCGAGCTCGCCCGCCGCATCGCGGCCGGCGAGGACCTGCTCGCGGCGTCCGGGGCGGCGCCCGCCGACGCGGACGCCGACGTCAAGGGGGTGTCCGCCGTCCTGGGGTCCCTGGCCCGGGACCTGCGGGCCAGCGAGGCCGACGCCCACCGGCGCCGCGGGGCGTTCCTGGACGCGTTCAGCCGGTTCGGCGACGCGCTGCAGCAGACCCACGACCGCGACGGCCTGCTGCAGACCGTGCTGCAGGCCGCGCTGCTGGCGGCCGAGGCGCCCATGGGTCTGGCCCTGCACAACGACCGGTCCTCGCGGCTGGGACGCCGGGTGCTGTCGCTGCGGTCGGACTCCCGCACCGAGGGCCCCGACGAGCTGGACGAGGTCACCCGGCAGGCGTTGCAGACGGTGGCCGAGCGGGCCCTGGCCGAGCGGGCCGTCATCGAGCTGGCCGGCACCGACCGGCTGGGCCCGGTGCTGGCCATCCCGCTCGGCAGCACCAGCCGCCCCCTGGGGGCCGTGGTCGTCGCCCGTGACCCCGGGGCCCCTGGGTACGACGCCGTCGCGTTCGAGGCCATCGGGGCGCTGGCGACCAACGCCGGCACGGCGCTGGGCAACATCAAGGACCACCAGGAGGTCGAGCGGCTGTCGGTGACCGACCCGCTCACCGGCGTCAACAACTTCCGGCACCTGACCACCATGCTGGCGCGCGAGCTCGAGCGCGCCAGCCGGTTCAACCACCCCCTGGGCGTGCTGATGCTGGACATCGACCGGTTCAAGCCGGTCAACGACACCTACGGCCACGCCGCCGGCGACGCCGTGCTGCGCGAGCTGGCCCGCCGGGTGCAGGAGTGCGTGCGCGAGGTCGACACCGTGGCCCGCTACGGCGGCGAGGAGTTCGCGCTGCTGCTCCCGGAGACGGACGTCGACGGGGCCGGGAAGCTGGCCGAGCGGGTGCTGACGGCGATCCGGTCGGAGGTGTTCCACCTGCCGGACGGCCCGGACATCGTCATCACCGCGTCGATGGGGGTGGCGGCGTTCCCGGACCACGGCGGCACCGCCACCGACGTCATGCGCTCCGCGGACGACGCCCTGTACCGGGCCAAGACCGGTGGCCGGGACCGGGTGGAGGTCGCCGGGCACGTGCAGGTGTCCAGCCCGGCCGGCGCCCTCGGGTCCCCGGACCGCGACTCCTCGGCCTAGTGGCGTCCCGTTAGGGTCGGCCCATGACGTCGACCGAACGCCGCACGACCAAGGCCGTCATCCCCGCTGCCGGGATGGGGACCAGGTTCCTGCCCGCGACGAAGGCCACGCCCAAGGAGATGCTGCCCGTCGTCGACCGGCCCGCGATCCAGTACGTGGTCGAGGAGGCCGTGCACGCCGGGCTCGAGGACGTCCTCATGATCACCGGGCGCAGCAAGCGTGCGCTGGAGGACCACTTCGACCGCAACGCCGAGCTCGAGGCGTCGCTGCAGGCGCAGGGCAAGGACGAGCTGCTCCGCCAGGTGCAGGCCTCCAACGACCTCGGCACGATCCACTACGTCCGCCAGGGCGACCCCCGAGGCCTCGGGCACGCCGTGCTGTGCGCCGCGGAGCACGTGGGCCACAACCCGTTCGCGGTGCTGCTGGGCGACGACCTGATCGACCCGCGCGACCCGGTCCTGCCGCGGATGCTCGACGTGCAGGCCCGCTACGGCGGCAGCGTCGTGCTGCTGCTGGAGGTCCCGGCCGACCAGATCGACCTGTACGGCTGCGCGGCGGTCGAGGCCACCGGCGAGGAGGACGTCGTGCGCGTCACCGGGCTGGTCGAGAAGCCCGCCGTCGACGAGGCCCCCAGCAACCTGGCCATCATCGGCCGCTACGCCCTGGACCCGGCCGTGTTCGAGGTGCTGCGCCACACCCCGCTGGGGCGCGGCAACGAGATCCAGCTCACCGACGCGCTGCAGACCCTGGCCACCACCGACGGCGAGGGCCATGGCGTGCACGGGGTCGTGTTCCGGGGCCGCCGGTACGACACCGGTGACCGGTTGGACTACCTCAAGACCATCGTCAAGCTGGCCAGCGAGCGCGACGACCTGGGGCCGGACTTCCGCGCCTGGCTGCAGACGTTCGTCGCCGGCGGCGGCGCCGACTCCTCGTCGTGAGTCGCGGCGCGGACGGTCCGGTCCCGGTCGAGCAGCACCTCACCGACTGCCTGGCCCTCCTGCGCCCGCTGCCGTCGGTCGAGCTGCCCGTCACCGACGTGCTCGACCGGGTGCTGGACGAGGAGGTCGTCGCGTCCGCCCCGTTGCCCGGGGACGACAACTCGGGGATGGACGGGTACGCCGTCCGCTGCGCCGACGTGGCGGGCGCCACCGCCGCCGCACCGGTCACCCTGCCCGTGCTGGGCGACGTGGCGGCCGGTGGCGACGCGCCCGCCGTGCTGGCCCACGGCACGACGGTCCGCATCATGACCGGCGGGTTGCTGCCACCGGGCGCCGACGGCGTGGTCCCCGTCGAGGACACCGACGGCGGGACCACCCGGGTGCAGGTGCGGGCCCCGGCCGTCCCCGGTCGCTTCGTCCGCCGGGCCGGCGACGACGTGCAGGCGGGGGAGACCGTGCTGCGCGCCGGCACGCGGCTGTCCCCGCGGACGATGTCCCTGCTGGTGGCCGTGGGACGCCAGCACGTCCGGGTCCGGGGCGTGCCGCGAGTGGTCGTGATGTCGACCGGCGACGAGGTCGTCCAGCCGGGCGCGAGGTTGCGACCCGGCCAGGTCTACGACTCCAACGGCATCGGCCTGGCGGCCTACGCCGCCGAGCTCGGCTGCCGGGTGACGCGGGTCCCGGCCGTGGCCGACGACGCCGACGGGCTGCGGACGGCCGTGGCGGACGCCGTCGCGCACGCCGACGTCCTGATCACGTCCGGCGGGGTGTCGATGGGGGCGTTCGACGTGGTCAAGGCCCTGCTGCGCGAGACCGGCACCGTCACCTTCCGCAAGGTGGCGATGCAGCCGGGCGGGCCGCAGGGGTTCGGCGTCCTGGACGACGGGCGCGTGCCGGTGCTGTGCCTGCCGGGCAACCCGGTCAGCTCGATGGTGTCCTTCGAGGTGTTCGCCCGGCCCGTGCTGCGGACCCTGCTCGGAGAGGCCGAGGTGGGCCGGCCGCGGGTGCGGGCGACGGTGCGCGAGGGCTGGCGCTCTCCGGCCGGCAAGCGGCAGTACGCCCGGGTGGCGCTGGCCCACGACGGCGCCGAGCTCGTCTGCACCCCGGTGGGTGGGCAGGGCAGCCACCTGGTGGCCGACCTGGCCACGGCGGACGCGTTGGCCGAGGTCCCGGAGGCCACGACGGGTGTCGAGGTCGGTTCCGTGCTGGACTGCCTGGTGCTCGGCAGGGGCCGGGCATGAGCGAGGAGCAGGCAGTGAGCGGCACACCGAGCACCACAGCGGGCACCACAGCGAGCGGCGCAGCGGGGTTCACCCACGTCGACGCGGCCGGGGCGGCCCGCATGGTCGACGTCACCGCCAAGGCCGTCACGGTCCGCGAGGCCACCGCGACCGGCCTGGTCCGCTGCTCCGACGTGGTGGTCCGGGCGCTGCGGGACGCCACGGTCCCCAAGGGCGACGTGCTGGCCGTGGCCCGCCTGGCCGGGATCCAGGCCACCAAGCGCACCCCGGAGCTCGTGCCGCTGGCGCACCCGGTCGCCATCCACGGGGTCGTCATGGACGTCGAGGTCGTCGACGCCGGCGTGAGCCTGCGGGCCACCGTGCGCACCGCGGAGCGGACCGGGGTCGAGATGGAGGCGCTGACGGCGGTGGCCGTGGCCGGGCTAGCGGTGGTCGACATGGTCAAGGCGCTGGACCGGTACAGCGAGATCACCGACGTCCGGGTGGTGGCCAAGAGCGGGGGGCGGTCCGGTGACTGGGTCCGCGACTGACGCTCCGCCGCTGGGGGCGGCCAGGGTGGTGACCGTGTCCACCTCGGCCGCGGCCGGGGAGGCCGAGGACCGCTCCGGCCCGTTGCTGGTCGACGGCCTGCGCGACCTGGGTTGGGACGTCCCCTCACCCCTGGTCGTGGCCGACGGGGCGCCGGTGGCCGACGCGCTGCGCCGCTGCCTGGCCGAGGACGTGGCCGTGGTGCTGCTGACCGGGGGGACGGGCCTGACCCCCGACGACAGCACGCCGGAGCAGGTGCAGCCCCTGCTGGACCGGCTGGTCCCGGGCATCGCCGAGGCGCTGCGGGCCGACGGACGCAGCCGCGGGGTGGCGACGGCCTCGCTGTCTCGCGGCGTCGCCGGGGTCGCCGGCCGGACCCTCGTGGTGACCCTGCCCGGGTCGACCGGCGCCTGCCGGGACGCGCTGGAGCTGCTGGGGCCGCTGCTGCCGCACGCCGCCGCCATGCTGGCCGGCGCCTCGGCCCACGGCCACGGCCGCGGCGAGTCGTGACGGGCCCGGGGGAGCCCGGACCCGTGGGGGCGGCGCGGCGCGGCGTCCGGCTCGGGGGTGGACCGGCGTGAGCCTGTGGCCGGTGACGCTCGAGCACGGCCGTACCCGCCTGCGGCCGTTGCGCCGCCGCGACCTGGCGGCCTGGAACGACGTGCAGCTGCGCAACCGGGAGTGGCTGCGCCCGTGGGAGGCGACCTCGCCGGACGGCGACAGCCCGCCGAGCTTCGCGCAGATGGTGTCCGGGCTGCGTCGGCAGGCGCGCGAGGGTCGCGCCGTCCCCCTGGTGGTCGAGGTGGACGGGCGGCTCGCGGGTCAGGTCACGGTGTCCCTGATCGCGTGGGGTGCCTTCCGCAGCGGCAGCATCGGGTACTGGGTCGACCAGCGCGTCGCGGGCCAGGGCCACGTGCCGTGCGCGGTGGCGATGGTGGTCGACCACTGCATCGCGGGCGGGCTGAACCGGCTCGAGGTCAACATCCGGCCCGAGAACGGCCCCAGCCTGGCCGTGGTCCGCAAGCTCGGCCTGCGCGAGGAGGGGCTGCGCCGCCGCCTGCTGCACATCGACGGGGAGTGGCGGGACCACCTGTCGTTCGCCGTGACCGCCGACGAGGTGCCGGACGGGCTCCACGAGCGGCTGCACGACCCCCGCCGCAGCAGCCTGCGGCGGGCCGGGGACGGTGCCCCGCCGGTCTGATCGACGGCACGGTCGCGACACACCCCCGACGTCCGGGGCCTCGGCCGTGGTGACGCCTACCGTCGTGGCCGTGGGCACCGGTGGGATCATCTTCGTCGCGATCCTCGCTCTGTGGGGGCTGTACCTGGTCCCCGTCCTGGTCAAGGAACGAGCGGCGCGGCTGGACCACCGTGCGGGCGACCACAGCTCCGGCGCGGTGCGCGTGCTGCAGCGCCCCGCGGCCCAGCGTCCCTCCCGACGCGTGGTCCTCACCGTCGACCGTCCGTTGGTCTCCGACGACCTGCCGGCCCTGCCGACCGCCGACCTGGCGCAGACCCTGCAGCGTGACGCCCGGCGCACCCGCCTGGGGGTCCGGCTGCGCGCCTGGGCGGCGCTGCTCGGTGTGGTGGCGCTGGTCCTCACGGCCGGGACCGCCGTCGCGGGCACGCTGCCCGTCTGGGCCCCCGCCGTGGCGGGCGCCTGGCTCACCGGTGTCCTGGTGACCGGCGCCGTCGTCGCCGGTGTCCGCCGTCGGGCGAGCGCCGCGCCGGTCCGGGTGCGGGCCCTGCCGCCGCGGGCCCACCGCGTGGCCACCGAGGTGTTCGACGACCGCGCCACCCGTCCCGCCGCGCCGCGGGCCGAGGCGGCCGAGCCGGTGGCCGTGCCCGC
>JBBSQH010000012.1:0-73398 GCA_038258055.1 Actinomycetales bacterium
CACGTCGACATCCCGCTGCAGGCCTACTTCCGGATCAACACCGAGAACATGGGCCAGTTCGAGCGGACGCTGATCATCGCCGACGAGGGCTCGTACGTGCACTACGTCGAGGGCTGCACCGCCCCGATCTACCAGTCCGACTCGCTGCACTCCGCGGTCGTGGAGATCGTCGTCAAGAAGGGCGCTCGCGTCCGGTACACGACCATCCAGAACTGGTCCAACAACGTCTACAACCTCGTCACCAAGCGCGCGGTGGCCGAGGCCGGCGCCACCATGGAGTGGATCGACGGCAACATCGGCTCCAAGGTGACGATGAAGTACCCCGCCGTGTTCCTCATGGGCGAGCACGCCCGGGGCGAGACGCTGTCGATCGCGATGGCCGGCGAGGGCCAGCACCAGGACGCGGGCGCCAAGATGGTGCACGCCGCGCCGTACACCTCGAGCTCGATCGTCTCCAAGTCGATCGCCCGCGGCGGCGGCCGGACCTCCTACCGCGGCCTGGTCCAGGTGCTCGAGGGTGCCCACCACAGCGCCAGCAACGTCCTGTGCGACGCGCTGCTGGTCGACACGATCAGCCGCTCCGACACCTACCCCTACGTCGACGTCCGCGAGGACGACGTCCGGATGGGCCACGAGGCCACGGTCTCCAAGGTGTCCGAGGACCAGCTGTTCTACCTGATGTCGCGAGGCATGCCCGAGAGCGAGGCCATGGCGATGATCGTCCGCGGCTTCATCGAGCCGGTGGCCCGTGAGCTGCCCATGGAGTACGCCCTCGAGCTGAACAAGCTCATCGAGCTGCAGATGGAAGGGGCCGTCGGGTGACGACCAGCACCACTGACCACACGAACGCAGGCCGCACGGACGTCGACCCGACCGACCCGTCCCAGGTCAACGCGCCCGACGACCTGGACACCACCAGCACCGACCCGGCCAGCGCCGGGCTGGAGCCGGGCACGGCCGAGAACCTGGGTGTAGACGGGCTGCGGGTCCCCGTGGCCGGCGCGGCCCTCGCGGCCGTCCGCTCCTACACCGAGACCACCGTCCCCGACGTGAGCCGGGCCGACCGGGTCCGCTCCACCGACCCGGACGACTTCGCCGTGCCCACCGGGCGCGAGGAGGAGTGGCGGTTCACCCCGCTGCACCGGGTCCGCGACCTCTTCACGCCGGCGGCCGAGGGCGAGCAGGCCGTCAGCGTGGTCGTCCGCACGGACGACCCGGCGGTCGAGGACGTCGAGCACGCGGCGGGCGAGGGCGTCGCCCGGCCGGGCGACCGGATCGCAGCCGTGGCGCAGAGCACCGCGTCGGTGCGCCGCACCGTGCGGGTCCCCGCCGAGCACGTGGTGGCCGAGCCGATCCGGGTCGACCTGACCGGGACCGGCGGCCGCGGCGCGGTCGACCTGGTCATCGACGTCGGGGCTTTCAGCTCCGCGACGGTGCTCGTGGACCACACGGGCGACGCCACCTTCGCCGGCACCGTCGGCATCCGGGTGGGCGACAGCGCCAACGTCACGGTCGTGTCGCTGCAGTCCTGGGACGCCACCGCGACCCACGTCGGCCAGCACGACGCCGTCCTGGGCCGGGACTCGTCGTTCCGGCACGTCGCCGTGAGCCTCGGCGGCGACCTGGTGCGGATGGACGTCAACGTCGAGTACACCGGCCCGGGGGCCTCCTCGGAGTGCTTCGGCCTGTACTTCGCCGACGCGGGCCAGCACCTGGAGCACCGGCTGTTCGTCGACCACTCGGCGCCCACCTGCACCAGCAACGTCACCTACAAGGGCGCCCTGCAGGGCAAGGACGCGCACACCGTGTGGATCGGCGACGTGCTGATCCGCAAGGAGGCCGAGGGGATCAACACCTACGAGCTGAACCGCAACCTCGTCCTGACCGAGGGCGCACGCGCCGACTCGGTGCCCAACCTCGAGATCGAGACGGGCCAGATCGAGGGGGCCGGCCACGCCAGCGCCACGGGCCGGTTCGACGACGAGCAGCTGTTCTACCTGCAGGCGCGCGGCATCCGCCCCCTGCAGGCCCGTCGTCTGGTGGTCCTCGGCTTCTTCGCCGAGATCCTCCAGCAGATCGGCATCGAGTCCGTCCAGGACCGTCTCCTCGAGGTCGTCGAGCAGCGCCTGCAGGACGCGGCCCTGCTCGACCCGACCGACGACGACGTGCTGGGCGAGACCGTCCCGGCCGTCCCGCACGCCGTCACCTCCGAGCACAGCACGCAGACCACCACCGGCAACCCCCAGGAGCACACGTCATGACCACACTCGAGATCCGCGACCTCCACGTCAGCGTGACCGCCGACGGCGAGGCGAAGGAGATCCTCAAGGGGGTCGACCTGACCATCAGCTCCGGCGAGACCCACGCCATCATGGGGCCCAACGGCTCCGGCAAGTCCACGCTGGCCTACTCGATCGCCGGTCACCCCAAGTACACCGTCACCAGCGGCACCGTCACGCTGGACGGCGAGGACGTCCTCGCGATGAGCGTGGACGAGCGGGCCCGCGCGGGGCTGTTCCTGGCCATGCAGTACCCGGTCGAGGTCCCCGGCGTGAGCGTCAGCAACTTCCTGCGCACCGCCAAGACCGAGATCTCCGGCGAGGCCCCCGTGCTCCGTCACTGGGTCAAGGACCTCAAGTCGGCGATGACCGGCCTGAAGATGGACTCCGACTTCGCCTCGCGCAACGTCAACGAGGGCTTCTCGGGCGGGGAGAAGAAGCGCCACGAGATCCTCCAGATGAAGCTGCTGCAGCCCAAGCTGGCCATCCTCGACGAGACCGACTCCGGCCTGGACGTCGACGCGCTCCGGGTCGTCAGCGAGGGAGTCAACTACGTCAAGGCCGAGACCGGCCTCGGTGTCCTGCTGATCACGCACTACACGCGGATCCTGCGCTACATCAAGCCCGACTTCGTCCACGTGTTCGTGGACGGCCGCGTCGCCGAGGAGGGCGGGCCCGAGCTGGCCGAGCGCCTCGAGAACGAGGGCTACGACCGCTACGTCACCGCCGGTGCCTGAAGGAGCTGACCGCATGACCGAGACCCCGCAGACCGGGCAGCCCACCCAGACCGTCCAGTCGCCGCAGACGCCCGTGGCGCCGTACGCGACGCCCACCCCGCCGGCGTCCCCGGGACCCGTGGACGCGCCGACCGGTCAGGTCGACGTGAGCACGCCCGCGCCGGCCCCCTCGGCCACGCCGGTGGACGCCGCCGACGTCGAGGAGGCCATGCGCGACGTGGTCGACCCCGAGCTCGGCATCAACGTCGTCGACCTGGGCCTGGTCTACGGCATCCACGTCGACGCGCAGAGCAACGTCGTCCTGGACATGACGCTGACCAGCGCGGCCTGCCCGCTGACCGACGTCATCGAGGACCAGACGCGCAACGCGCTGGCCCCGCTGTCGGCGTCGGCCACCATCAACTGGGTGTGGATGCCGCCGTGGGGTCCGGAGAAGATCACCGACGACGGTCGCGAGCAGCTGCGCGCCCTGTCGTTCAACGTCTGATCCTCCTGCTGTGGGCCTCGGGTGAGCGGTAGCCGCTTCCTCGAGGTCTCGGCAGCACGGCTGGCGGGCTGGGTGGAGCGCTACGTCTCCGCCCGGGCCGGCGCCGTTCGAGCCGTCGTCACCGGAACCGGGTTCGACCTGGTGGGTGACGACGGCTCCGTCGCGTCCCTGGCCCTGCTGGAGCCGGGCTCGTGGGACAGCGAGCCTCGGCCCGCCCCCACCGGGTCGGAGGCGGCTGACGCGGCCGACCGGGCGGGCGTGGCCGACGAGCTCGCCGTGCGGCTCGCGGCGGAGGCCGCACGCAGCCGGACCCTGCTGGTCTGCCTGGTCCGGCGCGGCGGCTGGAGCGTCGGCGTCGTCCGTGACGGGGCGGTCCTCACCGGCAAGACCGGCCGCCGCTACGTCCAGGGCACCACTGCGGCCGGTGGGTGGAGCCAGCAGCGGTTCGCCCGCCGTCGCGGGGGCCAGACCGACAAGCTGGCCGACGACGCCTCGTCCGCTCTGGTGCGGATGATGGAGCAGGCGCCCGGCGCGACCGGCGTGGTCGTCGGTGGCGACCGGCGCCTGGCCGAGGGGGTCCTGGCGGGCACGCCGGCTCAGGACCTGCCCCTGCTCGGGCCGATCGAGGTGGGCGAGCCCCGCCGGGCCGACCTGGACGTGGCGGCGGCCCGGGTCCAGGCCGTGCGCGTCACGGTGCACGACGCGCCCTGAGGGACGGCCCGCCGGCAGCACCTCAGCCCGGGCCAGGGGACTCGCGTCCCCCGGCCCGGGCCTGTCGCGCGGTGGTCAGCCGAGGTGGTCCAGGACCGCTTGCTGCAACGGGTCGTGATCCTGCTCGGCGTCCTCCTCCATGGGCGAGCCCCAGCCGCAGTCGCTACCCATGAGCAGCTGCTGCTGCAGGACGATGACGCGACCGTCGCGGACGGCTCGGACGAAGTCGAAACCGCAGACGTCGTCGGGGGAGTCCATCGCCGTCCAGGGGAAGTGGACGGCGCCCTGGACGACGTCGCCATCGGCGGCGGACGACACCCACCAGTACGAGGGGGCCTCACGTTCGTCCGTCAGGCACGAGGTCCGGTCCCGCAGGTCCTCCAGGGCCGCGCGGGCGGCGTCCTCGTCGACGTAGGTGGCCACCTGCATGCGGTCCTCGGCGACGAAACGTCCGGTCCCGTCGTACGACGGTCCGTCGGTGCCGTCACCGAAGGACCACCAGCCGGTCCGTCCCTCGTCGGGGCCGCCGGTGTCGCAGGCGTCCCAGGTCCACGTCGCGGCCCCGGGGAGCGGGGCGAAGTCCCGCTCCACGTCCGGTCCGTAGCTTCGTTCGAAGTCGAACCCGGACAGCTCCCCACCGCGGACGACGCCCGGGCGCGGGCCGTCGACCAGCTCGAAGGAGGTGGGCGGCGGTTCCGGCGTGCTGGGTGCCGCCGGCACGCTGGGGGCGGCCGGTGGCACCGACTCCACCGGCGGGACGGGGCTCGGCGGGGCTGAGGGCTCGACCGGCTCGACCGGCGCGGCCGACACCGGCGTCGTGGGCTCCTCGACGCTGGGCTCCGGCACGGGCAGCGGGGGGACCGGCGGCACGGTCGTGGTGCTGTCGGGCTGCGACGCGACGGGCGCGGGGGCGGACGTCGTCTGGGCGGCCAGCGTGGCCGGGACACCGGCGGCGACCGCGACGACGAGGGCCGACGTGGCGAGCAGGCGGCCCGTGGTGCGTCGACGGGCCGTGCGAACGGCGGCGGCGGCACCCTTCGGCGGGACGGGCCAACCCGTCGGCACGAGGCCGCGGAGCTCACGGCCGAGCTGGTCGTCGTTCATCGCAGGACCTCCTGTGCGGTCGGGGTGGCAGGGGTGGGGCGGACGGTCGGGGCGGTACGCCCGGCGGCGGTGGCCTCGGGCTCGGTGGTCGCGGCGCCGGGCTCCAGGTCGCGGGCCAGGGCCGCGCGACCCCGGGACAGCCAGGACTTCACGGTCCCGGTGGGGACCCCCATGGCGTCGGCCACCTGCTGCACCGACAGGTCCATCACGTGGTGCAGGACGACGACGTCCCGCTGCCGGGCAGGCAGGGCCGCCAGGGCGACGGCCAGCGGCGACCCCGGGTCGAACGTGGGGCTCTCGGGCGACGGTCCGTGACCCTCGCTGCCCCGGCGGGTGTGCTCCCGGAGCCAGGCCGTGGCCGCCGAGCGGCGTCGTCGCCACCGGCTGACGGCGACCCTGACGGCCGCGGTCCTGAGCCACCCGCCGGCGTCGTCGCGAAGCGACCGGCGGTGCTCCCAGGCGCGGGCGAACGCCTCCTGCACGCAGTCGGCCGCTTCCGCGGGATCCCCGCACAGCAGCACCAGCTGTCCCATCAGCACCGGGTAGTGCTGGCGGTACAGCCTCTCGAACTCCACCTCGTCCATCGTCGGTGGCCCCCTCTCACTGGTCGGTACATCTACGCCGGAGCCGCTCGCGGGGTTGCAGCCGACGCGACCGCGACCATCACGATCTGGTCACAACAGGTGTCGGCGGCTCGGGGCGATCCCTGGACCGGGTCGCCCCCGGCGCCCGGAGGCCATGGACCGGGGTGGGCCCGGAGGTCCGTCAGTCGACCAGGCCGCGGGCGGCGAGCGCGTCGCCCGTGGCGCGGGCGTGGGCCACGGCGCGGATGACGGTGGGCGTCACCAGGGCCCGGACGTCCCGGCCCCGGCCCCGGGCACGGGCGGCGTCGCGGGCCTGCAGGGCCACGTCCCACAGCACGTCCACGCTGCGCAGGGCCAGGGCGAAGGTGAGCGCCACCCGGTCCGGGTGGAGGTGCTCGCGCAGACCGGGGACCCGGCGCAGCGGGGAGACCGCCCTGGCCACGGTGTCGAGCATCCGGTCCATCGGGGTCGTCACCGTGACCAGCCCGGCCAGCAGCACCAGGCCCGACAGGTCGAGCAGCACCTCCAGCCCCTGGACCGGGCCGCGGCTGAGGCCCTGGTAGCCGGCGAGGACGAGCAACGGCACGGCGAGCCGGCGCAGCATCCCGAGGACCACGGTGGCGGGGGTGCCGACGTGGACGTGGCCCACCAGGGCCAGCCCGAGCACGAGGGCACCCGGTACCAGCGCGGTCCCGCCCAGCGGTCCGGTGGTGCGCAGCAGCACCACGAGGAGCGCGGCCACGGCCACCCCGAGCAGCTTGGGCGCGGGGCCCGCGCGGTGCAGCCAGGTGGTGCCGTCCCGGTGCGGGGGGACCAGCGACGGGCGTCTCACGCGGGGTCGCGCCGCCGGGCAGGGGCCGGGTCCGTCCGGCGAGGGGGACGGCTCACGTGGCGTCCATCAGGTCGCGGTAGGCCGTCAGCGTCGGTCCCGGCGCCCCGTCGGCCACGACCCGGCCGTCCTCGACCACCAGGACGCGGTCGCAGGACGCGGCCAGCTCGAGGTCGTGCGTGGCCAGCACGACGGGCACCTGCACCTCGTCCACGGTGCGCCGCACGAGCCGCGTGTTGCGTCGGTCGAGCAGCGTGGTCGGCTCGTCGAGGACCAGCAACCGCGGGCCCGTGGCCAGCACGGCCGCGATCGCCAGCAGCTGCCGCTGCCCGCTGCTCAGGTCGTGGACGGGTACGTCGGCCCGGTCCACCAGCCCGACGTGGGCCAGGGCGGCCCGCACCCGGGCGTCACGCTCGGCCCGGGGCAGCCTGAGCCGGCGCAGCGACAGCGCCACGTCCTCGGCCGGCGTGGGCATGACGACCTGGGCGTCGGGGTCGGTGAAGACGAACCCGACCACGGACCGGGCGGCCGCGGGGGAGCGGGCGGGGTCGACCGGCTTCCCGGGCGACCCGTCGACGTCCGGCAGGTGCAGCAGGACCCGGCCGGCGGTCGGGGTGACCAGGGCGTTGAGGCAGCGCAGCACCGTGGACTTGCCCGACCCGTTGGCGCCGACCAGGGCGACCCGGCGTTCGGACAGGGCGAACGACACGCCGCGCAGGATCTCGACGGCGTCGACACGCAGGTGGACGTCGTCGAGGGTCAGGTAGGCCCTGCCCGCGCCACCGCCGTCGGGGCCCGGTGGTGCGTCGTCGTGGGGCCTCAGCTCGTCGCCACCCGGGAGGGCGCACGGCGCGCCAGCAGGTCGGGGAAGGCCCGGTGGACGCTGGCGGCGACGAACGCCGCGACGACCACCTTGACCCCGTCCAGCGGCAGGAACGGCAGCACGCCGCCCAGGAACGCGGCCCACGGGTCGAGCCCGGCGACGAGCATCAGGCCCAGCCAACCCCCCAGGTACGTGACGACCATGCCCCCGAGGAACGCCGCCAGCATGAGCATCGGCAGCCGGCCCCGGCTCCGGCGCAGCGCCAGGACCGCCACGACACCGGTCACCACCGTGCCGGGCAGCCACGCGACTATGTAGCCGGCCGTCGGTCCGGCCAGCACGCCCAGCCCCGCGTTGCCGCCCGCGAAGATCGGCAGGCCGGCCAGGCCGAGGGCCACGAACACCGCGACGGCCGCGACGCCGCGGCCGGGACCCAGCACCAGGCCGGCGAGCATGATGCCCAGGCCCTGCAGCGTGATGGGGACCCCTGCGACCCCCACGGGGATGGCGGGGACCAGGGACAGCACGACGACCAGGGCGGCGAAGATCGACACCAGGGCCACGTCGCGCCCGGCGCCGGGGCCGGGGCGCGTGGGCTCGGCGCCCGGGGCAGGGGAGGGGACGGTCACAGCGGTGAAGGTACCCGGCGGGCGCCGGTACCATCGAGTAGCCGTGATCAGACTTACCCCCACCCCCAGTGAAGTGTCCCCGCAGTCCCACCAGACCCAGACCATTGGGGAGCGTCGCGTGATCTCCGTCCAGGACGTCGAGCTCCGTGCGGGCGCCCGCCTCCTCGTCGCCGGGGCCACCTTCCGGGTCGGCGACGGCGACCGCGTCGGCCTGGTCGGGCGCAACGGGGCCGGCAAGACCACCCTGACCAAGGTGATCGCCGGTGAGGCCGCGCCGGCGTCGGGGTCCGTGACCCGCACCGGGTCGATCGGCTACCTGCCGCAGGACCCGCGCACCGGTGACCTCGACCAGCTGGCCCGCGCGCGCATCCTCGCCGCCCGCGGCATGGACACCGTCGCGGCCCGGCTGCGCAGGGCCGAGCGCGAGATGGCCGACGGGGACGACGCGACGCGCGAGAAGGCGATGGACCGCTACGCCCGCGCCGACGCCGACTTCGAGGCCCTGGGCGGCTGGGCCGCCGAGTCCGAGGCCGAGCGGATCGCCGGCAACCTGGGCCTGGACGAGCGCGTCCTCGGCCAGCCGATCGGCACGCTGTCCGGTGGCCAGCGCCGCCGGGTGGAGCTGGCCCGGATCCTGTTCTCCGGGGCGGACACCCTGCTGCTGGACGAGCCGACCAACCACCTCGACCACGACTCGATCGTCTGGCTGCGGGAGCGGCTGGCGACCTGGCCGGGTGGGTTCATCGTGATCAGCCACGACACGGCGCTGCTCGAGGCCACGGTCACCCAGGTCGTCCACCTGGACGCCAACCGGTCCGTGCTCGACGTCTACGCCATGGGCTGGAAGACGTACCTGGCCCAGCGGGAGCAGGACGAGCGCCGCCGTCGCCGCGAGCGTCAGAACGCGGAGAAGAAGGCCTCGCACCTGCACGCCCAGGCCCTGAAGATGAAGGCCACGGCGACCAAGGCCGTGGCGGCGCAGAACATGGCCAAGCGGGCCGACCGGCTGCTCGACGGCCTGGAGGAGTCGCGCAAGGCCGACAAGGTCGCCGCCCTGCGCTTCCCGGACCCGGTGCCGTGCGGGCGGGTACCGCTGACCGCCGAGGGCCTGAGCCGCTCCTACGGCTCGCTCGAGGTGTTCACCGACGTGTCCCTGGCCATCGACCGGGGCAGCCGGGTCGTCGTGCTCGGCCTCAACGGCGCGGGCAAGACGACCCTGCTGCGTCTGCTGTCCGGCACCGAGACGCCCGACTCGGGCGAGGTCGTGCCCGGTCACGGCCTGCGGCTCGGCTACTACGCCCAGGAGCACGACACGCTCGATCCCGAGCGCACGGTGCTGGAGAACATGCGCTCGGCCGCGCCGGACCTCGACGACACCAAGGTGCGCACCGTCCTCGGGTCGTTCCTGTTCTCCGGGGACGACGTCTCCAAGCCTGCTCACGTGCTGTCGGGCGGGGAGAAGACGCGACTGGCCCTGGCGACCCTGGTGGTGTCCGGCGCGAACGTCCTGCTGCTGGACGAGCCCACGAACAACCTCGACCCCGCCAGCCGCGACGAGGTGCTCACCGCACTGCGCGGCTACGCGGGGGCCGTGGTCCTGGTGACGCACGACGAGGGCGCCGTGGACGCCCTGGAGCCCGAGCGCGTGCTGCTGCTGCCCGACGGCGACGAGGACATGTGGGGCGCGGACTACCGCGAGCTCGTTGCGCTGGCCTGAGGAGGACGGGGCCCTCACCGATTGGCGGGACCCGCGCGTGGACACCACGATGGTCGCGACGATGTCTGGAGGGCTCGTGGTTGAGATCAAGAAGGGCGCCCGCCTCACGGGGACGGAGCGGGACGACCTGGCCAGCAAGCTGGTCAAGGAGTACGAGCAGGGGGCGAGCATCCGGTCGCTCGCAGAGAGCACCGGCCGGTCCTACGGGTTCGTGCACCGGGTGCTCAGCGAGTCCGACGTGACGTTGCGCAGCCGCGGCGGCGCGACCCGGGGTCGGGCGAAGGCCGCAGGCTCCTGACCGGCGGCGGCGACGGGCCGGGCGGCACGGAGGTCCGGGTCGAGCACCGCGACGGGGGCGTGGTGCACGTCGTCCTGGACGGTCCGCGGACGCTGAACTCGCAGACCCCGGACACCTGGGCCGCGCTGCAGACCGCGGCCGAGGACCTCCCCTCCGACACCCGCGTCGTCGTCCTGCGCGGCGCGGGCCGGGCGTTCTCGTCCGGTCTCGACCGTTCGACGATGCCGGTGCTCGCCGGGATGAGCGCGCTCGGCGACGCCGAGGTGCAGGCGCGGATCGCCGGCTACCAGGGCGCCTTCACCTGCTGGCGCCGCCCGGGGGTGCTGTCGGTGGCGGCGGTGGGCGGCCCTGCCGTCGGGGCGGGTTTCCAGCTGGCGCTGGCCTGCGACCTGCGGGTCGCGGCGGACACCGCGACGTTCCGGATGGCGGAGACGTCGCTGGGGCTGGTGCCGGACCTGGCCGGCACGGCTCCGCTGGTGCGCGCCGTCGGTGAGGCGGCGGCGGTGGAGATCTGCCTCACGGGTCGCACCGTGAGCGCCCAGGAGGCGCTGCGGAGGGGTCTCGTGGTGGCCGTGGTCCCCGCCGACGAGCTGGAGCAGACGACCGACGACCTGGTGGAGGCGGTCCTCGCCTCACCTCCGGCCTCGACCGCGGAGACCCTCGACCTGCTCCGCGACGCGGGGGCCCGGCCGACGGCCGAACAGCTGGCGCGGGAGCGGTCGGCGCAGTCGCGGCTGCTCCGCCGAGGGGTCTCCGGGGGCCGCGGTCGACCGTCTGCCGGCCGGTCGGGCACGGACCGTGCGGAAGGTACGGGCCCCGGCGGGCGTTGACGCCCACGATGAGCACACCCAGCGGCTTCCGCGCCGCCCGCAGCTACCGTCTCGACCCCAGCGTGACCAAGCGTGGGGTCCAGGCGAAGACCTGGCGTCGGATCGCCTCCTACGCCGGTCGGTACCGGACCGCCGTGGTGGTGTTCCTGCTGCTCACCGGGCTGTCGGCCGGGCTGGTGGTGGTCACCCCGCTGCTGCTGCTGCGTCTGGTCGACGACGGCGTCTCCCAGGGCGACCGCACCGTGGTGCTCACCCTGGCCGGGGTGGCGCTGGCCGTCGCCGTGGCGGAGGCGCTGGTGACCCTGGTGCTGCGCTGGCTGAGCGCGAAGATCGGCGAGGGCCTGATCTACGACCTGCGCACCGAGGTGTTCGACCACGTCCAGTCCCAGCCGATCGCCTTCTTCACGCGTACCCAGACCGGGGCGCTGGTGACCCGGCTGAACAGCGACGTCATCGGGGCGCAGCGGGCGTTCACCACGGTGCTGTCCGGTGTGGTCAGCAACGTCGTCAGCGTCGTCGCGGTCGTCGTCACCCTGCTGGCGCTGTCCTGGCAGATCACGCTGGCCTCGCTCCTGCTCGTCCCGGTGTTCCTGGTCCCGGCCCGCTACGTGGGGCGGCGGCTGCAGCTGCTGACCCGTGAGTCGTTCAACCTGAACGCCGACCTGGGCAACCGGATGACGGAGCGCTTCAACGTCGGCGGCGCCCTGCTGGTGCGGCTGCTGGGGGTCCCGGCCACCGAGAGCAGCGAGTACGCCGAGCGAGCCGGCCGGGTCCGGGACGTAGGCATCCGGATCGCGATGGCCAACCGGTTCTTCGTCGTGGCGCTGGGGCTGGTCGCCGCGGTGGCCACCGCCGTCACGTACGGCGTGGGTGGTCTGCTGGCCATCTCCGGGGCGCTGACCGTCGGTTCGCTGCTCGCCCTGGCCGCCCTGCTGGGCCGGTTGTACGGACCCCTGACCGCCCTGTCCAACGTGCGCATCGACGTGATGACCGCCGTGGTGTCGTTCGAGCGGGTCTTCGAGGTCCTGGACCTGCCGCCGCTGGTCCGCGAGGCCGAGCACCCCGTCCGGCTGCCGTCCGGCCCCCTCGAGGTCCGCCTCGAGGACGTGTCGTTCACCTACCCGCGCGCGTCCGACGTGTCGCTGCCGTCCCTGGAGACCCCGGGGGCCCCGGACACCGGCGGCGACGCGCCCGCGCTCAGCGGCATCGACCTGGTGGTGCCGGCGGGCAGCACCGTGGCGCTCGTGGGGCCGTCCGGGGCGGGCAAGACCACCCTCACCGGGCTGGTCTCACGCCTGCACGACGCCACCGAGGGACGCGTCCTGCTGGCCGGGACCGACGTGCGGGACGTGGCCACCACCTCGCTGCGCCAGGCCGTCGGGGTGGTCAGCCAGGACGCGCACCTGTTCCACGACTCGCTGCGCGCGAACCTGCGCTACGCCGACCCGACCGCCTCCGACGAGCGGCTGTGGGGCGCGCTGGCCGACGCGCAGGTGGACGCCCTGGTGCGCTCGCTGCCGGACGGGCTCGACACCGTCGTCGGTGATCGGGGGCACCGGTTGTCCGGGGGCGAGAAGCAGCGCATCGCCATCGCCCGGCTGCTGCTGCGCGACCCCGGCGTCGTGGTCCTCGACGAGGCCACGGCCCACCTGGACTCCACGTCCGAGGCGGCGGTGCAGGAGGCGCTGCGCCGGACGCTGACCGGGCGGACGGCCATGGTGGTGGCGCACCGGCTGAGCACGGTCCGCGACGCCGACCTCGTGGTCGTGGTGGAGCAGGGCCGGGTGGCCGAGCAGGGCACCCACGCCGCGCTGCTGGCCCGCGACGGGCTGTACGCCCGGCTCTACCGGACCCAGCTGATGACGGGCCACGAGGAGCTCGGCGAGACCGTCGACGTGGACGACGACGACGGCCCGGTCGACCCGGGCCGGGTCGAGGACGGCGCGCTGACCGCGAGCGGGTGAGCCACGCTCACGGGGAGCGGGTGAGACCGCCGTCCACGGTGACCGCGGTACCTGTGACGTAGGACGCGGCGGGCGACACCAGGAACGCGGCCACCCGGGCGAGCTCCTCGGGCATCCCGATGCGGCGCAGCGGTACCGACGCCTCGAAGTCGGCCCGCGCCGTGGCCGCGTCGCCGGTGGCCTCCTCGATCTCGCGGATGCGGGCGGTGTCGAACCGGCCGGGCAGGACCACGTTGACGCGGACGCCCACCGGCCCGAGCTCGTCGGCCAGCTCCTTGGCGACCATGGCCAGGCCGGGTCGAAGGCCGTTGCTGATGCCGAGGCCCGCGATGGGCTGGCGGACCGACGTCGACAGCACGAGGACGACGGACCCGCCCTCGAACCCCGCGCTGCGGGCGACCGCCGTGGTCAGGCGGACGGCGCCCAGGAACACCGACTCGAAGGCCGAGCGCCACTGCTCGTCGGTGGCGTCGTAGCTGCGCACCGCGGGCGGACCGCCCACGCTCACCACGGCCCCGTCCAGGCGGCCGAACCGGCCGTTGGCGCTGGCCACCAGGCGGCCGGCGGTCGAGGGGTCCGCCAGGTCCCCCGGGATGGCCATCACCGCGTCCCCGTCCCCCAGCTCGGCCACAGCGGCCTCGAGGCGCACCTCGTCCCGGCCGCACAGCACCACCTTCGCCCCGTCGGCGAGCAGCTGGCGGGCCGTGGCCAGCCCCAGACCGCTCGAGCCACCGGTGACGACGTACACGCGTCCGTCCAGCCCACAGTCCATACCGACCATAGTGACGCACGCCGGGCCGGTAGGTCCCCGGATCAGCGGCCCGGGTCGTAGACCCAGGCGTCGCGGGCCGCGGTCGAGCGGGCCCCCGTGCTCCCGGCGTCCGGCGGTGGGTCCGCCGCCCCGCCCGGCCCGTCGCGCAGGGCCCCGGCGCGTCCCTCGTCGTCGGCCTGCTCGCCGGCGTGGCGACGGGCCAGCACGAACCAGATGCCGAGCCCGGCCAGGGCGAACAGGTACCACTGGACGCCGTAGGCCAGGTGCGGACCCGGGTCGGTGTCCGGCCGGGGGACGGGGACCACGCCCGACGGCGGGGCGCCCTGCTCGGTGGCCAGGACGCCGTACGCCGCGCTCAGGACGGGGCCCTCCGGGCTGCCGGTGCCCGTCAGCAGCGTCGGCACGTGAAGCCGGTAGGTCTGGCCCTCGGGGGCCGTGCGGCCGGAGGGCTCCTCGCCGGCCCGCAGGCGCACCACCAGGTCGACGGGGCCGGAGGGTGGGTCGGGGACCGCGCCCGGCGAGGACGCGTCGGTGCCGGAGGGCAGCCAGCCCCGGACCACCAGGAGGGTGGCCGTCGTACCGGCGTCGGTCACGTCGAAGGGGGTGGCGACCAGGTAGCCGTTGCTACCGCCCTGGGGCCGGTTGCGCACCAGCACGGTGCCGTCCGGGTCGTAGCTGCCGCGCAGGGCCACGGGCTGCCACTCCCCGGCCACGCCGAGCGGTGCGTCCAGGTCCGGCACCACGTCGGAGAACCGCCCGGGGGTGGAGTCGTAGTTCTCGAGCACGGCGGCGTTGCGCTCGGCCCGGGCGACCCTCCGGTCCAGCTGCCACTGCGCCAGCCAGACGCACAGCAGGGCGAACACCACGGCCACGGCCAGCCCGGCCAGCCAGCGCGGGTCGCGCAGCACGCGGGCCGCGGTCGTCGTGCGGGACGGGCTCCCGGTCGACGTCACGGCCCGGAGCCGTCCGTGACGGGGCCCGCGGGCGACGTCGGCCCGGGGTCGGGCTCCGCCTCGGCCAGGGGGACGACGTCGCGCAGGAACCCGCGCACGTCGAGGAACTGCGACAGGTGCTCCCGGTGGGAGTCGCAGGCCGCCCACAGCTTGCGGCGTTCCGGGGTGTGGAGCTTCGGGTTGTTCCAGCGCAGCGCCCAGACGGCGTCGCCGGGGCAGCCCTTGGCGCTGCAGCGGACCGCCTCCGGCGCGGTGGCGCCGTCAGGGAGCGGGGGACCGGGCACGCTCAGGCGGCGTCGTCGCGACGCGGGGGCAGGGCCTGGACGTCCAGGGGCAGGGGCTGGACCGGGGCGACCTGGCGCAGCGTCTTCTCGGGTCCGGCGTTGGCCAGGATCACGGCGACGTAGGGCAGGAGCACCGCCCCCGGTACGAACAGCCAGGCGGCCCAGTGCGGGAAGACGACGATGAACCCGATCACGCACAGCGTCCGGATGCCCATGCTGAACGCGTAGTTGCGCATCCGGCGCCCGACGTCCTCGGTGTGCGAGGACCGGGCGCTCGTGACCCGCTGGATCGGTTCGACCGCGATGACCCGGGGGGCCGGGTCCGGCTGGAGCGGCTCGTTGTCCACCCCCCAACGGTACGTCAGGCCGCCTCGCTGGCCGACGACAGGTGGAAGTCGTCCACCAGCAGGGCCGGGGCGGCCGCGCGGGGCAGGTAGTCGCCCAGCTCACGCGGCAGGCACACCGTGGGGGCACCGGCGTCCAGCACCCGCCCCAGCAGGGCGGCGGGGGAGTCGTTGAACCGGAAGTTGCCCGCGGCCCCGACGACCTCGCCGTCCCGGACGACGTAGACGCCGTCGCGGGTCAGACCCGTCATCAGCATCGTCTGCTCGTCCACCGTGCGGACGTACCAGAGGCAGGTCAGCAGCAGCCCGGACCCCATCCGCGCGACCAGGTCCGCGACGTCGCCCGAGCCCCCGGCCACGTCCACCAGCAGGTTGCCCGCGAAGGGCGCGACCGGGACCCCCGCCAGGGCGGCCGTGTGCCGTGAGGCGGGCAGGGCCCGCAGCACCCCGGCGTCCAGGTACCGGGTGCCGGGCACCGTCAGGCCGTTGTCGAAGACGCTGGCCAGGGCGCCCGTGCTGGTGGTGGACAGCCGGTCGCTGGTCCCCAGCACGGGGTGGTGGGGGTCGTCGCGCACCGTCAGCGGGCTGTCGGTCAGCCGCTCACCGACCCGGGTCCCGCCGCCGGGACGGGCGAACACGCCCCGGCCCTCCGACGCCGTGCGGGCGTCGGCGGAGAACAGCCACTCGCCCATCAGGTCCGCGACCGCGGACGGCGGCAGCAGGACCCGGTGCCGGCCGGGGCCGACGTCGACCCGACGCCCCTGCCACCGCAGGCCCTGGACCACCTCGGCGGCCAGCGCGTCGACGTCGACGTCGGTGAAGTCGCGGGTGCCCGCCCCGGCCCAGGCGGAGCGGCTGCGGCCGTGGCTCTTGCCGTTGAGCTCGACGGTCCCGTACGGCTCGACCGAACGGTGCCGGGTGCCGGTGCTCGTCCCGGTCCACGTGGTCGAGACCACGTGCTCGGCGAACCCGAACATCTCCTGCCCCTGCGCCTGCGAGGCGTCGAACAGCCGACCGAGCGCGGCCGCGGTGCCCGACAGCCGCTCCGGCGACGCGGGCTCCGGCTCGACCGCGAAGTCGTCGGCCACCGGACCCGTCGGCAGGACGGCGGCGTCCTCGGCCGGCCCCGAGCGGCGGGCGGCGGCCACGGCGTCGGCCACCAGGGCGCGCAGGGCGTCGGGGTCCCCGACCTGCCGGGTGAGGCTGCCGTAGGCGCGCCCGTCCGCGGAGTCCTGGACCGCCACGACCCCGACCGACGTGGTGCTCGTCGTGCCCGTGGTGGTCAGCTGGTTCGCGGCCCACCGCAGGTTGGTGGCGTCCTGGCGCTCGACGACCACCACGACGTCGTCCGCCCCCGCGGCGCGTCCTGCGGCCACCGCCTGCTCGACCACCTGCTCCGGCGTCATGCGCCCTCCTCCTCGGTGTTGAGCACCGCGACCTGGGACACCACGACGGCGGGGCAGCCGTGGCTGACCGGTGCGGCCTGGCCGGGCTGGCCCTTGCCGCAGTTGAGCGCCCCCTGCAACGACCACGTCGACGGGCCGCCGACGGCGCTGAGCCCGGCCCAGAACTGCGGCGTGCTGCCCTGGTAGGCCACGTCGCGGAGCATCCCGGCCAGGCGGCCGTTCTTGATCCGGTGGAACTGCTGGCCGGTGAACTGGAAGTTGAAGCGCTGCATGTCGATCGACCACGACCGGTCGCCCAGGACGAGGATGCCGTCCTCGACCCCGGCCACCAGACCCTCCAGGTCGGGGCCGTCGGGGTCCGCGGCCAGGCTGACGTTGGGCATCCGCTGCAGCGGGGCGTGGACGGCGGTGTCGGCGTAGGCGCAGCCGTTGGACGTCTCGCCCCGCTCGGCCGCCATCGCCCGGTCCAGCTGGTACCCGACGTGGACGCCGTCGCGGACGATGTCCCAGCGCTGGGCCGGGACGCCCTCGTCGTCCCAGCCGACCGTGGACAGCCCGTGCGGCTCGGTCCGGTCGCCGGTCACGTGCATGAGCTCGCTGCCGTAGCGCCGCGTGCCGAGCTGGTCCGGGGTGGCGAACGAGGTGCCGGCGTAGGCGGCCTCGTAGCCCAGCGCCCGGTCGAGCTCGGTCGCGTGCGCGACCGACTCGTGGATGGTCAGCCACAGCTGGCTCGGGTCGATGACCAGGTCGTAGCGGCCCGGGACCACCGACGGGGCGGCGAGCTTCTCGCGGGCGGCCTCGGCCAGGCCGGGCACCTCGGCGGCCAGGGGCGTGCCTGGGCCGACCAGGTACTCCCAGCCCCGGGCCACGGGCGGGGCCAGGCTGCGGACGGTGTCGACGTCGCCGTCGTCGGCGGCCACGACGGCCGTCACCTCCGGGTGCATCCGGACCCGCTGCTGCACGGTCCGGCTGCCGGCCAGGTCGGCGTAGAACTTCTGCTCCTTGACCGACATCACGTACGCGTCGGCGTGCGTCGCGCCGGCGTCCAGGACCTGCCCGGTCCAGCCCAGCAGCAGCGCGGCCTGCTCGTCGGCGGGCACCGTGGTCGGGTCGGTGTCGTACCCGGACACCCAGGTGCCCTGCTGCACCGGCACCGGGGCCAGCTCGACCCGTCGGCGCACCAGCGGGCGGGCGACGGCGGCGGAGCGCACGGCCAGAGCAGCCGTGGCGGCGGCGGAGGTCGTGCTGAGGTCCCCGGTCGCGGCGAACCCCCAGGCGCCGTCGACCACGACCCGGACGCTCAGGCCTGCGTCGGTCTCGTCGCTGGTGCCCTCCACGGCCCGGTCCCGGACCCGGACCACCACGTCGCGGACCCGCTGCACCCGCACGGCCGCGTACTCGGCCCCGGCCGCGCGGGCCACCTGCAGGGCGGCGTCGGCCAGGGCGTCCAGGGGCAGGGCGAGGAAGTCGGCGTCGACCCCGTGGGTGCTGCTCATCCGCCCGACCGTAGCCGCTCGGGCCGTGGCCCCGGGGTCCCGGGTCAGGCGCGCAGGACGACCTTGCCGGTCGTGCTGCGCGAGCGAAGGTCGCGGTGCGCCTGCGCGGCGTCGTCCAGCGCGTACTCCCCGCCCAGGACGGGTCGCAGCAGCCCCGACCGGGTCATCGACAGCAGCTCGGTCATGGCCGAGCGCAGACCGCCGCGGGCCAGGGCGTGCTGCAGCCAGAACCCCGCCACGGTGCGCGAGGAGGCCATCAGGTCCACCGGGGCGATGCTGCGTCCCGCCCGGCGCGAGGCCAACCCGAACACCACGAGCCGCCCCAGCGGGGCCAGGGCCAGGTAGGAGCCGTTGAAGACGTCGCCGCCGGTCATCTCCAGCACCACGTCGACGCCCGTGCCCGCGTTGGCGGACAGCAGCAGGTCGCGCACCGCACCACCCCCGCCGGCCTCGGCGGCCGCGTTGACGTCCACCACGACGTCGGCGCCCAGGTCCGCGACGACGGCCCGCTTGGCCGGGGTGGACGCCGACGCGATGACCCGCCCGGCGTTCCAGCGCTGGGCCAGCTGCAGGGCGACCGTCCCGACGCCGCCGGCCGCGCTGTGCACCACGACGCTCTCTCCCGTGGCCATCCGGGTAGAGGTGCGCAGCAGGTGCCAGGCCGTGACGCCCTGCAGCACCAGGGCGCAGGCCTCGGGGCCGGGCAGGTCCTCACCGATCTCGACCGTGGTGGCCACGGGGGCGACGGCCAGCTCGGCGTACCCGCCGTTGCGGACCAGGGCGACGACGCGCCGGCCCAGCATGGACTCGTCCGTCCCGGGACCGGTCCGGACCACCCGGCCGACGACCTCGGCCCCGGGCACCAGGGGCAGCTGCTGCGGCGCCAGGTAGGTGTTCTCGGTCGCGTGGGTGTCGGCGTAGTTGACGCCGCTCACCTCGACCCGCACCAGCAGCTCGCCCGGTCCGGGCTGCGGGTCGGGGACCTCGTGGACGACGAGCACCTCGGGGCCGCCGAAGGCATGGACGACGACGGCTCGCACCCGTCGACCCTAGCCGGGTACGGGCCCCGGTAGTTGACGCGTCCACCAACGCGCGACGAGCGCCCGCGCAGATCGGCTAGCGTCACCGGCATGTCCGATCAGTCCCGTCATGCACTCGTCACGGGCGGCAACCGGGGGATCGGCCTCGGCGTCGCGACCCACCTGCTCGCCCAGGGCTACGACGTCACGGTGACCTCGCGCAGCGGCGCGCTGGGTCCCGACGCCCCCGCCGACCTGCGGGTCGTCGCCTGCGACGTCACCGACCCCGCCTCCGTCGACGCGGCCTTCACCGAGGCCGAGGCGGCCGCCGGGCCGGTCGAGGTGCTGGTGGCCAACGCCGGCATCACGTCGGACCAGCTGCTGATGCGGATGTCGGAGGACGACTTCGGCTCCGTGGTCGACACCAACCTGGGCGGTGCCTGGCGGGTGCTCAAGCGCGCCAGCAAGGGCATGATCCGGGCCCGCTACGGCCGGGTCGTGCTCATCGGCTCCGTCGTGGGGCTCTACGGCGGGCCGGGCCAGGCCAACTACGCCGCCAGCAAGGCCGGCCTGGTCGGGCTGGCCCGCTCCGTCACCCGAGAGCTCGGCGCCCGCGGCATCACGGTCAACGTCGTGGCGCCGGGGTTCATCGACACGGACATGACGGCCGCGCTGGACGAGGCCACGAGCCAGCGCTACCTCTCCGCCATCCCGGCGGGGCGCTTCGGCGCGGTGGACGACGTCGCCGCCGCCGTGGCGTTCCTGGTCGCGGAGCAGGCAGGCTACGTCAGCGGTGCAGTGGTGCCCGTCGACGGCGGCCTGGGCATGGGTCACTGACACCGCGCGTGCGCGCCTACGGAAGGAATCACTGATGGGTCTGCTCGAGGGCAAGCGTCTGCTCGTCACCGGTGTCCTCAAGGACAACTCGATCGCGTTCCACGTCGCCCGCCTGGCCCAGGACGAGGGCGCCACGGTGGTCCTGTCGTCCTTCGGCCGGATGATGAAGATCACCCAGGCGATCGCCCGGCGGCTGCCGGCCCCGGCCCCGGTGGTGGAGCTCGACGTCACCGACACCGACCACCTGGACTCGCTGGCGGAGCGGGTGGGAGAGCACGTCGACGGCCTCGACGGCGTGCTCCACTCCATCGGCTTCGCCCCGCAGACGGCGCTGGGCGGCAACTTCCTGCACACGCCGTGGGAGGACGTCGCCACGGCCGTCCACGTGTCGGCCTACTCGCTCAAGTCGTTGACCATGGCCGCGCGTCCGCTGCTGCACAGCGGTTCGAGCGTGGTCGGCCTGACCTTCGACGCCACCGTCGCCTGGCCGGTCTACGACTGGATGGGCGTGGCCAAGGCGGCCTTCGAGTCCACGGCGCGCTACCTGGCCCGCGACCTCGGTCCCGACGGCATCCGCGTCAACCTGGTCGCGGCCGGACCGCTGCGCACCACCGCCGCGACGTCCATCCCGGGCCTGGAGGCCGTGGAGTCCACCTGGGCCGAGCGCGCCCCGCTCGGCTGGGACGTGTCCGACCCGGAGCCGACGGCACGGGCGTGCTGCGTGCTGCTGTCGGACTGGTTCCCCGCCACGACGGCCGAGATCGTGCACGTCGACGGCGGCGTCCACGCGATGGGCGTCTGAGGTGGCCGCGGCCGCCCGCCGGGGCTCACGCCGGCTGCTGATCGTCCGCCACGCCAAGGCGGGGTACCCCGACGGCGTGTCCGACCACGACCGCCCGCTCACCGAGCGGGGCGAGCGCGACGCCCTCGCGCTGGGGGAGTGGCTGGCCAAGGAGCGCTTCGTCCCCGACGTGGTCCTGGTGTCGACCGCCACCCGCGCGTCGGCCACCTGGGACCTGGCCGCGAAGGCCCTGGCGGACGCGGACGTCGAGGTCCACGTCGAGCGACGGCTCTACAACGCCGACGCCGACACCGTGCTGGAGCTGATCCGGGAGCGCGGCGGCGACGCGCACACCGTGGCGGTGTTCGGGCACGAGCCGGGGCTGTCCACGCTGGCCCGCACCCTGGCCGACGCCGACACCTCCGACCCGCAGGAGCTGGCCGGCCTCGGGGACCGGTTCCCGACCGCAGGCGTCGTGGTCATGCGCCAGCGCGCCGAGTGGTCCGACACCGCGCTGGAGAGCCTGGTCCTGTCCCGCGTGGTCGTCCCCCGCACCTGAGCCCAGGCCGCTCAGGCCGTGTGGGCGTCGGCGATCTCGTCGGCGGACAGGCCGAGCAGGTACAGGACCGAGTCCAGGTAGGGCCCGGTCAGGGACGCGTCGGCCTGCTCCCGCACGACCGGCTTGGCGTTGAAGGCGATGCCGAGGCCGGCGGCGCCCAGCATGTCCAGGTCGTTGGCGCCGTCGCCGATGGCGACGGTCCGGCTCATCGGCAGACCTTCGACCCGCGCGAAGTCACGCAGCGCGGCGGCCTTGCCCGGCCGGTCCATGACGGTGCCCAGGACCCGACCCGTGAGCGTGCCGCCGCTCACCTCGAGCCGGTTGGCGCGGGCGTTGACGATGCCGAGCGACCGGGCCAGGGGGCCGACGACCTCCATGAACCCGCCCGACACCAGCGCCACGGTGAACCCGAGCTCGTGCAGCGTGCGCACCAGGGTCCGGGCACCCGGGGTGAGCCGGACCCGGCCCTGGACCGCGGTGAACGCCGACACCGGCAGCCCCGCCAGGGCGGCGACGCGCTCGTGCAGCGACTCGGCGAAGTCCAGCTCGCCTCGCATCGCCCGCTCGGTCACGGCGGCCACCTCCGCCTCGCGGCCGGCCTCGGCCGCCAGCAGCTCGATCACCTCGTCCTGGATCAGGGTCGAGTCGACGTCCATCACCACCAGCCGTCGGCCGTGGCGCACTATGCCGGCCGGCGACACCGCGACGTCGGCCCCGTGCCCGACGGCGGCCCGGGTCAGGTCCCGGCGCAGCTCGGCCAGGTCCGGCACCCCGGAGACGTCGAGCTCGAGCGCGGTGACCGGGTCCGAGGCCAGCCGCCGGATCCGGTCGACGTTGGCGCCCCGGTCCGCCAGCTCACCCGTCACCGCCCGGACCGCGTCCGGTGACAGCGGTCGGCCCAGCATCGTGACGTGCAGCCGGGCCCCGCCCAGCGCGGGCGTCTCACCGGTGCCGGGCTCGGTCGTGACGGTCACCTCGAGCTCCTGGGCGGCGACCTCGAGGCGGGCCCGCAGCCCGTCCTGGACCGCGGGCGCGCCCGACGCCGTGCCGAGCAGGAAGCCCAGCGTCAGGTGGCCGCGCACCACCACCTGCTCGACGTCCAGGACGTCGACGCCGGGGGCGGTGGCGGCGGCGAACAGCGCCGCCGTCACGCCCGGGCGGTCCCGACCGGTCACCGTGACCAGGAGCGTGGTGGGTGCGTGGCCGCTGCTCACGCGGGCAGCCTAGGGGCGTGGGACCTCAGCGACCGAGGCCGTCCCGCTCGTTGACCTCGTCCCGCCAGCGCAGCCACTTCCTCGCCGTGGTCAGGTCGAAGTCCGGCCCGCCCGCGCTGGTCGTGAACAGGCGTGTCCCCAGGGCCAGCATCCGCTCGGCCCGCTCGTCGGGCTCGCCCTCGACCCCGGCGGAGCGCTCGATGGCCGAGGGCTCCCGCTCCTCGGAGTCGCACCACTCGTCGAGCACGCGGTGCTTGCGGGAGATGACGTCCGCGTCGCCGAAGCCGTGCCAGATGTCGGCGTGCCGCGCCGTCATCCGCAGGGTCTTCTTCTCCCCGCCCCCGCCCACCAGGACGGGGATCTTGCGGGTGGGCGCCGGGTTGAGGACCGACCAGCGGGCCTCGATCCGCGGCAGCGCGTCGGCGAGCGAGGCCAGCCGCTCGCCGGCGGTGCCGAACTCGTAGCCGTACTCGGTGTAGTCCCGCTCGAACCAGCCGGCGCCGATGCCCAGGACCAGGCGGCCGCCGCTGATGTGGTCGACGGTGCGGGCCATGTCGGCCAGCAGCTCGGGGTTGCGGTAGCTGTTGCAGGTGACCAGGGCGCCGATCTCGGCCCGCTCGGTCTGCTCCGCCCAGGCGCCGAGCATGGTCCAGCACTCGAAGTGCTCGCCGTCGGGCTCGCCGTACAGCGGGAAGAAGTGGTCCCAGTTGAAGATGACGTCGACCCCGGCGGCCTCGACCTCGTCCACGGCGCGGCGGATCTGGTCGTAGGTGGCGTGCTGGGGCTGCAGCTGCACGCCCACGCGGACCGGGCGGCCCTGTGCGGCGCGCGAGCCGTCGTGGTCGGGCTCGCGGCCCGGGTCGGCGACGCTCACCGTTCCAGGACCATTCCCTTGGGCAGGATCGTCAGGCCGGAGTCGGTGACGACCAGGCCGCGCGCCCGGTCCTCCTCGGCGTCGATACCGATCCGGACCCCCTCGCCGATCACGCAGTCCTTGTCGATGATCGCCCGGCGGACGACGGCGTGCCGGCCGATCTCGACGTTGTCCATCACCACGGAGTCGCTGAGGGTGGCCCAGGAGTGGACGTACACGTTGGGGCTCAGCACGGAGTTCTCGACGAACGCCCCCGACACCACGGACCCGGGGCTGACGATGGAGTTCACGGCGTGCCCGATCCGGCCCTGCCAGCCGTGCACGAACTTGGCCGGCGGGTAGTAGGTCTGCGCCGTGATGATCGGCCAGTCGTAGTTGTAGAGGTTGAAGACCGGGTGGACCGAGATCAGGTCCATGTGCGCCTCGTAGTAGGCGTCGATGGAGCCCACGTCGCGCCAGTAGTCCCGGTCCCGGTCGGTGGAGCCCGGCACGTCGTTGCGGATGAAGTCGTACACGCCGCAGTCGTCGGCGTCGACGAAGCGGGGCACGATGTCACCGCCCATGTCGTGCTTGCTGCCCTCGACGTCGGCGTCGGCGGTGACGGCGTCGATCAGCGCCTTGGTGGTGAAGATGTAGTTGCCCATCGAGGCCAGGACCTCGTCGGGGGAGTCGGCCAGGCCGACGGCGTCGGTGGGCTTCTCGCGCCAGCGGGCGATCCGGTCCGGTCGCTCGGGGGTGTTCTCGATGACGCCGAACTGGTCGGCCAGGCCGAGCGGCTGACGGATGGCGGCCACCGTGCAGCCGACGCCCGTGTCGATGTGGGCGTCGAGCATCTGCGAGAAGTCCATCCGGAACACGTTGTCCGAGCCGGCCACGACGACGTAGTCGGGGCGCTCGTCGCGCACCAGGTTGAGGCTCTGCAGGATGGCGTCCGCGCTGCCCAGGTACCAGTGCTTGCCCATCCGCTGCTGAGCCGGGACGGGCGCCACGTAGTTGCCGAACAGCGTCGTCAACCGCCAGGTCTGGGCGATGTGGCGGTCCAGGGAGTGCGACTTGTACTGGGTGAGGACGACCACCTTGCGGTAGCCGGAGTTGACGACGTTCGACAGCGCGAAGTCGATGAGGCGGTAGTTGCCCGCGAAGGGCACCGCTGGCTTGGCCCGGTCGGCGGTCAGCGGCATCAGCCGCTTTCCCTCTCCGCCGGCGAGGACGATCGCGAGCACCTTTGCACCGGTCCGTCGTGGCATGGCCCGACCCTAGTGGCCTGCCCTAGCGTGTGCCGAGTGAAGATCACAGTGATCACGAAGGAGTGGCCACCGGCGGTCTACGGCGGTGCCGGGGTGCACGCCGTGGAGCTCACCCGGGCGCTGCGGGCCTCGGGCGTCGACGTGTCCGTCCACGCGTTCGGCGAGCCGGAGGAGGCGCCGGGGGTGCACGGGCACACCGAGCCCGCCGATCTGGCCGGCGCCAACGCCGCGCTGCGGACGCTCGGGGTGGACCTGCGCATCGCGGCGGCCCTGGCGCAGGAGGAACCGGCGCCCGACGTTCTGCACTCGCACACCTGGTACGCCAACCTGGCCGGGGACCTGGCGTCCAAGCTGACCGGTGCGCCGCACGTCATCACGGCCCACAGCCTGGAGCCGCTGCGCCCGTGGAAGGCCGAGCAGCTCGGCGGCGGGTACAAGGTGTCGAGCTGGGCGGAGTCGTCCAGCTACCGGGACGCCGCCCGGATCATCGCCGTGAGCGGTGCGATGCGCGACGACATCCTGCGCAGCTACGAGTTCCTCGACCCGGAGGCGGTCGAGGTCGTGCACAACGGCATCGACACCGCGGACTGGGTGCGCGACGAGGGGACCGACGTCGTCACCCGGCTGGGGATCGACCCCGGCCGTCCGGCCGTGGTGTTCGTCGGCCGGATCACCCGTCAGAAGGGGCTGCCCTACCTGCTGCGGGCGTGCGCGGCGCTGCCCCCGGAGGTCCAGGTCGTCCTGCTCGCCGGGGCGCCCGACACGCCGGAGATCATGGCGGAGGTCAAGCAGCTCGTCGCGGACCTGCGCGCCGGCCGTGACGGCGTGGTCTGGGTCGAGGACATGCTGCCGCGGGCCCAGGTCTGCCAGGTGCTCAGCCACGCCACGGTGTTCGTCTGCCCGTCGGTCTACGAGCCGCTCGGCATCGTCAACCTCGAGGCGATGGCCTGCGGGGCCGCGGTGGTGGGCACCGCGACCGGTGGCATCCCCGAGGTCGTCCAGCACGAGGTCACCGGGTGGCTGGTCCCGATCGAGCAGCTCGGCGACGGCACGGGGACGCCCGTGGACCCCGACCGCTACGTCGGCGACCTCGCCGCGACGCTGCGCGAGGCCGTCAGCGACCCCGCCCGCGCGCGGGCCTACGGCGAGGCGGGACGTCACCGGGCGACCGAGGAGTTCTCCTGGACGACGGTGGCCCAGCGCACCCTCGCGGTGTACGAGCGGGCGCTGGCGAAGGGACGCTGACGGGGCTGGGCCGGGTCACGTGCTCAGGCCGCGGCCTCAGCCCGCCGGGGCCAGGGGTGTCGCCGGGCGCGACTGTTCCGGCTGCGGCGAGGGACCGGTCGTCGCGTCGACGCCGGCGGCAGCCCGCGGGGCCGGCAGCCACCGCTGCAGCGCCGCGTCCAGCTCGTTTGCGCGCACCGGCTTGGTCAGGTAGTCGTCCATGCCGGCGGCCACGCACCGGTCGCGGTCCGCGGTCATCGCCGCGGCGGTCAGGGCGACGATCGGGGTGTGCCGGGCGTCACCTTCTCGCCGGCGCAGCTCGCGCGTGGCGGAGTACCCGTCCCGGACCGGCATCTGGCAGTCCATCAGCACCATGTCGAAGGGCTGCGCGGCCATCGCGGACAACGCCTCCTCGCCGTTGGTCACGACCTGCACCTCGTACCCCAGCCGGCGCAGGGTGTGCACCACGACCGTGCGGTTGACGGGGTTGTCCTCGGCCAGGAGCAGGTGGACGTCGTCGCGGCTCGGTGGGGCCTCGCGAGCGGGCTCGCGGGGCTCGGTGGCCCGGCCGAGCACCGAGAGCAGCACCGGCTGCAGCTGCCGCATCCGGACCGGACGGGTCAGGTAGCCGTGGATGCCCTCGGCGACGCGTCCGTCCAGCTCGCCACCCCCGGCCGGGCGGTGGGCAGTGGTCACCAGCAGGACCGCGGCGGACGCGAGCGCGACGTCAGCATGCAGGGCGGCAACCGCCGCCAGGCCGTCGTCGTCGGCGGCGAGGTCGACGAGCACGGCGTCGTACGGGTGGCCCGCGGCGATCGCCTCGCGCAGCAGGAGCGCCCCTTCGGTCGCGCCGGACGCCGGCGCGGCGTCCAGCCCGATCCGGCCGAGCAGGGCCGGTAGCCCCCGCGCGCCCGAGGGCCCGTCGTGGATCACCAGGACGCGGCCGCCGGCCAGGGCCGACCCCCCGGCCGGCACCGCGGAGGAGCGCGCGAACGTCAGACGCGCCGTGAACGTGCTGCCCACGGACGGCCTGCTCCGCACCGTCAGCGTGCCGCCCATCAGCTCCGTGAGCTGACGGCTGATGCTCAGCCCGAGACCGGTGCCGCCGAAGCGTCGGGTCGTCGAGGTGTCGGCCTGGGTGAAGCCCTCGAACAACCGGTCGAGCTGCTCCGGCTCGATGCCGATGCCGGTGTCGTGCACGGTGAGCTCCACCTCGGTGCGGTCGGCCGCCGACGGGAGCACCCGGACGTCGACCCCCACCTCACCGACCTGGGTGAACTTCACCGCGTTGCCGAGCAGGTTGACCAGGATCTGGCGGATGCGGCCCGGGTCACCCCGCAGCACCGGCGGGAGCTGCGGATCGATGGAACAGCGCATCGACAGTCCCTTGGCCTCGGCCGGTCCGGCGAGCAGCCCGGCCGCCTCCTCGACGACCGCGACCAGGTCGTGGTCTATCTCCTCCACCTCGAGCATGCCGGCCTCGATCTTGGAGAAGTCGAGGATGTCGTCGATCACGGTGAGCAGCGCCTCCGCCGAGAACCTCACCGTGTCGGCGTAGTCGTGCTGCTCGGCGTCGAGGTCGGTGTCGAGCAGCAGCGCGGTCATCCCGATGACACCGTTCATCGGCGTCCGGATCTCGTGGCTCATGTTCGCGAGGAACTCCGACTTGAGCCGGTTCGCCTCCAACGCCTCGTCCCGGGCCACCTCGAGCTCCTCGCGCGACGTGCGCAGCTCGCCCACCGAGCGCTCGAGCTGGAGCCGGGCGGCGTCCTGGAGCTCCGCGCGCTCGATCCGCTCCATGGTCACGTCGGCCAGGAAGGCGACGTGGGCGAAGAGCCCGATGTCGCTCGTCGTGAACGGGACGGAGAAGGGGTTCGTCCGCACGGCCAGCCAGCCACGGGCCATGCCGAGCCCGAGCAGCCCGGGCCGGACCATCTCGGCGTGCGCGCCGATCAGGCTGGCCGCCCGGGGGAGCGTCACCAGGGCGGCCAGGTCGACCGCGGACATGTCCGTGGCGCTCAACGGCTGCCCGTCCACGTCGAGCATGACCGCCTCGCCGCCGCCGAGGATCTCCGGGAGCTGCGGGACGAGGATCTCGGCCACCTGCCGGGGGTTCTCGGCCGACAGCAACGCGATCTGGGCGCCCCCGAGACCGTCGAGGGCACCCTGGACCCACAGCGTGCGCAACCAGCCGGGCAGCAGGAACGACAGGACGAACATCCCCACCCCCAGGAGGCCGATGAACGGCACCACCAGGGCGGACGCCGACGAGACGGGTTCGCCACCGGGCCTGACGAGCACGAGCAGCAGCAGGGCCACGACCAGGGTGATGCTGCCGGCGCCCAGCAGGTGGAGCCGGCGGCGCACCACGGTCGTCTGGTGGCGGGCGGCCAGCACGAGCCCCCGGGCGGCGAGCACGGACTGGACGACCCAGCCGAGCAGCATCGCGGTGAGGTACCCCCACAGCCAGGCCGGGCGCGGGGCCCCGTCCGGCGGCATCGAAGGGAGCAGCAGCGACCCTGCCACCGCCACCGCCGTCAGGGCTGTGCCGACGAGCAGGCTGCGGCGTCCCACGGCGCCGAGGGAGTGCACGTAGCGCAGCAGCATGTGCGGCACCAGGACGAGCGTGAGCAGGATCGACCGGCTCAGCAGGGCACCGAGGACGGTCCCGTCCACCGGCGGCAGCAGCGACGCGACGAGGAGCCAGCCGAGGCAGCCGAACATCAGCAGGACCCATCCGGTCGGCGCCTCGCGGGTCCGCCACCAGCGCGAGGCGACCGCGACCAGCACGAGCAGCACGCTCAGCAGCACGACGGTGCGCAGGGCGAGGCGGACGGCCAGGACCCCCTCGGGCGTCACCTCTCACCCGGGTGCGCGTGCAGGGTGCCCGGGCGGCGGAGAGGGCCCGGCAGGCACGGGAGGTCCATGCTTCTTGGTCGGTCGAGATCGCGGTCGCCTTGAGCCGGATGGAGCCCGGACCTGTCGCGACCCTGGTGCGGTCGCCGACCCGGCGAGAGCCCGTGCCTACGACGAGGCGGGACGTCGTCGGGCGACCGACCGGCGGCAGCGCCGTCAGGTCCCCCGTCCGGGGGCTCAAGCGGGCGGCCCGGGCGGCCGATGGTGCGTCACGACCCGGTGCCCGCCGGGACGCGACCCGACGGACAGGACCACCGTGCGCTACCGACTCGTCACCCGAAGCGACTTCGACGGCCTGGTGTGCGCCGTCCTGCTGCGCCAGCTCGACCTGATCGACGACGTGCTGTTCGTCCACCCCAAGGACGTCCAGGACGGCCTGGTCGAGGTGGGTCCCGGCGACATCCTCACCAACCTGCCCTACGCGCCGGCGGCCCACCTGGTCTTCGACCACCACCACTCCGAGGAGCTGCGCACGGGCGGGACGGCGGACAACCACGTCATCATCGCCTCCGCCCCGTCGGCGGCCCGCGTGGTGTTCGACCACTACGGCGGGCCCGAGCGCTTCCCGCACGTGTCGTACGGGCTGATGCGGGCCGTCGACCAGGCCGACTCCGCGCAGTACGACCTGGACGACGTGCTGCACCCGCAGGGCTGGACCCTGCTCAACTTCCTGATGGACAGCCGCACGGGCCTGGGCCGGTTCCGGGACTTCCGGATCAGCAACTACGCGCTGATGATGCAGCTCATCGACTGGTGCACCGAGCACCAGGACGTCGAGGAGATCCTGGCCCTGCCGGACGTGGCCGAGCGCGCCGAGCTCTACCGGGCGCAGGAGTCCTTGTTCGTCGAGCAGCTGCGGCGGGTGACGACCGTGCACGGCGACGTCGCGGTCGTCGACCTGCGCGAGGAGGGGGTCATCCACGCCGGCAACCGGTTCATGGTCTACGCGCTGTTCCCGCAGGTCCGGGTATCCGTGCACGTGCTGTGGGGCAAGGGCAGGCAGAACACCGTGCTGGCCATCGGCAAGTCCATCATCGACCGGACCTCGCCGGTGGACGTCGGCGCGGTGGCGCTGTCCTACGGCGGCGGCGGGCACCAGGCGGCGGGCACCTGCCAGGTCGCCCACGCCGAGTCCGAGCGCGTGCTGGCGGAGGTCGTGGACGCGGTGCGGGCGGAGCGGGCCGCGCTGGTCTGAGGCACCGCGCGGCCCGTCGGACCGGCTCGGCTACCCGGGCAGGCTGACCGCGGCGACCACGGCGGCCCGGGTCGCCCGGGACAGCTCCACCAGCGAGGCGCTCCGCCGTCCGGCCTCCCAACCGGTGACGACGCCGCCGTGGTCGGCCTCGGCCGCCTCGACGATGGCCAGCACGCGTTCGGCCCGCGTCAGCAGGCGCAGCGAGCGGGGGCCGAGCGTCGGGGGCAGCGGCTGCCCGTCGTCGTCGCGACCGCGCCGCAGCCCCGCCGTGGCGTCGGGCCGCCAGCTTTGCAGGTCGAGGCCCTCCAGCGCGGTCGTGGCCTCGGCCAGGGCGAGCCGGAACGCCATGTCCGCCTCGGCGACGCTGGTCGCCAGCGGGGTGCCGAGCACCGGCACCGCCCGGTGCGCCTGCCACCGCACGTGCACGCCGACGTCGTCGACCGGTCCGAACTCCTCGACCTCCGGCACCAGCGCCAGCGACCCGTCGCCACCGGGCAGGCCGTCGACCACCACGCACTCCCCGGCGGCCAGGGCCGCGGCCTGCAGCTCGGCGGGCCCGGGCACCCCGAGCACGTCGCCGGGGACCGGCAGGACGCAGCGCACCCCGACCGGGGCGCGCTCGCCGGCCGCGGCCAGGAGCACGAGCAGGTCCGACAGGTAGCCGGGGTCCGGCACCGGCAGCGACGTGGGGGCGGTGAAGCCGGGTGCGGGCTCGACCTGGTGGGGCTCGTCGTCACCGGCGACGGCGTCGAGGGCGTCGCCGACACGGGCCCGACCGGCCGCCACGGCGCCGGCCCAGGCGGCGAGCAACGCCGAGCGGGGGATGGTCACGCGAGCAGGGTAGGCGCCCCGCTACGGTTGCCCGCATGCCCGAGGCCGTCGTCGACTGTGATGCTCTCGGGGTCGTCCGCAGCGGCACCCACCTGCTGCGCGACGTCGACCTGACGGTCAGCGAGGGTGAGCGCTGGGTCGTGCTGGGGCCCAACGGGGCCGGCAAGACGACGCTGTTCGACGTGATGTCCGCCAGGACGTTCCCCAGCGAGGGCCGGGCCACGATCCTCGGGGAGACCCTGGGAGAGACCGACGTCTTCGACCTCCGTCCGCGGATCGGGCTGAGCAGCGCCTCGCTGGCCGCCCAGGTCCCGGGGCGCGAACGGGTGCGTGACGTCGTGCTGACCGCGGCCCACGGCGTGCTCGGCCGCTTCCGCGAGGACTACGAGCAGGTCGACGTCGACCGGGCCGACGCCCTGCTGGCCGCCTTCGGCGTGGCCGGGCTGGGCGGACGCACCTTCGGCACCCTGTCCGAGGGCGAGCGAAAGCGCGTGCTGGTGGCCCGCGCCGTGATGACCGACCCGGAGCTGCTGCTGCTCGACGAGCCGGCCGCCGGGCTCGACCTGCGGGGCCGCGAGGACCTGGTGTCGGGCCTGTCGGCGCTGGCCCGCGACGCGGCGGCCCCCACCACGGTGCTCGTCACGCACCACGTCGAGGAGATCCCGCCCGGCTTCGACCACGTCCTGCTGCTGCGCGGCGGCGAGGTCGTCACAGCGGGCCCGCTCGAGCTCGTGCTGACGGCGACGGCCTTGTCGGATACCTTCGGGATCGCCCTGGACCTCACGGTCGAGGACGGGCGCTGGGCCGCGCGAGCGGTTCGCTGAGGGAGGGGGGAGCGCCGTGCAGGACTTCCTGAGGGAGTCGCAGTGGCTGCTCTGGGTGGCCGGTGCGCTGATCCTGGGCCTGCTGGAGCTCACGGCGCTGGACTTCGTCTTCTCCATGCTGGTGGGCGGCGCGCTCGCCGCGGCCCTGGCTGCGGCGTTCGGGTTCTCGTTCACCGTCCAGGCCTTCGTCTTCACCGGGGTCAGCCTGATCGGCCTGGTCGTGGTCCGGCCCTACCTCAAGCGCTGGGCGATGCGGTCGAACCCCGACGTGCCCACCAACGTCGACGCCCTGGCCGGGCGCACCGCCCTCACCCTGACGCCGGTCGACGACCGTGGCGGTCAGGTCAAGCTGAGCGGGGAGACCTGGACCGCCCGCACCGCGGACCGGGGGACGCGCATCGACGCCGACGTCGACGTCGTGGTGGTCAAGATCGAGGGCGCCACGGCTCTCGTCCGGGCCGAGCAGCCCGCGGACCAGCGCGTGGACCCGGTCGGGCAGGGCCCGAACCAGCAGGACGCCGAGCAGCAGCACCCAGGTACCGGTGACGAGCCGGGCCGGACACCACCACCGATGGAGCAATGAGCGTGGGATTCACCCAGGTACTGACCACGATCGTCCTGATCCTGCTGATCGTCGTCGCGGCGGTCACCGTGATCCGGGCCGTCCGGATCGTCCAGCAGGCGACCGAGGTGATCATCGAGCGCCTCGGCAAGTACCAGAAGACCCTGGGCGCCGGGTTGCACTTCCTGGTCCCGTTCATCGACCGCCCCCGGGCCACCGTCGACCTGCGCGAGCAGGTCGTCAGCTTCCCGCCGCAGCCCGTGATCACCTCCGACAACCTGGTCGTGAGCATCGACACGGTCATCTACTTCCAGGTCAACGACGCCAAGTCCGCGACCTACGAGATCGCCAACTTCATCCAGGGCATCGAGCAGCTGACGGTCACTACCCTGAGGAACGTCATCGGTTCGCTCGACCTGGAGCAGACCCTCACCAGCCGCGACCAGATCAACGGCCAGCTGCGCGGTGTCCTCGACGAGGCGACCGGCAAGTGGGGCATCCGCGTCAACCGCGTCGAGCTCAAGGCCATCGACCCGCCCGCCAGCGTGCAGGACTCGATGGAGAAGCAGATGCGGGCCGAGCGCGACCGCCGCGCCACGATCCTCACCGCCGAGGGCGTCAAGCAGTCGGCGATCCTCACCGCCGAGGGCGAGAAGCAGTCGGCCATCCTCACCGCCGAGGGCCAGGCCCAGTCCGCGATCCTCAAGGCACAGGGTGAGAGCCGCGCCATCCTGCAGGTGTTCGAGGCCATCCACGAGGGCAACCCGGACGACAAGCTGCTCGCCTACCAGTACCTGCAGATGCTGCCCCAGATCGCCCGCGGCCAGTCCAACAAGATGTGGATCATCCCCAGCGAGCTGACCGGGGCGCTGAGCGGCATCGGACGGGCCCTCGGTGGCGACGCCGAGGACATCGGCGGGTTCATGGGCACGCCCACCGTCGGCAGCTCGGTCGACGACGACCTGGACGTGCCCGAGCTGGAGGACCCGCAGGTCGCCCTCGAGCGGGCCAAGGCCGAGGCCGCCGACGCCTCCCGGGAGGCCCGCCTGGCCGAGGAGAAGTCCACTGCCCGTCGGGCCCGTCCTGCCGCCGACGCCCCGTCCGCGTCGGGCCCCGCAGCCCCGCAGCAGGTGCCGGACACGCAGCAGGCCCCCGCGCCGCAGTCCCCGCCGGCCCTGCCCGAGGACCCGCAGCAGGGTTACCCGCAGGGCCCGGGCGGCACCCCTCCGACCGGCGGTTCCCCCAGCTGAGCGGCTCCGACGACCCGGCTGGTCGTCCCGGCGCGGACGTCGACCCGCTGCTGGGTCTCGACCTGCCTCAGGGGGCGCCCGGCACGATCCGTTGGTGCTTCGCCGACCAGCTGGGCGAGCACTTCCTGGACGACGCCGACGACGGCGTGCTCCTGGTCGAGTCCACCGGTGTGTTCCGGCGCCGGGTCTTCCACCGTCGCAAGGCGCACCTCGTCCTGTCGGCGATGCGGCACCGCGCGGCCGAGCTGGGCCGCCGGGCCCGCTACGTCACCGCCGACAGCTACGTCGACGGGCTCGCGCAGGCGGGTATCGGTCCCGACCGACCCGTCTCGGTGGTCGACCCCACCACCTGGGGAGCCCGTCGGCTGGTCCGCCGCCTCGCCGACGGTGGCGTCGGACCCGGCGCCGGGTCGGTGCAGGTCGTCCGGGCCCGCGGGTTCGCGTCCGACCACGCCGAGTTCGCCCGGTGGGTCGCGGACCGCGGTCGACGACGCCTGCTGCAGGACGACTGGTACCGCGGTCAGCGGACCCGCCTGGGCCTGCTCGTGGAGCCGGACGGCTCCCCGGTCGGCGGGCAGTGGTCCTTCGACGAGGACAACCGCGAGCGTCCGCCGCGAAAGGTCGAGACGCTGTCCGACGCCGTCGACCTGGCCGACCCGTGGTGGCCGGAGGAGGACGAGATCGACGAGCAGGTCCGACGTGACCTGGACGCTATGGCCGCCGACGGCGTCGAGTTCCTCGGCGAGGACGGTCCCCGTCGGTTCGCGGTGACGGCGACCGAGGCGCGGGCCGCGCTCGACCACTTCCTGGAGCACCGGCTCGAGGCCTTCGGCAGCTACGAGGACGCCATGCTGTCCGGCGACCGCTGGATGGCGCACTCCCTGCTGTCGGTGCCGATCAACCTGGGTCTGCTCGACCCCGTCGACGTGGCCCGGGCCGCCGAGGCCCGCCTGGCCCACGGCGCCCGGCTCGCCAGCGTCGAGGGCTTCGTCCGGCAGGTGGTGGGCTGGCGAGACTACGTCTGGCACCTGTACTGGCAGCAGGGCGAGGACTACCGCGACCGCAACGACCTGCAGGCCACGTCCCCGCTGCCGGCCTGGTTCCGCGACCTGGACGCCGACGGCACCGTCCGGGCGGCCTGCCTGTCCGACACGCTGGCGTCGGTGCGCGAGGACGGCTGGGCCCACCACATCCCGCGGCTGATGCTGCTGGGCAACTGGGCCCTGCAGCACGGCTACGACCCCCAGGCCATGACCGACTGGTTCCACCGCAGCTTCGTCGACGGCTACGACTGGGTGATGGTGCCCAACGTCGTCGGGATGGCGCTGCACGCCGACGGCGGGGTGATGGCCACGAAGCCCTACATCGCGGGCGGGGCCTACGTCGACAGGATGAGCGACTACTGCAGGCCCTGCGTGTACGACCCCAAGGTGCGGGTGGGCGAGGACGCCTGCCCGTTCACCGCGGGGTACTGGGCCTTCGTCGACCGCCACCGGGACCGGTTGGGCAGCAACCCGCGGACCTCGCGGGCCGTGTCGGGCCTGGACCGGCTCACGGACCGCGACGCCGTGCTGGCCCAGGAGGCCGAGCGGGGCGACGCGGTGCCGTGAGCGGTGACGGCCGGACCCGTCCTCGGGGACCGGCTCAGGACGGTCAGGCCTCCTGGGCGCCCTTGACGCCGTCCTCCACCGCGTAGGAGGCCTGCAGCCGGACCGCCGAGTCCGGGTCGGTCACGTCGTCGGCGAACCACAGGTGGCCGACGAAGTCGTCCCGGCTCACCTCGCACGTCAGGTAGCCCCGTTGCCGACCGTTGTAGAACTTCATCTCGGGGTTCTGCGGGACCGCCAGCTCGAACGTCTCGTTGTTGTCCTTCGCCGACGTCACGGAGCTGCCGAGGACCTCGGTGGCCACCACCGGCTGGTCGCCGTAGGACAGCGTGATGTCGTTGACCATGGCGGCGTGCACGTCGCCGGCCAGGACCACGGGGTTGCGGACCTGCGCCTCGTGCAGGAAGCGCGTGAGCCGTTCCCGAGCCACCGGGTAGGCGTCCCACTTGTCGGTGTTGTAGCTCTCACCAGGGCCCGGGTCCACGTCCAGGGCGGCCAGGTACACCTGCTGCGCCAGGACGTTCCACACCGACGCGGAGCCCGCGAGCCGGTCGAACAGCCATCGCTCCTGCTCCGCCCCGAGCATGGTGCGCGAGGGGTCGAAGGCGGCCGGCGGCAGGGGACGGAACGTGGCCCCACCGATCTGCGGTGACCGGTACTGGCGCGTGTCCAGCATGTCGAAGGACGCCAGGTCGCCGTACTGCAGGTTTCGGAACAACGGAATCGACGGGCCCTGGGGGCGGGCCGAGGCCCGCAGCGGCATGTGCTCCCAGTACGCGCGGTAGCCGTTGGCCTTCCGGGTGGCACCGGTGTTGACGTTCTGGTTGTTGACGACCTCGTGGTCGTCCGGCACGACCACGAAGGGGGCCATGGCGTGGGCGTCCTGCAGGTCGGGATCGGTGCGGTACTGGGCGTGCCGCAGGCGGTACTCGTCCAGCTCGAAGACGGTGCTGAACGGCGCGTGCCGCCGGGCGGGGCCGCCCGGCGGGTTGGCCCCGCCGGCTCCCTCGTAGACGTAGTCACCGAGGTGCAGCACCACGTCCAGGTCCTGCTCGGCCGCGTGCCGGTAGGCGACGAAGTGACCGGCCGGGAAGTTCTGGCACGAGAACGTGGCGAAGCGCATCGAGGTCACCGCCGTCCCGGGCGCCGGGAACGTGCGGGTGCGACCGGTGCGGCTCACGTAGCGACCCGCGCGGAAGCGGTAGAAGTAGACCCGGTCGGGCTCGAGGCCGTCGACGTCGACGTGGACCGAGTGCGCGTCCTGCGCCGTGGCGCGGAAGGAGCCGGACCGTACCGAGCGGGCGAACGTCTCGTCCGCGGAGACCTGCCAGACGACGAAGACGTCTCGGGGTGGCATCCCCCCGTCGGGCTGCAGGGGTTCGGGGGCCAGGCGGGTCCACAGCGTCATCCGGTCGGGCCCCGGGTCCCCCGAGGCGACACCGAGGGTGAACGGGTCCCCGACCACCCGGTTGGCGAGGGCCGGCGAGGCGGACGCACCGACGATCGCGGCGGACCCCAGCAGGGCGGCACCTCCTTTCAGCAGGGTCCGTCGGGAGGCCAGCGGGCGGGCGTGGGTGATCGGGGGCATTGCGGGGACGCTGTCGGGTCCCGCTGAACGCAGCACGTCGTCGTCGCGACCCGGGGATGACGTGTCGGTGAACGGCGACCGCGGGGCCTGACCGGCCGGCGGTGGCTCCGCCCCGCTGCGCCGGTGCAGTAGCGTCGCCGCACGTGCCCGACCTGCTGATCGCCGCGCTGGCCGGTGTCGCCGCCGGCACCATCAACACCATCGTCGGCAGCGGCACCCTGATCTCGTTCCCGCTGCTGCTGGCCATCGGGCTGCCGCCGCTGACGGCCAACATAACCAACAACCTGGGCCTGGTGCCCGGGTCGTTCACCGGCGCCTGGGGCTACCGGCGGGAGCTGGTCGGTCAGCGGGGGAGGATCGTCAGGCTCCTGCCCGCGAGCCTGCTCGGCGGCCTGGTCGGCGCGGTCCTGCTGCTGGTCCTGCCGGAGTCGGCGTTCCAGGCGGTGGTCCCGGTGCTGATCGCCGTGGCGCTCGTCCTGGTCGTGGTGCAGCCGCGGCTGCAGGCCTCGCTGCGTCGCCGACGGGAGGCCGCCGCGGCTGACGGTGCTGCGCTCGACGCGCGCGGCCGGCACCACGACCGCTACGCCGCAGCCCTGCCGATCACGGCGGCGACGGGCGTCTACGGCGGGTACTTCGGCGCCGCGCAGGGCGTCCTGCTGATGGGCGCGCTCGGGGCGGTGCTGGACGAGGACCTTCAGCGGCTGAACGGTCTCAAGAACCTGCTGTCGGGCTCGGTCAACGCCGTCGCCGCGGTCGTCTTCGTGCTGGTCGCGCCCGAGCGGGTGGTCTGGCCGATCGTGGCCGCCATCGCGCTGGGGGCCGTCGTCGGCGGGCTCGTCGGCGCCCGCATCGGCCGCCGGCTGCCCCCGGTGCTGCTACGAGGTGTCATCGTCGTCGTCGGGGTGGTGGCCATCGTGTCGCTCGTGGCGGGCTGAGACCGTGACCGAGGACGTCCCGCTGGAGGTGCTGGGCTCCGCCGACGACCCCCGGCTGAGGGACTACACCCAGCTGACCGACGTCAGGCTCCGCAGCGTCCGCGAGCCCGCCGAGGGCCTGTTCATGGCCGAGAGCACCCAGGTGATCCGCCGGGCCCTGGCCGCGGGGCACCGGCTGCGCTCGATCCTGGTGGCACCGCGCTGGCTGCCCGAGATCGGGGACCTGCTGGACGCCGCCGCGCAGCAGGGAGCGCCGGTGCTGGTGGCCGAGGAGCCGCTGCTGGAGCAGATCACCGGGTTCCACCTGCACCGGGGCGCCCTGGCCTCCATGCACCGTCCGGTCCCGCCGCCGCTGGCCGACGTGGTCGCCGGGGCCCGGCGGGTGGTCGTGCTGGAGGACGTGGTCGACCACACCAACGTCGGGGCCGTGTTCCGCAGCTGCGCCGCCATGGGCGTCGAGGCCGTCCTGGTCACACCGCGCTGCGCGGACCCGCTGTACCGACGCAGCGTCCGGGTGTCGATGGGCACGGTGTTCCAGGTGCCGTGGACCCGGATCGACCCCTGGCCGGGCGGGGTGGACGACCTGCGCGAGGCCGGGTTCGCGGTGGCGGCGCTGGCCCTGGACGACCGGGCCGAGGACCTCGACGCGTTCGCCGAGGCCGTCCCGGAACGGCTGGCCTGGGTGCTGGGCACCGAGGGGCACGGGCTGCGGGCCGGCACCGTGGCCGCCGTGGACCGGGTGGTCCGGATCCCGATGGCCGGGGGCGTGGACTCGCTGAACGTCGCGTCGGCCGCGGCCGTCGCGTTCTGGGCGACGCGGGTGCGTTGAGGCCCGGTTCAGTGCACCAGCCGGTGCAGCGCGACCGTGGCGGGCAACCGGTACAGCCGCGCCACGGGCCAGGCGGCGTGGATCACGACCTCGGCGCGGGTGCCGCCCTCGGGGCGGGCCAGCAGGTGGTGCTCCAGCACCATCCCGACCGGGCCGACCCGCACCCGCCAGCTCCAGGACCGGGCGCGCGGGTCGACGTCGAGGACCACGAACTGGACCTGCGCCCCGCCCAGGGTGCGTACGGTGCCCGCCGACCCGGCGACGATGACGTCGGCGTCCATCTCGACCGCGCGCACCTGGGGCGACCACTGGCACCAGCGCTCCGGACGGGCGTAGCGGTCCCAGGCCTCGTCGGGGTCGACAGGACCGCTGGCACGCGCGACGGCCGGCCTCACGGTCGTGCCCCGGCCCCGGCCCCGGCCCCGGCCCGGGCCCCGGCGCTGCCCGGACCGGCCGACGCGGCGGGGGAGTGCGCGCGGGTGCAGACGACGACGTCGGCCAGGTAGCCGCGGCGGGTCCGGCGGTGGTGGCGCACCTGCAGGCCGTGGTCGGTGAGCAGGGCGGGCAGGTCCTGGGGCACCGTGAACGCGCCCAGCCCCCGGGCCGACGCCGCCGTGCGGGCGACCGATCGCAGCAGGACCTGCGCACGGGTGCCGGGGGCGGCGGGGACGACGAGCCCCAGGCGCCCCCCGGGTCGCAGCACCCGCGCGACCTCGGCCACGGCGGCTGCCCGCTGCTCCTGGTCCAGGACGTGCAGCACCCAGGCGGCGGTCACCACGTCGACCGAGGCGTCCGGCAGGGGCAGCGAGGTGGCGTCGGCGCGCAGCGGTACGGCCCCGGCGAAGTCCCCGGCCGCCAGCATCTGCGGGCTGCGCTCCAGAGCCACGGTGCGGCCACCCGGACCACGCTCCAGCAACCGCGGCACGTGCCCGACCCCGGCGCCCAGGTCGACGACGACCTCGTCCGCCCGGGGCGCCAGCACCGTCAGCATCTCCCGCAGGCTGCGCCGCTCCAGCGGTTCCTGCCAGCGGTAGGCGACGGCCGCGGCGTCCCAGGCGTCGCCGCGGACCGACCGGTCGGCGACGGCGAGGTGAGTGGCAGGCACCGCGCCATGGTGGCACCCGGGCGCCGGGCGCGCCGACCGCGGGCCGCGGGTCGCCCGCTCGGGCGCGCAGCGGGCTCGTGCCGCGGGAAGCGGCCCGCCGGGCCGACCCCCGTCGCGCCGGACCCGGCCGGTGGGGTTACATGGGCGGGTCGCCGGGGACGCCGGCGGACGCGGTCGCTCGACGAGGAGCCCACCAGTGAGCCTGCCCACGCCCGTGACGGACATCGAGATCCCGGACCAGCTGCTGACGCCGTACGTCCTGAGCCGAGCCTCCCAGATGGCGGACCGGCCGGCGCTGGTCGACGGACCGACCGGCCGGGTGCTCACCTACGGGGCCCTCGACGCCGGCATCCGGTCGTTGGCCGGAGGTCTGGTCGCGCGCGGGCACGCACCGGGCGACGCCGTCGCGCTGATGGCCCCCAACCTGCCCGAGTACGCCGTGGTGTTCCACGGCGTGGCGTTCGCCGGCGGGACGATCTCGACCATCAACCCGACGTACACCGCGCACGAGGTCGGCCAGCAACTGCGCGACTCCGGAGCCCGGCTGCTCGTGACCGTGCCGGCGTTCCTCGCGACGGCCACCGCGGCGGCCGAGGGCACGGCGGTCGAGCAGGTCGTGGTCATGGGCGAGGTCCCCGACGGGAGCGCCGCCGTCCCGCTGGCCTCGCTCATGGGTCCGCCGCTGGCACAGCAGGTGCCCGTCGGGACCGACGCCGTGGTGGCCCTGCCGTACTCCTCGGGCACCCAGGGCCTGCCCAAGGGTGTCCTGCTCACCCACCGCAACCTGGTCGCCAACGTCGCGCAGACCGCCGACATCCTGGGCACCGGCGAGGGCGAGGTGTTCATGGGCGTGCTGCCGTTCTTCCACATCTACGGCATGAACGTCGTCATGAACGTCGGTCTGGTGGCGGGGGCGACCATCGTCACGATGCCGCGCTTCGACCTGCAGCAGTTCCTGCAGCTGCACGCCGACCACGGGGTGACGAGGTCGTTCGTGGCCCCGCCCATCGTGGTCGCGCTGGCCAAGCACCCCGCGGTGGACGGGGTGGACCTGTCCGCCCTGGTGCAGGTGGTCTCCGGGGCGGCGCCGCTGTCGGCCGAGCTCGCGGCCGAGGCCTCAGCCCGGCTGGGGGTCGAGATCGTGCAGGGCTACGGCATGACCGAGATGTCACCGGTCTCGCACTTCACCCGGCCGGGGCAGTACCGCGCCGGGTCCGTCGGCGTGGCCGTCGCGAGCACGGAGCACCGCGTCGTCGACCCCGCGACGGGTGAGGACCTGGGCGTGGACGCCGACGGCGAGCTCTGGGTACGCGGTCCGCAGGTGATGGCCGGCTACCTGGGCAACGCCGAGGCGACCGCGGCCACCCTGGACGCCGACGGCTGGCTGCGGACCGGGGACATCGGGCACGTGGACGCCGACGGCTACCTGTTCGTGGTCGACCGGCTCAAGGAGCTGATCAAGGTCAAGGGGTTCCAGGTGGCGCCGGCGGAGCTGGAGGCTCTGCTGCTCACCCACCCCGACGTCGCGGACGCCGCCGTGGTGGGGGTGGTGGACGCCCAGGCCGGGGAGCTGCCCGTCGGTCACGTCGTGCTCAAGCCAGGGGCGGAGGCCACGGCCGAGGACGTGATGGCGTTCGTCGCGGAGCGGACGGCGACGTACAAGCACCTGCACCGGCTGATCGTGGTGGAGGCGATCCCGAAGTCGGCCTCGGGCAAGATCCTGCGCCGGGTGCTGCGTCAGGAGCTCGCGGGACCGACCTGACGTCCGGGCCGTCGGTACGGCCACGGTGGTGCGGGTGGTGCGGGTGGTGCGGGTCGCTCAGGCGGCGCGGTTGCGGTTGATCATGTCCTCGAGGGGGGCGACGACGTCGGCCGGGTGGCGCGAGAGGATCGCGTCGAGCTCGGCGCGGTCGGACGGGGAGCTGTAGGCCGCGAGCTCGCGCTGCAGCCGACGGGCCTCGGCCCGCTGCTCGCGGCGGGTGCGGAGGTCGTCACGGGTCGAGGTCCAGATGTTCGTCAGGTTCGTCATGACGCAAGTGTCCGTGACCTGCGTCGATGCGTCCAATGACCATCTGGTCGCCGAATCATGCGCTAGCGTCATCGGATGGACACCGACACGCTGCGATGGTTCCAGCAGGTCGCCGACGGCGTGACCGTCACCGAGGTCAGCCAGGTCGAGCACATCAGCCAGCCCGGGCTGTCGCGGGCGCTGGCGCGGCTCGAGGTCGAGGTGGGCACCCCGCTGCTGCGCAAGCAGGGTCGGACGCTGCGGATGACCGAGGCCGGGGCGGCGTTCAAGCGGCACGTCGACGTGGCCCTGCACGAGCTGGACGACGGGCTGGCCGCGGTCGAGCAGCTGCTGGACCCCGAGACCGGGGTGGTCGGTGTCGCCTTCGAGCGGTCGATGGGCACCTGGCTGCTGCCCCAGCTGGTGCGCGGGTTCCACGCCGACCACCCCGGAGTCCGGGTCCGGCTGCTGCGCAGCGCGTCCTCCCTGGACGCGGCACCGGACTCGAGCCCAGTCGACCTGCAGCTGGCCAGCCGTCGCCCCAGCGCGCCCGGGCTGCGCTGGGCGCGGATGCTCACCGAGCCGCTCGTGCTCGTGTTGCCGGTGGGGCACCGGCTGGCCGGACGGGGGGCGACCGACCTGGCCGCCGCGGCGGACGAGCCGTTCGTGGTCATGCGCGGCCCCTCGCCCTTCCGTCGCTCCCACGACGAGCTGCTGGCCGGGGCGGGGGTGGAGCCCGACATCGCGTTCGAGGCCGACGACCTGGCGACTGTGCAGGGGTTCGTCGCCGCCGGCCTAGGGGTCGCCCTGGTCCCCGCGTCCGGGGTGGGGGACCGGTGCGAAGTCGTCGGGCTGACCGACCGGGGCGCCACGCGCGAGCTGGGCCTGGTGTGGTCGGAGTCGCGTCGGATGCTGCCGTCCGCGGTGCTGTTCCGGGACCACGTGCTCGAGCAGGCCCGCATCGGTCACCTCGCCGCCCCTTTCGCCTGATCGGCCCGGTACGACCCATTTCCTTGACGTGGGCGTCTGAACCGGTTTAAGTGACGAGGTGCCCAACGGCGGGCACCCGGCGCTGCGAGGTGACCGTGGCAGACCGGCCGGTCACGATCGTCGACGTCGCCCGGCACGCAGGCGTGAGCAAGGCGCTGGTCTCCTTCGCCCTCAACGACCGTCCCGGCGTCAGCCCCGACACCCGTGACCGCATCCTGGCCTCGGCGGAGGAGCTCGGCTGGCGACCCAGCCACCGGGCTCGCGCCCTGTCGGCGTCCCGGGCGTTCGCCCTGGGCCTGGTCGTGGCCCGACCACCCGAGCTGCTGGGTGTCGACCCGTTCTTCCTCAGCTTCATCGCCGGGGTGGAGACGGTCCTGAGCCAGCAGGGCCACGTGCTGGTGCTCCAGGTCGTCCGGGACGAGGCCGCCGAGATCGACGGCTACGAACGCCTGGCCCGGGACGGTCGGGTGGACGGTGTGTTCCTGACCGACCTCCGTCACGACGACCCCCGCCCCGCCCGGCTGCACCGCCTCGGCCTGCCCGCGGTCACCCTCAACGCCACGTCGGGGGAGTCGCCGTACCCGGCCGTGCGCCTCGACGACCGGGCCGGCATCCGGGCGTCGGTCCGGCACCTCGCCGAGCTGGGCCACGCCCGGATCGGCCACGTGTCCGGCCCGCGCTCCTACCTGCACGGGGACTCCCGCCGCAACGCCTGGGCGGAGGCGATGACCGAGCTGGGGCTGCCGCCCGGTCCGGAGGTCGAGAGTGACTTCACCCCTGCCGGCGGGGCCGCCGCCACCCGGGAGCTGCTGCGGGCCGACCACCCGCCCACCGCGGTGGTCTACGCCAACGACCTGATGGCCATGGCCGGCGCGACCGCCGCCCGTGAGCTGGGCCTGAGCCTGCCCGGCGACCTGTCCGTCACCGGCTTCGACGACATCGCCCCCGCGGCCCACATGCACCCGCCGCTGACCACGGTCCGCGCCGACACCGTCGGGTGGGGCGAGCGAAGCGCCATCGTCCTGCTCGACCTGGTCGACGGCCGCACCTGCACCGACGTCGACCTCCCGCCGGCGCGCCTGGTCGTCCGCCGCTCCAGCGCACCGCCGGCCCCCCGCACCGCCTCGTCGCACCGGCCCCCGGACCCCGGGCCGTCACCGCACCCGAGAAGTCCGACCAGCCGCACCACCGAGGAGTGACCGTGAGAAGAGTCCTGCCCGCAGCCCTGACCGGGCTGGCCCTGGTGGCCGGCGTCGCCTGCGGAGGTGGTGGCGAGCCGTCCGGCGACGCCGCCGCCGCGGGGGGCACCGGTCCGATCGACATCTGGTACTCCAACAACCAGGAGGAGGTGGCCTGGGGCGAGGCCATGGTGGAGGCCTGGAACGCCGAGAACCCCGACGAGCAGATCTCGGCCCAGGAGATCCCGGCCGGGCAGAGCTCGGAGGAGGCCATCGCCGCGGCCATCACGGCCGGCAACGCGCCGTGCCTGATCTACAACACCTCGCCCGCCGCGGTGCCGCAGTTCCAGCAGGCCGGCGGCCTGGTCAACCTCGACGAGATCGACGGTGCGCGCGAGTACATCGAGGAGCGGACGGGGGACAAGGCCGAGCAGTACGTGTCGCCCGACGGCGCGTTCTACCAGATGCCGTGGAAGGCCAACCCCGTGATGATCTTCTACAACAAGGCCATGTTCACCGAGGCGGGCCTCGACGCGGAGGACCCGCCGCTGGCCACGTACGACGAGTTCCTCGAGACGTCCCGGACCCTGGTCGAGAGCGGGGTGGCCACGCACGCCATCTGGCCCGCGCCCAGCTCGGAGTTCTTCCAGCCGTGGTTCGACTTCTACCCCCTGTTCGCGGCCGAGACCGGCGGCACGCTGCTGGTCGAGGACGGCGAGGCGCAGTTCGCGGGCGAGGAGGGCGTGGCGGTCGCGGAGTTCTGGAGGACGATCTACGACGAGGGCCTGGCCGGTCGTGAGGCCTACAACGGTGACGCCTTCGGCGACGCGCAGTCCGCCATGTCGATCGTCGGTCCCTGGGCCATCGCGGTCTACGGCGAGGACATCGAGTGGGGCGCCGTCCCCGTGCCCACGTCGGAGGGGATCCCGGCCGAGGACGTCGTGACCTTCAGCGACGCCAAGAACGTCGCCATGTACACCGCCTGCGAGAACCAGGGCACCGCGTGGGACGTGCTCGAGTTCTCGACGTCGGAGGAGCAGGACGCGGCGCTGCTGGAGATGACCGGGCAGATGCCGATGCGCGAGGACCTGCCGGGCACCTTCGCCGACTACTTCGAGGCCAACCCGGACTACGAGACGTTCGCCGCGCAGGCCGAGCGCACGGTCGAGGTGCCCAACGTCCCGGGTTCCATCGAGGTGTGGCAGACCTTCCGCGACGCGTACTCCGAGTCCGTCATCTTCGGCGAGGTCGACGTCCAGGAGGCCCTGACCGGGGCCGCCGAGGACGTCGACGGCCTCGTCGGCCAGGGCTAGGCCGACATGGCCACCTCGACCTCGGCCCCCGCGCGTGCGGGGACCGGGGACCCGGGGACACCCCCGAAGGCCCACCGGCGGTCACGACGACTGCTCGGTCGGCAACCGGTGGGCTACCTGTTCGCCGCCCCGTACGTCGTGTTCATCGCCATGGTCTTCGCCTACCCGCTGGGCCTGGCGTTCTGGATGTCGTTCCACGACTTCTTCTTCGCCGCGCCCGGTGTCGCGGTGGAGCGGCCCTTCGTCGGCCTCGACAACTACGTCACGGTGCTGTCGGACCCCGACGTCCAGCGGTCGTTCCGCAACGTGCTGGTCTTCCTGGTCATCAACGTGCCGCTGACGGTGGCGCTGTCGCTGGTGCTCGCGACCGCGCTGAACGGCGCCATCCGGTTCCGGGCGTTCTTCCGGGTGGCCTACTACGTGCCCTACGTGACGGCCAGCGTCGCCGTGGTCGCGGTGTGGCTGTACCTGTTCAACACGACCGGCCTGGTGAACCAGGTGCTGGGCGGCCTGGCCCCGGACCCGTCCTGGCTGGTCAACAGCAGCCTGGCCATGCCCCTGATCGCGGTCTTCGTCACCTGGAAGCAGCTGGGCTTCTTCATCCTGCTGTACCTGGCGGCGCTGCAGAACGTGCCCAAGGAGGTCTACGAGTCGGCGTCCGTCGACGGGGCGGGACGGCTGCGGACGTTCTGGTCCATCACGGTTCCGAGCGTGCGCCCGGCGACGACGCTCGTCGTCATCCTCGCCACCATCACCGGCGCCAACCTGTTCACCGAGCCGTACCTGCTCACCGGGGGCGGGGGGCCGGACGGGGCGTCGGCGTCACCGGTCCTGATCATGTACCAGCGCGGCATCGAGCAGGGCAACCCGGACGTGGCGGCCGCCATCGGCGTCGTCCTCGTCATCGCCGTCCTGGCGATCTCGCTGGTCAACCGGTACCTGCTCGAGAGGGACTGACCATGTCGAGCCCTACGACCGTGCCCGCCGCGTCCGCCGTGCCGCCGCCGGACCGCGCTGCGCGCCGCAACCGGTCCCACCGCGACGGGACGCACACCTCGCTGCCCCGGATGCTGCTGCTGGCCCTCGGCGCCCTGCTGTTCCTGTTCCCCTTCTACTACATGCTGGTCGGGTCGTTCACCGAGGACCCGGACCCCGGGCTCAGCGGCCTGGTGCCGTCGCCGGACGAGCTGACGACGTCCAACTACGCGGCCATCGACGGCTCCGTCGACCTGATCGGGTCGCTCATCAACTCCGGCATCTTCACCGGTGGCGTGCTGCTGGCCACGGTGGTGTTCGGCGTGCTGGTGGGCTACGCCTTGGCCCAGCTGGAGTTCCGTGGTCGCGGCGCGGTGTTCGCGCTCATGCTGCTGGTGCAGGTGGTGCCGTTCCAGCTGCTCATCGTCCCGCTGTACGTCCTGATCGTCCGGGACTACGGCCTGGCCGACAGCTACCTCGGCATGATCCTGCCGTTCGCGATCAGCTCCACCGCGGTCTTCGTGTTCCGGCAGTACTTCCTGCAGCTGCCGCGCGACCTGTTCGACGCCGCCCGGATCGACGGCGCCAACGAGCTACGGATCCTCTGGTCCATCGCCATCCCGCTCGTCCGGCCCGCCCTGATGACCGCGATCCTCCTCACCTTCATCGGGCCGTGGAACGAGTTCCTCTGGCCGTTCCTGGTCACCAAGGACCAGGACCTGCAGCCGCTGGCGGTGTCGCTGGCCAACTACATCACCAACGTGTCCGCCCGGGCGGCCAACCCGTTCGGCGCGATCCTGGCGGGAGCCTGCGTCCTCGCCGGGCCCGCCGTCGCACTGTTCATCGTGTTCCAGCGCCACTTCGTGTCCAACGACGTCGGTTCCGGCGTGAAGGGCTAGGCCATGACCGCCCCCCTGAGCGAGACCCTGACCCCCGACGTCAGCACGCACGTCCCCTACACGCTCACCCGGGTGGGGGTGGTGATGAGCCCGGACCCGGACGACCCGCACGAGGCCGAGGGCGTCCTCAACCCCGCCAGCGGTCGGGACCCGGCCGGGCGGCTGCACCTGCTGCCCAGGCTGGTCAGCGCGGGCAACGTGTCGCGGGTAGGGCTCGCCGAGGTGGTCCTCACCGACGGCGTCCCGACCGGCGTCCAGCGCCGCGGCGTCGTGCTGGCCCCTGACGCCGGGTTCGAACGGGGGGCGAGCAACTCCGGCGTGGAGGACCCACGCGTCACCTGGGTGCCGCGCCTCGGGGTGCACCTGATGACCTACGTCGCGTTCGGGCCGCTGGGGCCGCGCCTGGCGCTGGCGGTCTCGGAGGACCTGACCTCCTGGCGCCGGCTGGGCCCGGTGCACTTCGCCTACCAGCCGGCCCTGGACACCGACCTCAACCTGTTCCCCAACAAGGACGCGGTGTTCTTCCCCGAGCCGGTCCCCGGCCCCGACGGTCGCCCCGCCTACGCCATGCTGCACCGGCCGATGTGGGACATCGGCTGGGTCCGCCCGGGCGAGGGCAACCACCTGCCCGCCGGAACGACCGACGCACGGCCCGGCATCTGGATCTCCTACGCCGACGCCGAGTCCGTCGAGTCCGACGTCCGGGCCCTGGTCGCGCAGTCGCACCACCGTCCCGTCGCCCTGTCGCGCTACGACTGGGAGGTCACCAAGATCGGCGCCGGGCCGCCGCCGGTCCGCGTCCCCGAGGGCTGGCTGCTGATCCACCACGGGGTCACCGGCGAGATCGCCGAGGGCTGGGCCCCCCAGACCCACGTCCACTACGCCGCCGGCGCCATGCTCCTGGACCCGGCCGACCCCGCCCGCGTCCTGGCCCGCACCGACCACCCGCTGCTCGCGCCGGAGACCCCGGACGAGGTGTCCGGGACCGTGCCGAACGTGGTGTTCCCCACCGCCGTCGAGGAGGTCGACGGCCGACGCTACGTGTTCTACGGCATGGCCGACTCCAGGATCGGCGTCGCCCGGCTCGACCGGGTCGACGGCAGCGTCGCCGCGACCCCCGCCCTCGACCAGGGAGAGACCCCATGACCGTGCCCCGGCACCTGATCGTGCCCGCCCTCGCGCTAACCCTGGGGGCCGGTCTGCTCGCCCCGGGGGCCACGGCGGCGCCCGCTGCCCCCACCTCGGGGCCCGTCACGGCATCCGCCGTCACCGCCGACGGACCGCTGACCAACCTCGACCACCTCGACTTCCTCGGCGACGTGGTCACCCCGCCCGTCCAGGAGGGCCACACCACCTACCGGCTCGCCGAGGAGCCCGCGGTGGGTGTGCTGTGGACCTACGCCGACGCCCGCGGCGGGGGCGTGTTCGAGCGCGTCGGAGGAGGGCCCTACGACCCGGTCACCGACACCTGGGGCCAGGGTGCCTTCAACGCCGACGACCTCACCCGCGCGGCCGTGGTCTACCTGCGCCACTGGCAGCAGACCGGTGACCCGGACAGCCGTGAGAGCGCCTACCAGCTGCTGCGGGGCACGACGTACCTGCAGACGGTGACCGGTCCCCACGCCGGCAACGTCGTGCTGTGGATGCAGCCCGACGGCACCCTCGAGCCCAGCCCCGAGCCGGTCGAGCTGCCGGACCCCAGCGACTCCGCGGAGTCGTACTGGCTGGCCCGAACCGTCTGGGCGCTGGGCGAGGGCTACGCCGCCTTCGCCGAGGACGACCCGGAGTTCGCGGCGTTCCTGCGCGAGCGGGTGGACCTGTCGCTGGCCGCCCTGGAACGGCAGGTGCTGGACGACTACGGCACCTGGGAGGTCGCCGACGGGCAGCGTGTGCCCGGCTGGCTGATCGTTGACGGCGCCGACGCGAGCGCCGAGGCGGTGCTGGGCCTGGCCGCCTACGTCGACGCCGCGCCCGCGGACGACCCGGTGACCGAGCGGGCCCAGGTCGCGATGGCCCAGCTGGCCGAGGGCATCGCCGCCATGTCCGGCGGGGACGCGCAGCAGTGGCCCTACGGCGCGATCGTGCAGTGGACGCACTCGCAGTCGTTCTGGCACGCCTGGTCCTCGCAGATGCCAGCCGCGCTGGCCGTGGCGGCCGACGGCCTCGACCGGCCGGACCTGCTGCCCGCGGCCGTCACCGACTCCGCGGTGTTCACGCCGCACCTGCTGACCTCGACCGGGATGGTCAACGGCTGGCTGCCGGTGCCGGGGGACCTGACCCAGATCGCGTACGGCGTCGACTCCCGGGTGCAGTCCCTGGTCGCGGTGGCCGACGCGGCGGACCGACCGTCCCTGGACCGGCTCGCCGGTCTCACCGCCTCCTGGTACTTCGGCGCCAACCGCGCCGGCGAGCCGATGTACGACCCCCTGACCGGGGTCACCTACGACGGCCTGAGCGCGGCGGGCGACATCAACCGCAACTCCGGGGCCGAGTCGGCGATCCACGGACAGCTGACCATGCTGGCCCTGGACGCCCGGCCCGAGGTCGCCGAGGCGGCCCGGGCCTCGACGTCGCTCGTGGAGCTCGACGGGGTCCAGGTCGTCGAGGCGGAGTCCGCCACCGGGCCCGGGGCGGGCGTGGTCACCCCGGAGTCGGCCTGGACGGGGGAGTCGCAGTGGAGCCCGGGTTCCTACCTGGCGATGACCGGCGGGTCGTCCGTCACCTGGTCGGTGCCGGCCGACGACCAGCCCCGGCTCGTGTCACCGGTGGCCGACCTGGTGCCCGACCGACGTGCACCGGTGCTGACCTTCGACGCCGGAGGAGCGCCGCTCGGTCGTCTGCTGATCGGCAGCGGCGGGGCGCAGGGCGTGACGGAGGCCCCGGGCGCGCTCCTGCCCACCACCTTGCGCGGTGTGCTGCCGGGGGACGGGACCGAGGTGACCGCTACCGCCGGTCGACGCGCGTCCGAACCGGCCCGGGTGGACGCGCTGCTGCTCAAGCCGTTGGTGTCGCGGCTGGTGCTGGACGGTCCGGACGGCGGCACGGTGCTGCTGCACAGCGCCGCCGACTCGACGCGGACGGTCACGGTCGACGCACCCGGTGCCGGCCCCGTGGTCGTCGAGGTGCACGACGCGACCGGTGAGCTGGTGCGGCGCAGCGAGGCGGGGCCGGGAGCGGTCACCGTCCGGGTGCTGCCCGGGGGGTTCACGCTGGTCACGGGGTGAGGTCGGCGGGGGGGCGCGGCCCCGGGGGGGGGGCCGGGGCCGCCGGCCGCGCGGGGGGGGGGGGCGGGGGCCCCCGCCCGCGGGGCGCCGCCCCGCTCCCCCCCGCCCGACCAGGGCCGGACGACGGGCGGGCGCAGGGGTCAGTCCTTCGCGGCGCCCCAGCCGTGCCAGCGCTCCACCTGCACGTGCACGGTGACGCGGGGACTCTCGCGGTTCGGGTAGGGCTTGCCCGTGTAGTGCCGCGACAGCCGGTCGATGTCGGCCAGGCCCTCGTCGGGGTGGGTCGACACCACGCGGCCCTGGACGCTGACGTGGGTGTACCAGTCGTCACCGGCCAGCGCCGTGAGCGAGACCCGGGGGTCCTTCGCCAGGTGCTTGAGGCGGGCGCGCCCGGCGTCCAGGCCCAGCAGGACCGTGCCGTCGTCCTCGACCAGGTACCAGGTGGCGACGGTCACGGGGCGGCCGTCGGCGGCGATGGTCGCCATCACCGCGGGGTTGGGGCGGGCGAACAGCTCCGCGACGTCGTCGGGCATCGGGGGGACGGGCACGGAGGGCCTCCTGGTGGTGAGGTGGTCGGGTGGGGTGACCGCATTGTCCACCCTGTCCCGATACTCCGATCGGGTGACGGCGCGACGCGCCGACGGCGCTGGACCGGGCCCCCCCTCCGGGGGATGCTCCGACTCCAGCCGAGGGTTCCGCGGGAGGGGCGATGGACCTACCTGACTGCGCCCGTGCCGCCCTCTGCGACTGCGACGAGGTCACGCTGCGAGCCGTCTACGACGACCTGCTCGCCCCGGTCTTCCGGCCCGAGGAGCTGCTGTCCCTGGAGGACCTGCGAAGGGCCTACGGGCCCGGTGGCGACTCGCCGTCCACGGTCCTGCTCGACGGTCGCCGTCCGGTGGCCGTGATGCTCGGGGAGTGGTTCGTCAGCCACCGGGTCCTGCTGTTGTCGTACTTGTCGGTGTCCGACTCCGCGCGAGGCTCGGGGTTGGGGACGGCTCTGCTCACCGACGACCTGCCCGGGTGGTGGCGGACCGCTCCGGCCCCCTTGGTCCTGGCCGAGGTGGACGACCCCGGCGTCTGGCCCAGCGAGGCCAAGGGCGGTGACCCCCGAGGCAGGCTGCGGTTCTACGGCCGTCACGGAGGGAGCCTGGCGCCCCTGCCTTACGTGCAGCCGTCGCTCAAGGGGAGCTCCGCCCGGGTGCCCGGCATGCTGCTGCTGCGCCTGGGAGAGGGGGCTGGCCAGGCGGCCGGGCTCGCGGACTTCCTGCGGGAGTACTTCGTCGCCTGCGAGGGCCCCGGCGCCCTGGACGACCCGCAGGTCCGGGATCTGCTCGACCGAGCCGCCCGGTGCGACGAGGCGGACGAGTGGTGGGACGTGTCCCGCTGGTCCGAGGTCCGTGGCAGCCCCGCCGCGGCCGGAGAGGAGATGCCGTGAGCGTCGTCGTGCTGTTCCACGTCCACACCCGTGACGGGGTCGACGAGGCCGCCTACGAGGCCGACTTCGTCCGGATGCTCGGCCTCGCCGGGGACGTCCCCGGCTTTCTCGGCTTCGACGCCTTCGCGGGCGAGGACGGCAGCGAGCTCGCGCTGGTCCGCTTCGAGGACGAGGCCGCCGTGTCCCGCTGGCGTGAGCACCCCGAGCACGTGCTGACCCGAGAGCGAGGGCGCGTGGAGTTCTTCGACCGCTACGACATCACGGTGGCCGAGGTGACCCGGCAGTACGACTGGCGACGTTCCGACGGGGCCGCTCCGCCTCCCGACGACGACCTGCCCTTGTCGGGCTGACGCGTGGGCATGGGGGGTCGAGGTGACCAGCAGAGGACCGACGATTCGAGCAGCGGTCCGGTAGCGCCCAACGGTGTCTCCGGACGGCCGTCCTGGCGGAGCCGAGGAGTGGCCGCCCTGATCGCACTCACCGGTCTGCTCGTAGCGCTCGTGATTGGTTGGCTGTCCTTCTCGCTCCTCCCCACCCTCCTGTACCCGGCGGTCCCGGGGGCGGAGATGGACCTGGAGACGATGGAGGACGCGGTGCGAGCGGAGCTCGAGATCGCAAGACTGGGCTACCAGGCCGAGACGCGTACAGCGGCGACCCAGCTGCTCATCGGCGTGACCGGACTGTCCGCTGCCCTTCTCGCCTGGCAGCAGTTCCTGCGGACCCGCGAACGAGAGCAGGAGGAGAGCAGCCTGGGTCGACGGCAGGGCAACCTCACCCTCCTCGGCAAGGCGATGGACATGATCGCTAGTCAGTCCTCGGCTGTCCGGATCGGGGGGCTCTTCTCCTTGGCCAGCCTCGCTCAGCAGTCCGAGGAACACCGGAAGGCATGCGCCGAAGCGCTCACCGCTTTCATCAAAGAGGGGTGCCCGTTACCAGCCGAGCGTCCAGAGCGCATGGAGCAAGTGGAGAACACTGCCGCCGAGCGCGCACGAAAGGTAAAGCTCGCCCGTCGAGCCGACGCAGACCAGGGCGAGCATGAGCCGTTTCCCCCACCCAGCGTAGGCGGGCCGGACGCGGACGTGATCACGGCTGTGACTCTTCTCCTGTCTCTCACCGCGCAGTACGAGGACACAGGGCCGGCGAAACTGACCGGGGTGGACATGTGCCTCATCAATCTCGAGGGCGCTTCGTTGAAGGGGGCCGACCTGTCCGGTTCGCTCTTGACGGGAGCGCGACTCGTCCGGGTCAACGCTGCTGGGGCCAACTTCACGGGCGCGGACCTACGGTCCACTGAGCTCATCGACGTCGACTTCACCGGCACCGCGATTCAAGACACTGACTGGGGAGGCTCGATGTGGCACAAGGTAAAGGTAGACGGGACTGACCACGTTCGATGGACCTGGCCCGAAGACGGTTGCGGTGAGGTCCGCGCGGCTTCGAGCCGCCGGGTTAGTAGTGGTCTGGGGACAAACGGGGGTGCTTCTCGATGATCAAGGGCGACGGCGACGTGGGCGACGTGCTGGTAGGGCGCGACGAGGCGGTGAGAGTCTTCGGGGACGAGGTACGTAACGCGGACGGGGCGCGCCTGGCGCAGCTCATCGGTGCCTCCGGCGCGGGACGCACGGCGCTGCTCCGGCGGTTCCAGACGGCTCTCGGGGCAGATGCCGCACCCAAGGGGGTCTACCTGGACCTGTCTGACTACGACCCGGGGCATCCGGGTCAGGTGGGTGCGAAGGCGTCTGTCGGTGCGGTGCAGGCCAGCTTTAAGAAGCTGAGCCTCCTGCTCTCCGACGTGATGCGCCAGGTCGCCGACGAACCAGCGGCCAAGGAGATCGTCGACGCGGCGAACCGGGCGCGTCGTAGCGACGTGATGGCGGGTCGCGTCGGTGACCTGCACATGAGCCTCGAGGAGCTGCAGCGACCGTTCGCCCCCCAGGACCTAGCGGACGCGTGGAGAAACGCCGCTCGGACTCTGGTCGACGCGTTCGCAGCGCTCTGGGCCTCCCGTGTCGGAACAGGCGGCGGGCGACCGGTCATCTTGCTCGACAACTACGACCTGGTCGCTCAGCAGGAGCTAGGCGAATGGCTGGGGTGGCTGGTCCATGCGCCTGGCGAACGGGAGGACGAGGGGTGGCGGTCAGGCAGCCCGCTGGGTGACGCCTTTACCGTGGTGTCGTCCACCACCACCATCCAGGGCTGGGTCGAGCTGGGCCCAAGCCTGTCGTGGGACGCTGAGAACCTGTCCGACTCCGAGGTGCGCGACTACATCCAGCTGGTCCACCGCAAGGTGCCGCCGGACCAGGTCGCCATCAAGGTGTTCGGCCTGACGTTCGGCCATCCAGCAACGCTTCGTGTGGTGGGCGACCTCGTGTGGGGACGGAACGGATCGGTGTCGGCCACGCACCTGCTGGACGGGCTGGACGCCTACGGCGACGAGATGGCGGCGGAACTCGTCGAACGCAGCCTTGCCGCGGCGAAGCAAGAGTGGCTGGTCGATGCCGTCCGCGCGGCCGCCGTCGCGCGGACGTTCGACGCTGAGCTGCTCGGGGCGCTGCTGGGTGCGACTCGAACAGGAGCGGTCGATGCCGCCCCGCCGGCGGACGTCCTGCCCTTCTCCGTCCTGACGGCCCTTCCCTTCGTGGAGAAGGTGGACGAGAAGCGGGCTCGCATCAACAAGTTCGTCCGCACCAGCCTGCTCGTTCGGCTGCGCGTGAACGCCCCCGACTGGCTGAGGTCTCTGCATGAGGTGGCGGAGGCGCACTACCAGTCCGCCCGACGACAGAAGTTCCCCGAGGAGAACGATGCCGTACGTCAGTACGGGCACTGGTTCCTCATCGAGGACCCCACCTGGCAGCACCTCAAGCGGGAGTGGTTGCACCATGCGGCGCATGTAGGCCGGGCTCGACGTGCTGAGATCGTGCTGGAGACCGCACGACTGTACGTGGACGCGTTCTGGTGGTGGGGCAACTACGTCCACTATGACTGGTGCGACGACCTCCTGGCCGACCTGACGGACCTCCTCAACCGCGCTATCCCGGTGGGCGGGGGTAAGGAGGCGCAGGCCCGTGCTAGAGCTGAATGGCGTTCCGCGCTCCTTCTGCAGAAGGGCCTGGAGGCGCTGCAGCACCACTACCCCCTCCGATCGCAGAAGCCGGTCGACGCCGACTGGCCGGCTGTCGCACGGGCGCTGAAGACGATCGAGTCGGCCTGCGGTCTCGACCTGCCCACGGACGACCCCAGCGAGAAGCAGCAGCACGTCGCCGCGCTCATCCACCTCTACAAGGCCCATACCTGGCGGTACCGGGCCCCTGACGAGACCGACCCGATGGCGTACTACAACCGCGCCGTGCAGACGTACGAGAAGGCGGATGCGTTGCTGGAGGCCGTAGGCGAGGACGACCTATGGATTCGCGGGTGGGTTGCCTACGAGAGGGCGGACATGCTGGTCGCGCTGGTCAGAGCACAGGAGAGGCCTCTAGAAGGCGAGGAGCGTCACCGTGCGCTGTCTCTTGCCAGGGTCGCCGCCGTGTCCGTACAACCGTCCATCGTCGGAGGCAGAGCGGCCCCCGGCCAGAGCGACCACGAGCTCATGAGCAACCTCCATCGGCTCCGAGCCGACATCGACCGCCATGACGGCCGGTCGCACGAATCCGCGGTGTGGTTCGGCCGGGCGGTGCGGCACGCCTACCTGGCTCAGGTGGACGGCAAGGCCCCGGACGAATACACCATGCAGTTCTATATCGACATCCGCGCCCAGGCGATCGACCTGGTGAGGTCGTCCTGGCTTCGTGGTGAGCATGAGATGGCCGTGGAGTGCGCCCGCTTGATGTGGCGGCACGCGAGGGTGCTGCCCAGCACGGCCGCCGGGCCCCCTGTGCCGATCACACCAGAGCAACCGGCCGCCTCGCTGGAGCAACTCGTTGCCGACGCTGCGCAGGGCACTCCCATTCCTTTAGCCACGACGCTGTTTTTCGAGGGGCCCGACTTCGATGACCTTGGCGACGACTTGACTGACTTCGCGGAGAGGGTCCGCGAGTTCGCCGATGACCCCGATCTCGAGGCTGACGACCTGAGGGAGGCGTTCCCCTCGGCCTGAGGAATCACCCGACCCCCTGACCGGTTGCCGCGGCAGTCCCCGCCCCGCCACCCGTCAGGAGAACCATGTCCCGCTCCGCCCTCGTCGTGGGTGCCACCGGCATCGTCGGACGCACCCTGTCCGAGCGTCTCGTCGCCGACGGCTGGCAGGTCCACGGGCTGTCCCGACGGACCGCCTCGCTCCCGGCCGGGGTCGTGCCCGTCGCGGCCGACCTGTCCGACCCCGAGGGCCTGGGCCGTGCTCTGGCCGACCTGCACCCGACGCACGTGTTCGTGGCGACCTGGTCGCGCCAGGCCACCGAGGAGCTCAACTGCGCCGTCAACGGCGCCAACCTCGAGAACCTGTTCGGCGCCCTGACCCACGCCCCGCTGCAGCACGTCGCCCTGGTCACCGGGCTCAAGCACTACCTCGGCCCTTTCGAGAACTACGCGACCAACGACCCGGTGACCCCTTTCCGCGAGGAGCAGCCGCGCGTGCCGGGGCTGAACTTCTACTACGTGCAGGAGGACGTCGTCCTTGCCGCCGCGGCCGAGCGCGGGTTCACCTGGAGCGTGCACCGCCCGCACACCCTGGTCGGCTACGCCGTGGGCAACGCGATGAACATCGCCGCCACCCTCGCGGCCTACGCCAGCCTGTGCCGGGCCACCGGTCGGCCGTTCGTGTTCCCCGGCTCGCCGACGCAGTGGGACGGGCTGAGCGACCTCACCGACGCCGGCCTGCTGGCCGACCAGCTGGTCTGGGCGGCGACCACCCCCGCCGCGGCGGACCAGGCGTTCAACACCGCGAACGGCGAGCACCTTCGCTGGAACTGGCTCTGGCCCCGGCTGGCCGCCTGGTTCGGCCTGGAGCCCGGCGACTACCCCGGCCACGCCCAGCCGCTGGAGGAGGCCATGGCCGGTCTGGGACCGGTATGGGACCGGCTGGTCGCCGAGCACGACCTGGAGCCCCACGCGCTGGACGAGGTTGCCTCCTGGTGGCACACCGATGGTGACCTGGGCCGCGACGTCGAGTGCTTCACCGACGTGACCAAGAGCCATGTCCTCGGCTTCACCGGCTACCGGGACACCACCACGTCGTTCACCGACGTGTTCGAGCGGCTCGCCGCCGCGCGGATCGTCCCCGACCCCCGCCGCTGAGTCGGCCTCGACAGCCGTCTGCGACGTGCGTCGCCGCTGCTCAGCGGGTCAGGTGACCGCGTCCGAGCACGGCGGCGTCCGTCCGGGTGCCCAGGATCGACGTGTTGCTCGTGTCGCTCAGGATGGAGCAGTTGCTGCGCCGGCTCAGGATCGAGCAGTTGCTCCGGTAGGCCAGCATCGACATGACCGACAGGACCCCGCCGAGGGACCCGACGGACAGGACCGACCCGATGGAGCCGATCGACGCGATGGAGCCGATGCTCCCGACCGACAGCACCGACCCGTCGGAGCAGACCGACAGGAACGAGTTGTTCGAGCGCCACGACAACACCCTGCGAGCGTAGCCACGGGGGTCCGTAAGGACGAGGCCCGTCGGGGCCCGGGGACGACGAAGGCCGGGTCCCGCAGGACCCGGCCCGACCGTTCTCGTGTGTGTCCGAGGGGGGACTTGAACCCCCACCCCCGTTAAGGGACTAGCACCTCAAGCTAGCGCGTCTGCCAATTCCGCCACCCGGACGAGTGGACCGCCACGGGCGTGGTTCTGCCGTGACGAGCGCGACCGGAAAGATAGCACGCAGGCGAATCGCCGGGCACACCTGCTGGTCCGGGCGGTCCATGGCAGGTTGGGTGGGCACACCACCGCCCAGGAGGTCCCACGATGTCGCCGAAGCTGCTCGTCCTCGCAGTCATGACCACCGCGGTCATGGCGTCGGCCGGGGGCTGCAACGGGCTGCCCGGAGGAGCCCCGACGCAGATCCCCACCGACCTGCCGATCACCGTCCCGACGGCGCTGCCCAGCGGCGTCCCCACGGCCCTGCCCGAGCTCCCCGTCGAGACCGCGGCCCCGCCCGCGGCCGAGCCGACGGACGGCCAGGCGGCCCCGGCCCCCACGGCCCCCGTGCCGAGCGGGGTGGCCTCGGAGCCGGTGGCGAGCGCGTCGGCCGAGCCGGGTCTGGTCGACTCCGCGGCCGACGCCGTGGGTGGTGTGCCCTGGTGGGGCTGGCTGCTGCTGGTCCTGGCGTTCATCGGGCTGGTCGCGGCCATCGTGGCGCTGCGTCGGGCCCGGGCCTCCGAGCTGGCCTGGGCGGCGCTGTGGCACGAGCTCACCGGGGAGGCCCGCTGGCTCGACGAGCGGGTCGTCCCCGCCGTGCAGGACCGGGCCCTGGACCCGGGCACGCTGGCCACGCGATGGCAGGACGGCGCCCACCGCTTCGACGACCTGGACCGTCGGGTCTGGGCCGCCACCAACGAGGAGCAGAAGCCGGCCCGCGCCGCCGACCTCAACGCCCTGTCCGAAGCCCTGCTCCGGCTCCGGGACGCCCTGGACACCGAGGTGTCGCTGCGCACCAGCGGGGTCCAGCAGCCGGGCCTGCCGGACGCTGCGCAGACCGTGGCCGACGCCCGCGACGAGCTGCGCCGCACGGTCACCGAACGCACCCGGTGACGGCGGGTCGTCCTGCCGCGACCACGGGGAGCCCCCCGCGACGGCACGTAGGGTGCCGCGCATGACCGAGCAGACCGCACCGACCGCCGACGCGCTCGTCACCGACATCTGCGCCGACCTGCTGCGCATCGACACGTCGAACTACGGCGACGGGTCCGGGCCGGGGGAGCGCAAGGCCGCCGAGCACGTCGCCGCCCTGCTGACCGACGCCGGTCTGGAGCCGGAGCTGATCGAGAGCGAGCCCGGCCGCGCCAGCGTGGTCGCCCGCTGGGAGGGCGAGGACACGGGCCGGGACGCGCTGCTGCTGCACGGCCACCTGGACGTGGTCCCGGCCGAGGCGTCCGACTGGGCCGTGCACCCGTTCTCGGGCGAGGTCGTCGACGGCGAGCTCTGGGGCCGCGGCGCCGTCGACATGAAGGACATGGACGCGATGATCCTGGCCAACGTGCTGGCCATGCGGCGGGTCGGCCAGACGCCCCCGCGCGACGTCGTGCTCGCGTTCCTGGCCGACGAGGAGGCCGGCGGCATGAAGGGCGCGCGCCACCTGGTCGAGAACCGCCGGGAGCTGCTCGACGGCGTCACCGAGGCCGTCAGCGAGGTCGGCGGGTTCTCGGTCGAGGTCGCCGGCAACCGGGCCTACCTGCTGCAGGTCGCCGAGAAGGGCCTGCTCTGGCTGCGGCTGACGGCGACCGGTCGTCCCGGGCACGGTTCGCAGGTGCACGACGCCAACGCCGTCACCCGGCTCGCCGCCGCGGTCGCCCGCATCGGCGCCCACCGCTGGCCGATGGCGCTGCCCGCGTCGGTCCAGGCGTTCGCCGAGGGCTACGCGCAGCTGTCCGGGTCGCCGCTGCCGATCGACGACGTCGAGGCCCTCGAGGCCGAGCTCGGCACCACCGCCCGCTGGATCCGGGCGACCACCCAGAACACCTCGACCCCGACGGTCCTGCAGGCCGGCTACAAGCACAACGTCGTCCCGGCCCGGGCCAGTGCCCTGGTCGACTGCCGGTTCCTGCCCGGGGACCGCGACCACGTCATGCAGACCGTCCACGGGCTGGCCGGTGACGGCATCACCATCGAGGTCGTCCACGAGGACCGGGCGCTGGAGACCACTGCGGACGGCTCGCTGGTCGACGCCATGACCGCAGCCCTGCAGGCCGAGGACCCGGGCTCCGCCGTGCTGCCCTACTGCCTGTCGGGCGGGACGGACAACAAGCACTTCGACCGCCTCGGCATCCGCGGGTTCGGCTTCGCCCCGCTCCGGCTGCCCAGCGGGTTCGACTTCGCGTCGCTGTTCCACGGCACGGACGAGCGGGTGCCCGTCTCGTCGCTGGAGTTCGGCGCCCGGACGCTCGGGCGGTTCATCCGGACCTGCTGAGCCGGCGTCGGGTTGCTCAGATCGTGCGGGTGACCCGGATGATCCGTCGGCGCAGCCACATCTTGCGGGCGCCGCCGACGTAGATCCGGGTGCGGGCCAGCTCCCACTTGCCGTACTCGGCTGCGTCGGTGAGCTGCTGGCGCAGCTCACCTCGGTCGGCGCCTCGGCCGACCACCATCACGCGGTACTCGAACTCGGCCGGTGGACGTGTCACTGTCGTCATCAGGAGCGATGGTGCCACCCCGGTGCGCCGGGTTTCAGGCGGCACGCCATATCCGGCTGCCGCGGGGGGTCGGTGCGGCGCTACGGTTCGGTCATGGCCTCCGACCCGCGCGCCGCACTCGACCAGTTCGTCGTCGCCCTGCAGCGTCACTTCGAGGCCGCGTCCGGCCGCCGTTCGGAGCTCGACCCCGGTGTCGTGGCCGCCTACGACGAGCTGGCCGCCGCGTTCGTGGCCTACGACGACGCCCTGTTCGACGCGTACGACGAGGTCACGCCGTTCGACCTCACGGACGAGGACGACGAGGACTACGACGAGGACGACGAGGACTACGAGGACGACGAGGACGAGGACGAGGACGACGAGTCCGAGGACTCCGGCACCGGTGACGCCCCGCGCCTCTGACGTCGTGGTCGCTGACGTCGTGGTCGCTGACGTCGTGGTCGCTGAAGTCCTGTTCCGGTCGGCGGAGGCACGCGTTCAGTAGGCGAGCAGGTCCGACACCTCGTCCAGCACCCCGATGATCTCGTCGGGCAGCTCGACGTCCAGGGCCGGCAGCGCGCCCCTCAGCTGGGCGGCCGTGCGTGGCCCGGTGACGGCCGAGCTGACGACGTCCTTGTCGAGCAGCCAGGCGAGCGAGAGCGCCTGGGGCGAGCACCCGAGACCGTCCGCCGCGGTGACGACCGCCTCGACCACGCGTCGGGCCGTCGAGGTCAGGTGCGGTGACACGAAGCCGCTCAGGTGCGTCGACGCGGCCCGGGAGTCCGCCGGCGTCCCCACGCGGTACTTGCCCGTCAGGACGCCCCGGCCCAGCGGGCTCCACGCCAGCACGCCCAGGCCCAGGGCGAGCGCCGCGGGCTCGACCTCGCGCTCCACGCCCCGGGCGACCAGCGACCACTCGACGCTGGTCGCGACCAGGTCGGGCTCCAGGGTCGCCGCGCGCGCCGTCTGCCACCCGCTGTAGTTGCTGACGCCCACGTAGCGGGCCCGCCCGGTGCGCTGGGCCCACTGCAGCGCCGACAGCGTCTCCGCCAGCGGCACCTCGGGGCTCCAGGCCTGCACCAGCCACAGGTCGACGTGGTCGGTGCCCAGCCGGCGCAGCGTCCGGTCCAGCGAGGCCATCAACCGGCCGCGGGACACGTCGACCCGGGGGCTGCTGAGCTCGCCGTCCACCCCGGCCTTGGCCACGACACGGACCTGCTCGCGCGCCACCACCGACCCGATCAGCCCGCCCAGGACCTCCTCGCCGACGCCGATGCCCGCGGTGGTGTCGATGGTCGTGCCGCCGGCCTCCAGGAAGACCTCGAGGATCTCGCCGGCCTCGTGGACGTCGGTGTCGGCACCCCAGTGCAGGGTGCCCAGCGCGAGCGCCGAGATCGTCAGCCCGCTGGTCCCCACCGCTCTGTGCTCCACACGGGGCAGCGTAGGGGGGTGGCTAGGGTGCCCGGATGCGACTAGGGGTGAACCTCGGCTACTGGGGCGCGGGCAACGACGCCGACAACCTGGAGCTGGCGCGCGAGGCGGACCGGCTCGGGTACTCCGTGGTCTGGGTCGCCGAGGCCTACGGCTCCGACGCCCCGACGGTGCTGTCGTGGATCGCCGCCCAGACGACCTCGGTGGACGTCGGTAGCGCGATCATGCAGATCCCCGCCCGCACACCCGCCATGACGGCCATGACCGCGGCGACCCTGGACACGCTGTCCGGTGGGCGGTTCCGGCTGGGGCTCGGGGTGTCCGGGCCGCAGGTGTCCGAGGGCTGGCACGGGGTCCGGTTCGACGCCCCGCTCGGTCGGACCCGGGAGTACGTCGACGTCGTCCGGCTGGCGCTGTCCCGCCAGCCGGTCGCCTACTCCGGTCGCCACCACGTGCTGCCCCTGCCCGACGGGCCGGGCAAGGCCCTGAGGCTCACGGTCGTCCCGGTCCGGGACCGGCTGCCGGTGTACCTGGCGTCGCTGGGCCCCAAGAACCTCGAGCTCACGGGCGAGCTGGCCGACGGCTGGCTCGGGCTGTTCGTGTCCGCCGAGCACGTCGGGGAGTCGCTGGAGCGACTGCTGGCCGGTCGCCGGACCGCGGGCCTGGAGGACCTCGCCGGGTTCGACGTGTGCGCCACCAGCCCCCTGGTCGTCACCCCCGAGGGGCCCGAGGCCCAGGTGGTCGCCGCGGCCGCCGACCCGGTACGTGGTTACGCGGCGCTGTACCTGGGCGGCATGGGCAGCCGGAAGCAGAACTTCTACAACGCGCTGGCCCGACGGATGGGTTACGAGCAGGCCGCCGAGCAGGTCCAGGACGCCTACCTGGAGCGCCGCCCCCGGGACGCCGCCGCGGCCGTCCCCACCGAGTTCGTCGACCGGACGAGCCTGCTCGGGCCGCCCGCTCGTATCGCGGAGCGGATGGCGGCCTTGGCCGACGCCGGGGTCACTACCCTCAACGTCGTGCCCTTCGCCCCCGACCTCCCCGGTCGCCTGCAGATGCTCCGCTCGGCCGCCGAGGCGCTCGACGCCTCGGGTCGTGCGGGATGAGCGTCGGCTACCTCGAGGGTGCGGTCCTCGGGCTCGTCCAGGGCCTGACGGAGTTCCTCCCGATCAGCTCCAGCGCGCACCTGCGCGTGGTCGGCGAGCTGATGGGCACCGACCCCGGCGCCTCGTTCACCGCGGTCACGCAGATCGGGACCGAGACCGCCGTCGTCGTCTACTTCTTCCGGGACATCGTCCGGATCATCACCGCGTGGTCGCTGTCGCTGGTCGGCAGACGACCCCGTGACGACCCCGACGCCCGGATGGGCTGGCTCATCATCCTGGGCTCGCTGCCCATCGGGGTCCTCGGGTTCCTGTTCCAGGACTTCATCCGGGACGACCTGCGCAGCCTCTGGATCGTGGCGACCATGCTGTGGGTGTTCGCCCTGCTGCTGGGCTACGCCGACAGGAAGGCCAGCGAGGTCAAGGAGCTCCGGGACCTGACCTGGCGCGACGGCATCCTCTACGGCTTCGCCCAGGCGATGGCCCTGATCCCGGGGGTCTCTCGGTCCGGAGGCACGATCACGGTCGGCCTGCTGCTCGGCTACAGCCGCGCCGCCGCGGCCCGGTACGCGTTCCTGCTGGCCATCCCCGCGGTGTACGCGTCGGGGCTGTTCGAGCTGCGGGAGATCAGCTCGGGCCCCGTCGCGTGGGGGCCGACCGTCCTGGCCACCGCCATCGGGTTCGTCGTCGCGCTGGTGGTCATCCACTGGTTCCTCAAGTTCGTCTCCACGCGGGGCTTCGGGATCTTCGTCTGGTACCGGATCGGCCTGGCCGCGGTCATCTACGTGCTGCTGCTCACCGGGACCGTCCAGGCCTGAGCCCTGGGCCACGTACCCTCGCCCCGTGCCCACGGTCCTGCTGCTGCGTCATGGTCGGAGCACCGCCAACACCGCCGGCGTCCTCGCCGGCCGGACCCCGGGGGTGCTGCTCGACGACGTCGGCCGCTCCCAGGTCGAGGCGGTTGCCCGGCGCCTGGCGCCCGTCGCGCTGTCGGTCGTGGTGTCCAGCCCGGTCCAGCGCTGCGTGGACACCGCCCAGGCGGTCCGCGCCGTCGACGGCCCCCGCGGGCGGCTCAAGCACCGTCCCGAGCTGGTGCTGGACGAGCGGCTCAGCGAGTGCGACTACGGCGACTGGACCAACCGGGCGCTGAAGGACCTGGCCAAGGAACCGCACTGGGCGGTCGTCCAGCAGCACCCCTCGGCGGCCCAGTTCCCCGGCGGGGAGGCCCTGCGCGACGTCCAGGCCCGCGCCGTGGCCGCCGTCCGCGACATCGACGCCCGGCTGCGGGCCGAGGTCGGTGAGCACGCGGTCTGGGTCGCCGTCACCCACGGCGACGTCATCAAGGCGGTCGTGGCCGACGCGGTCGGGGCCCACCTGGACACGTTCCAACGGATCGTCGCCGACCCCGCTTCCGTGACGGCCATCCGCTACACCGCCACGAGGCCGTTCCTGCTGCGCTCGAACGACACCGGCGGCGACCTGTCGGGCTTCACCGGGACGAAGCCCAGGCGCGGGCGTTCGCGCACGGCTGACAGCTCCGATGCCGCCGTGGGCGGGGGAGCGGGCTCCGGCACCGACGGTCGCGGATAGGGTGACGGGGTGCCTGTCTACGACTACGACCCGCCCCGGCGCTTCGTCGTCGGGACCGTCGGCGAGCCCGGGCAGCGGACCTTCTTCCTGCAGGCCAGCGACCGCGGCCGCGTCACGTCGGTCGCCGTCGAGAAGGCCCAGGTCCAGGTGCTCGCGCAGCGGGTCGAGGAGCTGCTCGACCTGGTGGTGAGCCGCAGCGGCGGTACCGCTCCGGTCCCCGCGCTGGCGCCGGAGGGCAGTGTCGACACCGACCCGCTCACCACGCCCATCGAGGAGGACTTCCGGGTCGGCGTGATGAGCCTGGCCTGGGACTCCGACCGTGACCGGGTGGTCATCGAGGCGCTGCAGGTCACCGAGACCGACGGGGTCAGCGACCCCGCCGAGGCCGCCGAGGCCGACCCCGCGCTCGGCATGCTGCGGGTCAGCCTGGACGGCGCCGCGGCCCGGGCGTTCGTGGTCCGGGCCGAGGCGGTCGTGCAGGCGGGACGGCCCTCGTGCCCGTTCTGCGGCGACCCCCTGGACCCCGAGGGCCACGTCTGCCCGCGCGCCAACGGCTACCGACGCTGACACTGGTCGCGTGAGCGCTGGTCGTCCTGCTGCCGAGGAGTCCCGTCCCGACCCCGACCCCCGGCTGAGCGACCCCGCCGCCCTGGCGGTCGTCCTGATGAGCGGCGACGTCGAGGTGGTCGGCCGGCTGGTCCAGGCGTCGAACGCGACCCTGCTGGTCAAGGCGTCGCTGGACGGGCTGTCGGTCCGTGCCGTCTACAAGCCGGTGCGGGGCGAGCGGCCGCTGTGGGACTTCCCCCACGGCACGCTGGCCGACCGCGAGGTCGCCACCTACCTGCTCTGCGACGCCGCCGGCTGGGACACCGTGCCCCTGACGGTGCCCCGTCCCGACGGGCCGTTCGGGCCGGGCAGCGTCCAGCTGTGGGTCGAGGAGGTCGACGATGACCCGCTGGTCGACGTGGTCGAGCCGGACGACCTGACCGACGGGTGGTTGACCGTCCTCGAGGCCGAGAACGGGGCCGGGGACCCGCTGCTGCTCGTCCACCGCGACGACCCCCGGCTGCGCCGGATGGCCCTGCTGGACGCGGTCGCCAACAACGCCGACCGCAAGGGCGGGCACGTTCTGCGCGGGCAGGCCGGTGCCGTCCGGGGCGTGGACCACGGCCTGACCTTCAACACCGAGGACAAGCTGCGGACCGTGCTGTGGGGCTGGGCCGGGCAGCCGCTGGGCGCGGGGGAGCGGTCGGAGCTCGACCACCTGGCCGACGCCCTGGCCGACGGGTCCCCGCTGACGGAGATGCTGGAACGCCTGCTGCGGCTGGACGAGGTCGAGCGCACCCGCGAACGGGTAGCGGAGCTGCGCGACGGCGGCACGATGCCCGAGCCGTCCGGCGGCTGGCCGTCCATCCCGTGGCCGGCGATCTAGGCCCCGCCCCTCCTGGTGGTGTCGTCGGACCCGAGGTGCTTGTCCGTGCCCGAGACGTCGCGACCCACCCCGTCCGGGGCCCCGGCGCGGACGGCGGCAGGCCAGGGGCCGGCACCGACGTAGGCTGCGCGCCGTGAAGTCCTGGCCGGAACCGTCCTTGCCCCACCTGCCCGGAACCGGTCCGGAGGTCCGCCTGTTCGACACCGCGGTCGGCGCCGTGGTCGACGTGCCGGTCGAGGGGACCGCCGGGCTCTACGTCTGCGGGATCACCCCCTACGACGCCGCCCACCTGGGCCACGCCGCTACCTACGTCGCGTTCGACCTGCTCCACCGGGCGTGGTTGGACGCCGGTCACCCGGTCCGGTACGTGCAGAACGTCACCGACGTGGACGACCCGCTCCTGGAGCGGGCCACGGCGACGGGCGTGGACTGGCGCGACCTGGCCGAGACCCAGACCGACGTGTTCCGCGACGACATGGCCGCGCTGGCCGTCATCCCACCCGACGCGTTCGTCGGGGTGACCGAGGTGGTCGGCGACGTCGGGGCGCTCGTCCGACGGCTGGAGGAGGCCGGGGCGGCCTACCGGCTGCCGGTCGAGGGCACCGACGTCGAGGACGTCTACTTCGACGTCGCGTCGGTCGACGACCTGGGCGCGGTGTCCGGTCTGGACCGCGACACCATGCTGCGGCTGGCGGCGGAGCGCGGCGGCGACCCGGACCGCCCCGGCAAGCGCGACCCCCTGGACCCGCTGCTGTGGCGCGGTCGTCGCGACGGGGAGCCGTCCTGGCCGGTCGACGGTCTGCCCGACGGCCGTCCTGGCTGGCACGTGGAGTGCGTGGCCATCGCCCTGGACGAGCTCGGGGCGGGTTTCGCGGTCCAGGGCGGCGGGTCGGACCTGGCGTTCCCGCACCACGAGATGGGCGCGGCCCACAGCCACGCGCTGGGCCTGCGCCCCTACGCCCGCACCTACGCGCACACCGGAATGGTCGGGCTCCACGGCGAGAAGATGAGCAAGTCCAAGGGCAACCTGGAGTTCGTCCACCGCCTGACCGCGAACGGCGTGCCGGCCCACGTCGTCCGGCTGGCCCTGCTGTCGCACCACTACCGCAGCGACTGGACCTGGGAGGACGCCGAGATCACCGCCGCGTCCGCCCGGGCCTCCCGCTGGCGCTCGGCGGTGTCCCGCGAGGGCGGCCCGGAGGCCGAGACCACCCTGGCCCGGATGCGTGCCGCCCTGGCCGACGACCTGGACGCCCCCGCGGCGCTTCGCGCTGTCGACGACTGGTGCGCCCGGCAGGAGGCCGGCGAGACGGCCGAGCCCCACGACCTGGGCGCCCCCGGCCTGGTGTCCCGCGCCGTCGACGCGCTGCTCGGCGTCCGCCTGTAGGAGGCCGGAAGGGCCTGGCGGGCCTGGTCGGGCCTGGCGGGCCTGGCGGGCCTGGCGGGCCTGGCGGGGCGCCGTACCCACCAGCGACGCAGGAGACCCTGAATCGCCCCCTTAGCCGTCCAACCCGCGTGTTGTGTCGCTGGGCGGTACGCACGTGCAGACCGGGTCGATCGGTCCCGGACGCTTCGCCGACCGCGGTGATCACGGCGCCGTCGATCGGGTTCGGCCCGGTACCCGTCGACAACCGCGGTGATCAAGGCGGCGTCGATGCACCGTCCGCAGCTCGTCGAGTGGTTCGCCGTCCTGCGGGCTCACCGGGATCGCCGATCGGGCGTGTCGACCAGCGACGCAGGACGGCGGGATGGGGCCGCTCAGCCGTCAGGACCGCGTGTCGTGTCGCTGGGCGGTACAGCCGTCGGCCCGCCGTCCGTCCCGCCGGGGCACCCGGGCCGCCGGTGCGATCGTCCGGCCGCGACGGGCCCGCGACAGGTGATCACGGGACTGGGTGAGCCCGACGGACCGACCCAACGGTTCCGGGTGTGCGGTTGTGGCGGGCGTAGGGCCCTGGTCGCGGCCGCAACGGTTCTCGGTGTGCGGTTGTGGCGACATCACCCCCGCAGCCGGCCCCGCCCACCGCCCAAGGCCCCACCGACCCAGCCGCTCCAAGAGGCGACCCAGTTGCTCCGAGGGCCGACCCAGCCGCTCCAAGAGGCGACCCAGTCGCTCCCCGGGCCAACCCAGCCGCTCCGCGAGCCGACCCGAGCCGACCCGACCCGAGCCGACCCGAGCCGACCCGAGCCCACCCGACCCGGGCCGCCCCGGTCAGCGCTCGCGGCGGCGCAGGTACTTCTCGAACTCCCGCGCTATGGCCTCGCCGGAGGCCTCGGGCAGGTCGGCGGTGTCGCGGGCCTCCTCCAGCTGCGTGACGTACTCGGCGATCTCCTCGTCGTCGGAGGCCAGCTCGTCGACGCCGCGCTGCCAGGCGTCGGCCTCCTCGCGCAGCTCCGTGACGGGGCTCGACAGGCCGGACAGGTCCTCGAGCTTGCCCAGCAGGGCCAGGGTCGCCTTCGGGTTGGGCGGCTGGGCGACGTAGTGGGGCACAGCGGCCCACAGCGACACCCCGCCCAGGCCCAGGCGGGCGGCCTCGTGCTGCAGCACACCGACGATGCCGGTCGGGCCCTCGTAGCTGGACACCTCCAGCCCCCAGCGCTCCGCCGAGGCCGGGTCCTGCGTGGTGACGCTGACCGGGATGGGGCGGGTGTGGGGGACGTCGGTCAGCAGCGCGGCGAGCGTCAGCACGCGCTGCACCCCGTGGTCGGCCGCGACCTGGAGGATCTCGGCGCAGAACGTGCGCCAGCGGGTGGACGGCTCGGTGCCGTCCACCAGCAGGACGGTGCGACCGTGGACCTGGGCGCGCAGCACGCGGGTCCCCGGCCAGACCAGCTCCCTGGTGCCGTCGTCGGCGACGACCGCCTCGGGCCGGTTGACCTGGAAGTCGTAGTACGGCTCGGGGTCCAGGTCGGCGACCGGGACGGCGCCCCAGGCCTCGACCAGGTGCGCCACGGCGTCGCTGGCGCTGTCGGCCGCGTCGTTCCAGCCCCGGAACGCGGCGACGAGCAGGGGTGCCCCGTCGCCACCGGCGGGACCGTCACCGTCGGGGTGAGCGGGACCGCCTGCGTCGTTCTCCGTCATGCCACCTCCCGGTACTGCCGAACCGGCGGCAAGCCTACGCACCTACACTCGCGCTCATGACCTCGCGCGCCGCCTCGCTGGTCGAGGCCCTGGCCACCCGGGTCGTCGTCGCCGACGGGGCGATGGGGACCATGCTCCAGGCGGCCGACCCGTCCCTGGAGGACATGCAGGGGCACGAGGGCTGCAACGAGGTCCTCAACGTCACCCGCCCGGACATCGTCCGCTCCGTCCACGACGAGTACTTCGAGGCCGGGTCCGACCTGGTCGAGACCAACACCTTCGGCGCCAACGTCGGCAACCTGGGCGAGTACGGCATCGAGGACCGGGTGCACGAGCTGGCCGAGGCGGGCGCCCGGATCGCGCGGGAGGCCGCCGACGCCTGGTCCACGCCGTCGCGACCGCGCTGGGTCATCGGGTCCATCGGGCCCGGCACCAAGCTGCCCAGCCTCGGTCACGCCACCTACGCGTCGCTGCGGGACGGCTACCAGGACCAGGTCGCGGGCATGCTCGTGGGCGGGGTCGACCTGCTGCTGGTCGAGACGGTCCAGGACCTGCTGCAGGCCAAGGCCGCCGTCGTGGGGGCCCGGCGGGCGATGACCGCGGCCGGGGTCAGCCTGCCCGTCTACGTCCAGGTGACCATCGAGACCACCGGGACCATGCTGCTGGGCAGCGAGACCCCCGCCGCCCTGACCGTGCTCCGCGGCTTGCGGGTCGACGGTGTCGGCCTGAACTGCGCCACCGGCCCGGCCGAGATGGGCGAGCACCTGCGCCACCTGTCCCGTCACGCCGACATGGGCCTGTCGGTGATGCCGAACGCCGGCCTGCCCGTGCTGGCCAAGGGCGGTGCGCACTACCCCCTGACCCCGGGCCAGCTGGCGGACGCGCACGAGCAGTTCACCTCCGAGCTGGGCTTCGGGCTGGTGGGCGGCTGCTGCGGCACCACCCCCGAGCACCTCGCGGCCGTGGTCGACCGGGTCGGCGGCGTCGCCCCCAAGAAGCGCCGTCCTCGCCCGGAGCCCGGTGTCGCGAGCCTCTACACCCACGTGCCGTTCCGGCAGGACGTCAGCTACCTGTCGATCGGGGAGCGGACCAACGCCAACGGCTCCAAGGCGTTCCGCGAGGCCATGCTGGAGTCGCGCTGGGACGACCTGGTCGACATCGCCCGCGGCCAGACCCGCGACGGCGCGCACCTGCTCGACGTCTGCGTGGACTACGTCGGCCGCGACGGGGTCGTCGACGTCGCCGAGGTCGTCGGCCGCCTGGCCACCGCGTCGACCCTGCCCCTGGTCATGGACTCGACCGAGCCCGAGGTGGTCGAGCGCGGCCTGGAGCTGTCGGGCGGGCGCGGCGTCGTCAACAGCGTGAACTACGAGGACGGCGACGGGCCGGACAGCCGGTTCGCGCGCGTCATGCCGGTCGTGGTCGAGCACGGCGCCGCCGTGGTGGCCCTGACGATCGACGAGACCGGTCAGGCCCGCACCGCCGAGCACAAGGTCGCCATCGCCGAGCGCCTCATCACCGCCCTGACCCAGGACTGGGGCATGCGCGAGGAGGACATCGTCGTCGACACCCTGACGTTCCCCATCGGGACCGGTCAGGAGGAGACCCGCCGCGACGCCATCGAGACCCTCGAGGCGATCCGGGTCCTCAAGGAGCGCCACCCCAACGTCAACACCACGCTCGGGGTGTCCAACGTCAGCTTCGGCCTGAGCCCGGCCACGCGCGTCGTCCTGAACTCGGTGTTCCTGCACGAGGCCGTCAAGGCGGGCCTGGACTCCGCCATCGTCCACGCCGCGCGGATCGTCCCGCTGTCCCGCATCCCCGCCGAGCAGCTCGACGTCGCCATGGACCTGGTCTACGACCGCCGCCGGCCCGGGTACGACCCGCTGGAGAAGCTGCTCGAGGTCTTCTCCGGCGTCGACACCGCCGGCGTCAAGGCCGAACGGCAGGCGGAGCTGCTGGCCCTGCCCCTGGGCGAGCGGCTCGCGCGCCGCATCGTCGACGGCGAGCGCAACGGGCTCGAGGCCGACCTGGACGAGGCCATCGCCAACGGCCAGACCGCGCTCGACATCATCAACGACAACCTGCTGGCCGGGATGAAGGTCGTCGGTGAGCTGTTCGGCAACGGCGAGATGCAGCTGCCGTTCGTCCTGACCTCGGCCGAGGTCATGAAGACCGCCGTGGCCCACCTCGAGCCCCACATCGAGAAGACCGACGACGGCGGGCGCGGCACGATCGTGCTGGCCACCGTCAAGGGCGACGTCCACGACATCGGCAAGAACCTCGTCGACATCATCCTGACCAACAACGGCTACACGGTCGTCAACATCGGCATCAAGCAGCCGGTGTCGGAGATCCTGCGGGCCGCGACCGAGCACCGGGCCGACGCGGTCGGCATGTCGGGCCTGCTGGTCAAGAGCACCGTGGTGATGAAGGAGAACCTCGAGGAGATGAACTCCCGGGGGATCGCCGCCGACATGCCGGTGCTGCTGGGCGGCGCCGCGCTGACCCGGGCCTTCGTCGAGGGCGACCTGGCCGAGATCTACCAGGGCGAGGTCCGCTACGCCCGGGACGCGTTCGAGGGCCTTCGCCTGATGGACGCGATCATGCAGGTCAAGCGGGGCGAGCGCGAGGCCCTGCCGGCGCTGCGGGCGCGCCGGGTCAAGCAGCGTCCGGCGGCATTGGTCGAGGCCGAGCAGGACGCCCCCGTCGGCCGCAGCGACGTCGACCCCGACGTGCCCGTCCCCACCCCGCCGTTCTGGGGCACCCGCGTGGTCAAGGGCATCCCGCTGCAGGAGTACGTCGGGTACCTGGACGAGCGGGCGACGTTCCTGGGTCAGTGGGGCCTCAAGGGCTCCCGCGCCGACGGCGGCCCGTCCTACGAGGAGCTGGTCGAGACCGAGGGCCGACCTCGGCTGAGGCAGTGGCTGGACACCGTCCGGACCGACGGCATCATCGAGGCGGCCGTCGTCTACGGCTACGTGCCCGTCTGGTCCGAGGGCGACGACCTGTGCGTGCTGGCCGGCCCGGACTCCGAGGAGGTCGTGGCCCGCTGGACCTTCCCGCGGCAGCGGCGCGACCGTCGGCTGTGCCTGGCCGACTTCCACAAGTCCAAGGAGTGGGTGCAGGCCAACGGCCGCCCCGACGTCCTCGGTCTGCAGCTGGTGACGATGGGCTCGCGCGTCGCGGAGGCCACCGCGAAGCTGTTCGAGGCGAACGCCTACCGGGACTACCTGGAGCTGCACGGCCTGTCGGTGCAGCTGACCGAGGCGCTGGCCGAGCGCTGGCACGCCCGGATCCGCGAGGAGCTGGACGTCGTGGCCGAGGACGCGCCCGACATCGACGGCATCCTGGGCCAGGGCTACCGCGGGTCGCGGTACTCCTTCGGCTACCCCGCCTGCCCGGACCTGGAGCACCGCACCGACCTGGTCCGGCTGCTGGAGCCGCAGCGGATCGGCGTGGACCTGTCGGAGGAGCTGCAGCTGCACCCGGAGCAGTCGACCGACGCGATCGTCGTCCACCACCCCGAGGCCAAGTACTTCAACGCGACCTGACCCAGGCCGCGCGACCTGCCGCACCCGCCGACCGAGGAGCTCCGTGAGCCCGAGCACCACCAGCCACGCCCTGCCCGCCGCCGTCCTGTGGGACATGGACGGCACGCTCGTCGACACGGAGCCGTACTGGATCGAGGCCGAGACCGAGCTGGTCACGGCCCACGGCGGTATCTGGACCCACGAGGACGGCTTGGCCCTGGTGGGCAATGCGCTGCCCGTCAGCGGGCAGATCCTCGTCGACCGCAGCGGGATCGACCTGACGTCCGAGCAGGTCGTGGACGCGCTGCTGGAGCGCATGGTCGTCCGGGTGCGCGAGGCCCCGCCGTTCCGGCCCGGCGCCCGTGAGCTGCTCGAGGCGTGCACGGCCGCGGGGGTCCCGCAGGCCCTGGTGACGATGTCGTACACCAACCTGGCCGGGGCGATCGTGGACGCTCTGCCCGCGGGCACGTTCGCCACCGTCGTCACCGGCGACGCCGTCACCCACGGCAAGCCCCACCCGGAGCCCTACCTGACCGCCGCGGAGCGGCTCGGCGTCGACCCCGCGCGGTGCGTCGCGATCGAGGACTCCCCACCCGGCGTCGCCTCGGCCGAGGCCGCGGGGTGCCGGGTGCTGGCCGTGCCGCTGCACGTGGCGATCCCCGCCAAGGTCGGCCGCAGCCGGCTGCCGGGCTTCGAGGGGCTCGACGTCGGGATGCTCGGCCGACTGTCGACCGGCTCCGTCGTGGACCTGGTGCGCTGACCGGACGACCGCCCCCGGGCGCCCGCCCGCCGGCTGGGCCCTGACACCGCGAATCGGGCCGTTCGCGCGATTCGTGATGGAACCGTGACGCCCACCTCACAAGATTTGCGTCCGGAGGTCGTAGGTTCGCACGATCCGACCCGCCCCACGGGTCGCACCTACAGGGGAGTCACATGCGGTCAACAATCACGCGCGGCCTCAGGGTCGCGGCGGTCACAGCTGCCGCCGCCCTGGCCCTCACGGCCTGCGGCGGCGACACCGCCAGCACCGACGAGGAGTCCGGCGCGGCCGGCGGGGACACCTCCGGCGCAGCCTCCGACGCCACGTTCGTGTTCGGCGCGAGCTCCGACCCGGTCATCCTGGACGGCGCCTACGTCAGCGACGGCGAGTCGCTGCGGGTCATCCGGTCCATCTTCGAGGGCCTGGTCACCACCGAGGAGGGCGGCACCGAGATCGTGCCGCAGCTGGCCGAGGAGTGGTCCGCCAGCGAGGACGGCCTGACCTGGACGTTCAACCTGCGCGAGGGCGTCACGTTCCACGACGGCGAG
>JBBSQH010000013.1:0-72363 GCA_038258055.1 Actinomycetales bacterium
GACGGTCTTGTCGCTGGCTCGCACCAGCTCCACCGCCTGCTCCCGGAACTCCGGTGAGTACTTGCTCCGTCGGCCCATCAGGACCCCTTCCTCGGGCGAGAAGCCCAAGATCAGGGTGTCCACCGAAGCGGGTCAACTCCATTGTCCCAGTTCTGCGCGTCCTCGGCGCTCACCGGGTCGGCCTCAGCGGCCTGGGCGCCTGCGCCCGGCAACGGACCTGCGACGACGAGTGCCGCCGCAAGTCCGAGCAGGGCGAGCTTCCTGCGTCTAACGTTCATGAGTGGTGCTACCTCTCGTCAGGGCGTGGTACCGGGGGCCCCGTCACCGACCTGCCGCGACAACGGCAGGACCCTTCGGTGGCGGGGTTCTTCTCGGGCTGGTGGGTCCTGGTGGCGCAGCCCTCCTGGGCTCAGGTCCGGCGGAGCCGGCGGGGCCAGGAGGCGAGGTCGGCCGACCGGCGGCAGGAGCCCGGTCGGTGCGACGGGAGAGGGCGGCAGCGAAGGGCGCCCGAGCGGCTTCTGCGCCGCGGGGCACCGGTCGCGGCCGACCGGGAGGTGAGGGTCAGCAGCTGTTGTGCGGTGCGGCGGCAGCGCGCTTCACCACGGACAACTCTGACCATGACGCTGAACCTAGGACCCCTTTTGCCAAGGGTCAAGCAAAAGATGCGGTCACATCGACGAACCGGGGTCACCGGACCGGCCGACCTGACCCAGGACGGCCCGACCGGCGTGGACGAGCGCGGCGCCGAGAGCGTCGGGGGCCACGTCCTCGGCCGCCGTCATGGCCCCGTCGCGCAGCATGACGAGCTCGAGCGCGACCCGGTCCGGCCGGACGCAGCCGAGCTCGGTCAGCAGCGAGGCCAGCTCCTGGCGCAGCCACCGTCGGTGCTGCTGCGCGGCGCGGTGGACGGGGTGGTCGGGCTCCGGGTGCGCGGCCAGCGCGTTGAGGAACGGGCAGCCTCGGAACCCCGCCCCGCCTGAGCCCTGGGCCAGCGTCCGGGCGTAGCGCAGCAGCACCTCTCCGGGGCGACCGGACGCCTCGTCGCGCCACCGTCCCACCGTCTGCCGCTCGGCCTCGGAGACCGCGGCCAGGTAGGCCACCACCAGGTCGTCCTTGGTCGGGAAGTGCCGGTAGAACGTCGTCTTGGTCACGCCGGCGGCCTCGATCACCGCGTCGGCGCTGACCGCTCGGACCCCGCGACCGTAGAAGAGCGGGGCCGCCGCGTCGAGGACACGACGGGCCGCCGGGGCCTGGGTCCCGTCCCGGGTGGGCCGCCCGACCAGGACTGCGGCCGACGTCGGCGGCGCTGCGTCAGCGCCCACGGTCGCGCCGGGCCCGCCACTGCCGCCATGCCCCGGTCGACCAGAGCGCCCAGACCACGAGCAGGGGCTGGAAGAGGAGCCGGACGGCCCGGGCGGTGTCGGTGTCCAGGCCGAACGCGTCGGTCCGGGTCATCAGCTGGGACACGTTGCCGGGGAACACGGCCACGAAGAAGGCCGCCACCACCCAACCGACCATCGCCCGTCGCCGCCGCGGCGCCAGCACCAGCGAGGTCCCGAGGACGATCTCGACCACGCCGGAGCCGAGCACGACGACGTCGGCGTCGACGGGCACCCACGGCGGCACCTGGGCCTGGAACTCCTGCCGCGCGGTGGTCAGGTGGCTGACCCCCGCGAACGCCAGAGCGCCTCCCAGGGCGAGACGCCCGACGGTCCGCGGCACCGAACGGGTGTCGCCGTCGGGGCGGGGCGAGGCGGGGCGGGGTGACGGCATCCGGACTCCCTGGGTAGACGAACTAGTACGTCACCCTAGCCTCGTGGTTCCCGCCCGGTGACCGACCGGGTAAGACGTCACCCCCGGTGGGTGACGTGGTGCGGGCCCGTCTGCCGGACCCTGGGGGGCGGTCCCGCCCCGGGGACCGCGCCCGGAGGCCCCGATGTACCGACCTGCTCCCCTCCCCCGGTTGCTGTGCGCCCGCCCGGCCGGGCGGGGGCGTCCCCGGTGACCGGCCGGGGCCGGGTCGTCGTCGTGCACGTCGGTGACCAGCAGGGGCGGCTCGTGCTCGACGTGGCCGCGCAGGAGGCGATCGCCGCCGACGCGGAGCTGACGGTGCTGGGCGTCTTCCGGGGCCTGCCGCGCGGGACGCGCGGACGCCGGCGCAGCGACGTTCGCAGCGACGACGGTCGGCTGCGGGAGCTGTCCCTGCGTCGCGGCAGCATGCAGGTCGGCGCGGCCCGTCGGGCCCTGGTCGCCCGGTGGCCCGACCTCGAGGTGTCCGCGACGGTGCTGGACGCCTCGCGGCCGGAGTCGGTGAGGGCGTTGCTGTCCGGGACCTCGCTGCTGGTGCTCGAGCCGCGCAGCTCGTTCTCGGGCGACCGTCGTCGCGCCGACCCGCTGGCCGCCCTGGTGCGCGTCGGTGAGGTCCCCACCCTGCTGGTGCCGCGGCACGCCACCGGCGGCACGGGGCAGCGTCGGGGGCCCGTCGTGGTGGCCCTGGCGCCCGGGGCCGACGACGAGCTGCTGCGCACCGCGACGGACACCGCCCGACGCAGCGGCTGCGGGCTGCGTTGCGTCCGCGCCGCCCGGGACCCCGGCGGCGCCGCGAACGCGCTGCTCGACGTCACCCGCCGCCTGCCGTCGGTCGGGGCCCGGCTGGGCAGCCGTCTGGCCGTGGAGACCGTGACGGGTTTCGGCGACCCGGCCCGCCTGGTGCTGCAGGCGGCCCAGGACGCCTCGCGGATCCTCCTGGGCGGCGGCCTGCGCCCGATGCTCGACGGCGAGGGTGCCGGGACGGTCCCCGCCGTGGTGGCCGGAGCTCGCTGCCCCGTCCTCGTGCTGCCCACGGCCGCCGCCTCGGTCACTGCCACGACCGGGGCTGACCAGCGGGTCCCCACCGAGGTCCGGCTGCCCCGGGCCCGCGAGGGGCACCCGGACGACCGGACGGACCCCGAGCCCGGCGGCCCCCCGCCGGGTCGCGCCGAACCGCTCAGCGGGCCCGTAGGGCGTCGCTGAGCAGCAGCGCGAGCGCCTCGAGCTGCACGTCGGCCGAGGACGAGACGGCCTCGTCGGAGCCGTCCAGGGCCCGCGCGGCGAGCCCGGCCTTGCCGTCGATCAGCGTGGCGATGCGCGCGTCGACGGTCTGCGCCGCGATGACGCGCCAGGCGGTCACCGGACGGTCCTGACCGATCCGGTGCACCCGGTCGATGGCCTGGGTCTGCTCGGCGTCGGTCCAGGACAGCTCGGCGAGAACCACGTCGGAGGCGACCTGCAGGTTGAGCCCGACGCCCGCCGCGGTGAGCGAGCAGACGGCCACGGCGACCTCGGGGTCGGAGACGAAGGAGTCGACGTTGCGCTGGCGCACGGTCCGCGTCTGGTCGCCCCGGATGGACGTGAAGCGGATGCCCCGCTGCGCGAAGGTCTGCTCGGCGATGTCCATGACGTCGACGTGCTTGGCGAAGAAGACGACCTTGCCGACGCTGTGGGCCAGCTGGGCCGTGTAGTCCGCCGCCAGGCCGGCCTTGGCCTGCCCGATGCGGCGCATCATCGAGAACACGTTCTCGCCGGACTCGGCCTTGGCCGCCTCGTCCCGCTCCCAGCGGGCCACCAGCCGCACCAGGTCGTGGTCGATCCCGTCGGCAGCACCGTCGGCACCACCGTTGCTGCCCGGTTCGTCGAGCCTGCTGCCGGCGCCCACCAGCGGGCCCGACGTACGGGTCGCCAGCGCCGTGTCGGAGCGCTGGACCATCCGACGGGCCAGCTCCCGCTCCGCCGCCCGGATGGACCGGCCGGCCTCGCCGTCGAGCTCGACCGGCAGGTCGGCGACCCGGCGGGCCGGGATGTCGGCAGCCACGTCGACCTTGCGCCGTCGGACGATGCCCAGGTCGATGACGCTGGACCGCGCGGCCGGCCGGAACCCGGGGTCGACCGGGGTCAGGCCCGTCTCGACCAGGGCGTGCATCAGGTCCGCCCGCGGCTTCTTGTCGTCGATCCAGCCCAGCAGCTGCCAGATGGCCCGGAAGTCCTCGATGTCGTTGATCAGCGGGGTACCCGTCAGGGCCATCATGAGCGGGTTCACGGTGCGGCTGCGGATCCGGTCGGCGACCTGCAGCACGTGGCGGGAGCGCTGCGACGACTTGTTCTTGATGAAGTGCGCCTCGTCGACGACCATGCCCCGGAAGCCGAGGTCACCCAGCCAGCCGACGTGCCGGTCCAGGATCTCGTAGTTGACCACGACGACGTCGGCGAAGCCGTCCACGGTGTCTCCGTCGCCGTGCACGACGGTCACCGGGTGGCCGGGCGTCCACAGCTCGGTCTCGCGGGCCCAGTTGGTCTTGACCACGTTGGGCACGACCACCAGGAGCGGGTACGCCTTAGCCGCCTGCGCGGCCAGCAGCGCCTGGGCCGTCTTGCCCAGACCCGGCTCGTCGGCCAGCAGGAACGTGCGGTGCCCCGCGGCGGCGGCCGCGACGAGCTGGGCCTGGTGGCGCATCAGCACGTGACCGCCCGGCGCCTGCAGCGAGGTGGGCTCGGGCAGGTCCATGCACGAGGACGCCCCACCCTCCTCGAACGCCCGGAACAGGGGGCTGAGCAGCTCCCAGTCGCTGAGGTGGCTGGGGCGGGGCTCGCGCGTCACCGGGGTCGAGAAGTCCGGCACGAGGAACGGGTTCGACAGCTGTCGGGAGATGACCGAGCGGGGTACGACGCGGCGTTCGGCGGTCGGGTCGGCCCGGACCGTCGACGGGGCACGCTCCTCGGCGGGGACCTCCATACCGGCGGCCAGCATCATCTCGCGCTTGAGCTCGCGGGCCTCGAAGCTGACCTCGGCGTCGTCGGCCAGCAGCGACAGCAGCGTCGTGTCGCGCGCGGCGGTGCGGGCCAGGGCGGTGGCCACGCCGTCGAGGCGCTTGAGCACGTCGTTGCGCCGGGCCTCGCCCAGCGTGTCGTCGGCCTTGGCCCGGGCCCGCTCGTCGCGCACCAGCAGGGCCACGACCTGGAACATGGTCCGCCCGGAGGAGGTCAGGGGTCCCCGCCGGACCCGGGTCTCGACGTCCCGCACGGCCCGGGCGAGGGCCGGGATCAGCCCCTGGGAGTCGCTACGGGGACCGCGCGTGTCACGGGTCGCGGTGCCACCGGACCCGCGCTGGCTTCGTCGAGCCACTGACTCCTCCTTCTCGCTCTCACCCGGCACGCGGTCCGCACGTCGCGGGCAGCGGTGCTCGAGCGGCCGCTCCCCGACCCGCGGACGCGGGCCGTGCGGCTGGACCTGGGCGGCCGTGACCACTGCCGGACTCACGGGCAGTCGGTTCACCACACCCGGTCGGGAACCGCGTCACGCGGACCGGACCGACCAGCGGCCGGGGTGCACGACCTCGACCGGGGTCAACCATACGGCGTCGGGCCGTCGGACGTGGCCCCGACCCGAGGAGTCGCCCCCGCGGACCGGTCGCCGCCGTCGCGGACCACCGGCCGCCGTCGCGGATCCGGCGCAGGTGCTCCCGCGCGACGTCGGAGGGGACGACGGGGTCTCCCCGTCGAGGTGCGGGCGGCTCCTCGCCGTCGTACTTGTGGTGGATCTTGTGCTCCAGGCTGGCCCAGACGTCCATCGCGATGGTCCGCAGCTGCAGCTCCACCGTCACCGGGATGGTCGCCCGGACCGTGAGCCGCGGCGGCCCGCTACGGCTGCGCGGTGACCACCATCGCGCTGCCCCCGCCGCGTCGGACGGGCTCCGCGACCGCCTGGAAGCGGCCGTCCGGCAGCAGCTCGATCCCGGTCGCGGCGCCCAGCTCGGCCGTGCTGGTGAAGGTGTGCCCGAGCCCGGCCAGCCCGGAGCGGTCGAAGCCGGGCTCGGCCTGCACGCTCGCGGTGTTGCGCTGCGAGGCCCGCGGCGCGGCCAACGCCTCCGGCAGCGACATGCCCAGGTCCACACTGTTGACGATCGTCTGCAGCACCGTGGTGATGATGGTCGAGCCCCCGGGCGAGCCCAGCGCCATCAACGGCTCGCCGTCGGCCAGCACGATCGTCGGGGCCATCGAGCTGCGGGGCCGCTTGCCCGGGCCGGGCAGGTTGGGGTCGACGCCGCCCTGGGTGTCGGTGAAGTTGAAGTCGGTGAGCTCGTTGTTGAGCAGGAACCCGCGGCCGGGCACCACGATCCCCGAGCCGCCGGTCGCCTCGATGGTCAGCGTGTACGCGACCACGTTGCCGTCGGCGTCCGCCGTGGTCAGGTGGGTGGTCGACTGCCCCGGGCGCTGCTCGAGCCCGACGGGGCCGGCGTCGCCGCAGCCGTCGTAGTCGCCGTCCGGGACCCCGGGCGCGACGGGCTTGACCAGCGCGGCGTCCGGCTGCACCAGGCAGGCCCGCTCCGCGGCGAACCCGTCGGACAGCAGCTCGGCCAGGGGGACGTCGCCCACGTCGCTGTCCCCGACGTAGCGGTTGCGGTCGGCGAACGCCAGGGCCGACGCCTCCAGGTAGCGGTGCTCGACCTGGGTCCGCGAGGCCGTCCCGGGCAGCGCCGCCATGATGTTCAGCGCCTCACCGACGGTGGACCCGCCCGAGGACGGCGGCGCCATGCCGTACACGTCCAGACCGCGGTAGGTGACGACGGTCGGCTCGCGCAGCGGCGCCGTGTAGGCCTCGAGGTCCGCGGGCTCCATCAGACCGCTGCGGACCGTCCGCGTCACGTCGGGGGCGACCGGTGGGTCCTGCACCGTGGCCACGACGTCCGCGCCCACCTCGCCGGAGTAGAGCACCTCCACGCCCTCGCGGGCCATCAGGTCGTAGGTGTCGGCCAGGTCGCGGTTGCGGAACCAGGACCCGACGGGGTGCGGCGAACCGCCGGGCAGGAACAGCTCGGCGGTCGACGTGAAGTCGTCGAAGCGGGCGGCGTTGGCCGCGGTCTGGTCGCGGAACGTCTGGTCGACGTAGAACCCGCTGCGCGCCAGCCGGGAGGCCGGGCGCAGCGCCTGGCCCAGGTCGAGGGTGCCCCACTCCTCCAGGGCGACGTCCCAGGTCTCGGGCGTGCCCGGGACGCCGACCGACAGGCCCGACGACACCGCCTCGCCGAACGGGACCGGCACCCCGGCCTCGACGAAGGAGTCCGACCGCATGGCCTGCGGGGCCGTCTCGCGGCCGTCGATGGTGTGGACCTCGCCGGTGGCCGCCTCGTAGTAGACGAAGAAGCCGCCGCCGCCGATCCCCGCGGAGTACGGCTCGGTGACCCCGAGCGCGGCCGCCGACGCGACCGCCGCGTCGACGGCGTTGCCACCGGCGCGGAGGACGGCGACGCCGACCCGCGTGGCCTCGGCGTCGACGGTCGAGACCGCTCCCCCGCTGCCCTCGGCGACCGGGACCTTGGCCCGCTCCCGCGGCGCGCCCGTCGCGGCCGGGGCCAGGACGACCGTCCCGACCACGAGCGGCACGGCGGCGAGCAGGACGGTCACGACCGGACGGGGGGATCGCTTCACGGTGGGCTCCGACGCTGGAGGGCTGGTGCCGACGACCCTAGACAGGACGAACCGGACAGGGCAACGCCTCGAGGACAGCGGGCCGGCACCCCAGGGGGGGCTACTGTGCGGGAGACGCACCTCCCGTGGAGACGAGCGGCACATGACCTCCGTACGGACGGCTCAGATCCTGACCCGGGTGGTGACGGCCGACTCCCCGCCGGAGCTGCTCTGCCGACTCCTGGTCGACGCCTGCACCGCGGCCCTGCCGGTGACCGGGGTGGGCATGGTCCTGATGACCGACAGCGGTCCCGCCGGGGTCGCCGCCGCGACGGACGGACCTGCGGCCACGATGGAGCGGCTCCAGTTCTCGCTCGGCGAGGGGCCGTGCGTGGACTGCTCCCGCACCGGCCGTCCCGTGCTGCAGCCGGACCTCGCGGCCACGGGGGTGCACCGGTGGCCGGCGTTCACGTCGGGGGCGCTGGAGGCCGGCATCCGGGCGATCTTCGCCCTGCCGATCCGCGTCGGGGGGATCCGGCTCGGCGTCCTGGACCTGTACCGCGACGAGCCCGGCCCGCTGGCGGAGGCGGACCTGACGGAGGCGCTGCACTACGCGGACGCGGCCATGTCGATCCTGCTGCACCTGCAGTCGCTCGACCCCACCGACGGCAGCCCGGACCTGGCCGTGCTCGAGGACCGGGCCGAGGTGCACCAGGCGACGGGGGTGGTGTCGGTCCAGGCCGGCGTGACGCTGTCCGAGGCGTTGTCGCTGCTGCGCGCGCGTGCGTTCGCCGAGGAACGGGGGATCCTCCGCCTGGCGCGGGCGGTCCTGGACGGCGAGGTCACCTTCGACGGCACGGGGGCAGACGGATGAACCGGCAGACCAGGCTGGCGCAGGTGTTCGTGGAGCTCGCGGACACGTTGGTCGACGACTTCGACGTCATCGAGTTCCTGCAGCGGCTGACCGAGCGCAGCGTGGAGCTGCTCGACGTGGACGCGTCCGGGCTGATGCTCGCCGACGAGCGCGGGTCGCTCCAGCTCGTCGCCAGCACGGTGGAGAGGATGCGCCTGCTGGAGCTGTTCGAGCTGCAGCTGCAGGAAGGGCCCTGCTACGACTGCTGGTCCAGCGGTCGGGCGGTGACCAACGTGACGCTCACCGACGCCGACGAACGGTGGCCGGTCTTCACCCCGGCCGCCGTCACCGCCGGGTTCCGCGCGACCCACGCGCTGCCCATGCGCTCGCGCGGGCGGGTGCTCGGGGCGCTCAACCTCTTCTCCGGCGCCGCGGACCCGATGCACGACGACGACCTGGCCCTGGGCCAGGCCATGGCGGACGTGGCCACGATCGGCCTGCTGCACGAACGGAGCCTGCACGAGCAGACGCTGCTGTCCGAGCAGCTGCAGACCGCCCTGCACAGCCGGGTCCTCGTCGAGCAGGCCAAGGGCGTGCTGTCGGCCCGGGCCGGCGTCGGGATGGACCGGGCCTTCGAGGCCATGCGTCGGCACTCCCGCAGCACCGGTGTACCCCTCACCGTGGTGGCGCAGCAGGTGGTCGACGACGTCGTCGACCACCACGCCCTGACGGGCACCCCGGCGGATGACCCACGGGGATAGGCTGTCACCACGGTCCATCCCGGTGGGCCGTGTCACCCCGGACCCGGTGGCGTCCCTACCACCAGGCGACGGCGGGGAGAAGGACGTGGCTGTCAGCACCGCGTTGGACGTGGCCGCGCGCATCGCGGTGGAGCACCTGCACGACATCCACCCGCTCGCGCTGTGGCTGCTCACCGAGGTGGACGGCGGGCACCAACGGGTCCTCGCGGCCGCAGGACCGTGGGCCGACGGGTACCCCTCCGGGCGTCTGCTCCCCTGGCTCGGCTCGCTCGCACTGGTGATGGCCGCCGGTGGACCGACCGCGGCCGCGGACATCTCGACCGTCCCCGAGTACGAGGCGGCGACGGCGCAGCCGCGGCGCGACGTGCACGGCTACGTCGGCGTACCGGTCTCGCGGCCGTGGTCGCGCGACGGCACGGACGACCTCCTGGGCTGCCTGAGCGGGTTCAGCGCCGTCCCCGGGGACCCCACGGTCCAGGCGGCTGCACCGTCGGTCGTCGCCCTGGGCCGGATGCTGTCCGTGGTGGCCGACAGCGGTCGCGACGCCGACCTGCGCGGCCACGCCCTGAGCGAGGCCGAGCGCCGCGCCATGACCGACGCCCTCACGGGTCTCGGCAATCGTCACGCGTGGGACGTCGCACTCACGGAAGCCAGCCGGCACCCGGGCCCGTCGGGCGTGGTCGCCGTCGACCTGGACGGCCTCACGCACGTCAACGACTCGCTCGGCCACGCGGTCGGCGACGCCCGGCTGCGCAAGACGGCCGGGGTGCTGCGGGCCGGCTGCCGGCCGGAGGACCTGGTCGCCCGACCCGGCGGGGACGAGTTCGCCGTCCTCGCCCTGGGCGTGGGGCTCGATGACCTGGGGCACCTGGGGGCGCGACTCCGGGAGCACCTGGGCCGGGCCGACGTGCCGGCCTCGCTGGGGGTGGCCCACCGCCTCCGCGGGGAGGACCTGTCGGACACCTGGGCCCGCGCCGACCTCGCCATGTTCGGAGACAAGCGGTCCCGCCGCGTCCTGCGCGGGGTGCCGGCACCGGCCACCCCCGACGGGTGACGCAGCAGCGCGAGTTCACCGCAGCGCAACACACGCGACACGACCGGCGCCGCCGGCGGCCCCACGCTTGGCCATCGCCCGCGTCAGGCGGGACCGCCGCGACGAGGGACCGCCATGACCGAGCAGCGCACCGCACCCGCGTCCGCCACGACGCCCGGCCCCGCGTCACCCGACGACGCCCCCGACGGCTACCTGGCCCGCCGTCAGCTGCGCACGGGGACGGCCGGCTGGGTGCTGCTGGCCGGGCTCGGGGTGTCCGCCGTGATCTCCGGCGACTACGCAGGCTGGAACTTCGGCCTGGCCGAGGGCGGGTTCGGCGGTCTCATGGTCGCGGTGGTCCTGATGGCCGTGATGTACACCGCCATGGTGCTGGGCCTGGCCGAGATGGGCTCGGCCCTGCCCACCGCGGGTGGCGGCTACACGTTCGCCCGACGCGCGCTCGGACCGTGGGGCGGATACGCCACCGGCATAGCCGTGCTCATCGAGTACGCCATCGCGCCGGCGGCCATCGCCACGTTCATCGGTGCCTACGTGGAGTCGCTCGGCCTGTTCGGCATCACCGACGGCTGGTGGGTCTACCTGGCCGTCTACGCCCTGTTCATCGGCATCCACCTGCTCGGCGTGGGGGAGGCGCTCAAGGTCATGCTGGCGGTCGCGGCCGTCGCCGTCCTGGGCCTGGTGGTGTTCCTGGTCGGCGCCGTGCCCGCCTTCGACGCGGGCAACCTGTTCGACATCGCGCCCACCGACGCCCTGGGCGCCTCGGAGTTCCTGCCGTTCGGGGTGGTGGGCATCTGGGCGGCGTTCCCGTTCGCGATCTGGTTCTTCCTGGCCGTCGAGAGCGTCCCCCTGGCCGCGGAGGAGGCCAAGGACCCCGCCCGCTCGATGCCCCGGGGCATCGTCGCGGCCATGGGCCTGCTGGTGGTCCTGGCGGTGCTGATGCTGGTGTTCACCCCGGGCGCGGGCGGCGCCGAGGCCATCGCGGGGTCCGGCAACCCGCCGGTGGACGCGCTCGCCACGGCGGGCCTGCCCCCGGCCCTGGTCACGCTGGTCAACTACGCCGGTCTGGTCGGGCTCGTCGCGAGCTTCTTCTCGATCATCTACGCCTACTCCCGGCAGACGTTCGCGCTGTCCCGGGCGGGCTACCTGCCGCGGGCGCTGTCGGTCACCAACTCGCGCAAGGCCCCGATGATGGCGCTGCTGGTCCCGGGCGCGATCGGGTTCGGTCTGTCGCTGAGCGGGCAGGGGGCCGTGCTCCTGAACATGGCCGTGTTCGGGGCCACGGTGTCGTACGTGCTCATGATGGTCAGCCACATCGTGCTGCGCCGCCGCGAGCCCGACCTCGAGCGTCCCTACCGGACTCCCGGCGGCACGGTGACGACCGGGGTGGCGCTGGTGCTCGCGGCGGCGGCCGTCTGCGCGACGTTCCTGGTGGACTACCGCGCCGCCCTGCTCACCCTCGCCGCCTACGGGCTGTTCCTCGCCTACTTCGGTCTCTACAGCCGCCACCACCTGGTCGCCTCGGCGCCGGAGGAGGAGTTCGAGGCCCTGTCCGCGGCCGAGGTCGACCTGCGGTGACGGTCCGGCGCACCACCCTGGCCGGGCGGACGTGGGAGTTCGCCTCGCTGTCGGACCTGCTGGCCAAGGCCACCCCCGCCCGCTCCGGCGACGTCCTGGCCGGGGTCGCGGCGGAGTCCTCGGCCCAGCGGGTCGCGGCGCAGCTGGTCCTGGCCGACCTGCCGCTCACCTCGTTCCTGACCGAGCAGGTGGTCGGCTACGACGAGGACGACGTCACGCGGCTCATCATCGACACCCACGACCCGGTGGCCTTCGCCCCCGTGTCCCACCTCACCGTGGGCGGCTTCCGCGAGTGGCTGCTGGTGCGGGCGGCCGAGGGCGACGAGGCCGCGATCAGCGGGCTGGCCCGCGGCCTTACCCCGGAGATGGTGGCGGCGACCTCCAAGCTGATGCGGGCGGCCGACCTGGTGGCGGTGGCCCGGCGCACCCGCGTGGTCACCGGCCTGCGCAGCACGATCGGCCTGCCCGGGACCATGGCCACGCGGCTGCAGCCCAACCACCCCACCGACGACGTCACCGGCATCACCGCCTCGCTGCTCGACGGCCTGGTGCACGGCTGCGGTGACGCCGTCATCGGCATCAACCCCGCCACCGACTCCCCCGACCGCACGCGCGCCCTGCTCGACCTGCTGGACACCGTGATCAGCCGCTACGAGATCCCGACGCAGTCCTGCGTGCTCGCCCACGTCACCACCACCCTGCGGGTGCTGGAGACCGGCGCCCCGGTCGACCTGGTGTTCCAGTCGGTGGCGGGCACCCAGGCCGCCAACCGCGGCTTCGGCGTCACCCTGGACCTGCTCGCCGAGGCGAGGGCGGGGGTCGAGTCGCTGGGTCGCGGCACGGTGGGCCGCAACGTCACGTACTTCGAGACCGGTCAGGGCTCGGCCCTGTCCGCCGACGCCCACCGCGGCGTGGACGGCCGGGCCGTGGACCAGCAGACGCTGGAGTGCCGCGCCTACGCCGTGGCCCGCCACTTCGACCCGCTGCTGGTCAACACCGTCGTCGGGTTCATCGGCCCGGAGTACCTGTACGACGGCAAGCAGGTCGTCCGGGCCGCGCTGGAGGACCACTTCTGCGGCAAGCTGTTGGGCCTGCCCATGGGCGTGGACGTCTGCTACACCAACCACACGGAGGTCGACGGCGACGACACCGACGCCCTGACCCTGCTGCTGGGCGCGGCCGGCTGCTCGTTCGTCATCACCGTCCCCGGCTCCGACGACGTGATGCTGCACTACCAGTCGCTGTCGTTCCAGGACGTGCTGACCGCCCGGCAGGTGCTCGGGCTGCGCCCCGCGCCGGAGTTCGAGGCCTGGTTGGGCCGGATGGACCTGCTCGACGACCGGGGCCGGGTGCGGGAGCTGGCGCCGGACTCCCCCACCACCCGGGCCCTGCTGGCCTCGGCCGTGCCGTGACCGCTCCGCTGGGCGGCCCCGGCCCGCTGGCCCCGGCCGCCGACCCGTGGCGGCCGCTGCGGGACGCGACGCGCGCCCGGGTCGCCCTCGGCCGGGCGGGAGACGCCCTGCCGACCGCGCGGGAGCTGGAGTTCCGGGCCGCGCACGCCGCGGCCAAGGACGCCGTCCACACCGCCTTCGACCCGGCGCTGGTGAGGGCGGGCCTGGACGACCTCGAAGGCGTGGACGGGCTGGAGGTGCTCGAGGTGTCCTCCGCCGCCGGGGACCGGGCCACCTACCTGCAGCGACCCGACCTGGGTCGCCGTCTGGCCGAGGGGACCGAGCTGCCCCGCAGCGGGGCCGACCTGGCCGTGGTCGTGGCCGACGGGCTGTCCCCGCTCGCGGTGCACCGGCACGCGGCCGGGACGGTGGGCGCGCTGCTGCGGCGGCTCCCCGACTGGTCGGTGGCCCCCCTGGTGCTGGCCACCCAGGCCCGGGTGGCGCTGGGCGACGACGTGGGCGAGGCCCTGGGTGTGAAGGTGGTCGTCGTGCTCATCGGCGAGCGCCCCGGGCTGTCGTCGGCCGACAGCCTCGGGGTCTACCTGACCTGGGGCCCCAGGCGGGGCCGCGCGGACTCCGAGCGCAACTGCGTGTCCAACGTCCGACCGCCGCACGGCCTCGGCTACGACGCGGCGGCAGACACGGTGGTGGGCCTGCTCGGCGCGGCGCGGGAGCTCGGCGCCTCCGGGGTGGCGCTGAAGGACGAGGGGCCGGCCCTGGTCGACGGGTCCTGACGGGCGCCACCGACCGGCCCTGCACGCTGGGCACAGCCTGCTGCACCCACGGGCCACACACGGCGTCCGCCGGCTCCTAGCGTCCTGGGCACCGACCAGGTCCCGGACCGTCGGCACCCGTCCCGTCGGCCGAAGGAGCAGCCGTGTCCCCCACCTCGTCCACGACGCCCCGGACACCGCCTGGGCGCCCTGCCGTCGCACCGACCGCGCCGCGGGCCCGTCGTGGCCTGCGGTCGCTGGTCCTCGCCCTCGGCGTCCTGCTCGCGGTCACCACCCTGGCGGGACCGCAGGCGGTGGCCACCGGGCCGTCACCCGCACGGGCGACGGTCGTCCTCGTGCACGGCGCATGGGCGGACTCCTCGGGCTGGACCGACGTGGTGCACCGCCTCCAGCGCGCCGGGCACCCCGTGGTCGCGGTGGCGAACCCGTTGCGCTCGCTGCAGGGTGACGCCGCCTACGTCAGGAGCGTCACCGACCAGGTCGACGGGCCGGTGGTCCTGGTCGGGCACTCCTACGGCGGCGCGGTCATCACCAACGCGGCGAGCGGCTCGACCAACGTGACGGCGCTGGTCTACGTGGCGGGGTTCGTGCCCGACGTCGGCGAGGACGTGCTCCACATCGCGGGCGCGGGCAGCCAGGTGCCGGTGTCGCTGGACGTCAAGGCCATCCCGCCCTTCGGGGAGGCCGACGGCGACATCTACATCGCCCGGGACCGGTTCCGGTCGACGCTGGGCGCGGACCTGACGTCGCGGCAGACCCAGGCGATGTGGGCCACCCAACGTCCCCTCGCCTACGCCGCGGCCTCGGCGCCCACCACCTCGACGGCCTGGCGGGAGCTGCCGTCCTGGTCTGTCGTCCCCACCGAGGACCGGACGATCACCCCGCCGGCCCACCGGTCGATGGCGGCCCGCGCGGGCGCCACCGTGGTGGAGGTGCGCTCCTCCCACCTGGTCCACGTCAGCCGGCCGCAGGTGGTCGCCGACGTGGTGCGGCGCGCGGCGGACGCGACGGCCTGAGGACCCCGGACGCAGCAGGGCCCCGGCCGGATGGCCGGGGCCCTGCTGCTGCAGGTCCTGTCAGTGCGCGGCGGCGACCGCCGGCGCACCCTCGGGGTCGGGGAGCTGCCAGGGACGGACCACGACGACCAGCACGACCGTGGCCAGCACCAGCGCGCCCAGGATGGAGATCCCCATCGCGACGGCGTCGTTGCCCAGCACGCCGACCAACGGGGACACGATCGCGCCGATGCCGAACTGGACCGCGCCCAGCAGCGCCGCCGCTGCACCGGCCGCCTCGCCGTGGCGAGACAGCGCGAGCGCGGGGGCGTTGGGCAGGGCCAGCCCGGTCGAGAACAGGACGGCCCACAGCGGGATGACCACGCCGAGCAGGCCACCGGCCCCCGTGAGCGCGAGCACGAGCAGGCCGGCCCCGGAGACCGTGCCGGTGATGGTGCCCGCCATCAGGACCTGGGCCGGTGAGTACCGGCGCAGGAACACCGGGTTGAGCTGCGTGGCCGCGATCAGGAAGAACGCCCCGGCGCCGAACAGCAGCCCGAACTGCTGCTCGTCCAGGCCGAACTCCCCCTGGTAGACGAAGGTCGAGCCGGCGACGTAGCTGAACAGCCCCGCCATGGTCAGCCCGGCCACCAGCACCAGGCCGACGTAGCTGCGGTCGCGCAGCAGCTCGCGGTAGGTGCTCATGGTGGCGCCGAAGCGCAGCGGGCGGCGGGCCTCGGTGGGCAGGGTCTCCCGCAGCGCGAACCAGCCCAGGACGATCAGCAGGACGCCGTAGGCCGCCAGCAGGCCGAAGATGCCGCGCCACGAGGTGTAGCGCAGCACCTCGCCGCCGATCGTGGGCGCCAGGACCGGTGCAGCACCCATCACCAGGAACAGCCGCGACAGCATCGTGGCCGCCGCGCGGCCGTCGTACAGGTCGCGGACCACGGCGAGCGCGATGACGGCACCGGCCGCGGTGCCCACGCCCTGCAGCACACGCAGCGCACCGAGCACCTCGATGGACGGCGCGACCATGATCAGCAACGAGGCCAGGACGTGCAGCGCCGTGCCGGCCAGCAGGGGGCCCCGCCGACCGAGGGCGTCGGACAGCGGGCCGATGACGAGCTGGCCGAGGGCCAGGCCCACCAGGGTGCCCGTCAGGGTCAGCTGGACCGCGGCCTCGGTGGTCTGCAGCTGGTTGGCGATGGTGGGCAGCGCCGGCAGGTACATGTCGATGGTCAGCGGGCCGACGGCCACGAACGCGCCGAGCACGAGGGCGGTGCGGGCCATGGGCGGCACCGCGCGCGTGGTGGGGGAGGCGTCCTGGCGCCCGGCGGACTGCTGCTGGTCCAGGTCGGGCGAGGTGTTGCGGACGGGTGGGGTCACGTCGTCTGTCCTGTCGAGAGAGCGTTCCTGGCGCGGCTCGCGAGCCGTCGGGTCGAGGACTGCCTCGCCGAAGCGGGGAACCGGAGCCGTGGCAGGTTTGTTCCCGCGTCCGGCCGAATCGTCCCGGACCGGTCAGGGGCCGGCCGGGGCCGGTCGGGCCTGCAGCAGCAGCACGGCCACGTCGTCCGACAGCTCGGCCCCGTGCCAGGACCGGGCTGAGCCGTCCAGCCGGTCCAGGACGTTGTCGGCGCCACCCGGGGCGGGGACGTCGACCGCCGCGAGGACGTCGGCGACCCGGTCCGTCCCCAGCTCCTCGCCGCGGGCGTCCCGCGCCTCGACCAGCCCGTCGGTGAACAGGCAGAGCGCGTCCCCCGCGGCCAGCTCGACCGCGGTCGACACCACGAGGGGGTCCGGCAGCAGGCCCAGGGCGGTGCCCGGCTCGCCCACGGTCTCCACCCGGCCGTCGGCCCGGCGCAGCAGCGGCTGCAGGTGCCCGGCCAGGGCGACCTCGGCGTGGACGCCACCGGCGTGCGGCCGCAGCACGACCAGGGCCAGGGTGCAGAACGCCTCGTCGTCCTCGCCGTCGCCCGTCATGGCCGCGTCGACCTGGCGGAGGATCCGGTGCGCCGGCCCGGCCCCGGGGGCGAGCGCGCGGACGGTGAAGCGGACCCGGGCCGTCACCGCCGCGGCCTCGGCGCCCTTGCCCGCGACGTCGCCCAGGATCGCGCACCAGCGTCCGTCCCCCAGCGGGAACACCTCGTAGAAGTCGCCCCCGATCTCCTCGCCCCGTCCCGCCGGCCGGTACAGCGCCGCCGTCACCAGACCGGGCACCGTGGGCAGGGCCGACGGCCGCAGCGCCGTCTCCAGGGCCAGGGCGATCCTGGTTCGCTCCCGCAGCAGCACGGCGACCTGCTCCTCGGCCGCGCGGCGCGCCGTCACGTCCCGCAGCAGGACGAGCTGCCCGGCGTCGGACCCGGAACGGTCCGGCAACCGCTGCCGCCGCACCTCGACGACCCGCGCCGTGCCGTGCGGGCCCACGGTGACCTCCGCGGCCGGGTAGCCCGGCAGCAGCTCCGGCAGCGGCACGCCCAGCGGCGGACGCCCCGGGGCCAGCAGCGCCCGCGCCGCCGGGTTGGCCTCGACGACACGGTCGAACGCGTCCACCACCAGCACCCCGTCGGCCATGGTGTCCACGACCACGTCGCGGGCGACCACGGCCAGCGTCATGAGCCGGCCGTGCAGCAGCCCGTGGACCAGGAACGCCCCGCTCAGGACGAACAGGAAGGGCGTCAGGTCGACCAGGGCGAAGACCCCGACCCCCAGGTTGAACAGCAGGTTGGCGGTCCAGGGGAGCACGGCGGCCACCACCAGGACGACCGACAGCCCCCGGTAGGCGCGGCTGGCGCGCAGCAGCGCCCGGACGAACATGACCGTCGCGACCAGCACCAGGACGTACGCGTACACCGCGTGCACCCAGAACAGCGGCCCGACCGCGACCACCGGCAGCGGCTCCCCCTCCTGCGAGCTGGGCAGGTAGCGGAACAGGTCGTGGGTCTCGGGGATGGCCAAGGTCGTCATCACCAGCACCGGCTCCACCGCCAGGGCGAGCGTGGTCGCCGGGGTGACCCAGGCCCGGCGGCCGGTGAACAGCAGCACGAACAGCAGCCACGCCGGCGGCACCAGCACGATGCCCGCGTACTTCAGGTCGCCCCAGCTGACCCGGGCGTCCGGGTCCGCGACGGACAGCTCGACCGCCCCGGCCAGGCCCCACCAGGCGGCGGCGAGGAGGAGGACCGCGAGCGGGCGGCCCGCCTGGGCGCCCCGGGTCCTGGCCACGGACAGCGCGAGCCCGGCGAGCAGCACGCCCGCCACGACCAGCAGTCCCGCCAGCACCTGGGCCACCGACCCATGGTGCTGGACCCGCGGCGACGGCGAGCGGTGTTCCGCCTTCTAGTGCCCTCTCGGCCCAGCGGTGCCGTCGCCGACGGTGCCGTCGGCGCCTGTGCCGTCGCCCTCGCCGTCGCCGGCCAGGAAGCACGCCAGCAGCCGCCGCAGCTGCAACGGGTGCTCGACGGCGGGGACGTGCCCGCACCGGTCGAGGACGTGGAGCCGGGCGTCGGCGAGCCGGTCGAGCAGCGGCAGGGCGGAGGTGGCGAGCGGGGTGACGCCGTCCTGCGCGCCGTGGACCAGGAGCACGGGGCAGCGCACCGCCGCCAGGGTCTCGTCCGACAGGCCCAGGTCGTCGACCCACCGCTGCCGCGGCGGCGGGAAGATCCCGGCGAACGCCTGGGCGCCGGCCGCCATGGCCAGGGCGCGGGCCTCGACCGCCGCGTCCGTCACCAGCCCCGGGTCCAGCAGCAGCCGCGAGAGCATGTCCTTGGCCCCCTCACGACCGGGCGGGGCGGCCCACAGCGCGTCCAGGTCGGGCGACAGCGGAGCCCCGGGCGCCCCCATGGCCGCCACCGCCACCACCCGGGTGACCTGCTGCGGACGGGTGGCCGCCAACGACAGCGCCACCGCGCCACCCATCGAGTGGCCGACCACCGCGTAGGACTCCTCGCCGAGCGCGGCCATCAGGCCCGCGGCCTGGTCCGTCCAGGTCCTCAGGCCGCCCCGCGACCCGGCCGGCAGCGGCGTGCCCCCGAAGCCCGCCTGGTCCGGGGCCACCAGGCGCAGCGAGCCGGCCAGGGCCTCGGCGGTCGGCCGCCACGCCCCGGCCCCGGTGGTGCCGGGGCCGGAGCCGTGCAGCAGGAGCACCGCGGGCCCGGCGCCGACGTCGAGGACCCGGACGGGTGAGCCGTCGACGTCGACGGTCCGGGTGCCCGTCACCGCCGCCCTGCGGCACGACCCACGGCACGACCCACGGCACGGCGCACGGCAGGACCCACGGCAGGACCCACGGCGGGACGGCTCACGCCGGGACGGTGGCCGTGGACCGCGAGAACAGCTCCATCATGGCCCGGCCGAACTGCGGCATGTCCGGCCAGCCCCGGCACGAGACGAGGTTGCCGTCGACGACGTCCGGGGCGTCGACGACCGTGGCCCCCGCGTTCTCCATGTCCCCCGTGATGGGCGGGAAGCAGGCCGTCCTCCGCCCCTTGAGCAGCCCGTAGACGGCCGGCACCTGGGCCCCGTGGCAGACCAGGGCGATCGGCAGGTCGCGGGCGAAGAAGTGCTCGGTGATGCGCCGGACGTCCGGGTCCACCCGGATGTACTCCGGGGCGCGGCCACCGGGGATGATCAGGGCGTCGTAGCGCTCGACGTCGACCTCTGACCACGGGACGTCGACCGGGAGCTTGCGGCCGTTCTTCTCGACGTAGGCGTCGGAGTTCGGGTCGAACTCGTGGATCACGAGCTGCACGTCGCGCAGCGTCCGCGAGGAGACGTCGACGTCCCAGCCGCCCTCCTGGACGCGGTAGTAGGGGTACATCGTGTCGAGCTCCTCGGCGGCGTCGCCTGTCAGGAGCAGCGCTCTGGGCACCTGCGTCTCCTCGCACTCAACGGTGGGTGGGGGCGTCCGACTCCGGATCTGGGCAGATCCGATCGGATCGGATCGCATGAGGATCCCCGCAGCGGCCCCGCCCGTCAAGCCCCCGGCGCGGGGACGCCCTCGGCCTCGTCGAACAGCCGCCTGAACCGCTCGCCCGACAGCAGGATGTGACGCCGCATGGCGTAGGCCGCCGCGTCGGGGTCGCGACCGGCGACCGCCGCGAGGACGTCGTCGTGCTCGGCCATGGCCAGGTAGGTGACCTGGGTGTCGAACAGCAGCCGGAACAGGTGGACGTGCGTGTGCAGCCGGGCGAGCGACTCCCGCACCAGCGAGTTCCCGGCACTCAGCGCGATCAGGTCGTGGAACGCGGCGTCGCGCCGGCCGACGGCGCCGTAGGCGAGGTGGCCGTCCCCCTCGGCCAGGCCCGCCATCTCCGCCAGCAGGCCGCGCAGCCCGTCGACCTGCTCCGGCGTGGCCTGCTGGGCGGCACGCCGAGCCGCCGCGGGCTCCAGGAGCAGCCGCACCTCGAGCATGTCCTCGAACCGGTCGCGGGTGATCTGCGGGGGGATCCGGTAGCCGGCGTGGTGGACCCGGACGACGAGCCCGTCGGCCTCCATCCGGTTGAGGGCGTCCCGGATGGGCGTCTGGGAGACCCCCAGCTCGCGGGCGAGGGCGTCGATCGTGACCCGCGAGCCCGGCTCGATCCGCAGCGACATCAGCTGCGACAGCAGCGTGTCGTACACCTCGTCGGCCAGCCGCTTGCGGGGACGCCGACCCGGACCGCTGTCCCCGTCGCCCCGGTCGCCGCGGTCGCTGCCGGGACCCGGGTGCGGCTCGACGGTGGGCTCGCTGGTCACGTGAGCAGTCTCCCCCTCCCGGGATCGCGCGTACCTGTTGACAGCCGGTGATGGCCTGCCGCATGCTCTGGCGCGCTGGATCGTATAGGAAAAGGCACATCGCCGGTGGCCCACCCTCGACGTCGCGGGTGAGGCACCGACGGCTCCCTCCCGCCGTACCGCCAACCCCTTGGACTCGCTGATGAGCATGCTCGGTGTCGTGCGTGGACCCCGCCAGGTCCTGTTCGGAGCGGGGCAGCGCCACGCGCTGGGGACGGTGACCGCGGCCCTGGGGTCCCGGGCCCTGGTCTGCACCGACGCCCGCTTCGGCGCCACGCGCGAGTTCGCCGAGCTGGTCGGGCTGCTCGAGCAGGCGGGGGTGCGGGTGACGGCGTTCACGCAGGTCCAGCCGGACGTGCCGGTGCACCAGGTGCTGGACTGCGCCGCGCTCGCGGCCGACGCCGACCCCGACGTGGTGGTCGGCATGGGCGGGGGCAGCTGCCTGGACCTGGCCAAGGCCGTGGCGGTGCTGCTCGCGCACGGCGGCGAGCCGTCGGACTACTACGGCGAGCTGCGGGTGCCCGGCCCCGTGCTCCCCCTCGTCGCCCTGCCCACCACGGCCGGCACCGGGTCGGAGGTGACCCCGGTGGCGGTCCTCACCGACCCCGCGCGCACGAGCAAGGTGGGCATCTCCAGCCCGTACCTGATCCCGCACACGGCGGTCTGCGACCCGGAGCTGACCCACGGCTCCCCACCGCCGCTGACCGCGAGCGCCGGCGCCGACGCGCTGTCCCACGCGGTCGAGGCGTTCACGGCGGTGCGTCACCCGGTGACGGCGACGTTGGCCACGGAGCGTGTGTTCGTGGGCAAGAACGAGCTGACCGACGTCTACGCGCTGCTGGGGGTGCGCCTGATCGCCGCCAGCCTGCACCGCGCCTGGTCCGTCCCGTCCGACGCCCACGCCCGGGAGGCCATGATGCTCGGCGCCACGGCCGGCGGCTTCGCCCTGGGCAGCGCCGGCACGGCGGCGGCCCACGCCATCCAGTACCCGGTCGGCGCGCTGACCCGGACGCCGCACGGGTTGGGTGTGGGGGCGCTGCTGCCCTACGTGATGGAGTTCAACCGCCCGGCCCGGGTCCCCGAGCTGGCCGCCATCGCCCTGGAGATGGGCGCGTCCCCCGACGCCTCGCCCGACGACCTGGCCGACGAGGCCATCGACCGGGTCGCCGCCCTGCTCGCGTCGGTGGGCATCCCGCGGACCCTCTCCGAGCTCGGGCTACCGGAGGACAGGATCCGGTGGACCGCCGAGCAGTCGACGGGCGCCACCCGGCTGGTCGCGAACAACCCTCGTCCGCTCGACGTGGACGCCCTGGAGCACATCGTCCGCGCGGCGTACTCCGGCGACCGCGCGGCGCTGCGCGAGCAGCGGGCGGCGTCGGCGACGGCGGACGACGCGCCGACCGACCGGCCGCCCGCCACCGACCTCCCTGCCTCGGCGGGTGCCCGATGACCGTGCTGGCCGCCGCCATGACCCCCGTGGTCGACGCCCTCGAGGTCCCCACGGACCTGCTGGTCGCCGGGACCTGGCGCCCGGCGCGCAGCGGGCGCCGCCTCGACGTCACCGACCCCGCCACCGGTGCGGTGCTCGCCTCGGTCGCCGACGCGGACGTGACGGACGCGGGGTCCGCGCTGGACGCCGCGGCCGCCGCCGCGCCCGGCTGGGCGGCCACGTCACCGCGGGAGCGCGCCGAGGTGCTGCTGCGGGCGTTCGAGCTGATGCACGACAAGCGCGAGGAGCTGGCCCTGCTCATCAGCCTGGAGAACGGCAAGGCGCTCGCCGACGCCCGGTCCGAGGTGGCCTACGCCGCGGACTTCTTCCGCTGGTACGCCGAGGAGGGCGTCCGGCTGCGGGGCCAGGTCGGTCACTCGCCCGGCGGCACCAACCGCATCCTCGTCACCTACCAACCGGTCGGCGTGAGCGTGCTCGTCACCCCCTGGAACTTCCCGGCGGCGATGGCCACCCGCAAGATCGCCCCGGCCCTGGCCGCGGGCTGCACCGCGGTGCTCAAGCCCGCGGCCGAGACGCCGCTCACGGCCCTGGCGGTCGCCGCCCTGCTGGCCGAGGCCGGCCTGCCGCCAGGCGTGCTCAACGTGGTCACCACGTCGGAGCCCGGTCCGGTGGTGGCGGCCCTGCTCACCGACCGCCGCACCCGCATGCTGTCGTTCACCGGCTCGACCGAGGTCGGCCGCACCCTGCTGCGCACGGCGGCCGACACGGTCCTCAAGTGCGGCATGGAGCTCGGCGGCAACGCGCCCTTCGTGGTCCTCGCGGACGCCGACGTGGACGCGGCCCTCGACGGCGCCATGGTCGCCAAGATGCGCAACGGCGGGCAGGCCTGCACGGCGGCGAACCGCTTCTTCGTCCACGCCGACCTGCACAAGGAGTTCGTGGCGGGCCTGGTCGACCGGATGCGCGCGGTGCGCGTCGGACCGGGGAGCGAGGAGTCCACCCAGTGCGGCCCCCTGATAGACGCCGCGGCCGTCGACAAGGTCGACTCGCTCGTCCGGGACGCCCAGGAGCGGGGGGCCCGGGTGCTCCTCGGTGGTCGTCCCGTCGACGGCCCCGGCTCGTTCTACCCCCCCACGGTGCTGGTCGACGTACCGCTCGACGCCCGGATCCTGCACGAAGAGGTGTTCGGGCCCGTCGCCCCCGTCGTCCGGTTCGAGCAGGAGGAGAACCTCCTGGCCACGGTGAACGACACGGTGTTCGGCCTGGTCAGCTACCTCTACACCGGCGACCTGGCCCGCGGCCTGCACCTGGCCGAGCGGATCGAGAGCGGCATGGTCGGCCTCAACCGCGGCCTGGTGTCCGACCCCGCCGCGCCCTTCGGCGGGACCAAGCAGAGCGGCCTCGGCCGCGAGGGCAGCACCGAGGGGCTCCTGGAGTTCCTGGAGGCGCAGTACGTGGCGACGTCCTGGTGACGCCGCGGGACACCACCAGCACCCGCACCACCGACCCGACAGCCCCACCGACCCCGACCGCACCACCGACCCAGGAAGCAGGAGACACCATGCGGTACGCAGAGCGAGCTCGACGACGACCGGCCGCCGGCCGGTCGGTCCGTGTGACGGCGGCGGCCACGCTGATGGCCACCGCCATGGTGGCCTGCGGTGGGGGCGGGGAGGACTCCGCGGGCGGTGAGGGGGTGGCCCCGGCCACGGTGCCCGAGCTGACCGACGAGGAGGTGACGCTGAGCTTCATCTGGTTCGAGTGGCCGCCCGCCCAGGCCCTGGAGGACTTCGCGAACGCGGAGTACACCAAGGAGCGTCCCAACGTCACGGTCGAGGTCAACACCGTGCCGAACGCCAACTGGCACGACGCGATGTTCACGCAGTTCGCCGCCCGGCAGACCGACTTCGACATCCCGATCCTGGACTCCCAGCACATCGGCGAGGCCGTCACCAACGGCAACATTCTCGACATCACCGACTTCGTCGAGGAGAACATCGAGGTCGACGCCTACGACCCGTACCTGCTCGCGGCCTACGGCCAGTACCCCCAGGCCGAGACCGGGCAGCGCGACGAGGACGCCAGCCTGTACGGCCTGCCGCTGCTGGGCGACACCTGGACGATGATCTACCGCAAGGACCTGATCGGCGACGAACCGCCGACCACGTGGGACGAGATGATCGACGTCGCCGCGCAGTGCCAGGAGGAGAACCCCGGCGTGAGCGGCCTGGCGTTCCACCAGTCCAACGGCTCCGACGCCGCAGCCGTCACCTACAACACGGTCAACGGCGTCTACGGCGGCAACCTGTGGGACTCCGGTGAGGGCCAGATCGAGGGCGTCATCAACGACGAGGCCGGCCAGAAGGCCATGGACGTCCTGGTCAACGAGATGAAGCCGCTGACCGCGCGGGGCTCCGGCAACTGGTTCATCGACGAGGTGAACGCCGCGGTGGCTCAGGGCCAGGCCTGCATCGCGTTCCAGTGGATCGCCGCGAGCGGGGGCCTGCTCGACCCCGAGCAGTCGACCCTCGGCACCACGCGCGAGGAGATCTCGGAGGTGCTGGGCTTCGCGCCCCTGCCCTCGCAGGACACCGACTTCGTGCCGCTGGGCGGCATGGGCATGCACGTGTCGGCCTACGCCCCGGAGGAGCGCCAGGCCGAGGCGCTCAACTTCATGGCCTGGTTCCAGCAGGAGGACATCCAGAAGCAGTGGGCGGCCGCGGGCGGCGTCCCGGCCCGCACCGACGCCCTGGAGAGCCCGGAGTTCCTGGACGGTGCGCCGTACAACCAGGTGTTCACCGACTCCGTGTCGCGGATGCGGGACATGTGGAACGTCCCGGTCTACGCGCAGCTGATCGACATCGAGAACACCAACGTCAACGCGGCGCTGAACGGCGCCAAGGACCCGGTCGAGGCCCTGGACGACATCGCCGAGCAGCAGCAGGGCGTGCTGGACTCCGACGGCGGGCTGGGCTGAACCGATGACCACGACGACCGACCCACCGGTGCGGGCGGCGGCACCCCCGCCGCCCGCACCGGGGCGGTCCTCCCGCCTGGGCGACCGTGGGCTGGCCGTCGCCTTCATCTCCCCGGCGCTGCTGCTCCTGCTGCTGATGTCGGTGTTCCCGCTGCTGTGGGCGCTGTACCTGTCCTTCACGGACTACTCGGCCACCCGCGACGCACCCGCCAACTGGGTCGGGCTGCAGAACTACGCCGACATCCTCACCTCCTCCGAGGTCCACGCCCGGGCGCTGACGACGCTGCTGTACGTCGTCGGCGCGGTGACGCTGCAGACCGTCCTCGGCTTCACCATCGCCTACCTGATCTCGCGGCGGACGCACGGTCGGGGGCTGCTCACGACGCTGTTCCTGGTGCCGATGATGCTGTCGCCGGTGGTGGTCGGCCTGTTCTGGCGGTTCATGCTCGACACGCAGTTCGGCGTCGTGAACAGCCTGCTGGGCTCGCTCGGGCTCGGGCAGGTGGAATGGCTCACCAGGCAGCGGACGGCGCTGCTGTCGCTCATCGTCGTGGACACCTGGCAGTGGACGCCGTTCATCATGCTCATCGCGCTGGCCGGCCTGACCGCGGTGCCCCGGTACCTGTACGAGGCGGCGTCCATCGACCGCGCGTCGGAGTGGTTCCGGTTCCGCCACATCACCCTGCCGCTGGTGTGGCCGCTGCTGCTCATCGCCGTCATGTTCCGGGCCATCGAGGCGTTCAGGCTCTTCGACCTGGTCTACATCCTCACCAACGGTGGGCCGGGGGTGTCCACCGAGACGTTGTCCTTCCACGTCTACAAGGTCGCGTTCCTGGGCTTCAACACGGGCCTGGCCTCGGCGTACGGGATCCTCATGGTCCTCGTCGTCATCGTCCTGGCGCAGGTCTACCTGCGCTACCTCGACAAGCTCAAGGAGGGCTGATGGCGATCCACGTCGACGAGGCCGTGCCCGCAGGCGGCGGTCCCCCCGCCCCGGACGGCGCACCCTCGGCCCGCGGCCGGTCGGGCCGAGGTCGCGCCCTGCTGGAGATGGCGCTGCTGCTGGTGCTGGCCGTGGTCATGCTGTTCCCGGTGGTGTGGATGCTCGAGACGTCCGTCAAGTCCGGGCGCGACGTCTACGCGGTGCCGGCGCAGTTCATCGGCTTCGACGTCACCTTCGACAACTACCGCAACGTCTTCGTCGGCCGCGACGGCTCGGGACGGTCGGACCTGGCGATCGCGTTCCAGAACTCGGTCGTGGTGGCCGGGGCGTCCACCGTTCTGGCCACCCTGCTCGGGGTGCCGGCGGCGTGGGCCTACTCGCGCTTCAGCATCCGGGCCAAGAAGGACCAGCTGTTCTTCGTCCTGTCCACCCGGTTCATGCCGCCGGTGGTCGTGGTCATCCCGATCTTCCTGATGTACCGCGAGCTCGGGCTCATCAACACCCAGCTCGGCCTGGTCCTCATCTACGCCGCGTTCAACGTCCCGTTCACGATCTGGATGATGAAGGGCTTCGTGGACGAGGTGCCGTCGGAGTACGAGGACGCCGCCATGCTCGACGGCTACACCCGGCTGCAGGCGTTCTTCAAGTTCACCCTGCCGCTGCTGGTGCCCGGGATCGCGGCCACGGCGGTGTTCGCCCTGATCTTCTCGTGGAACGAGTTCGTGTTCGCGATCTTCCTGACGTCCAGCCAGGACGTGCGGACGGCCCCGCCCGCCATCGCCGGCCTGATCGGCGGCACCACGGTCGACTGGGGGCTGGTCGCCGCCTCCGCGGTCGTGTTCGCGGCGCCGGTCCTGCTGTTCGCCTACCTCGTCCGCAAGCACCTGGTCGCGGGCGTGACCCTCGGGGCGGTGCGTCGCTGATGGCCGGCATCGAGGTGACGGCGCTGCACAAGCGCTACCCGGACGGGACGGTGGCGGTGGACCGCGTCGACCTGTCGATCGGGGACGGTGAGCTGTTCGTCATGCTGGGCCCGTCCGGCTGCGGCAAGACCACCACGCTGCGGGCGATGGCCGGTCTGGAGCGGCAGACCTCGGGTGACATCCGCATCGGCGGGACGCTCGTCAACGACCTGCCGCCGGCCGAGCGGGACATCGCCATGGTGTTCCAGTTCTACGCGCTGTACCCGCACCTGCGGACCCACGACAACCTGGCCTTCCCGCTGCGGGCCGAGGGGCTTCCCGAGCGCGAGGTGCGGACCCGGGTCGAGGAGGCCGCCCGGATGATGCAGCTCGGCCCGCTGCTGGACCGTCGCCCGCAGCGGCTGTCCGGGGGCGAGCAGCAGCGGGTCGCGCTCGCGCGGGCGCTGGTGCGCCGACCCCGCGCGTTCCTGATGGACGAGCCGCTCACCAACCTGGACGCGGAGCTGCGAGCGGACATGCGGACCGAGATCAAGCACCTGCAGGCGCAGCTGGGCACCACGATGGTCTACGTCACGCACGACCAGGTCGAGGCGATGTCGCTCGGGCACCGCATCGCCATCCTCAACCAGGGCCGCGTCGAGCAGGTCGGCACGCCGCTGGAGGTCTACGACCGCCCGGCCAGCCTGTTCTGCGCCGCGTTCATCGGCTCGCCCCCGATGAACCTGCTGCCGGTCGAGCTCGACGACGGGGCGCTGCGGACGACCGGCGGCCTCGCCCTCGTACCGCCGCCCGGGCTGGAGCGGGGTCGGTCACTGGTCGCGGGCGTGCGCCCGGAGGCGCTGGAGGTGACGGCCCCGGGCGAGGAGGCGTCCGTGCCCGCGCGGGTGGTCTCGGCCGAGGCGCTCGGCGACGAGATCATCTACGTCCTCAGCTGCGGCGAGCGCGACGTGCGCGTCCGGATGCCCCCGACCGTCCGGTTCGCCGCCGACGCCCCGGTCGGCCTGCGCCACACCGGCGGTTCGCCCCCCGTGTACGACCCGACGTCCAGAGAGCTGGTGGCCTGATGGGGACCGTGGTCGCGCAGGGGCTGCGCAAGTCCTTCGGCGAGGTGCAGGCGTTGGACGGGGTGACCCTCGACGTGCCCGACGGCTCGTTCTTCGTCGTGCTCGGCCCGTCGGGGGCGGGCAAGACCACCACGCTGCGGGCGATCGCGGGGCTGGAGCGCCTCGATGCGGGGACGGTGCACCTGGACGGGCGCGACGCCACCGCGGACACGCCGGCCGCCCGTGACCTGGCGATGGTGTTCCAGAGCTACGCCCTGTACCCCCGCAAGACGGCCTACGAGAACATCGCCTCGCCGCTGCGCGCGCGCCGGGCGTCCTCGACCGACATCTCCGCCGCCGTCGAGCAGGTCGCGGCCCTGCTGCACATCGAGCGCCTGCTGCAGCGTCGACCGGCCCAGATGTCAGGTGGTGAGCAGCAGCGCGTCGCCCTGGCCCGGGCACTGGTCCGGCGACCGCGGGCGTTCCTGATGGACGAGCCGCTCACCAACCTCGACCTCAAGCTGCGGGTCGAGATGCGCACCGAGCTGACCCGCATCCACCGCACGCTCGGCGGGACGTTCGTCTACGTGACCAACGACCAGGTGGAGGCCCTGTCGATGGCCGACCAGGTCGCCGTGCTCCGCGAGGGACGGGTGCAGCAGGTCGGGACACCCACCGAGGTGTACGAGCGGCCCGCCAACCGCTGGGTCGCCGGCTTCGTCGGCAGCCCCCGGATCAGCCTGCTGGCCTGCCGCGCCCAGGGCGACCGCCTGGTCGGCGAGCAGGGCTGGACCCTGCCCCGACCCCGCTGGGCGACGGCCGAGGACGGCCGGCCGCTGCTGCTGGGGCTGCGGGCGGAGGACCTGTCGGTGGAGCACCGCGGCGCGGCCACGCTGCCCGGGGAGCTGTACGGGCTGGAGCCGCTGGGTGACCGCACGGTGGTCGACGTCAAGGTGGGCGAGGAGATGGTCAAGGTGAAGGCCCGTCCCACGGTCACCGGGGCCCCCGGGGAGCGCATGTCGGTCACCGTCGACCTCGACCGGGCGCACCTGTTCGACGCCGACACGGGTCTGGCGCTGTCGGCGACCGACCGGTAGGGCGTACGGGCCCGGCGTCGTCCCCGTCGGGCGCCGGGACGTCAGCGGGACCGGAACGCCGCCCCGACGTCGGCCCGGCACTGCTCGACGTGGGCGGCCAGGGGCGGACCGTCGGACTGCGACAGCCAGCGGTCCATCGCGTTGCGGAACACCGCGAAGCCGACCTGGGCCATCAGGTCGGCCTGGGTGCCCGGGTACCCGCGCTCCTGGAGCACCTGTGCGACGGCCGCGGTCCAGCCCGCCTGCTTGGCCAGCTCCCGGCCGGTGAGCGCCACGTCGGTGGCGATCACGCCGGCCCGCCGTCGTAGCTGCTCGCGCCGGGGCTCCAGCTCGGCGGAGACGACCGCGAGGGCGTGCCCGAGGTCCGCCTCGGCGTCCTCGCCCTCAGCACGTCCGACTCCGTCGAGCAGCACCTGGAGCAGCCGGTCGTCGTCGGCGAACAGCACCTCCTCCTTGTCGCGGAAGTGCCGGAAGAAGGTCCGCTGCGTGACCCCGGCGGCGGCGGCGACCTCGTCCACGGTCGTGGCCGCGAACCCGCGCTCCGCGAACAGCTCCAGGGCCGATGCGGCCAGCCGTCCCCGTGCGTCCTCCGCCCATCTCGCCACCGGAGGACCGTACCCCTTGCGTCAGCAACTGACATCACTGCACCATGTCGTCATGGCAGATGCTGACATCACCCCCGTCCGACCCGACGTCCCACCCACCGTCCTGCTCACCGGTCCGACCCGCGGGCTGGGTCGCGCCATGGTCGACGCCCTGGCCGACCACCCACGCTCCCCCGCCCTGGTGCTCGCCGGCCGCGACCCGGTGGCCCTGGAGGCCGTCGCCCGGCACGCGCGCACCCGGGGTGCGGCGCCGGTCCGCACGCTCGAGGTGGACCTGGCCGACCTGCGGTCGGTGACCCGGGCGACCGCCGAGCTCGGTGACCTGGTGCGCGACGGCACGCTGGCCCCGTTGGACGGCGTGCTGGCCAACGCCGGTCTGCAGACCACGAACCGTGGCAGCCGAAGCGCCCAGGGCCACGAGCTGACCTTCGCGGTAGACGTCCTCGCCCAGCACGCCCTGCTCGCCGGGCTCAGGCCGGCGTTGGCCCCCGACGCCCACGTCCTGCTGCTGGGCAGCAGCACGCACCGCGGTCGGGCCGCCGCCTGGGGGCTCACGCCGTCGCCGCGCTGGCGGGACCCCCGCGACCTGGCCCGCCCGGACACCGGTCCTGCCGGCGCCCGCGCCTCGGCCGGCGCCCGGGCCTACGCCGACGCCAAGCTGGCCCTGGTGACCCTGGCCCACGCCTGGGCCCGGGAGCTGGAGACGGACGGGCGACGCCTGAACGTCTACGACCCGGGCCTGGTCCCGGGCACCGGGCTCGTCCGCAGCATGCCGGCCGTGAAGCGCTGGACCTGGGACCACGTGATGCCCGCCCTGCGGGTCCTGCCGGGGGCGTCCTCGCCCGAGGTGTCCGCCGGGCACGCCGTGGCCCTGCTGCTCGGCGACCGGCTCCCCGACCTGCACGACGGCTACGTCCTGCTCGGGCGGCAGACCCCGCCCCACCCGGCCACGGACGACCGCGCCCGCCAGGACCGGCTGTGGCAGGTGCTGGAGGAGATGGTCGAGGAGGGCGCGCGGGCCACGGTCGCGTAGCGGACGACGATCGGGTCAGTAGACCGCGACCGTCGAACCGATGGGCATGAGGTCCTCGGCCCAGACCATGTTCATCGCCGCGTTGCTCAGCCGGGCGCAGCCGTGCGACGCAGGGTGCGCCGGGATGCTCGGCGAGCCGTGCACCGCGTACCCCCGGTGGAAGTACCGCGGCCGCCACAGCTCGCCCAGCGGCGCCACCCGCAGGCCGTCGATCGCCCGCTCCACCTGGAACTGCCCGCGCGGGGTGTCATGGGTTCCCGGCACCCCGGTCGACGTGTTCAGCGCCATCACTACACTCCCGTCACGCACCACGAGCAGCAGCTGCCGATCCAGGTCGATCTCGACGCCGTCACCGCCCTCACGTGCCTGCGGCCACGTCCCCGCAGCCAGCGCCCCCTCGGTGTCCGGGCCGACCACACCGTCCCGGTCGATCCCGGCCGCCTTCTGCAGCGCCATCACCGCCTGCGTCGTCAGTGCACCGAAGCTCCCGTCCGCACCCCCCGTCCAGTACCCGAGCTCCGACAGGTCCCGCTGCAGCGCCAGCACCTCCGGCCCGGAGTCCCCCTGCCGCAGACCGTCCTCGGCCGGCTCCTCCTCCACCGTGTCGCCGACGGGTCGCTCGTCCGTGTCGTCGCCCGACGGCTCCGGAGCGGGCGAGGACTCCGCCTCGCCCGAGGGCGTCGGCACAGCTGCGACGGACGGCTCGGAAGGGCGCTCGGTGGGGGCGTCCGCCGAGGGGACCCCAACCGCCCCCGCCGAGATCGACGGGGCTGACGTCGACGGGGCCGACGTCGGCGGAAGAGCCCTGGCGTCGGTCGCCGGCGACTCCTCGTCACGCCCGCCGGCCGTGGCCGGTGCCGTGACCGCTGCGGGTGCGACGTCGCCGGCACGACCAGCCGACGGCTCGGACGTCACGCTGACCGAGCAGCCGCTCAGGGCGAGGACAGCCGCCACGGCCAGGGCCCAGGTCGAGGTACGCACGCCTCATGAACGCACACCAGCCCCACCGCCACCACGACCCGCGCGACCCGTCCCCCGTTTCGCAACCGGACCGTTACCGGTCGTAGCCCTCGGGTGTCAGGCGGCTGACGGCCGGGCTGGCTGGCGACGTGGTGGTGCGACCCACGCGACGGAGCCGGTCCTCCGCGACCGATGAACCGACCGATGAACCCGCCCGGGACAACCGCAAGAACGCCTGGAACGGACGAAGACCCCCAGGTGTCCTGGGGGTCTTCGTCTTGCCTCGTCGAGGCTGTTGTAGCGGGGGTAGGATTTGAACCTACGACCTCTGGGTTATGAGCCCAGCGAGCTACCGAGCTGCTCCACCCCGCGTCGCGTCTGCAACGTTACGCGAGGTGCCGCCGGGAGCCAAATCGGCTGATCGGGCTCCCGGCGCGGACGTCATCCGCCGAGCGACTCCTCGGCCGCGATGGCCTGCTCGATGGCCGCCGTCAGCCGGTCCTGCGCCTCGCCGTAGGCGGCGAAGTCGTTGTCGGCCAGAGCCGCCTGGGAGTCGGTGATGGCCTGACGGGCGTCCTGCAGGGCCGCGTCGAGCTGGGCCTGCGCGGTGGCCGGGTCCACGGGCGACACGGTCGGCGTCGTGGGCTCGCTGCCGCCGGTCGCCTCGGGGCTGGGCTCGACCGTGTCCTCGGGGGTGACCGGCGTCGGGCTGCCGATGTCGGGGGCGCCCTCGCCGTCACCGGTGTCCGGCAGGACCTCGGCGCCGGCGTCCGGGGCGTCGGCCCCGGCGTCGCCGTCGAACAGGTCGTCCAGCGCCTCGTCCAGGGTCTCCCCGAAGCCGAGGTCGTTGCCGAACGCGACCAGGACCCGCTGCAGCAGCGGGAACTGGGTCGACCCGGTGGACTGGATGTACACCGGCTGCACGTACAGCAGACCGCCACCGATGGGCAGGGTGAGCAGGTTGCCGTTGATGGTGCTGGACTCACCGAGCCGCAGCACGTTCAGCTCCTGGTTGATGGCCGGGTCGGCGTTGAAGTCGTTCTGCACCTGACCCGGTCCGGGGACCGTCTCGTCGTTGCGGATCTGGAGCAGCCGCAGCTGCCCGTAGCCCTCGGCCGGAGACCCTGCCTCGTCCCCCGCGTCCGCGTCGGCCGTGAGGAACCCGGTCAGCACGTTGCGGTCGTCGGAGTCGCCCTCCGTGGTCGGGATGAACGTCGAGGTGAGGCTGAACGACGGGGCGTCCTGGTCGGGCATCCGCAGCGACAGGTAGTACGGCGGCTGCAGCGCGGCCAGGTCGGGCGTCGTCGGGTCCTCGGGGACCGACCAGAAGTCGGTGCCGTTGAAGAACGAGGCCGGGTCGGTGACGTGGTACCTCTCGAGCACCTCGCGCTGGACCTTGAACTGGTCCTGCGGGTAGCGGACCTGGCTCATCAGGTCACCGCTGATCTCCTCCAACGGCTGCACCGAGTCCGGGAACACCCCGGACCAGGCCTGCAGGATCGGGTCCTCGGTGTCCCAGGCGTAGAGGGTCACGGCACCGTCGTAGGCGCCGACGGTGGCCTTGACCGAGTTCCGCACGTAGTTGACCCGCTGCGGGAGCAGCGTCGTGATGTTGTCGGCGCCGCCGGCGGTGACCGACGTGGCCGTCGCCTCGTCCAGGCTGGTCGAGAACGAGTACGGGTACTGGTTGGTCGTGGTGTAGCCGTCGACCACCCACACCACGCGGTCGTCGACCACCGACGGGTACGGGTCGCCGTCGAGCTCCAGCCACGGGGCGACCTTCTCGACCCGCTCGCGCGGCTCGCGGTCGAACATGATCCGGGACTCGGGGTTCACGGTGTCCGAGAGCAGGATCTCCTCGGCCCGGAACTTGATGGCGAACAGCAGCCGCGAGAAGAAGTCGCCCATCCCCACGCCCCCGTCACCGGTGTACGTGGTGTTCCGCTGGTTGGACTCCACCGTGGAGTCCGGGTAGTCCAGCTCCTGCGGGGCCGCGTCCTCCGGCGCACCGACGATGCTGTACTCCGGGCTGAACTCGCCGAAGTAGATCCGCTGCTCGAAGGTGCCGAGGTCGGTGACCGTCTCGACCTCCTCCTCGCCGACGGGGGCGACGATGCCGGACTGGAAGAACACCGGCTCCCCGCCCTGGGTGCGCTGGTTGCCGAACGCCGCGACGACGCCGTAGCCGTGGGTGTAGACGGTGTGGTCGTTGACCCAGTTGCGCTGCCCCTGGGGCAGGCCGTTCAGGTCGAGCTCACGGGCGGACAGCACGGTGTCGCGGGTGTCCCCGTCGATGTCGTAGCGCGCCACGTCCAGCTGGTCGGGGAAGGCGTAGAACGGCCGGATCTGCTGCAGCTGACGGAACGTGGGCGAGACCAGGTTGGGGTCGATGAGGCGGATGCCGGGGATGGTGCGCGCGTCCTCGGCCAGCTGGCCGGCCTCGGCCTCGAGCTCCGCGTCGTAGTCCTGGACCTCGATCCCGTCCAGGCCGTAGGCGGCCCGGGTGGCCTGGATGTTCCGCTCGATGTACGGCGTCTGCAGCGTGAGCTCGTTGGGCTGCACCTGGAAGCGCTGGATGACCTGGGGCCAGATGCCACCGGCGGCGACGGCCACCAGGACCAGCAGGCCGACGCCCAGGGCCGGCACCCGCCAGTTGCCCCGGACCACGGTCCACAGGAACGTGAGGGCCACCAGCACCGACACCACGGCCAGCAGGGTGCGGGCCGGGATGACGGCGTTGACCTCGGTGAACAGCGGGCCGCTGATCCGGTTGTTCTCGACCGTCATCAGGGCGTAGCGCTCGAGCCAGTAGCTGAGGGCGCGCAGCAGCAGGAACGCCGCACCCAGGATGCCCAGGTGCACCCGGGCCTGCGGGGTGGTGCGCTCACCGGGACCGCTGAGCCGCAACCCGCCGTACAGGTAGTGCGTCAGCAGGGCCGCGAGGCCGGCCAGCAGCACGACGGCGGTGGCGAAACCGGTGACGAACTGCAGCAGCGGCAGCGTGAAGACGTAGAAGCCGACGTCGAGGTTGAACTCGGGGTCGGTCTCGCCGAAGGGCGTGCGGTTCAGCCACAGCTGGACCGTCTGCCACTGGCCCGAGGCGGCAGAGCCCGCGAACAGACCCAGGACCACGGGGACGGCGATGCCGACGAGGCGGCGCAGCGGCTCCAGCTGCTCGCGGTAGCGGTCGAGCGCCTCCTGGCCGGGGGTCGAGGGCGCGTAGACCGGCCGGGCCCGGAAGGCGAGAGTGAGGCTCGCCCACACCGCGACACCCATGATGACCGCGGCGACGACGAACAGGACCGCCTGCGTGACGATGCGGGTGCGGAGGACCTCGACGAAGCCCAGCTCGCGGAACCAGAGGACCTCGGTCCACAGCTCGGCGAACAGCACCAGCAGGAACACCAGCGCACCCAGGATCGCCAGCGTGGGAGCGAGCGCCCCCGGGCGACGGCCGGGACGGCGCGGGCCCTGGGGGCCGCGAGGACCACCGGGCCCCTGGGCGTCGGAGGAAGGCGGACCAGGTGGGAACGGGGCACTCACATCACTCACCGTAACTCAGCAACCTGGGACCGATCCCCCCGCGGCCTGCAGGATGATGGCGCCATGAGCACCGACACCGCCCTGCAGCGCGCCGTCCGAGAGGTCGAGGAGCACGTCGCGTCCTACGGCTGGGACTCCCCCGTCCGCCTGTTCGCCCTGGTCCGCACGGCCGAGGCCCTGCAGCGCGAGCCCGACCTGCTGGACCGGTTGCCGGTCGAGGACGCCGAGGCGGCTGCGGCCGACCCCGACCACCTGCTGCTGGTCGAGCAGGACGAGCTCGACGAGCTGGCGGCGACCCAGGACGGCCCCGACGCCGGTGTGCACGCCGCGGGCCCGAACGCGGAGCCCGCTGAGCACGGGGACGCCGACGCCCTGGAGCGGATGCTCGCGCGGCTCGCCTGGCCGGACGAGGTGCAGGGGGTCGCGCTGACGGTCGAGCGGCTGGTCGTCCCGCCGGAGGTCGAGGCCCAGGCCCCGGCGGACCCGGCCGAGGCCGTCCGCTGGCTGGCGGAGCACCCGCGCCGGCGCGACGTCCGGATCGCGGCCGCGGTGCTGCGCGACGGGGCCCGCGCCTGCGTCCTGCGTACCCGCGGCACGCAGGAGGACCCGGAGGAGACCGTCGTGTCCGGGCCCGACCTGGTGCCGGGTCTCACGCACGCCCTCGCGGCCACCCTCGAGGACTGACCGCGGCCGTCAGCCTGCCTCGAGCACGTCCTCGCAGGTCGGCAGCGCGTCGGTGTCGGTCCCCGCGGCGATGGCCTCGACGGCCGTGACGGCCTCGGACAGGGTGGCCACGGCGGTGACCTCGATGCCGTCGGGGACCGCGCCCACCACGTCGGTGCAGTTGTCGGCCGGGGCGAGGAACCAGGAGGCGCCGACGTCCCGCGCACCCACCATCTTCTGCTGGATGCCGTCGATCGGCCCCACGCCGCCGTCGTCGTCCATCGTCCCGGTGCCGGCGACGTGCTCCCCGTCGGTGAGCGCCCCCGGGGTGAGCTTGTCGTAGATGCCCAGGGAGAACATCAGGCCCGCGCTGGGACCGCCGATGCCCCCGACGTCGTAGCTGACCTCGAACGGCAGGTCGTAGGCGGGCGAGATGAGCACGCCCAGGATGACCGCACCCTCGTCGGACTCCGCCAGCTCGACGGACTCCGTGACGGGTTCCCCGTCCCGGTCCACGGTGATGTCGACCACGTCGCCGGGGCTGTAGGCCTGCAGCTGCTCGACCAGCTGGGTGCTGCTGTCCAGCGCGGTCCCGTCCAGCGCCGTGACGACGTCCTGCTCGGCGAGCACGGCCTCCGACGCGGGGTTGCCTGCGAACCCGGAGACGACGAGCCGGCTGGGCACGTCCTCGCCCAGCGCCTTGAGCGCGGACACGGCGGCGCTCTGCTGCGCGGCGGTCATCTGGGCGGTGGAGGCCTCGCGGGCCTCCTCCCGGGTCTCCTCCGGCGGGTAGACCGTCTCGACGGGTCGCAGCGAGCGCGAGCTGTCGACGTAGGCCTGCACGGCGTCCAGCACCGTCACGCGCCCCAGCGGGCCGCCCGCCACGCGGATGGTGGTGAGGTCGAGCTGCCCCTCGGTCGGGAAGGTCTCGGTGCCGTCGATGACGATGAGCTCCTCGCCCTCGGCGGACGTCCCCAGGGTGTCGCGGACCGGGCCCGGCGAGAAGATCACGTACGGCACGGGCAGCGCGGCCACCACGGCGGCGAGCACCAGCGCGGTGGTGCCGGCCACCAGCAGCACGAGGGTCCGCGGGGACAGCCTCCAGGCGGAGTCCGGCCGGGGGCCGCCGACGGTCTCGGCGGTGGGGGGTGCGGTGGTCATCCGTGGCTCCGTGGTCGGCTCGTGCTCCGGCATCGGGACGGCCGCCCCGTGCCACCAGCGTAGGTCGGCGCCCCGGCAGGTCGGTCACCGGCTGCGGGGGCCGGCTCCGCGCTGGGCGAACGTCGACCCGCAGGAGGGAACTGTCCGGCGGCGGTGGTGGTTCCCTGTCCAGACGAGGAGGCTGGTGGCATGGCTGGTGATGACGACCGACGGATCGGGTTCGGCCCCAACGGCACGGGTGGTTCGGGTGGCTCGGGCTCGGGTGGGTCCGGTGGCTCAGGGGGGTCGGGCGGCTCGGGCGACTCGGGCGGTTCTGACGGGCCCGGCGGTTTCGGCGGCGCGGGCTTCGGCCCGGGCGGCTTCGACCCGTCGATGTTCGGCGACCCTGCGGCGATGGGGGCGGTGTTCGGCCAGCTCCAGAAGATGTTCACCACCGGCGGCGACGGACCCGTCAACTGGGACCTGGCCCGCGACGCGGCCCGTCAGGCCGTGGCCGGCGACGACCCCAGCCCGTCCTGGGGCGAGCGGAACGCGGTCGAGCAGGCCGGCCGCCTGGCCGAGCTGTGGCTGGACCCGGTGACCTCGCTCGCGCCGACCGCCGCGTCGTGCGAGGCGTGGTCGAGGGCCCAGTGGGTCGAGGCGACCCTGCCGACCTGGCGCACTCTGGTCACCCCGGTGGCCGAGAAGATGTCGGCCAGCATGGGCGGCGCCCTGACCGGCGGCACCGGGGAGCTCCCGCCCGGCCTGCCTCCGGAGATGGCGGGCCTGCTGGCCAACGCCGGCCCGATGATGCAGCGGCTCGGGGGCGGCATGCTCGGCATGCAGATCGGCCAGGCCGTCGGACGACTGGCTGCGGAGGCGGTCTCCGCCACCGACATCGGCCTGCCGCTGCACCCGGGCGGGATGGCGCTGGTGCCGACGAACGTCGCGGCGCTGTCGCAGGGCCTGGGGATCGAGCCCGACGAGGTGCGCCTGTTCCTGCTGCTGCGCGAGGCCGCCCACGCCCGGCTGTTCGCCCACGTGCCGTGGCTCGCGCCCCGGCTGCTGGGGGCCGTCGAGGCCTACGCCGCGGGGATCGACGTCGACGTCGAGCGCATCCAGGAGATGCTCTCCGGCATCGACCCCAGCAACCCCGCCGCGCTGCAGGACGCCCTCGGGTCGGGTCTGCTGCAGCCGGCGGAGACCCCGGCCCAGCTGACGGCCAAGTCCCAGCTGGAGGACCTGCTCGCGCTGGTCGAGGGCTGGGTGGACACCGTCGTGGCGCAGGCGGCCACCGGACGGCTGAGCCGCGTGGAGCAGCTGCGCGAGGCGGTCCGCCGTCGTCGCGCGGCCGGCGGCCCGGCCGAGCAGACGTTCGCGGCCCTGGTCGGCCTGGAGCTGCGACCGCGCCGGATGCGGGAGGCCGCCGCGTGGTGGGCCTCGCGCGGCGACGACGTCACGGTACGGGACCAGGCGTGGGAGCACCCCGACCTGCTGCCGGACCTGGACGACGTGGAGGCCGGCGCGACCGGCGACCCCGCAGCCCCGGGCGAGGGTGGTGCCGGCGAGGGGTCGGCGGACTCCCTGGACGACGAGCTCCGCCAGCTGCTCGAGGGCGACAGCGGCTCCGGTGCCGCGCCGGCTCAGGACGGACCGGTCCGCGGGCCGGGCGCCGCGCCCGACGGGACGCCCGACGGGACGCCCGACGGGACGGACGGCGGGACGGACGGCGAGCCCGACGGGCCGGGCGCCGCACCCGACGGGACCCGCTAGCCGGTCAGTCGACGTGGCCCTCGTCGCCCTGCTCGGTGTTCCCACGGCCCAGGGCCCGGGAGGCCGTGTCGAACCCCTCGAGGAACCCCCGGGCCCGTTCGGTCCGGGGGTAGTGGGTGAGCAGGCCCCAGAACTCGTCACCGTGCGACGGCTCGAGCAGATGGGCGAGCTCGTGCAGCACGACGTAGTCCAGCACCCACCCCGGTAGACCCTTGGCCCGGTCGGAGATCCGGATGGTGCCGTCGGCCGGGGTGCAGGAGCCCCACCGGTGCTGCTGGTTGCCGGACCACCGCACGCTGGACGGCACGGCCCGACCGGCCAGGTGCCGCTCCGACAGCGTGGTCGCGCGGCGGAGCAGCTCGTCGTCGGACGGCCGACGTCGGGCCTCGGACTCGGTCAGCCGCTCGACCATGCGCTGCACCCAGCGACGCTCCTCCGAGGCGCTCAGGCGTGCCGGCACGAGGACGACGAAGCGGTCTCCCTCCCGGTGCGCGCTGACCGTCCGGCGGCGCCGCGCGGAGCGGCGGACCTCGACGACGGGCTCGTCCGAGGTCCGGGCGGCACCTGCTGCCTGCCCGGACGACGGCCCCGTCCCAGCCATGACCCGACGCTAGTCGTCCGTCAGCGGCCGGTGAAGCGCGGCGCGCGGCGCTCCCGCTGCGCGGCCAACCCCTCGGCCAGGTCCGACGAGGCCAGCGTGACCGCCTGGGCCAGCGACTCCCAGCGCAGGGCCGCGGCGAGGTCGGGGTGCCCGCCGGCCGCGAGGGCCTGCAACGTGAGCCGGGTCGCGACGGGGGCCCGGGAGGCGATCTGCCGTGCCGCGGTCAGGGCCGCGTCGAGCAGTCCGTCCGTGGGGTGCACGGCGGAGGCCAGCCCCAGGGCCACCGCTTCCTCGGCCCCGACACGTCGCCCGGTGAGCAGCAGCTCGGTGGCCACCGCGCGACCGACGGCCGCGACCAGGGTGTGCGTGACCCCCATCCCGGGGTGCAGCCCCAGGGCGGTGAAGGGGGCCGACAGGTGCGCCGTGTCCGCCACCAGCCGGACGTCACCCGCCAGGGCCAGGCCGAGCCCGGCCCCGACCGCGGGTCCGTTGACCGCCACCACGACGGGGACGCCGGCGCCGCGCAGCGACAGCCAGTCCTCGTAGTAGCGCGACATCCGTCGGCGCAGGTCGTCGAAGGGTGCCCCCTCGCCCGTGCCGTCCCCCAGCCACGACAGCTCCCCGCCGGAGCTGAACGCCGTGCCCGCCCCGGTGAGCACGACCGCCCGGACGTCCGTCGCCTGTGCGAGCGCCCCGGTGAGGCGGACCCAGGACCCGGTCATGGCCTCGGACATCACGTTGCGCCGCTGCGGGTCGTCGAGGGTGACCACCAGGACGCCTGGGTCCACGTCGTCCCGGCGCACGTCCAGGTGGGGCAGGGGCCGTAGGTCATCAATGACGTCCATCACCCGAGGATGGCCCAGCGCGCAGCCGGCGGGCAGACCGAGGCGTGGTCCTGTGGGCGCGGCGGCCCCGCGGCTGCCTGTGGATCGTCGCCGCGCCGGTCCCCGTCACGCTGGCACGCTCGCGCCGTGAGGACCGGGGACACGCAGCAGCCGCACCAGACGCAGCAGGCACAGCAGACGCAGGCGGGGCACCAGTCGGACCGCGCGCAGCAACCGGGTCCGGCGCCGTCGGGCGAGGGACCGGGGCGCCGACGACGGGGCGGGGACGACGCCCCGGTGCGGTGGCGGGTCGGGCTGGCCCGCACCGTGCGCGGGCCGCACAGCCTCCAGCTGGGCTCGGGGTCGGAGGCCGTGGTCCTGGAGGGGCTGACGGCGGATGACTGGCAGCTGCTGGCCCTGCTGGAGCGGGCCCGGCCCCGGCCGGAGCTCGACGCCGCCGTGACCGCCCTGGGCATCCCGGCCGCGCGCTGCGAACGGCTGCTCGACGTGCTCGCCGGGGTCGCGGCCCTGTCCGGCGCCGTCGGGGTGAGGGCACGCGAGCAGCTGCGCCCGTCCCTGGCCGGCGCCCAGGTCGCGGTGGTCGGCGGAGGTGGGTTGGGCGTCGTGCTGGCGGTCGCCCTCGCCGCCGCCGGCGCGTCTCGCAGCGCCCTGGTGGACGACGCGACGGTGGGGCACGCGGACGTCCTCCCGGGCGGCGCGCAGCACGGCGACGTGGGGCGTCGCGCCGCGCACGTCGCGGCGGAGGCGGTGCACCGGCTCCGGCCCGACGTCCGGACCGCGTGCCCGACCGACCCCGACCTCGTGGTCCTCGTCAGCGCCCACGTGCCCGACGCCCCGGCCGGCATCCCGCTGGTCCAGCGGGGAACCCTGCACCTGCCCGTGGTGGTCCGTCCCGACGAGGTGGTCGTGGGACCGCTCGTGGTGCCGGGACGGGGTGCTTGCCTGCACTGCCTCGACCTGCACCACCGGGACCTGGACCCGGGCTGGGCCCAGGCGGTGCACCTGCTGCGACGGGACGCGGGGCGGGTGCGGCAGCCCGGGGCCGCCGCCGGCGCGGTGGTCGCGGGCCTGGTGGCGATCCTTGCCGGGGCCCCGCAGGCCCCGACGCGGGCCGGGGTGGAGGTCCACGTCGAGGACTCCGGGGCCACGCGGTGGCGCCGGTGGTCGGCCCATCCCGGGTGCGGCTGCGTCGGCTGGCCGGACCCCGACCCGGTGGCACCGGGCGAGGGGTGGGGCCTGCTGCGCGAGGACCCTCCCGTGCCGCCCGCGGGCCACGGTGCGACGATGGCGGCGTGAGCGACCTCCCCCGCCGCACCGTGGCCCGCAGCGCCCGTCTGGCTGCCCTGCCGCTGGGCCTCGCCGGGCGCGCAGCCCTCGGGATCGGCAAGCGCGTCGGTGGCCGGTCGGCCGAGGCCGTCGCCGCCGAGATGCAGACCCGGACCGCCGAGCAGATCTTCCGCACCCTGGGCGAGCTCAAGGGCGGCGCGATGAAGTTCGGGCAGGCCATGAGCATCTTCGAGGCCGGTCTGCCGGAGGAGCTGGCGGCGCCCTACCGGGCCACCCTGACCAAGCTCCAGAACGCCGCCCCGCCGATGCCCTCCAGCACCGTGCACAAGGTGCTGGCGGCCGAGCTGGGCGAGCAGTGGCGCTCCAGCTTCGCCGACTTCGACGACCGGCCGACGGCGGCGGCGTCCATCGGGCAGGTCCACAGGGCCGTCTGGCACGACGGTCGAACCGTCGCGGTCAAGGTGCAGTACCCCGGGGCCGGCGAGGCCCTTATCTCCGACCTGGACCAGGTGACCCGCGCCGGCCGCCTGGGGGCCTCGTGGATCCCGGGCCTGGACATCAACCCGATCCTCGACGAGCTGCGCGCACGGATGGCCGAGGAGCTCGACTACACCCTCGAGGCCGCGTCGCAGCAGGCGTTCGCCGAGGCGTTCGACGGTGACGAGGTGTTCGCCGTCCCCCAGGTCCTGGCCGGCGGCGAGAAGGTCATCGTCAGCGAGTGGCTCGACGGCGTCGCGCTGTCTACCGTCATCGCCTCGGGGACCCAGGAGGAGCGGGACACCGCCGCCCGCCACTACGCCGAGCTGCTGCTGGCCGGGCCGCACCTGGCCGGCCTGCTGCACGCGGACCCGCACCCGGGCAACTTCCTGCTCATGCCGGACGGCCGCTTCGGCGTCCTGGACTTCGGCGCGGTCAAGCACCTGCCCGACGGGATGCCCGCCGAGGTCCCGGTGCTGCTCAACGCGGCGCTGCGCGGGGACGGCGAGGGCGTCGTGGCCGGGCTGCGCGAGGCCGGGTTCATCAAGGACGAGATCCAGATCGAGCCGGAGTCGCTGCTGGAGTACCTGGAGCCGTTCCTGGCCCCGGCGCGCGAGGAGTCGTTCCAGTTCAGCCGGCAGTGGCTGCGTGACCTGGTCGCGCACATCAACGACCCGCGCCGTCCGACGTGGTCGGTGGGCCTCAAGCTCAACCTGCCGCCGGAGTACCTGCTGATCCACCGGGTCTGGCTCGGCGGCATCGGCGTGCTGTGCCAGGTCGGCGGTTCCGTGCCGGTCCTCGACGTGCTCGAGGACTGGCTGCCGGGGTTCGAGCGGCCCTAGGGGCGCGACCCCGGGACGGAGAGCGCCCTGGACGTGGAAGGGCCCTGAGCGGTCACCGCGAGGGTGCCGCTCAGGGCCGGTGGTCAGGACGGGTGCGCTGCCTCACCGAGCGAGCGTGTAGTCGTCGCTCGTCGAGGTGAGGTGCTCGCTGCGGCGCGTGGCGGCGCTCGCCAGCCGCAGGAGCAGTCGGGCCCGGGCCCGTGAGCGCTCGGCGGCGCGACGCCGCCGTATCGCTCCGGCCAGGCGTGCGGTCCGGGCGTGGGTCAGGTCTCGGGACCAGCGCTCGCGCGCCAGGTCCTCGGCCAGGAAGGGCATGTCGGTCTCCTGCGTGTTCTCCACGCCCACGAGGAGCGCGGTGGTCTGGTCCTGATGCACCGTGCGGGGCAGCAGGTCGGTCAGGCGACGGCGTCCTTGCGAGGACGCCCGCGAGGACGCTTGCGGGGTACGACGACCCCGGACTGGACGAGCTGACCGCCCCAGACGCCCCAGGGCTCACGCCGTTGGATCGCGCCCTCGAGGCAGAGCTCGACGAGCGGGCAGCCGGTGCAGAGGGCCTTGGCGGCCTCGACGTCGGCGGGCAGCTCGGCGAACCAGAGCTCGGGGTCGTGGACCCGGCACGGCAGGGTGCCGGGTTCGTCGGGGGCCAGTCGTATCGGGTCCAGGTGCTCGGTGACGGTCACCGTCGTTCCTCTCCGGGAGTGCCGACCGGTCGGGTGGACCGGACGGGCGCGGTACGGGTTGGGCTCGTGGCCAGGAGGAGGACCGAGCTCTGCTCGTACACCCGGGAGTGGACCGGAGGAGGGACGAGAAGAGCCGCGGCCCCTGAGGGGGTCCGCGGCTCCGACGTGTCGGTGGTTCCGACGTCAGTCGATGAGCGGGGGACCCGAGGGGGCGATGAAGAAGCCGCCATCAGCGAGAAGGCGCACTCCACCCGTGGAACGGGGCTTGAAGGCGGGCACCAGAACGCGGACCTGCAGAGCGGCGACGGCGAAGTAGCCGTGTACCTGGTTGGTCATCGTGTTCTCCATGGGTGGCACCTCCTCTCGTCGTGAGCGCAACCAGGGCTGACCCCGCTGCGACCGTGTGCTCGGAAGGGTAGGACGCCCCGCGCGAGACGCGCCACTGTTTTTTCGGCAACTTGTTCCCGAGGGGGTTCAGCAAGCCCCGCAGGTGTCCTGACCTGGGCCTACGTCGGGCCGGTCCGGGTCCCGGACGCCGCGGCGACGACCTCGACCACACCGGGTCCGTAGCGGTCGAGCTTGACCGACCCGACCCCGGCGATCCCCACCAGCGCGCCCACGTCCGTGGGGTGGCGGTCGGCGATGGCCTCGAGGGTCGCGTCGGTGAACACGACGTAGGCGGGCACCCCGGCGGCGGCCGCGGTGGTGGCCCGCCACGCCCTCAGCGCCTCGTGGACCGCGACGTCGTAGCTCGGCGGGCAGTCGGGACAGCGACCGGCGGTCCGCTGGGCCGGCGTCGTCAACGGCACCCCGCAGCCCTTGCACACGCTCGGCACCGCCGCCCGTCGCCGCTCGCGCCCGGTCGCGGGGAGCGCCCTAGGAGCACCGCCCTGTCCGGCTGCTCCACCAGCGCCGCCCGCCCCGCCCGAACCACCGCCGGGCCGGACGGTGTCCAGGAATCGGGAGGGTCGTCGGGCCCCTCGGGATCCGGGGTTGCGCGCGCGGGCCCAGGACAGGTGGACGACCTCCCGGGCGCGGGTAACACCCACGTACAGCAGCCGGCGTTCCTCCTCCAGCGCCGCGGGGGTGGTCGCCAACGAGATCGGGACCAGCCCCTCGGACAGCCCCGGGAGCATGACCACGTCCCACTCCAGGCCCTTGGCCGCGTGCATGGTGGCCAGCGTCACCCCGTCCAGCACCGGTGCGTGCTGCTGCGCGGCCCTCGCCTCGAGGTCGGCCACGAGCTCGGGCAGGTCGGCGTCCGGTCGCTGGGCGGTGAGCCGGCGGGCGTGGTCGACCAACGCGGCCAACGACTCCCACCGGTCGCGCACCTGGCCCCGCCCCGCCGGCGGCTCGGGCGACCAGCCGGCCCCGGACAGCACGTCGGCGACCCGCTCGGCCAGGGCGGAACCGTCGCCGGTACCTGACCCGGGTCCGTCCGGTCCCGTCGTCGGGCCGCCGGTCGTGCGGGCACTCTCGGTCCTGTCGGTCCTGTCGGTCCTGTCGGTCCTGTCGGTCCTTTCGGTCCGGTCGGTCCGGTCGGTCCGGTCGGTCCGGTCGGTCCGGTCGTGGGCGCCCTTGGCGGCACCGCGCAGGAGCACGACGGCCTCCCGGACCTCGCGCCGGGCGAAGAAGCGCTCGCCGCCTCGGACCAGGTAGGGCACTCCCGCCGCCCCAAGCGCCTCCTCGACGACCTCCAGCTGGCCGTTGGTGCGGACCAGGATCGCCACGTCCGCGGCGGCGGTGCCCTCACCCAGCAGGGCCGCCACGCGGGCGGAGACGGCCTCGGCCTCGGCGACGTCGTCGTCGTGCTCGGTGAACGTGGGCACCCCGAGGTCCACCTCGGTCGAGGCGGTGGCCCCGGCGGTCGCCCTGCCGTCACCGGCCGCCGATCCTGGAGCAGCGCTCGAGGGCCCCTCGCCGGCCGCGGGTCGGACGGCGCGCAACCGCACGCTCCCGCCCGGAGACGCCGGGCCACGGCCTGCGGCACCGGCGTGGGAGCCGGCGGCGGCGCGTGCCCCCTCGAGCACGCCGTTGCCCAGCTCCACCACGGCCGGGCGGGACCGGTAGTTGCGCACGAGCTGCACCACCGTCGCGCCCGGGTGACGAGCGGCGAAGCCCCCCAGCAGCGACGCGTCGGCCCCGGCGAAGGTGTAGATCGTCTGGTTGGGGTCGCCGACCACGCAGACGTCGTCCCGCTCCCCCACCCAGGCGTCCAGCAGCTGCTGCTGCGCGGCCGAGACGTCCTGGTACTCGTCGACGGTGAACCACCGGTACCGCGAGCGGACCTGACGGGCCACGTCCTCCCGCTCGCGCAGCATGGCCGTCGTCAGCAGCAGGACGTCCTCGAAGTCCATCACGCCGCGCGCCGTCTTCGCGTCCTCGTAGGCCTCGATCAGCCGGGCCACCAGGGACGGGTCGAGGCCGGCCACGTCGCCCCGTCCGGCGGCTGCTGATGCCGCCGGGTAGGTGGTCGGGGTCAGCAGCCCCACCTTGGCCCACTCCAGCTCCGCCGAGAGGTCACGGATGGTCGTCCGGTCGACGCGGACCCCCAGCCGGGCGGCGGCCTCGCCCACGACGGCCGCCTTGTGCTCCAGCAGCGAGGGGGCGCCGCCACCCACCACCGTCGGCCAGAAGTGCTGCAGCATCCGCAGCGCCGCGGCGTGGAAGGTGCGGGCCGTGACCCGGCCGACCCCCAGCGCCCGCAGGCGCTCGCGCATCTCGCCCGCGGCCCGGGCGGTGAACGTGACGGCGAGGACGTGGTCCTCTGCGGTGGCACCCACCGCGACGGCGTGGGCGATCCGGTGGGTGATGGCCCGGGTCTTGCCCGTGCCGGCACCGGCCACCACGCACACCGGGCCCCGCACGGCCTCGGCCACCGCCCGCTGCTCGTCGTCCAGCGGCGCCAGCAGCGCGGGGGCGTCGGTGGGGCTGAGCGGCATGCCCCGATCCTCCCAGCGTCCCGGCGGCGGCGCGTGCGCCGGGTCCCGGGCTGGGGAACACCCGCGAGCCGGTCCCGGTTGTGGATGACTGGACCGCGGGACCGCGGCCCGGCCCTTCCGGACGGCCTCGCCGGCCCGGGACGGCCGACACCCCGACCTGGAGGACACCCCGTGCAGAATCCTGCACCCGGCACCGTGACCATGTACTCGACGACCTGGTGCGGCTACTGCCGTCGGCTCAAGACGCAGATGGACCGCGAGGGGATCGGCTACACCGAGGTCAACATCGAGGACGTGCCCGACGCGGCCGACTTCGTGATGAAGGTGAACGGGGGCAACCAGACGGTGCCCACGGTCCTGTTCCCCGACGGCACGGCCGCGACCAACCCGTCCCTGGCCGAGGTCAAGGCGCGCATCGCCTGAGCCGACCGCAAGGCTCGAGCGGTCGGGGCCGGGTCAGCGCCAGGAGCCGTCCTGCTCCAGGGGCCCACCCAGCCAGTGCTCGATCAGCCGCCGGGCGACCGACACGCTCGGCGGCACCGTGACCTCGCCCGCGGCGACGGCGTCGCGCAGCTGCTGCCGGTCGAACCAGCGGGTCTCGGTGATCTCCTCGCCGTCCGGTTCGGCCACGGTGTCGTCGGTCTCGGCGTGGAAGGCGAGCATGAGCGAGGCCGGGAACGGCCAGGGCTGGCTGCCCAGGTAGACGACGTCCTTCACGCGGACCGACGCCTCCTCCAGCAGCTCCCGCGCCACGGCGCCCTCCAGCGACTCCCCCGGCTCGACGAAGCCGGCGAAGGCCGAGAACCGGCCCTCCGGCCACCGGCCCTGGTGCCCCAGGAGCAGCCGCCCGGCCGGGTCGGTCACCGTCATGATGACGGCGGGGTCGTGACGCGGGTGGTGGGTGCTGCCGTCCGCCAGGCACACCCGCTCGTGACCGGCCGCCCCCACCCGGGTGGCACTGCCGCAGCGCGGGCACCGGGGGTGCGAGCGGTGCCAGTGGTGCAGCGCGACGGCCTCGGTGAGCGCCCCCGCGTCCGTGGCGGGCAGCACCGCACCCAGGTCTCGCAGGTCGCCGTCCTCCCCGGCCAGCGCGCGCTCCACGGCCCTACCGGCCCCACCGGCCGCGTCGAGCAGGAGCAGGCCCACCAGGGCCCCGGGAGCGCGGGCGTCGTCGTCCGGGAACCGCCCCAGGTGCACGGGTACGACCTCGGTGGCGGGGTCCTGGCCCCCGACGGCGACGACCGCGGCCCCTCCCAGCGCCTCGACCACCTCCAGCGCCGCCGGTCCTCGCAGGGTGCGCAGGCCGTGGTCCGCACCGTCGGGGTGGATGGGGGTGCGCCCGCCTTGCAGCAGCAGCAGCGACGTGGTCGGGTCCTGGAGAAGCCGCTCCAGCAGCCCCGGGGCGGAACGGTCCTCGCTGACCTTGTCCAGTCGCGAGCGGGACAACGTCAGGTCAGCCAGAGCCACGCCTGCAGCCTATGGGGGCACCTCGCCCGTACGGTGGGCGCGTGCCTGCTCCCTCCGCCCCCGGGCGTCCGGACACCCCGCCGCCCGGTCGTGGGTCCGCGGCCCGACGCCGTGACCCGGCCACCCTCGCGGCCATCCTGGTCGCCGCCATGCCCGAGGTGCGGCCCGTCGCCGTCGCCCCGGCGCGGGCCGGCGGTGAGGACGTGGACGCGGCCCTGGTGCACGACGCGGACTCCGGGGTGTGGGTCGTGCTGGCGCCCAGGACCGCCGACGCCGCGGCCCGGGTGGAGGCCGAGACGGAGGCGGTCCGGCTGCTCGCCGGGGTCCTGCCCTTCGACGTCCCGCGTCCCCGCGCGGACGTCGCGCTCCCCGGGGGCGGCCGCGCCGTGGTGTTCCCGGCCCCACGGGGACGGCCGGTGGACCTGGTCCGGCTGGCCGCCTCGCCGGGCGTGTGCCGTTCGGTGGGCCGCAGCCTCGCGGCCCTCCACGACGTGACGACCGCCGTCGTGGAGCGGGCCGGGGTGCCGGTGCGCGACGCGGGCGAGGTCCGTCGTCGCCGCCTCGTCGAGCTCGACCAGGGTGCCGCCACCGGCCAGGTGCCCCCGGTGCTGCTCGAGCGCTGGGAGTCGCTGCTGGACGACACCTCGGTGTGGGACTTCAGCCCGACGGTCGTCCACGGCGACCTGGTGGCCGAGCGCCTCGTCGTGACCGGCGAGGAGGTCACCGCGGTCCTGGACTGGAACGACCTGCACGTGGGCGACCCGGCGCAGGACCTGGCCTGGCTGGCGGTGGGGGCCGAGCCCGAGACCGTCGACGAGGTCCTCGCGGCCTACCGGGCCTCACGTCACGGCTCGGTGGACGACGACCTGCTGCGACGTGCCGTCCTGCACGGCGAGATGGCCCTCGTCCGGTGGCTGCTGCACGGTGTCGCGGTCGCCGACGACGAGGTCCAGCAGGACGCCCGCGGGATGCTCGAGCAGCTCGCAGGGTGGGTGGAGGCCGAGAACGCCGCCCGCCGCGCCGAGGACGAGGACGCCGAGGTCGAGGACGTCGACGACGCGGACGCGGACGCGGACGCCGAGGACGCCGACGACGCCGACGACGCGGACACGGTCGACCTCGATGCCGACCAGGACGACGCGCCCGCAGACGAGGTGCACCCACCCACCGGTTCCCGGCCGGGCCCGGAGCGACCCGAGGCCGGCAGCGCCGTGGCCGACCGACCGTCCACCGACCGGCCCGACAGCGACCGGCCCGACACCGACCGGCCCGACACCGACCGGCCCGACACCGACCGGCCCGACAGCGACCGGCCCGACAACGACCAGCCCGACCCCAGCCGACCCGAGGGCACCCGCCCGTAGTCGCTGTCCCTCAGCTGCCCGAGCTCCCCGGGGTCGCCTCCCCCGCGGTGGCACCGAGGAGCTGGGCCAGCCCGGCCTCGTCGAGCAGACCGACCGGCCTCAGCGTCGTCCCCGCCGGACCGCCGCTGCCGTACCAGAACGCCGCTCCTACCCGCTCCGGCGGCAGTCCGTGCAGTCGGGCCACCGCGAGCCGGTAGACGGCGAGCTGGGCGCTGCGGGCCTCGGCCGCCCGTCCGACCGGCGGCCGGCCGGTCTTCCAGTCCACGACGTCCAGGTCGTGACGGGGGTCGGTGGAACGGACGACGGCGTCCACCCGGCCACGGAGCACGATCCGCCCCGCCGGGGTGTCGATCGGCGTGGCGAACGGCACCTCGACGCCGACCACGTCCGCGGTGGCCCACTCGCTGGCCTCGAAGCGCGCCTTGAGCTCCTGCAGCTCGGCGTCGTCGGCTTCGGCGTCGTCCGCGGCGCCGACGAGCTCCTCGGGCTCGAACAGGCCGCGGCGCGGACCGCTGCGGGACTCGACCCACTCGTGGAAGCGGCTGCCCCGGCGGGCCTGGCGGAACGGCCGGCGCGGCACGGGGCGCACCAGGTCGGCCAGGGCCGCCTCCGGGTCGTCAGCGAGCGCCACGACCTGGGAGGCCGAGAGGTGGGTGGGCGCGGGGGTGTCGAGCCCGGCGTCCCGTTCCGCCAGCAGCGCGTCCACCAGCGCCCCCCACCGGGCGAGGACCGGGTCCGCCGACGACCCCGAGCCCTTGACGTCACCTGGGTCGGCACCGGGGTCGTCACCGGGGTCGGTCCCCAGCGCGTCGGACCCGGGTGGTGCCGACCGCGCGGCCACCACGGCCTCGGCCGCCGCCAGCACCTGCGCGTGGCCGGCCGGGGCCGGCCAGGGCTGCTCGAGCTCGGGGACCTCGCGCGGGTTGACCAGGTCGGCGTCGTCACCCGCCGGCTCGTGCCAGCTGATCGTGACTGCACCGGCATCCCGGGCCTCGACGAGGAACGGCGACGGTTCCCGAGGGGTGCTGCCGGTCGCCCAGCGGGCCCCGGTGGCCAGCAGCGACCGACGGGGACGGGTGAGGGCGACGTAGGCGAGCCGCCGCTCCTCGGCCGCGGCATGCAGCCCGGCCTCGGCGCGGAACTGCTCGTGCCGCTGCTTCCAGTCCTCCCGCGACACGGCGCCGGCCGGCCGCCAGACCGGCAGGGAGTCCACGTCTCCGCGGGCGGGCCAGGGCAGCTCCCCGTTGCCGCTGAGCCAGCCCGCGGCCGGTCGACCGGACGCCTCGCGGACCGGGAAGCCGCCGACGACGAGGTCCACGACCGCGACGTCGTCCCACTCCAGCCCCTTGGCGGAGTGGATGGTGATGATCTGCACGGCCGCCGGGTCGGGCGCCACGTCGACGACCTCGAGACCCCGCTCGTCCTCACGGGCGGCGTCCAGCCAGGTGAGGAAACCCCCCAGCGTGGAGGTGCCGTCGACGTCGACGTAGCCGGCGGCCTCGGACACGAACCGGTCGAGCACCCGTCGGCCCTGGCGCGGGTCCCCGGCAGAGGCGAGCACCTCGACGGCCACGGCCGTGGCCGACACGGCGGAGAGCACGATGTCGACGACCGGCCGGTGCAGGCTCTGCCGGACCCGGGCCAGCACCGACGCCACCGCCGAGCAGCGCGACCGTCCGGCCTCGCTGAGCCGTCGACCCCGCGGAGAGGTCCAGTCCGGTCCGGGCAGCAGGTCGAGGGCGTCCACCAGTGACGCCGCGTCCCGGTCGTCGCCGGCCAGCTCGCGGGCCCGGTCGGACAAGGCGTCCAGGTCGGCCGGGGCCAGCTGCCAGCGTGGCCCGGTCAGCAGGCGGGCGACGGCGTCGCCGCGACCCGGGTAGGCCGCGGCCGTCAGGACCGACACCAGGTCGACCACCTCGGGCTCGTCGAGCAGCCCCCCCAGGCCCAGCACGACCACCGGCACGCCCCGCTGGCGCAGGGCGTCCTCGAACCGGCTCATCTGGCTGCGCCGGCGGCACAGCACGGCCTGGGTGGGCACCGCGTCGGCCACCTCGCGTCGTCCGGCCAGCCAGTCCGCGACCAGATCGGCCTCGTGCTCGACCGTCTCGAGGTACGCCGAGCGGACCCGGCCGGGCGGGGCACCGGGGGCCGGGTGCAGGACGCCGACCTCGAGGCCACCCGTCCCCCCCGGGCCCGGCTCGCGGAGCCCCGCCGAGACCGCGTTGGCGACGTCGAGGACCAGGGACGGGTTCCGCCAGGAGGTCGACAGGGTGAACCGCGACGGCGGGCCGCCGTCGACGCTGCTGAAGTGACGAAGGAAACGCCCCAGGGTGCCGGAGCTGGCCCCGCGCCAGCCGAAGATGGACTGGTGCGGGTCGCCCACCGCGGTGACGGGGTGCCCCCGACCGAACAGGGCCGCCAGCAGGTCGGTCTGCACCGCCGAGGTGTCCTGGTACTCGTCGAGGAACACCACCCGGTGCTCGGCGCGCAGCTGCTCGGCGACCTCGGGGTGCCCGGCGACCTCGGCGGCCAGCAGCACCTGGTCGCCGTGGTCGAGCAGCCCGGCGGAGCGCTTGCGGCGGGTGTACTCGGCCAACAACGGGACCAGCGCGCGGCGCCGGCCGAGGACCTCGAGCACCTCGCGCTCCTTGACCGTCTTCAGGTAGCCCAGGTCGAGCTGGTGGGCGAGCAGGTCCACGTGGGCGTCGAGGCTCGCGGCCAGGTCGTCGGTGCTTACGCGGTGCTCGGCGCACTGCCCGGCCAGGGACAGCACGGCGTCGGACACCTGGTTGGGGTTGAGCCCGATGTCCAGCGGGTGCGGCCAGTCGCGGACGACCGTGTCCGCCAGCTGGTGGCAGGCGGCCTCCCCCAGCAGACGCACGTCGTCCAGGTGCAGGCGGGCCGAGTGCGTGGCCACGAGGTCCGCGGCGAAGGAGTGGTAGGTCCGGGCCTGCGGGCGTTCCACGAGCACCGAGGCGCCACCGCCGCCACCGCTGCCGAGCCCGCGCCCCGCGCCGGCCCAGGCCTGCATCCGCTCCACCGCGCGGGTGACCCGCTCCTCCAGCTCGCCGGCGGCCTTGCGGGTGAAGGTCAGGCCCAGGACCTCGTCGGCGCGGACCTGGCCGGTCCCGACCAGCCACGCCACCCGCAGGCTCATGGTCTCGGTCTTGCCCGAACCGGCCCCGGCCACCACCAGGGCGCTGTCCAACGGCGCGGTGACGACGGCCCGCTGCTCGTCGGCCAGGTGGTACTGCAGCCCCAGCGCCCGCTCCAGCTGCTCGACGTCGTCCAGCAGGGCGGTCATGCGGGCTCCGGTCGTGTCGGGGTGCTCGGAAGGGGCAGCGGCGTCGGTGGTGGCGTCCGGCGTCCCTCGGCCGTCGTGGGGCAGCTGCTCCGGACCGGGCAGCGCTGGCAGGCGGTGCTCGGCCGGGCCACGAAGGTCCCGGCTCGCATGCCCCGGCCGACCTCGCGGACACGTTCTCGAACGGCCTCCGATGCGTCCGCGTCGGGGGGCGGCTGGGTGCGCTCGGCGGCCGCGCGCTGGGTCCCCCCGACGAACAGCAGCAGCCCACCCGCCGGCGCCCCGGCCACGTCGGGGAGGACCTCGGACGCCACGGCCAGCTGGTAGAGCTGCAGCTGGGGGTTGTCGCGGGCCTCGGCGGCGGACGCCACCGTGCGGCCCGTCTTGAGGTCGACGACCCGGACACCGCCGCCCGCGGTCAGCTCGACCCGGTCGATGGTGCCCCGGACGGTGATGTCGTCCACCTGATAGCTGAACGGCACCTCGCTTCCGACGACGGTCGTCCCGGTGCTGCGCTGCTCGGCCGCCCACACCGCCAGCTTCGTGATCATCTGCTCGACCCGGGAGCGCTGGTGGGCCGACACCCACCCCTCGCCGAGCTCGAGGTCGCCCCAGCCGTGGTCGACCACGTCGCGCAGGGCCTGGCTGTCGGCGTCGGGCACCTGCTCCAGCGCGGCGTGGACCAGGGTGCCCAGGCCCTGGGCGGTCTCCCGGGGCAGGGTGCCGCCGCTCGCCGTGAGGTACCACTGCAGCGGGCAGCGCAGGAACTTCTCGACCGCGGACGGGGAGACGCCGAGGTCGGCGACCTGACGCTGCGGTCCCGGCCCCGGGGCGGGCAGCCACGACCACTCGCGCGGGTCGGCGCCGCGGACCCCGGCGGCGGCGAGGCGGGCCAGCAGGACGGCCGCGCCGTCGGCCCGCGGACCGGCGACGGCCTCGCGCCGCAGCATGGCCGTGACCTCGACCAGCGTCGACCCGGCGCCCAGGTCGTCGGCGTCGAGACCCGTGACGACGCCCGCGGCCTGCTGGTCCCCGTCGGCGGGGGCGCGGTCCACCGAGGGCATCCCCAGGTCGAGCTCCCCCTCGGGTGGCGCCGGGGCCACCGCGGCCCGGCGCCGCAGGGACGGGCTGGTGACCAGCGACGGTCCCACCGCCCGCTCGACCAGGGTGCACAGGTCGCTGGACCGGGAGGTGGCGTCGTCCGCGGCCGTGACCACCAGGTCGTCCACCGCCCGGGAGACGGCCACGTGGAAGAGCCTGAGCTCGTCCAGCACGACGTCGCGACGGGCCTGACGGCGCAGCTCGGCGTGCTGCACCGCGCCCGCCGCGGACCCGCCCACCCCGGCGGCCGACGACGCCGGCCCATGGTCGTCGCCCGGCCCGGGCGACCGGAGCACCTCGGCCAGGTCGGTGAGGCCGAGCAGAGAGCCCCGCAGGCGCGGGTTGGGCCACACCCCGTCCTGCACCCCGGCCACCACGACCACGCGCCACCGCTCGCCGACCGCCCCCGCCGGGGTGGTCACCGTGACCGCCTCGACCGGCCCGTCGCCCCCCAGCCGGTCGTCACCGACGGCCCGGGACCGCAGGTGGCCCACGAACCCGGCGACGTCGCCGCGGGGGTTGCGGTCCACCCACGACGACGCCGCGTCGAACAGCGCCATCACGGCGTCCAGGTCGGCGTGGGCCCGGACGGCGTCCGGCCCGCCGCGCAGCGCGGTCCGGCGCCACCGCTCGGCCAGGCGGAGCCGGTCCCAGAGCTGCCAGAGCGCGTCCTCGACCCCGTCCGGGACCGCGTGGGCGCCCGCCGCCAGCACGTCGACCACGCGGACGAGCGACGCCACCACGGCGGGCGGCAGACCGGCGAAGGCCTGCCCGGAGGCCGGGAGGTCGGCCTCACCGCGCAGGACGGCCGCGACGGCCCGGCACACCCCGGCCAGGGCCTCGTCGCCGGACACGGCCCGCCCGTCGTCCGGGCGCGCCGCCGAGCGCGCGTGCACCACCAGCCGTCGCCAGCGCACCGGGTCGCCGCCCCCGAACGGGCCGACGCACAGCCGCTCCAGGACGTCGGGGTCGAGCAGGTCCGGGTCGGCGGCCACCTCGAGCGCGCGCAGCAGCAGGTCGACGACCGGCTCCTCCCGCAGCGGGGCCCGGACCCCGGGAGCACGGACCGGCACGCCGGAGCCCTCCAGGGTGCGGCGCAGCTCGTCGGCCCCCCGGACGCTCCGCACCAGGACGGCCATCTGCGACCACGGGACCGGGTCGGAGTCGCGGTGGCGACGGTGCCGCAGCTCGCCGGCCACCACGACGGCCTCGTCCGCCCGGTCCATGCCCAGCAGCAGGCTGACCCGCCCCGGGGGCACGGGCGACGCCCCGTCCTCGACGGGGATGCCCGTACGGGCCGGGGACCAGCCCGGGGCCCGCGGCCCGTGCAGCTCGACGCCGACCGCGGCCTGGACCCGCCGCAGCAGAGCCGCCTGCCGCAGCGGTCGGGCGAGCTCGGTGACGTGGACGGGCGCCCCGGGGTCACCCAGCCAGTCCGTCGCCCGCTCGAGCAGTCCCACGTGGGCGCCGCGGAACGTCTGGGTCGCCCCGTCGGGGTCGCCCACCACCAGCAGGTCGCCCACGACGTCGGCGGCCTCCCGCACGAAGGACCACGCCGCGGGGGTCAGGTCCTGCGCGTCGTCGACGCCCAGGTGGCCCACCTGCTCCGCCAACCAGCCGGCGAGCCCGGTGCCCGGGTCGGCCAGCAGGTCCGCGGCGACGGCGACGATGGATGCCGGGTCGTGGGCCTCGTCGCCGCGCAGGCCGGCGACCTGCTCGAGCTCGGTCAGGACGTGCGCCGCCGCCACCCACTCCGGACGGTGGTGCCGCAGGCCGAGAGCGGCCAGGTCGTCGGGCGGGACCCCGTGCTCCACGGCTCGGGCCGACATCTCTCGCAGCTCGTCGCGGAAGGCCCGCGTCAGCCGGAGCCGCTGGTCCAGGTGGGGTGGCCAGGGCGGCGCGGACCCGTCCTCGGCATGCCCGGCCAGCAGCTCGGCCAGGGCCTCGTCCCGCTCGCTGGCCGTGACCAGCCGGGGCGGGCGGGCCCCGGTCCGCAGGGCGTGCTCGCGGAGCACGGCCCAGGCCAGGGAGTGCGGGGTCCGGGCCACCCGGTCGCCCCTGGCCCCCTCGACGCGGTCCTCCACGGCGTCACGGACCCGGTCCGCGGCCCGCCGCGACGGCACGAGGACGACCGGGCCTGGCCCCGTCCCGTGGCTGCGGTGAAGGGCCCAGGCGACCAGTGCCCGCGTCTTGCCCGTGGCCGGGCCGCCCAGGACCACCTGACGTCCGGCCCGCCGCACGACGTCCAGCTGGGCACCGGACAGCTCGGTCGGGTCGTCGGCCGCGAGGTCGGGCCGGTCGGTGGCGGGCGCCGGCACCGGACCGGGGGCTGAACCGCTCACCCCTGCCCCGCCCCCCGTGCGGCGTCGGTCAGCCACGCCGGCGCGACGGGGTCCACCACGGCGCGGTCCAGGTCCACGCGTCGCCCGCCGGTACGCATCGGCGTCCCCTCCTCGTGCCAGCGGTCCAGCGCCGTGGCCGGGTGGTGGCCCGGGGGCGAGCCGTCGGCCGGCAGGACCCGCCACCAGGCCACCGCGCCCCCGTGCGCCGACATCACGGCCCCGACCGATCGTGGGCCGCCGCCCAGACCGGCCTCGGCCAGGACGCGGGCGATCCGCCCGTAGGTGGTGACCGACCCCGGCGGGACCTGGTCGACGACGTCGAGGACGGCCTCGGCGTACTCGCCGAGCTCCGGCGCCGCGCGGTCGGGGGTCGAGGTCACAGGGGAAGCATGCCCGGCGGGTGGGACACAACCTGGCGACGGGGGGTTTCCCCCCGTCGTGGTCGACGTGCCCGCTGCATCGCGGTGGGCGCCAGGGTGCTCCTACCGTCGTGGCATGACCCCGGCCACCACCGACACCCGCCCCCGACGCCCCGGCGTCGCGCGCGTCTGGCTCCGGGGCTGGCCCGCCCTGGTCCACCTCGTCCTCGACCTGCTGCTGGCGGTCGTCTTCCTGGTGGTGGTGCTCAGCGCGGTCGGCACGGCGCTGGGCTCGTGGACGCTGGTGACGATCCCCGTCCTGGCCCTCACCCTGCTGGTGGCGTTCGGGATGGTCGGTGCCGAACGGTGGCGCATCGCCGTTTTCCTGCGCGCCTGGGTCCCGCCGATGGAGCGCCGCCCGCCGCACCTGCCCGCATGGCGTCGTGTCGGCCTCGACCCCCGCCCCTGGCGCTCCCTGCTGTACCTGGCGCTGATGGCCGTCTGGGGCCTCACCGGCGGTCTGCTCGTCACGGCCCTGCTGGCCGGTTCGCTGGTCGCCCTGGGCGCCCCCGCCCTGCCGGAGGGCAGCACGCTGCTCGGCCAGCCCGTCGCGACCTGGGTGCTCTGGCCCCTGGCGCTCGGCGGCGGGGTCGTCCTGCTCCTCCTGCCGTTCCTCGGCTGGGTCCTGGGCCACGTCGACGTGGCGCTGGCGAAGCTGTCGATCAGCTCCGACCCCGCCGCCCGCGAGGCCGCGCTCAGCGCCAGGGTCGACACGCTGACCGAGACGCGCGAGCGCGCCATCGACTCCGTCGAGGCCGAGCGCCGGCGCATCGAGCGCGACCTGCACGACGGCCCGCAGCAGCGGCTGGTCGCCATCGCCATGGACCTGGGCCTGGCCAAGCAGAGGCTCAGGACGGACCCGGGCGGGGTCGAGGAGCTGCTCGACCGGGCCCACGCCTCGGCCAAGGAGGCCGTCGTCGACCTGCGCCGCGTGGCGCGCGGCATCCACCCGCCCGTGCTGACCGACCGCGGCCTCGACGCCGCGCTGTCCGCGCTGGCGGCGCGCTCCCCGGTGCCCGTGTCCGTCCACGTCCAGCCCGGGCCCCGCCCACCGGCGCGGCTGGAGGCCATCGCCTACTTCTCGGTCTCGGAGGCGCTGACCAACGTGGCCAAGCACTCCGGTGCGACGTCGGCCCGCGTCGACGTGGAGACCCGCGACGTGGAGGGCCGCCCCGTGCTGGAGGCCACCGTCACCGACGACGGCCGCGGCGGCGTCGACCCCCGCAACGGCAGCGGCCTGACAGGCTTGCGCGACCGGGCCCGGGCCGTCGACGGCGAGGTCTTCGTGTCCTCGCCGCCCGGGGGACCGACCGTGCTCACCGTCCGGCTGCCCCTGGCGCCGGCCCCCACCACCACCGGAGGACAGCCGTGAGCCAGCCGAGCACCCCCAGCCCGCCCACCCCGCGCCGCCGCCTCGTCCTGGCCGAGGACAGCGTCCTGCTCCGCGAGGGGCTCGTGCGCCTGCTGAGCGAGAACGGCTTCGAGGTCGTCGCCGCGGTCGGCGACGCCGAGACGTTCCTGTCGGCCGTGGCGCAGCACTCCCCCGACATGGTCCTCACCGACGTCCGGATGCCCCCCACCTTCACCGACGAGGGGGTCCGGGCCGCCCTGGTGGTCCGCGAGCAGTACCCCGACGTGGCCGTCGTCGTCCTGAGCCAGTACGTCGAGGAGAACTACGCCTCCGAGCTGCTGGCCGGACGCGCGAAGGGCGTCGGCTACCTGCTCAAGGACCGGGTCGCAGACGTGGCGGACTTCGTCGAGGCGATGCAGCGCGTCGCGTCCGGCGGGACCGCGCTGGACCCGGAGGTGGTGTCGCAGCTGTTCGCCCGCGCCCGACGCGAGGACCCGCTGTCCACGCTCACCCCGCGCGAGCACGACGTGCTGCGGCTGATGGCGGAGGGCCGGTCCAACTCCGGCATCGCCGCGGCCATGTTCGTCACCGAGGGGGCCGTGGAGAAGCACGTGTCCAACCTCTTCACCAAGCTCGACCTGCCCCAGGCCGGCGACGACCACCGTCGGGTGCTGGCCGTCCTGCGCTACCTCGAGCACGTCGACTGAAGCGCCGAGAGACCAGGAGCCCCGTCATGACGCAGCCGCCGGCACCACCTGCCCCGCCCGCCTACGGACCACCCCCCGGTGGCTACGGTCCCCCGCCCGGCGGGTACGGCCCACCGCCCGGTGGCTACGGCCCACCCCCCGGTGGCTACGGCCCACCCCCCGGCGGTCACGGACCACCCTCCGGCGGGGCGGGCCGCGTCCCGCCGCCACCCGTCCCGACCGAACGTCCGCGGACCCCCTGGTGGGCACGTCTGCTGGCGGTGCTGGGGGTCGTGGCCGTGGTGCTGACCCTGGTCGCGGTGACCAGCGCCCTGGTGTACGCGGCCGCCACCCGCACGAGCGAGGTGGCCGTCGACGAGACCGGGGTGCGCGAGCTCCGCCTCACCGGCGTCGCCGGCGGCGCGAGCGTCACCACCCGGACGGCCGCTGACGGCGAGGTCAGCGGGACGGCCCGGCTGACGACGTCGTGGGACGAGGCGGACGTCACGGTCGAGCGCCAGGGTGACGTGCTGCTGCTCGAGGCCGACTGCGACCAGCAGGCCTGGCCCCGGCGCTGCGACGTCGACTTCGACCTGGTCGTGGACCCCGGTACCGACGTGGTGGTCGACATGGTGACCGGTGGGTTCGAGGCCGACGGTCTCAGCGGTGACGTCGTCGTCGACATGGTCACCGGCGGCGTCATGCTCACGTCGGTGGCATCGCCGCAGGTGGACGTCGAGGTCACCACCGGGGGCGTGGCGCTGGACTTCGTGACGGCCCCCCGGCAGGTACAGGTGTCGACCGTGACGGGCGGCATCGCCATCGGGCTACCGCTGGACGGCGAGGCCTACGCGATCAGCACCGACGTGAGCGTGGGCGACTCGAACGTCAGCGTCCCGACCGACCCGTCGGCGTCGCGGTCCATCGAGGCGTCCACCACGGTCGGGGGGATCGAGGTCCGCAACGGCCCGGTCCACGTGACGGGGTCACGGACCACGTGTGACGGTCCCCGCGACGGTCAGTAGGAGGGCTTGTCCGGCTCGATCTGGTCGACCCAGGCCAGCACCCCGCCGCCCACGTGCACGGCGTCGGCGTAGCCCGCCCCCTTGACGACGGCCAGCGCCTCGGCCGAGCGGGTGCCCGCCTTGCAGTGCAGGACCACGGGCCTGTCCTGGGGCAGCTGCTCGAGGGCGGCGCCGGACAGGAACTGGCCCTTGGGGATCAGGACCGCGCCCGGGATGCTGACGATGTCGAACTCGTCGGGCTCACGGACGTCGACCAGCACGAAGTCCCGCTCGCCGCGCTCGCGCTCGTCGAGCATCTGCTTGAGGTCCTTCACCGAGATGGTGGAGCCGACCACGGCCTCGGACGCGTCGGCCGAGACCGCGCCGCAGAACGCCTCGTAGTCGATGAGCTCGGTGACGGGGGTGCCCTGGGGGTCCTTGCGGACCCGGACCTCGCGCCAGCTCATCTCCAGGGCGTCGAACACCAGCAGCCGACCGAGCAGGGTGTCACCGATGCCCGTGATGAGCTTGATGGCCTCGTTGACCATGACCGAGCCGATCGACGCGCACAGCACACCCAGGACGCCGCCCTCGGCGCAGCTGGGGACCATGCCGGGCGGCGGCGGCTCGGGGTACAGGTCGCGGTACTGGACGCCCTCGGCCTGCGAGCCGTCGGGCCCGACCGGCGGCTCGGCCCAGAACACGCTGACCTGACCCTCGAACCGGAAGATCGAGCCCCAGACGTAGGGCAGCCCCAGCAGCACGCAGGCGTCGTTGACCAGGTACCGGGTGGCGAAGTTGTCGGTCCCGTCCACCACCAGGTCGTAGTCCCGGAAGATGTCCAGCACGTTGGAGGAGTCCAGCCGGGTCTCGTGCACCCGGACGTCGACGAACGGGTTGACCTCGAGCACCGACTCCTTGGCCGAGGTCGCCTTGGGCTTCCCGACGTCGGACTGGCCGTGGATGATCTGCCGCTGCAGGTTGGACTCGTCCACGACGTCGAACTCGACGATGCCGAGGGTGCCCACCCCGGCCGCCGCCAGGTAGAGCAGCGCCGGGCTGCCCAGCCCGCCGGCCCCCACCACGAGGACCTTGGCGTTCTTCAGCCGCTTCTGACCGGCCATGCCGACGTCGGGGATGATGATGTGGCGGCTGAACCGGCGCACCTCGTCCACGGTCAGCTCAGCAGCGGGCTCGACGAGCGGGGGCAGGGTCACGGGTCGGCTCCTCGGTTCTGGGGCGGCGGTCATCCTGGTCAACCCGTGGGTGCCCGGTCGTGTTCCGGCCCCGACGGCCGGTCCGGGCCCGCTCAGGCCAGGGTGACGGTGAGCTCGGTGACCATGCTGTCGGGGTCGGCCTCCGGCGACGGCTCCGTCACGTAGACCTCCCACATCAGCGGCCCGGGGGTGAGGCCCTGGCCGTCGATCCAGGCGAACAGCCGGCCGTAGGCGTCACCCAGGCCGTCGTAGCTGCCGCGGTGGGAGTACCGGGCGGCACGACCTCCCGGCAGCGTGAGCGGAGACACCACGCCGTCCGCGGTGACGGGCTGGTCGACCGGGAAGCCGGCGGCCAGGTCGATCGTGTCGGTGGGCATCGAGAACGTCACCCCGTACGCGGGACCGACCAGACGCCGCCCCTGCCTGGGGACGGCCTCGGCCAGCGCGGCGTAGGACCGGTCGTAGAACGCGGCCATCGCGTCCATCGGGACGACCTCGCGGATCACGGCGAGGTCGACGGGCTCGATCTCGACGACCTGAGGCTGCGGGTCGGACGTCATGGTGGTCTCCCTTGATGAGGTGTGACCGACCGTAGGAGGGGGCACCGACAGAAGGGGTGGCGTGCCGACCACGGCGCACGGCGCGCTGCTGCGCGCGCGCGTACCGGCGGCTCCCCGCCGGTACCCTCGCCGTGATGACCAGCGCCGCCGCGGCCACCACCGCGGACCCCGCCCGGGGCACCCGTCTGTCCCGGCCCGCGCGACGCCAGCAGCTGCTGGGCGCCGCGCAGGAGGTGTTCGTCGCCTCCGGCTACCACGCGACCGCGATGGACGAGATCGCCGACCGCGCCGGGGTCTCCAAGCCGGTGCTCTACCAGCACTTTCCCAGCAAGCTCGAGCTGTACCTGGCCGTACTCGACCGCCACGTGGACGCCCTCGTCGCGGCCGTGAGCGCCGCCCTGGAGGCCACCGACGACAACAAGCAGCGTGTGGCCGGGGTGACGTCGGTCTTCTTCGAGTTCGTCGACACGGACGGCGAGGCCTTCCGGCTCGTCTTCGAGTCCGACCTGACCAGCGAGCCCCTGGTCCGCGACCGGGTGGCCCGGATGACGGCGGCCTGCGCGGAGCCGATCAGCGTCGTGATCGCCGACGACACCGGCCTGCCCGCCGAGCAGGCCCGGATGCTGGGGATCGCCCTGGTGGGCCAGGCCCAGGTCACCGCCCGGTGGTGGCTGACCAACGGTCGCCCGATCCCCCGCGAGGACGCCGCCCGCCTGGTCTTCTCGCTGTCCTGGCGGGGCATCCGCGGGTTCCCCAAGTCGGGGGCCTGAGCAGCCACGCGTTAGGCTCGTCCCTGCCCCGCCGGACCGGCGCGGCACACCGGGCGCCCGTCGCCCACCACTGCACAGGAGGCACCGTGGAGGTCAAGATCGGCGTCCGGAACGCGGGACGCGAGCTGTTCCTCGAGTCGACCCAGACCGCGGAGCAGATCGGCTCGACGGTCGCCAAGGCCATCGAGGCCGGCGGCGTCCTCGAGCTCGTCGACGAGAAGGGCCGGCACGTCTTCGTGCCCACGGAGGCGCTGGCCTACGTCGAGACCGGGCCCACCGAGGTCCGCAAGGTCGGCTTCGGCACGCCTCCGCTCAGCGGCGCCTGAGCCGTAGCACCGGCGCGCCCCGGGGAGAGCAGCCGTGACCGTCGAGACGATCCTGTCCGCCGTCCTCATCGGCGCGGTCCTGGGGGTCCTGGGGCGCCTGCTCGTCCCGGGGCGCAACCCCATCGGCTGCCTGCTGACCATCGGCGTCGGCGTCCTGGCCGCGCTGGCCGGCACGCTGCTGGCCGAGTCCGCCGGCGTCGACACCGACGGCTGGAGCTGGGCCGAGTTCGGCATCCAGGTCCTGGTCGCGGCGTTCGGCGTCGCCCTGCTGACCGGGTTCAGCCGCAAGCGCTCCTGAGCCGGGCCTCGCCGAGGCGCACACGACCCCGCGGCGCCGGTGTCACTGGGCCAGGCCCAGCACCTTCATCCGCTCGCCGTGACGGTCCATGATCCGGGCGAACATGTGGCCGATCTCGGCCAGGTCGGCCCCGGGCTGGTCCTCGGTCCCGACCAGCAGCGCGGCCAGGCCGTCCCGGTCCACCGCCACCCGCTGGGCCTGGCTGAGGGCCTCCCCCACCAGGCGCCGCGCCCACAGCGCGAGACGGCCGGCCAGGCGCGGGTCCCGGTCGACCGCGGAACGCACCGCGCCCGCGACCACCTCGGTGTGACCGGCGTCCTCGAGCACGCGGTGCACGAGGTCACGGGTGTCGGCGTCCACGAAGGCCGCGATCTCCCGGTAGAAGTCGGTGGCGATCCCGTCGCCCACGTAGGCCTTGACCAGGCCCTCCAGCCAGTCGTTGGGCGAGGTCCGGTCGTGGAACGCGTCGACGGGCGCGCAGAACGGCGCCATCGCCTCCTGCGGGGCGGCGCCGAGCTGCTCGATCCGCTCGGCCAGGGCCTCGTAGTGCCGGAACTCCGTGGCCGCGACCTGCGCCAACGCCACCTTGTCGGCCAGGCTCGGCGCCAGCTCCGCGTCGCCCGCGAGCCGGCTGAACGCGGTCAGCTCGCCGTAGGCCAGGGCGCCCAGCAGGTCGACGACAGGCGCGTGCGGAGGCATGCGGGCACCCTAGCCCGCAGCCCCGGCTAGGATCGCCCCATAGTGACTGACCAGACCTTCGCCGACTTCGGCGTCCAGACAGAGATCTGCGCGGCCCTCGCCGGCGCGGGGATCACCCATCCGTTCCCGATCCAGGCGATGACCCTGCCGGTCGCGCTGCAGGGGGCCGACATCATCGGCCAGGCGAAGACCGGCACGGGGAAGACCCTCGGCTTCGGCATCCCGCTCGTGCAGCGGGTGATCGGCCCGGGCGAGGCGGGCTTCGACGACCTCGAGGCGCCCGGCAAGCCGCAGGCCCTCGTCGTCGCCCCCACGCGGGAGCTCGCCCTGCAGGTGGCCCAGGACCTGACGACCGCCGCCAAGCGCCGCGCCGTCCGCGTCACGGTCATCTTCGGCGGCCGCGCCTACGAGCCGCAGATCGACGCCCTGCGCACCGGCGTCGAGATCGTCGTCGGCACGCCGGGTCGCCTCAACGACCTCGTGCAGCAGGGCCACCTCGACCTGAGCCACTGCCGTCACGTCGTCCTCGACGAGGCCGACGAGATGCTCGACCTGGGCTTCCTGCCCGACGTCGAGCGGCTGCTGTCGCGTACGCCGGCCGGGCGCCAGACGATGCTGTTCAGCGCGACCATGCCGTCCGCGATCGTGTCGCTGGCCCGGGCCTACATGACCCAGCCGACGCACATCCGCGCCCACGACCCCGACGACGACGGCGCGACCGTCAAGCTCGTCAAGCAGTTCGCCTACCGGACGCACCCGATGGACCGCATCGAGTGCCTGGCCCGGCTGCTGCAGTCGGAGGGCCGCGGCCTGACGATCGTCTTCACCCGCACCCGACGCAATGCGTCCAAGGTGGCCGACGACCTGGTCGCCCGCGGGTTCGCCGCGGCGCCGATCCACGGCGACCTGGGCCAGGGCGCCCGTGAGCAGGCGCTGCGCGCGTTCCGCAACGGCAAGGTCGACGTGCTCATCGCGACCGACGTCGCCGCGCGCGGCATCGACGTCGAGGACGTCACCCACGTCGTCAACTACGAGTGCCCCGACGACGCCAAGACCTACATCCACCGGATCGGCCGCACCGGCCGCGCCGGTGCCGCCGGCACCGCGGTGACCTTCGTGGAGTGGGCCGACACCGTCCGCTGGACCGTCATCGCCCGCGAGATCGGCATCCCCTTCGACGAGCCGGTCGAGACGTACTCCACGTCGCCGCACCTGTTCACCGACCTGCACATCCCCGAGGGCACCACCGGGCGCCTGCCGCGTGCGTCGCGCACCCGGGCGGGCCTGGAGGCCGAGGTCGTCGAGGACATCGAGGGCGCCCCCAAGCGCAGCCGCGCCCCCCGCGAGGGCGGCCGCGACGGCGGCTCCCGCGAGGGCGGCCGGGGTGGTCGCGACAGCGGCGGCCGCGGGTCCCGCGAGGGCGGGCGTGACTCCGGTCGTGGGCGCGACAGCGGCCGCGGTCACGAGGGCGCACCCGAGCGCACCGACGTCCCGGCCGGTGACGCCCCCGCCGCCGACCGGCCCCGTCGCCGTCGCCGGGCCGGCGGGTCCACCACCGTGCTGCTGACCGACGCCGGTCCGGTCGCGGTGGACGACGCCACGGCCAAGCCGGTCGGTGACGGCGAGGCCGGCGCACCGCGTCGGCGGCGACGTCGGCGCAGCGGCGGCAGCACCCCCGGCGGCGACGCCTCGGGCACCCCGGCGCAGACCGCCACCCTCGACTGAGGCGCACCACCTCCTAGGCACCAGCGGCGCGTCGACCGGACACGGTCGGCGCGCTGCTCGCGTCCCCGGGGGGCCGTGGGTCCGTGGCTCCGCGGGTCGCGTCTCGGGCGCGGTCCGTCAGCGACCGACGAGGAGCGCGTCGGCCACCTCTCGGTAGGCCACCGCGGCCGTCGACCGGCTCGCCGTGGCCAGCACGCTGCGACCGCGGGCGGGGGCCTCGGCCACCCGCACCGACCGGGGCACCGGTCCGAGCACGGGCAGCCCGTAGCGCTCGGACAGGTCCGCGACGACCTGCCGGGCGTGCGCCGTGCGCCGGTCGCCCATGGTCGGCAGCAGGCCGACCACCTCCAGCCCCGGGTTGAGCAGCTCCTTGACGTCCTCCACGGTGTCGAGCAGCTGCCCGACGGCCCGGTGGCCGAGCATCTCCGCCGTCAGCGGGACGAGCACCTCGTCGGCCGCGGCCAGCGCGTTCAGCGTCAGGACGCCCAGGCTGGGCGAGCAGTCCAGGACCACGTCGTCGTAGTCGTCGGCCACGTCGGCCAGCGCCTCGCGCAGCACCAGGTCTCGACCACGGCGACCGCTCAGCGCGGCGTCGACCCCGGCCAGGTCCAGCGTGGCCGGGACCAGGTCGACGCCCTCGGCCGTGGTCACGACGGCGGCGGCGACGCTCCGGCCGAGCATGACGCCGTGGCTGCCGACCCGGTCCTCGGCACCGGCTACGGCCTCCTCGTCGTCGGAGCCGTCCAGGCCCACCCCCAGCGCGAACGTCAGGCACGCCTGGGAGTCCAGGTCCACCATCAGGACCCGACGCCCCCGCTCGTGGAACGCGGTGGCCAGCGCGGCGGCGGTGGTGGTCTTGGCCACGCCGCCCTTCTGGTTGGCGATGGCCAGCACCCGGGACATCACCCCATCCTCGCACCGCGGGACGACGGGCCCCGAGGCTGCCCGGGCGGGGGCGTCAGCGCGGGGGCTGCACCCGGGTGGATGCGAGCAGGCTGTCCACCACGGCCTCGTCGGTGGTGTTCTCGCCGATCCGGTTCTGCTTGCCGTCACCGTGGAAGTCGCTTGACCCGGTGGCCACGAGCCCCAGGTCCTGGCTCAGCCCGCGCAACCGCGCGCGGGTGGCGGCGTCGTGGTCCCGGTGGTCGACCTCGAGCCCCGCGAGACCGGCCCCGGCCAACCGGGAGATCACGTCGTCGGTGAGGACGTCGGCGGCGGACCGCGAGCCCGGGTGGGCGATGACGGCGGCTCCCCCGGCCGCGACGACCAGGCGGACCGTGTCCTCCAGCTGGGGTGCCCGGTACCCGACGTAGTAGGGACTCCCCTCGGCCAGCAGCTCGACGAACGCCTCGTCCCGGTCGGCGACGGCCCCGACCGCCACGAGCGCGTCGGCCACGTGGGGCCGGCCGGGGGTGACGCCGTCGGGGACCCGGGCCAGCACGTCGTCCAGCCGCAACGACGGGACGACGGCCTGCAGCCGCTCGACGATCAGCCGGAGCCGGACGGACCGGCTGGACACCGTGCCCTGCAGGACCTCGGCCAGCTCGGGGGCGGTCGTGACGTCGCCGTAGCCCAGCAGGTGCACCGAGCGGCCCCGCAGCGCCGTCGAGATCTCGACCCCGGGGACCAGGTCCACCCCCAGCTCCGCCGCGACCGCGGCCGCCTCGGCCAACCCGGCACCGGTGTCGTGGTCGGTGAGCGCCAGACCCGCCAGACCCGCCTCCGCCGCGGCGCGGACGACGTCCCCGGGCGACGTGGTGCCGTCGCTGGCGGTGGAGTGGGTGTGCAGGTCGTAGGGCACGAGGGTCGATGCTAGGCCCGCGGCGTAGCGTCGGCCGGGTGGAGACGACTGCGCACCCCCCGTTGCGGACCTCGGCCGGGCTGCTGCCGGGCCCCGGCGGGGTCCTGGTGGGCCACGCCGACGCGACCGGGGACGGCTGGCTGACCGGGTGCACCGTGGTCCTGCCGCCCCCGGGGACGGTGGGGGCGGTGGCGGTCGGCGGCGGGGCGCCGGGTACCCGCGAGACGGACGCGCTGGCCCCCGGCACCCTCGTCAGCACCGTCGACGCCGTGGTCCTGTCCGGCGGCAGCGCCTACGGGCTCGCGACGGCGGACGGGGTGATGCGGTGGTGCGAGCGCCACGGGCGCGGGTTCGTGGTGTCCCCCCCGGACGCCCCCGGCCCGGTGGTCCGGGTCCCGATCGTGCCCGCTGCGGTGGTGTTCGACCTGGGCCGCGGCGGCGACCCGGCCGCGCGGCCGGACGCCCGTTTCGGCGAGGCGGCGTGCGAGGCGACCGTCGCGCTCGGGGCGACGTCCGGGCGGCCTGCGGTACCGGAGGGGCAGGTCGGCGCGGGGACCGGGTGCCGGGTCGCCGGCGGCACAGCCCCGGGCGGGGTCGGGGTCGCCGGTGGCGCGGTGGCCGGCACGACCCACGAGGTGGCCGCGCTGGTCGTGGCCAACGCCGCCGGGACACCCGTCGGGCCGGGACGGGTCGCCGACGGACCGGGACGGCCGCCCGCGGGGTCCGACCCGGGCCTGCTCAACACCACCCTGGTGGTCGTCGTCACCGACGCCGTCCTGGACGTGGCGACGGCGGGCCGCCTCGCGCAGGCCGCCCACGCAGGCCTCGCCCGGGCGGTCGACCCCAGCCACACCGTGGTCGACGGCGACGTCGTCCTGGCCCTCGCCACCGGTTCCGGCGCGTCGCTCGTCGACCCGCGGGACCAGGTGGCGCTCGAGGCCGCGGGGGCCCACGCCGTCACGCGGGCGTTCGCCCGGGCCGTCGCCGGATGACACCATCGTCCGATGAGCGACGCCGCAGAGACCACGCAGGGGGCCGCCGGGACGGGCGCCCGTAGCCAGCGACCGAGCAGCGCGGCGTTCCGCCGGTTCGTCGCCTCGGGGTGGGCCGAGCGCCCGTCGACGCTGCCGGACCTGGCCGAGGGAGCCCGCCACGCCGTGGCCCGCCGCGACCGGCTGTCGGCGCGGTTCCCGGGTGAGCGGCTCGTCGTCCCGGCCGGCGGCCTGCAGGTCCGCAGCAACGACACCGACCACCGCTACCGCCCGCACACGGCGTTCGCCTACCTGACCGGGCTGGGCGGCGACACCGAGCCCGACTGCGTCCTGGTGCTGGAGCCCCGCGACGGCGGCGCCGGTCACGACGCGGTCCTGTTCTTCCGGCCGCGGGCGGAGCGCGACACCGAGGAGTTCTACGCCGACGCCCGCTACGGCGAGCTGTGGGTGGGGACGCGGCAGTCGCTGCCGGAGGTGACGGCGCAGACGGGCCTGCCCGCGCGGCACCTGGACGAGCTGCCGGACGCCCTGGTCAAGGACCTCGGCTCGGTCGGGGTACGGGTCGTCCGGGACGGCGACTGGCGCGTGACGGACCGCCTCGAGGAGGCTCGCGTGTCCGACGGGTTGGACACGGCTGAGGCCGAGGCCGCCGACGACGCCCTCGCCGACGCCGTGTCGGCGATGCGCTGCGTCAAGGACGACTGGGAGGTCGCCCAGCTGCGGGAGGCCGTCGAGGCCACCGCCCGCGGCTTCGCCGACGTGGTGGCGTCGCTGCCGCGCGCCGTCGAGCACACCCGAGGCGAGCGGGTCATCGAGGGTGCTTTCGCGGCCCGGGCGCGCGAGGAGGGCAACGGCGTCGGCTACGAGGTCATCGCCGCGGCCGGCGAGCACGCCTGCACGCTGCACTGGATCCGCAACGACGGCCGCGTCGACGCGGACGCGGTGGTCCTGGTGGACGCCGGGGTCGAGGTCGACTCCCTGTACACCGCGGACGTCACGCGGACGCTGCCCGCCTCCGGCCGGTTCTCCGAGGCCCAGCGTCGCGTCTACACCGCCGTGCTGGACGCCGCTGACGCCGCGTTCGCCGCCACCCGTCCCGGCGCCACGATCCGCGAGGTCCACGAGGCGGCCATGGGCGTGATCGCCGACCGGCTGTCGGCGTGGGGGCTCCTTCCGGTCGACCCGGAGCAGTCCCTGGACGTCGCCTCCGGCGGTCAGCACCGCCGCTGGATGGTCCACGGCACAAGCCACCACCTGGGCCTGGACGTCCACGACTGCGCCCGGCTCGCACGCGAGACCTACCAGGGGCAGGCGCTGGAGCCCGGCATGGTCTTCACCATCGAGCCCGGGCTGTACTTCCGTCCCGACGACCTGCTGGTCCCGGAGGAGCTCCGCGGGATCGGCGTCCGCATCGAGGACGACGTCCTCGTGACGGCCGACGGCGCCGAGAACCTGTCGGCAATGCTGCCGCGGGACCCCGACGCCGTCGAGGCCTGGATGGCGGACCTGCGGGGCTGAGGCTCAGCGGCCGGCGGCGATGGACCTCAGAGGTTGATCCCCCCGAGCTCGGCGGGGCCGTCGTCGACACCGGAGTTCGGCAGCCGCCGCAGGGTGTTGCGGGCCTGGTTGGCCACCTCGGCCACCGCCACCACCTGGTACTGGGACGCCACGATCTGGCTCGCGGACGTGAAGTCACGACGTCCGCCGGTGAAGCTGAACGACAGCACCCCGAACAGCATGCCGAAGCCCGCGCCGATCACGACGGCCGCCAGGAACAGGTTGAGCCCACCGGTCCCGAAGAGCGTCAGCAGCAGGCCGACGAAGAGGCCGAAGTACGCACCGCTGGCCGCCCCGGCCGCCGCGACCCTCGGGTAGGTCAGCCGGCCGGTGACGCGCTCGACCATGCGCAGGTCGGTGCCGATGATGGCGACCTTCTGGACGGGGAACTTCTCGTCCGACAGGTAGTCGACGGCACGCTGCGCCTGCTCGTACGTGGCGTAGCTCGCGATGAGCTCGCCGTGGAACGGGGTGGGCAGCTTGGGCACACCCCGAGCGCCGCTGGATCCGCTGAAGGCCATGGTCCACATCCTCCCACCGCTGGGTCTCCCGGCGGCCTGGGCCCGGAGGGCGCCGGGTCGTGGCTCCGACGTCGTCGGGCCGGGTGCCCTGCTTCGGCACCCGGCCCGTCAACGGATCAGGTCGTGCTGGTGGTTCCCGGTGCTGGTGGGCTCAGCGCTCCGCAGCGGACGCGGCGTCGGCCGCGCCCTGCTCGGTGGTCGCGCCGTCGGTGGACAGCTGACCGGAGGAGCTCTCCAGGTGCGCCCGGACGAACCAGTGGAACAGCTCGAGCTTGGCGGCCTGACCGATCAGCATGTCCTCGCTGACCGGGTCCACCTCGCCGGCCTGCTCGATGGCCTCGCGCTGGTCGCTGATGACCCCCTGGTAGACGACGTCGAGAGCACCCAGGTGCTCGGTGGTGACCGCTCGGGCCAGGGAGTAGTCCTCCCAGGACCGGCTGGCGACCATCGCCCCCATGGTGCCTATGGGCGAGCCGCCCAGGGTGGCGATCCGCTCAGCGATCTCGTCGGTCATGGCCCGGACGTCCTCGACCTGCGGGTCGAGCATCTCGTGGACCGCGATGAAGTGCGGTCCGACGACGTTCCAGTGCACGTGCTTCAGGGTGAGGTGCAGGTCCGTGAGAGCCGTGAGCCGCTCCTGGAGGACTCCGACGAGGGTCGCGGACGAGGCCTCGTCGAGCCCGGGGACGGTGTAGGAACCACGGCGGGAGGTGTTGGTCGGCACTGCTGCTCCGATCTGTTGTGTCTTCGGTGTCGAGCCGGCGGGGAGGCGACCGGGTGGGTCGCGTCACGGTGCCGTCTCGCGGTTGCTGGGTACCCGGCACCCCGACGCCGCAAACAGCACCGGGGGCCTGATCGGGTAACGCGCCGGCAGCCCTGCGCAGTCCCGGTTGCGGCTGTCCGTGCGGTCGGCATCGGGTGCTGCAGGGGCGCCTGCCGAGGTACTCCGGCGCCTGCCGTGGGGCTCCGGGGTCAGCGACGGGAGCCGTCGGGACCGGGGCCTGGTGGCTGCCACGGCCGGCGGTGCTCCAGGCCGGCGGCTCGACCGGCTGCGGTCACCCGGCGGGCCATCGCCGCGCTGGCCGCGTCCACCATCTCCTCGCCCAGCATGGCCGCCCCACGACCCCCGCCCGCCGGGCTCGCGAACCACGCCAGGGCGTCCAGCACGTCCTCGGCCCGCTCGTAGGCGTCCTGGGACGGGCTGAAGGCGTCGTTGCACGCCTCGACCTGGTCCGGGTGGAGGACCCACTTGCCGTCGTAGCCCAGGGCCGCGGCGCGTCGGGCCTGACGACGGAACCCCTCGACGTCGCGGACCTGCAGGTAGGGCCCGTCGACCGCGTCGACACCCTGGGCCCGAGCGGCCACCAGGATGCTCATCAGCGTGTGGTGGTGGGCGTCGCCGGGGGTGTAGCCGTCGGGCTGCTCCCCCGGTTGCAGCGACCGCATCCCCAGGTCGGCCATCAGGTCGGCGGGGCCGAGCACCAGCGACTCCACCCTGGGTGACGCAGCCGCCAGGGCCGACGCGTGGAGCAGACCGGAGGCGTCCTCGACCTGGACCTCGAGCCCGATGCGTCCCACCGGCAGCCCGTTCGCCCGCTCCAGCTGGGTGAGGACGAGGTCGAGGGCATGCACGTGGCCCGGGTCGGACGCCTTGGGCAGCACCAGGCAGTCAACCGCTGTCCCGGCTCCCTCCAGCACCGAGGTGAGGTCGGCCACGGTGTGGGTGCCGGCCCAGCCGTTGACCCGGACGGTGACGGTCGGGGCGCGCCAGCCGCCCTCTCGCAGCGCGGCCACCACGTTGCGACGGGCGGTCGCCTTGGCGTCCTCGGCGACGGCGTCCTCGAGGTCCAGGAAGACGGCGTCCACCGGCAGGCCCTTGGACTTCTCGAGCATGCGCGTGCTCGAGCCAGGCACGGCGAGAACGGAACGGCGGGCGCGCTGAGGACCGTGGTGGGTCTGCCCGGGGGTGGTCACGGCGGCACGGTACCGAGGGCGGGGTGATCCGCGTCGTGCCGCCTCCGCACTGGGTACTACCGACATCAGCCTGACGGCCGGGGTTGTGTCCGGGGTCCTGACTAGCGTGGCCGGCATGTCTTCCACACCAGCGACGCCGACCGGTGAGCCCGGCGGGCCCGGTGATGCCGAGGGGCCCGGGGGCGCCGCTGCTGCTGCCGGTGGTTCTGGTGCTGGTGCGGGTCTGGCGGCGGCGGCGGTGGCGGCGATGGCCTCGACGGGGTTCGTGCGGGCCGCGGCGGACGCGGTGGAGCTGCAGGCCATCGCGACCCTGGCCCAGGTCCGTCGCCAGGAGGCCGTGGCCCACGCCCGCGCGGTGGCCCGGGAGACCGACCGGGCCCGCGGTCTGCTGCTGGGCACGACCCGTCCGGCGCGGGTGGACGTGGACAA
>JBBSQH010000014.1:0-71745 GCA_038258055.1 Actinomycetales bacterium
AGCGCGGCGACGGCGTCGTCCGCCCACCGTCGGGCCACGGCCTGGGCCTCGACGGTCGCCGGGTGGGCCCGCAGCAGACGCACGGCCTCGGCCAGGTCCGCGTCGTCGGACAGGTCGCCGTCCAGCACCTGGAGGAGCGCGTCGGAACCCGGCGGGGCGCTACCGGCAGCCACGCCCCGGCGCAGCAGCAGCACCGGCATGGTCGGGACGTGCTCCCGGAGGTCGGTGCCTGGCTGCTTTCCCGAGTCCCCGACCTCGCCCACCAGGTCCAGCACGTCGTCGGCCAGCTGGAACGCCACGCCGACCTTCTCGCCGTAGGCCACCAGGACGTCCAGGGTGGCCCCGTCGGCACCGGAGAACATGCCGCCGAAGCGGGCCGACGTCGCGATGAGCGACCCGGTCTTGTCGCTCAGGACACCCAGGTAGTGCTCGACCGCGTCCTGGCCCTCCGCCGGACCGACCGTCTCGCGCATCTCGCCGAGGACCAGCCGCTCGAACGTGGTCGCCTGGATCCTCACCGCCTCCGGCCCCAGGGCGGAGCCGATGGTCGAGGCCCGGGCGAACAGCAGGTCCCCGGTGAGGATGGCGACGGTGTTGCCCCACACCTCCTGCGCGGTCGGGACACCGCGACGCTGGGTCGCGGAGTCGATGACGTCGTCGTGGTAGAGCGTGGCCAGGTGCGTGAGCTCGACCACGACGGCGGCCGCCGTGACCGCAGGGGTGGGGGTCCCCAGCTGCGCCGCGAGCAGGCACAGCAGCGGCCGGGTGCGCTTGCCCCCGGCCCTCACCAGGTGGCTGCCCGTGACCGCCGCCAGAGGGTCGGCGCTGCGGACGGCGTCCACGACCGCCGCCTCGACGTCGACCAGCCCTTCGGTGAGCCGCTCCAGCAACCCCTCGTCGTCGATCCCGTACGACACCAGGCGGGCGAGCTGGTCGGGCCCGCCGCTCATCGTCGGCCCATGTCCGCCACAGGGCTCACAGCGCGAACAGCGCGGACGACTCGGCCAGGCTCAGCAGCGGGGAGGGCAGGACGCCCAGCAGCACCGTGGCGGCCACCGTGACGGCCAGGACACCCGTCAGGGCGGCGCTGGGGGTGGCGACCCGGACGCTGTCGTCGGGTGCGTCGGCGAAGTACATCGACACGATGATGCGCACGTAGAACACGACCGCCACGGCGCTCGCGATGACACCCACCACCGCGAGGACCTCGGCCCCGCCGGCGATGGCCGCGCCGAACACGGCCACCTTGCCGACGAACCCGCTGGTGAGCGGGATGCCGGCCAGGGCCAGCAGGAACACCGAGAACATGGCGGCGAACAGCGGGGACCGCCGTCCGACCCCGGCCCAGGACCGGATGGTCGTCGCCTCGCCGCCGGCGTCGCGCACCAGGGTGAGGGCCGCGAAGACCCCGATGGTCGTGATGCCGTAGGCCAGCAGGTAGAACAGCGAGCCGCTGATGCCGCTCACGTCCAGCGCCAGGACCCCGGTCAGGATGAAGCCGGCGTGCGCCACCGACGAGTAGGCGAGCACGCGCTTGATGTCGTCCTGGACCAGGGCGACGACCGACCCGAGCACCATCGTCGTGATGGCCACGGCCCACAGCACCGGCTGCCAGTCCCACGGGTTGTCCGGGAACGCGACGTACAGGACCCGCAGCAGCGCACCGAAGGCGGCGACCTTGGTCGCGGCGGCCATGAAGGCCGTGATCGACGTCGGTGCGCCCTGGTAGACGTCCGGCGTCCAGGAGTGGAAGGGCGCCGAGCCCACCTTGAACAGCAGCCCGACCACCAGCAGGCCGAAGCCCATCAGCAGCAGCGGGTCCTGCCCGACCGTGGACCGGACGGCTACGGCGATGTCGGGAAGGGCGATCGAGCCGGCGAAGCCGTACAGGAACGCCGCCCCCATCAGGAAGAAGGCCGAGCTGAACGCCCCGAGGAGGAAGTACTTGACCGCCGCCTCCTGGCTGAGCAGCCGTCGACGCCGCGCGAAGCCGCACAGCAGGTACAGCGGCAGGCTCAGCACCTCCAGGGCAACGAACATCGTCAGCAGGTCGTTGGAGGCCGGGAACACGAGCATGCCCAGCACCACGAACAGCAGCAGCGGGTAGACCTCGGTCTGCTCCAGCCCGGCCTTGCGGGCCGCGTCCTCGCCGGGTGACCCCGGCACGGCGGAGGCCTGCGGCGCGAAGCCGCTCTCGTCGTCGACCTTGTCGCCGACCAGGACGATGCCGATGACCGCCAGGACGAGGATGGTCGCCTGCAGGAACCGGGTCACGCCGTCCACGGCGATGGAGCCCGAGGCGGTGACGACGTCGTCGGCCCCCCACGTGGCCACCAGGGCGGCCAGGGCCGCGAGGAGGCCGAGCACCGACAGGACGATCTGCGGCACCCGGCGGGCGCCGCGGGGCAGCGCGGCCTCGAGCACGACCGACACCACGGCCACCCCGGCCACGATCAGCATCGGTGAGGTCGCCAGGTAGTCGATCTCCGGGGGCGCGATCGTGCCCGCCGTGCCCGACAGCGGCAGGGTCAGTGCCGAAGGGAGAGACGACGGAACGGTCACGAGGGACGCGAGGGCGCTCACCCGTCACTCCCTTCGGCGACGAACAGCGGGGTGGGGTCGGTCATGCCGGTCTGCTCCATGGTCCGCTCGACCGCGGGGGTCAGGATGTCGAGCACGGGCTTGGGGTAGAAGCCGAGGCCGATGATGACGGCCAGCAGCGGGGCTACGACGAGCGCCTCGCGCGGCACCATGTCGCGGCTGCGCGGCTTCGCCCCCGGCGGGTCGGCCAGAGCGGGCACCGTCTCCCCGGTCATCATCCGCTGGTAGGTCCACAGCACGTACAGCGCGGCCAGGATGATGCCGAGGGTGGCGATGACGGCGGCCCACGGGTACCGCTCGAACGTGCCGACCAGGACCAGGAACTCCGAGATGAAGCTCGAGAGGCCGGGCAGCGCCAGGCTGGACAGACCGGCGACGAGGAACGCCCCCGCCAGCAGCGGCATGACCTTCTGGCCGCCACCGAAGTCCGCGATCAGGCTGGACCCGCGCCGGGTGGCGAGCATGCCGGCGACCAGGAACAGCGCGGCCGTGGAGAAGCCGTGGTTGACCTGGTACAGCGCCGCACCGCTCTGGCCCGCCGTCGTCATGGCGAAGATGCCCAGGACGATGAAGCCGAAGTGGCTGATGGACGTCCACGCGATGAGCCGCAGGACGTCCTTCTGGGCCAGCGCCACCAGGGCGCCGTAGATGATCGACACCAGCGCCAGGATGATGATGACCGGAGCGGCCCAGCGGGCGGCCTCGGGGAACATCGGCAGCAGGATCGTCAGCATGCCGAACGTGCCGACCTTGTCGAGCACGCCGACCAGGAGCACGGCCGCACCGGGCGGGGCCTGGGCGGCGGCGTCGGGCAGCCAGGTGTGGACGGGCCACAGCGGGGCCTTGACCGCGAACGCCACGAACAGGCCCAGGAACAGCCAACGGCTGCCGGGCACGCCGTCGAGGGCGACGAGGTTGTCGAGCAGGAACCCGTCGCTGCCGCCGGGGCCGGTGACGTACACCCCGATGACCGCCGCCAGCATGACCAACCCGCCGGCCAGCGAGTAGACCAGGAACGTCGTGGCCGCCTCGCGCCGCTTCGGCCCGCCGTAGCGGCCGATCAGCAGGTACATCGGCAGCAGCATGACCTCGAAGAACACGTAGAACAGGAACAGGTCCCGGGCGGTGAAGACGCCGATGACGAGGGCCTGCAGCACGAGGACGAGCACCAGGAACTGCCCGTCCACCCGGCCACCGGCCGCGGGACCGAGGTCGCGCCAGGACGCGAGCAGGCAGACCGGGACCAGGACCGCGGTGAGCGCGACCATCGACAGCGCGATGCCGTCCAGGCCGAGCGCGTAGCTGACGCCGAGCTGCGGGATCCAGGAGACCTGCTCGGTGAACTGGTAGGTGCCGGCGTCGGCGACGTCGAAGCGGAGCGCCAGCACGATCACCAGGACCAGCGTGGCCAGCGAGAAGCCGAGGGCGACGAGCTTGGCGGCGTCGAGGCGGGCCTTGGGCAGCACCGCCACGACGACGGCCCCCACCAGGGGGAGGACGAGGGCTGTGGTCAGCCAGGGGAACACGATTCGCCTCTCAGATCTGCGTGATCAGCAGGGCGCCGACCACGAGGGCGACGCCGGCGAACATGGACAGGGCGTAGGACCGCACGAAACCGGTCTGCAGGCGGGACAGGCCCGCGCCGGCCGCGCGGATGCTGCGGGTGACGCCGCCGACGGCGCCGCGGGAGACCAGGTCGTCGTCCACCTCGCCCATGCCGCGCACGAACGCGGTGCCGGTGGTGACGAAGGCGATGTCGTTGACGTCGTCCTGGTAGAGGTCGGCCCGGGCCGCCCGGGTGAGAGCGTTGCCGCGGGGGGCGACGACGGGCACGTCCCGGCGCAGGTACATCAGGAACGCCAGGGCGACACCGGCGACGATGACGAGCAGGGTCACCGCCGTCACCAGGTCCAGGTTGACGACCGGCTCGAGCTCCGGAGGGGCGGTGAAGACCGGCTCGAGCCAGCTCTCGAGCGCACCGGTGTAGTAGAGCACCGGCCCCAGCGCGGCCGAGCCGATGGCCAGGACGACCATGGGGGCGACCATGAGCACGGGCGACTCGTGCGGGTGCGGCTCGGGCGCGACGGTGCCGTCGTGCCAGCGCTTCCTGCCGTGGAAGGTCATGAAGAACAGCCGTGACATGTAGAAGGCGGTGATCCCGGCGCCGATGACGGTGATGGTGCCGAGCACCCACGGGCGCAGACCCTCGCCCTCGAACGCGGCGTGGATGATCTCGTCCTTGGAGAAGAAGCCGGAGAACGGCGGCACCCCGATGATCGCCAGCCACCCCAGCCCGAAGGTGACCCAGGTCAGCATCATGACCCGGCGCAGCCCGCCGAAGCGGCGCATGTCGGTCTCGTCGTTCATCCCGTGCATCACCGAGCCGGCACCCAGGAACATGCCGGCCTTGAAGAAGCCGTGGGTCAGCAGGTGGAAGATCGCGAAGACGTAGCCGATCGGGCCCAGCCCGGCCGCCAGCATCATGTAGCCGATCTGCGACATGGTCGAGGCGGCCAGGGCCTTCTTGATGTCGTCCTTGGCCGCACCCACGATCGCGCCGTAGAGCAGCGTGATCGCACCGACGACCGCGACCGCGAGGGTGGCCGCAGGGGCACCCTCGAAGATCGGGCCGGAGCGGATGACCAGGTAGACGCCGGCGGTGACCATGGTCGCCGCGTGGATCAGCGCCGACACCGGGGTCGGGCCGGCCATGGCGTCCCCGAGCCAGGACTGCAGCGGGAACTGGGCCGACTTGCCGCAGGCGGCGAGCAGCAGGAGCAGGCCGATCACCGTCAGCCAGGTCTCGCTGGCCCCGGCCGCGCCGGACAGCACGTCGTCGAACTGCACCGACCCGAACGACACGAACATGGCCATGATCGCCAGCGACAGGCCGAAGTCACCGACGCGGTTGACCACAAAGGCCTTCTTGGCCGCGACGGCGTACTCGATGCGGTGGTTCCAGAACCCGATGAGCAGGTACGAGGCCAGGCCGACGCCCTCCCAGCCGACGTACAGCAGCAGGTAGCTGTCGGCCAGCACCAGCAGCAGCATCGCCGCGATGAACAGGTTGAGGTAGGCGAAGAACCGGCGCCGGTCGACGTCGTGGGCCATGTACTCCACGGAGTAGACGTGGATCAGGGTGCCGACGAACGTGATGAGCAGGACGAAGCTGAGGCTCAGGGGGTCGACCAGCAGGCCGGCGTCCACCTGGAACGTGCCGGCCGGGACCCAGGAGAACCCGGCGACGGAGCGGGCCCGCTCCTCGGCGCCGTGACCCAGCACCGAGAAGAAGACCAGGGCGCCGACGACGAACGCGACGGCCGAGGCGGCCAGGCCCAGCCAGTGGCCCCAGCGGTCGGCGGCACGACCGGCCAGCAGCAGGACGCCCGCGCTGAGGAGCGGGATGACGACGAGCAGCCACGCGAGGGACTCGACGCCGGTGGCGGGGACTGCTTGCAGCCCCGACATCGGGATGACGGCGGACACGGGAGGCCCTCTCAGTACTTCAGCAGGTTGGCGTCGTCGACCGACGCGGACCTGCGGGCTCGGAAGATGGCCATGATGATCGCGAGGCCGATGACGACCTCCGCCGCGGCGACGAGCATCACGAACAGGGCCACGGTCTGGCCGTCCAGGTCGCCGTGCATGCGCGCGAAGGTGACGAAGGCCAGGTTGGCGGAGTTGAGCATCAGCTCGACCCCCATGAACACCACGATGGCGTTGCGGCGCACGAGCACCGTCGCGCCCCCGATGGTGAAAAGCACCACGGACAGGTAGACCCAGTTCATGAGGTCCACGGCTCAGCTCTCCTCGTCCGCGCGGTCGCTGCGTCCCGCGGGCTCGTGCGGCTCGGGGCGCGTGGGCCGGGTGTCGTCGGGCTTGCCGTCCAGGCGGGCGCCGTGCGTCCGGCTGCCGCGACCGTCGGGGTCCATGTCCTCCTGGATGGCGGGGACGTGCTCGACGAGGGTGCCGGTGGTGAGCGTCTGGCCGCGGGCCTGCAGGACCCGGGACACGGACAGCTCGCTGGGCGTGCCGTCGGGCAGCAGCGCCGGGGTGTCGACCGCGTTGTGCCGCGCGAAGACGCCGGGGGGTGGCAGGGGCGTCATGCGCTGGCCGCGCTTGAGGCGGTTCTCGGAGATGGTGCGCTGCGTGGCGCGCTCACCGCTGCGCTCACGGTGCGCCAGCACCATGGCGCCGATGGCGGCGACGACCAGCAGGGCGGCCGTCATCTCGAAGGCGAACACGTACCGGCTGAAGATCCGCTCGGCGATGCCGGTGATGTTCCCGGCCTCGTTGACCGCGCTCAGACCCACCGGCGTGGGCCAGGCGGTGCGGCCCAGCGCGACGAGGACGAAGGCGAGGAACCCGCCCGCGGCCAGCGCCCCGACCAGCCGTTGCCCGCGGATCGTCTCCACGAGCGAGTCGGAGGAGTCGACGCCCACGAGCATGAGGACGAAGAGGAACAGCATCATGACGGCGCCGGTGTAGACGAACACCTGGACCATGCCCAGGAAGGGTGCCTCGAGAGCGACGTAGACACCGCCGAGGCTGACCATGACGACCGCCATCGACAGCGCGGCGTAGACGGCCTTCCGGGCGAACAGCAGGCCCAGCGAGGCGAGCACCATGATCGGTGCCAGCACCCAGAACACGGCCGCGTCGCCCGTGCTGGAGCCGGGCACGACCGCGTCGCCGGTACCGGCCAGCGGTAGCACGGTCAGCAGGGCGGCGTTCACGCTCCGGCCTGCTGCGGCTCGGTCGGCTGCGCGTCGTCCTGGGCCTTCTCCCGGTCCGCGACCCACGCCCGCTGGGCCTCGGTCGGGCCGGTGACCTCGTTGCGGTAGTAGTCCTTCTCGGTGGTGCCCTCGACCATCGGGTGCGGCGCGGGCAGGTTGCCCTCCAGCAGCGGGGCGAGCAGCTGCTCCTTGGTGAAGATGGTGGCCTCGCGGGTGTGGTCGGCCAGCTCGTACTCGTTGGTCATGGTCAGCGCGCGGGTCGGGCAGGCCTCGATGCACAGGCCGCAGAAGATGCAGCGCAGGTAGTTGATCTGGTAGACGCGGCCGTACCGCTCGCCGGGGCTGTAGCGGGCCTCGTCGGTGTTCTGCGCACCCTCGACGTAGATGGCGTCGGCCGGGCAGGCCCACGCGCACAGCTCGCAGCCGATGCACTTCTCCAGCCCGTCCGCCCACCGGTTGAGCTGGTGGCGGCCGTGGTAGCGGGGCTGCGTCGGGCGCGGCCCCTTGCCCTTGGGGCCCTCGGGGTACTCCTCGCTCAGCACCTTGGTGAACATCGTCGAGAACGTGACGCCGAAGCCGGCGACCGGGGCCAGCAGCTCGGAGAGCCAGCCGTGCTCGTCAGTGCGGTCCGGGGCGTCAGCCACGCGGAGCCTCCTCATCGGGGGTGGTGGCGGTGGCCTGGCCCTCGCCCGGGGGCGAGGTGGGGGCCGCCGCGACGGCGACGGGCTCACGGCGGGCCGGGGTGGCCGTGCCGCCGAGCGTGCCGCGGGAGCGGGTGATGGTCTCGCCGGGCAGCGGGGGCACGGGGAACCCGTCGGCGAACGGGTCGACCTCGCCGGGGGCGTCCTCGTCGTCGGCGATGACCTTGCCGCTGAGGTACCAGACGATGACGACCAGCGGCAGGCCGATGGCGGCCACCACGATGTACATCTGCTGCTCGGTGAGGACCTCGTACTGGATCAGGCCGCGGACGACGCCGAGGAAGATGACCCACGCGAAGGCGGCCTCGATGAGGACCTTCCAGCCCAGGTTCATGAACTGGTCGTAGCGCAGCCGGGGCAGGGCACCGCGGAGCCAGAAGAAGATGAAGACGATGCCCCACATCTTGATCGTGAACCACAGCACGGGCCAGAAGCCGGTGTTGAACCAGACCTCGGCGCCGAACCAGCCGTTGCCCAGGTAGGGCAGCTCGAACCCGAACACGCTGAACGGCGCCAGCGGCCACGGGGCCATCCACCCGCCCAGGAACAGGGTGACGGCCAGGGCGGACACCGTGAACATGGCCACGTACTCGGCCAGGAAGAACAGCGCGAACTTCAGCGACGAGTACTCGGTGTGGAACCCGCCGACGAGCTCGCCCTCGCCCTCGGGCAGGTCGAACGGGGCGCGGTTGGTCTCGCCCACCATGGCCACGAAGAACAGCAGGAAGCTGGGCAGCAGCGGGATGAACAGCCACAGGTCGGTCTGGGCCTCGACGATGCGCGAGGTCGACATCGAGCCGGTGTAGATGAACACCCCGACCAGGGCCAGACCCATGATCAGCTCGTAGCTGATGACCTGCGCGGTCGAGCGGAGCCCACCCAGCAACGGGTACGTCGAGCCCGACGACCAGCCGGCGAGGATGAGGCCGTAGACCCCGACGCTGGCCGCGGCCAGCACGAACAGCACGGACACCGGCACGTCGGTGACCTGCAGCGGCGTCGTGCGCCCGAAGATCGTCACCTCCGGCCCGAGCGGGATGACCGCGAAGGCCACGAACGCGGGGGCGACCGAGATCGCAGGGGCCAGGACGTAGATCAGCTTGTCCGCGCCCTCGGGGACGATGTCCTCCTTGAGGGCGAGCTTCACGCCGTCGGCCAGGCTCTGGAGCAGGCCGAAGGGGCCGTGGCGGTTGGGGCCGGGGCGCTGCTGCATCCGGCCCAGGACGCGGCGTTCCGCCCAGATGGCGACCAGGACGTTGACGACCAGGAACGCGAACACCGCGACGGCCTTGATGAGGGCCACGAGCCAGGTGTCGTTGCTGAAGTCCGACGCCGGTCCTTCGAGACCGCCGAGCGAGGGCAGGGCCGAGAGCGGCCCAGCGACGTGGCTCACGCCTGGTCTCCTGTCACGAGCTGGTCGGGTGCGGGACCAATTCCTACCAGGTCACCGGCTCCGGCTCCCAACTGCCGACGCAGCTCCGAACCGCGCGAACGGGTAGGCAGCCAGACCACGCCGTCGACGACCGAGGCGTCCAGCACCAGCGGCACCACGACGGCCCCGGCCCGCCCGACGACCTGCACCGAGGCGGACCCCGCGAGGCCGAGCGAGCCGGCGGTCGCGGGCGAGACACGGGCGTGGGCGCGGTGGGCGGTCCCGGCCAGGTAGGCCTCGCCGTCCTGACCGCGACCGGCGTCCAGCAGCAGGTGCCACGTCGCCAGGACGGCCTGCCCGGCACCGGGACGGGCCGCCGTGCCCGGGGCCACGGTGGGCGCGGGCGGTCGGGACTCGTCCCAGGACCCGATCTGCGACAGCTCGTCGCGCAGCTGCAGCGCCTTGGCCGCGCCGAGCTCGACGCCCATCAGGCGGGCCAGCTCGTCCAGGACGCCGTGGTCGCTGAGGGCGTCGGTGCTCAGCACCGACTCGAACGGCCGCAGCCGCCCCTCCCAGTCCATGAACGACCCGGACTTCTCGGCCACGGGCGCGACGGGCAGGACGACGTCGGCGTGCTCGGACACCGTGCTGCGCCTGACCTCCAGGCTGACCACGAACGACGCGGCGGTCAGGGCCGCGCGGGCGGCGGCCGGGTCCGGCAGGTCGTCCACGTCGACGCCGGCCACCAGCAGGCCGGCGCCCTTCTTGGTGGCGTTGGCCAGGATCGCGACGGTGTCACGGCCCTTGGTGCCGGGCAGCCGGGGCACGCCCCAGGCGGCGGCGACGTCGACCAGGGCGGCCTTGCTGGCCAGCGGGCGGCCCCCGGGCAGGACGTTGGGCAGCGCGCCGGCCTCGACGGCCCCGCGCTCCCCCGCCCGGCGCGGCACCCAGGCCAGGCGGGCCCCGGTGGCCTCGGCCAGGGCGGACGCGGCGGACAGCGCGCCCGGCACTCCGGCCAGACGCTCCCCCACCAGCAGGACGGCACCCTCGGTCCGGCACGCGGTGGCCACCGGGTCGGCGGCCGTGCTTCGCGCCGCGGCGGACAGCACCTGCGCCTCGTCCCCGGGGGCGGTCGGCACCAGCAGGCCGTCGAGCTTGACCAGACCACGGCTGGCCAGCGGTGCGACGGAGGTGACCGTCAGGCCACCCCGGCGGACCGCCTTGCGCAGGCGGAGGAACAGGATCGGCGACTCCTCCTCGGCCTCGAACCCGACGAGCACGACGGCGCGCGCCTTCTCGAGGTCGGCGTACGTGACGCCGATCCCGCGGCCGCCGACGTCCGAGGCCAGGAACGACTCCTCCTCGACGGAGCCTGGACGGGCGCGCATGTCGACGTCGTTGCTGCCCAGGACCACGCGGGAGAACTTGGCGTAGGCGTAGGCGTCCTCGACGGTCACGCGACCGCCGACGAGCGTGCCGACCCCGGCGCCGTCACGGGCCGCGGCCAGGCCGCGGGCGGCGACGTCCAGCGCGTCCGGCCAGGAGGTCTCGACCAGCTCGCCGCTGACCTCGTCGCGGACCATCGGGACCTGGAGGCGGTCGGGCAGCGTCGCGTAGGTGAACGCCCAGCGGCCCTTGTCGCAGTTCCACTCCTCGTTGACCACGGGGTCCTCGCCCGCCAGCCGGCGCAGCACGACACCGCGGCGGTGGTCGGAGCGGACGGCGCAGCCGGAGCTGCAGTGCTCGCAGACGGTCTCCGAGGAGATCAGGTCGAAGGGCCGGGCCCGGAAGCGGTACGCCGCGCCGGTCAGGGCCCCGACGGGGCAGATCTGGATGGTGTTGCCGGAGAAGTACGACGCGAACGGGGCACCGGCCTCGTCGAGCTCGGCCGCGCCCTCGGTCAGCGGCGCCCCGGCGAAGTCGAGCACCGTGGTGTCGAACGTGCCGATCTGCTGCTTGGCGCCGCGCTTCTGCAGGTCGATGAAGGTGTCGCCCGCGATCTCCTTGCTGAACCGGGTGCAGCGCTGGCACAGGATGCAGCGCTCGCGGTCGAGCAGGACCTGGGTCGAGATCTTGATGGGCTTGGGGAACGTGCGCTTGACGTCGACGAAGCGTGACTCACCCCGGCCGTTGCTCATGGCCTGGTTCTGCAGCGGGCACTCGCCGCCCTTGTCGCAGATCGGGCAGTCGAGCGGGTGGTTGACCAGCAGCAGCTCCATGATCCCGTGCTGCGCCTTGTCGGCCACGGCCGAGGTGTTCTGGGTCTGCACGACCATGCCCGGCGCGACCGTCATGGTGCAGCTGGCCTGCGGCTTGGGCATCTTGCGGACGTTGCCCTCGCGGTCGGGCATGGACACCTCGACCAGGCACTGCCGGCAGGCTCCCGCGGGCTCGAGCAGCGGGTGGTCGCAGAAGCGCGGGATGGCGATGCCGAGCTCCTCGGCCACCCGGATCAGCAGGCTGCCCTTGGGCGCCTCGACCTCGATGCCGTCGATCGTGAGGGTGACCTGGTCTCCCGGGTCGGCGGCCTCGACCGGGTTCCCGGTCTTCTCGTGGCCGGTGGACAGACTCATGCCATACCTGCCGGTTCGCTCGTGTGGACTCGCTGGTCGTCGGTGAACACCGTGGCCGCCCGGTACGGGAACAGCTCCCATGCGGGCGTGGTGGCGCCGGCCTCGAACTCCGAGCGGAAGTACTGGACCGCGCTCGTGATCGGGCTGGTCGCCCCGTCGCCGAGGGCGCAGAAAGAACGCCCGAGGATGTTGTCGCAGGTGTCGAGGAGGGTGTCGATGTCCTCGGTGGTGCCCTTGCCGGCCTCGATGCGGCGCAGGATCTGCACCATCCAGTAGGTGCCCTCCCGGCAGGGGGTGCACTTGCCGCAGGACTCGTGGGCGTAGAACTCGGTCCAGCGCAGCACGGCGCGCACCACCGACGTGGTGTCGTCGAAGACCTGCAGGGCCCGCGTGCCGAGCATCGACCCCGCGGCCATCGTCGACTCGAAGTCGAGCGGGACGTCGAGGTGCGCGTCGGTGAACAGCGGGGTCGAGGACCCGCCCGGGGTCCAGAACTTGAGGGGGTGCTCGGGGTCGCGCATACCGCCCGCGAGGTCGATCAGGGTGCGCATCGTGATGCCGAGCGGGGCCTCGTACTGCCCGGGCCGCTTGACGTGGCCGGAGACGGAGAACAAGCCGTAGCCGGACGACTTCTCGGTGCCCATGCCGGCGAACCAGTCGGCCCCGTTGAGGACGATCGACGGCACGCTGGCGATGGACTCGACGTTGTTGACCACGGTCGGGCGGGCGTACAGCCCGGCGACGGCGGGGAACGGCGGCTTGAGGCGCGGCTGGCCACGGCGGCCCTCGAGGGAGTCCAGCAGAGCCGTCTCCTCACCGCAGATGTAGGCCCCGGCCCCGGCGTGCACCACGACGTCCAGGTCGAAGCCCGAGCCGAGCACGTCGGTGCCGATGTACCCGGCAGCCTTGGCGTCGTCGACGGCCTTGAGCAGGCGGCGGTAGACGTGGAGCTCCTCGCCGCGCAGGTAGATGAAGGCCTTCTTCGCGCCGATGGCGAAGCTGGAGATGATGACGCCCTCCACCAGCACGTGGGGGTTGGCCATCATGAGCGGGGTGTCCTTGCAGGTGCCCGGCTCGGACTCGTCGGCGTTGACCACCAGGTAGCGGGGCAGGCCGTCGTCCGGGGGAAGGAAGCTCCACTTGAGGCCGGTCGGGAACCCGGCGCCACCACGGCCGCGCAGGCCTGAGGTCTTGACGGCGTCGACGATCTCGCTGCGCGGGGTGATGAGCGCCTTGCGGAGCGCCTTGTACCCGTCGTGCGCCTCGTACGTCTTCAGCGACCAGCTCTGCTTGGCGTCCCAGAACGCCGAGAGGACGGGGGTCAGGGTGTCGACCATCACTCGCTCCTGCTGTCGCGGTCGCCGGACGGGTTCGTGAACTCGACCGGCGGGGCGCGCCAGCCCTTCTCGCGGGCCAGCTTGAGCCCGACCAGGGACGCGTCGCCCGCGCCGGGGCCCTCGTCAGCCCGGCCGTCGGGGAACCCGGCCAGCACGCGGGACATCGGCTTGAAGTCGACGACCTCGTCCGCGCCGCGCGTCGGACGGACCTTCTCGCCCGCGCGGAGCCGGTCGACCAGGCCGCAGGTGGAGCGCGGGGTCTGGTTGTCGAAGAACTCCCAGTTGACCATCACGACCGGCGCGTAGTCGCAGGCCGCGTTGCACTCGACCCGCTCCAGGGTGACCGCGCCGTCCTCGGTGGTCTCGTCGTGGCCCACGCCCAGGTGGTCGCTGACGGCGGCGAAGATCTCGTCGCCCCCCATCACGGCGCACAGGGTGTTGGTGCAGACGCCCACGGTGTACCGGCCGTTGGGGTGGCGCTTGTACTGCGTGTAGAAGGTCGCCACCGCCGACACCTCGGCGTTGGACAGGCCCAGCGTCTGGGCGCAGAACGCGATGCCGTCCGGGCTGACGAAGCCGTCCACCGACTGCACCAGGTGCAGCAGCGGCAGCAGGGCGGACCGCTCCTGCGGGTAGCGGGCGACGATCTGGGCCGCGTCGGTGCGCAGCTGCTCCAGGGTCTCGGGGCTGTAGGCCATCAGCGGTCGACGCCTCCCATGACGGGGTCGAGGGCGGCGACCGAGGCGACGACGTCGGCGACCTGGGCGCCCTCGCACATCACGGACACGCCCTGCAGGTTGGTGAACGACGGGTCGCGGAAGTGCGCCCGGTACGGCTTGGTGCCGCCGTCGGAGACCAGGTGGGCCCCCAGCTCGCCGCGCGGGGACTCCACGGCGGTGTAGACCTGCCCGGCCGGGACCCGGAAGCCCTCGGTGACGAGCTTGAAGTGGTGGATCAGGGCCTCCATCGAGGTGCCCATGATCTTGCGGATGTGGTCGAGGGAGTTGCCCAGCCCGTCCCCGCCCAGCGCCAGCTGCGACGGCCACTTGATCTTGGGGTCGTCGATCATCACGGCGCCGTTGCCGAGCACCTGGAGCTTCTCCATGCACTGCTCGATGATCCGGACGGACTCGTACATCTCGTCGATGCGGATCCGCAGCCGGGAGTAGTTGTCGGCGTCGGTGCGGGTGATGACCTCGAAGTCGTAGTCCTCGTACCCGCAGTACGGCTCGTCCTTGCGCAGGTCGTTGGGCAGGCCCGTGGATCGGAGCACCGGTCCGGTGATGCCCAGGGCGAGGCAGCCGGCCAGGTTCAGGTAGCCGGTGCCGACCAGGCGCTGCTTGAGGGTCGGGTTCTGGGCGCTCAGGTTCTCCAGGTCGCGGATGCCGCGGCGGATGCTGGGGATGAACTCGCGGATGGAGTCCAGCGCACCGGGCGGGATGTCCTGGGCGACGCCGCCGGGGCGGACGAACGCGTGGTTCATCCGCAGGCCGGTGATCTCCTCGAGGATCTCCAGGGCCTTGTCGCGCTCCCGGACCCCGTCGGTCATCATCGTGGTGGAGCCGAGCTCCATGCCGCCGGTGGCCAGGGCCACGGCGTGGCTGCCGATCCGGTTGAGCTCCATGGTCAGGACGCGGAGCACGCTGGCGCGCTCGGGGACCTGCTCGGTGATGCCCAGCATCCTCTCGATGCCGAGGCAGTACGCGGTCTCGTTGAAGATCGGGGACAGGTAGTCCATCCGCGTGCAGAAGGTGACGCCCTGGGTCCAGGACCGCACCTCCATGTTCTTCTCGATCCCGGTGTGCAGGTAACCGATTCCGGCGCGCGCCTCGGTGACGGTCTCGCCCTCGACCTCGAGGATCAGCCGCAGCACGCCGTGGGTCGACGGGTGCTGCGGGCCCATGTTGACGACGATGCGCTCCTCGCCCAGGCGGGCGGTGTCGACCACGTCGTCCCAGTCACCACCGCCGACGGTGACGACGGAGCCCTCGAGGACGTCGTGGTCGGTCGCGCCGTAGGCGTCGGGGCTGCTCGTGGGCGTGCTCGCGCCGCTGGTCGTGTCGCTGGTCACGTGTACTGCCTCCGCTCGTCGGGCGCCGGGATGGTGGCGCCCTTGTACTCGACCGGGATGCCGCCGAGGGGGTAGTCCTTGCGCTGCGGGTGGCCCGGCCAGTCGTCGGGCATGTGGATCCGGGTGAGCGCGGGGTGGCCGTCGAACTGGATCCCGAAGAAGTCCCAGGTCTCGCGCTCGTGCCAGTCGTGCGTCGGGTAGATCCCCGTGGTCGAGGGGATGTGCGGGTCGGAGTCGGGCACCGACACCTCGAGGCGGATGCGACGGGTGTGGGTGATCGACTTGAGGTGGTAGACGGCGTGCAGCTCGCGACCGGTGTCCTCCGGGTAGTGCACGCCGGAGACGCCCAGGCTGAGCTCGAAGCGAAGGTCGGGCTCGTCACGCAGCCGGCGGCAGACCTCGATCAGGTGCTCGCGCCGCACGTGCAGCGTCATCTCGCCGTGCTCGACCACGACCTTCTCGATCGCACCGGCCGGGCTGTCGAAGCCGATGCCGACCTCGTCGAGGCTCTCGCCCAGCAGGTCGGCGACCTCGTCGAAGTACGAGCCGTACGGGCGGGCGGTGGGGACGGAGACCGTCGAGGTGCGCACCAGCCCGGAGTAGCCGGAGGTGTCACCGGGCCCCGAGACACCGAAGAACCCCGTGCGGGTCGTGACCGGGGTCGCCGCCGACGGGGTCCCGCTGGGCTCGAGGCCCCCGGTGGTGGCCCGGGTGGAGGACGCGTCGGTGCCGGGGGTGTCCTCGCCCTCGGTGGCGTCCTCGACGGCGGGGTCGGTCGACACCTTGGTGGTGGCGTCCATCCCCTTGTCCTCGGCGCTGGCCACGCCGGGGGCGGCCGTGCCGGGGGCGCGGTCCCCCGAGGGCGCCGGCTCGTCGACGGGGGCCTTGTCCTTGGGATCCGCGCCACCCGTGGGCTCTGCACCGCCGGTGGGCTCCTTGGCGTCGCTCACCGCAGGAGGCCCTTCATCTGGATGGTCGGGGTCGCCGCGAGGGCCTTCTCCTCGGCCTCGACCTCGGCCGCGAGCTTGTGGGGGCCGAGCTTCTCGCCCTTGATCTGCTCGTGGAGCTTGAGGATCGCGTCCAGCAGCATCTCCGGGCGCGGCGGGCAGCCCGGCAGGTACACGTCGACCGGGACGATGTGGTCGACGCCCTGGACGATCGCGTAGTTGTTGAACATGCCGCCGGAGCTGGCGCAGACGCCCATGGCGATGACCCACTTGGGGTTGGGCATCTGGTCGTAGACCTGGCGCACGACCGGGGCCATCTTCTGGCTCACCCGGCCCGCGACGATCATCAGGTCGGCCTGGCGGGGGCTGGCCGAGAACCGCTCCATGCCGAAGCGGGCGATGTCGTACTTGGGACCACCCACGGCCATCATCTCGATGGCGCAGCAGGCCAGGCCGAAGGTGGCCGGCCAGACCGACGCCTTGCGGACCAGGCCGACGAGCTGTTCCACCTGTCCCAGGAGGATCCCGGCGGGGAGCTTCTCCTCGATACCCATGCTGTTGCTCCTGTCGGTGGTGCGTGCGGTGCCGGTGTGTTCGGTTGCTGCGTGCTGTGCTGGATCAGGGCCGGTGGGTCAGTCCCACTCGAGCCCGCCGCGGCGCCAGACGTAGGCGTACGCGACGAGGATGGCCCCGACGAACAGCAGGACCTGGATCAGGGCGAACAGCCCCAGCTGGTTGAAGGCGATCGCCCACGGGATCAGGAAGACCGTCTCGATGTCGAAGACGATGAACAGCATGGCGATCAGGTAGAACTTGATCGGCACGCGGCCGCCGCCCGCGGCCTGCGGGGTGGGCTGGATGCCGCACTCGTACGCCTCGAGCTTGGCGCGGTTGTAGCGCGAGGGTCCGGTGAGCGAGGTGGCCACGATCGAGAAGGCGGCGAAGCCGGCGCCGATCGCCAGCATGATCACCAGCGGCAGATAGGGGCTCACGTGAGGTCTCCTCGTCGGGTCGCGCCAGGGGCGCGGCCGTCTCGCGCGTGCACGGTCGGCGTCATCCTAGGGGGCGCCTGGTGCCGCGCCGGGACCCGGGGCCCGGCCCCCACCAGCACGTTTACGTCACCGGGTGCTGACGAAATGCAACCGTGACCGGCGTGGAGGGGGCGGCCGGTCATGCGAGCCGCGACGCCACGGGCGAGAGCCGCTCCATCTGCTGGATGACCTTGTCCACCGGGTCGCCGCCGGAGTCCTCGTAGAGGTTGGCGAGCAGCTTGAGGACGAACTGCATGAGCAGCGGCCGGGGCAGCCCGTAGCGGGTCGCGGTCGCCATCACCCAGGGGTTGCCGATGATCTTCACGAAGACCCGGCCCAGCGCGTAGTAGGCGCCCATCTCGGCCTCGACGGCCTTCGGGTAGGACTGCAGGGCCCGCTCGCGTGCGTGCTCCGGCATGGCCATGGCCTGGGCGATGACGCCGGCGGCGATCCGCGAGCTGGCCATCGCGTAGGCGATGCCCTCGCCGTTGAACGGGTTCACCATGCCGCCCGCGTCACCGACCAGCAGCAGGCCCTTGGTGTAGTGAGGCGTGCGGTTGAAGCCCATCGGCAGGGCCGCACCCTTGATGGCCATGGTCTGGTTCTCGGGCGTGAAGCCCCAGTCGGCCGGCATCGTGGCGACCCAGCGCTGCAGCAGCTCCTTGTAGTCGACCTTCCCGAACGCGCTGGAGCTGCTCAGGATGCCCAGGCCGACGTTGCTGGTGCCGTCCCCGACCCCGAACACCCAGCCGTAGCCCGGCAGCAGCGTCGACTGCCCGGGAGGGCCGTCCCAGAGCTCCAGCCACGACTCGAGGTAGTCGTCGTGGGTGCGCGGGGACTCGAAGTAGGTGCGCACCGCGACCCCGAGCGGGCGGTCGTCGCGCTTGATCAGGCCCATGGCCAGGCTCAGCCGGCTGGAGTTGCCGTCGGCCGCGACCACGAGCTTGGCCTTGACGGTGCCGGTGAGCCCGGTCTTGCGGCCCCGCTCGTCGTGGCGGGCCCAGGTGACGGCCGTGACGCGCCCGGAGGCGTCCAGCACCGGGCCGGTGACCGAGGTCTGCTCGAACAGCTGCGCGCCCTCGCGCTGGGCCGTGCGGGCCAGCACCTCGTCGAGGTCGGCTCGAGGGCGGACCAGGCCGTAGCTGGGGACACCGGTCAGCTCGGGCCAGTCCAGCTGCAGCCGCTGGCCGCCACCGATGATGCGCAGCCCCTTGTTGCGGATCCAGCCGTCCTCCTCACGGTGGGGCACGCCGAGGGCGACGAGCTCCTTGACGCCACGGGGGGTCAGACCGTCGCCGCAGACCTTCTCGCGTGGGAACGCCGTCTTCTCCAGCAGCACCACGTCCAGGCCGGCCCGGGCGAGGTACGCCGCGGCGGTGGCGCCCGCGGGGCCCGCGCCGACGACGACGACGTCGGCCTCGGTGGGGACGTCGTCGACCGCGGTGGCGGGCTGTTCGGTCAGGGTGCTCACGCGTGGACCTCCAGGGGCATGCGCAACGGACTTGTGCACGTGTTCACAAGGGTACGACGGAGCGGGCGGCCTCGCCGGACGGGTGGGTGGGCCGGCCCCGGGCCCCGGACCTCAGGCGGGGCGGACGGCGCGGTGCAGGGCGACGATCCCGGCGCTGGCGTCACGCCACGCGACCTGGCTCCAGCCGGCCGCCCGGATCCGCTCGGCGAGCGCCTGCTGGTCGGGCCAGGCCTGGATCGACTCGGCCAGGTAGTCGTAGGCCTCCGGGTTGGACGACGCGACGCGCGACACCGCGGGCAGGACCCGCAGCAGGTACCGGTCGTAGACGGCCCGGAACGGTCGCCAGGTCGGGTGGCTGAACTCGCAGACCACGAGCCGACCACCCGGGCGGACCACGCGAAGCATCTCGGCCAGCCCGGCGTCGGGGTCGACCACGTTCCGCAGCCCGAACGAGATCGTGGCGGCGTCGAACGAGGCGTCCGCGAACGGCAGCCGGGTCGCGTCACCGGCCAGGAACGACATGTCCGGCCGACGGCGCCGACCGACCTGGAGCATGCCGAGCGAGAAGTCGCAGGCCACCGCCCGCACCCCCGCGTCGGCGAACGGCTCGGTCGAGGTCCCCGTGCCGGCCGCCAGGTCGAGGACCTTCTCGCCGTGCCGGGCGTCGAGGTCCCGCATCACCATGCGGCGCCAGCGCCGGTCCGACCCGAGCGACAGGACGGTGTTGGTCAGGTCGTACCGCTCGGCGACACCGTCGAACATCGACGAGACCTCGTCGGGACGCTTGTCCAGCTGGGCGCGGACCGGGGTGTCGGGCACCGGCAGATCGTCCCACGACGCCCGGGGCGCGGGCCCGACCGGTGGCGACCTACCCTGTGATCACGAGGTCGAGCACGATGGCAGACCACGCCGAGCCGGCCGCCCGTCCTGGCGCCCGGCTCGTGTCCCGCACCGTCGAGATCGACGACCCCGGCCCCCTGCTGGACCTGCTGCCCGCCGAGCAGGGTCCGCTGACCTGGGTCCGCCGCGGCGAGGGCCTCGTGGGCTGGGGCGAGACCGCCCGGGTCAGCACCAGCGGTCCCGACCGGTTCGTCACCGCCGAGCGGCGCTGGCAGCGGCTGCTGGCCGGGGCCGTGGTGCGCGACGACGTGGGTCTCCGGGGCACCGGACCGGTGGCGTTCGGGTCGTTCGCGTTCGCCGACGGCTCCCCCAGCCGCAGCCAGCTCGTCGTCCCGGCCACGGTCGTCGGCCACCGCGACGGCCGCTGGTGGCTGACCCGGACCACCCTCACCGACGGCAACACCGACGGCGTCATCCCGGGGCCGGTGGACGGGCCGCCGCCCGTGGCGCCCGCACCACCGGCACCCGGCCCGGTCGCGTTCGCCGACGGCGCGGTGAGCAGCGCCGCGTGGGAGGCGCTGGTGGAGGCGGCCGTGCGGCGCATCGACGCCGGCGAGGTGGCCAAGGTGGTCCTGGCCCGCGACCTGCTGGCCCGCACGGAGACCCCCCTGGACCCCCGGGTCCTGCTGCGACGTCTGGCCGACGCCTACCCCTCCACGTGGACCTTCAGCGTGGACGGCCTCGTCGGCGCCACCCCGGAGATGCTCGTCCGCACCCAGATGCGCCTGGTGGCCTCCCGCGTGCTGGCCGGCACCATCCGCCGCACCGGTGACGACGCCCACGACCTGGCCCTCGCGGCGTCGCTGGCGCGCTCGAGCAAGGACCTGGGCGAGCACGAGTACGCCGTCCGCAGCGTGGTCGAGGCGATCACCCCGTTCTGCGCCGGCACCAACGTGCCGGAGTCCCCGTTCGTGCTGCACCTGGCCAACGTGATGCACCTGGCCACCGACGTCACCGGGGTGCTGCGCGACGACGTGTCCAGCCTGCACCTGGCCGCGGCCCTGCACCCCTCGGCCGCGGTGTGCGGGACGCCCACGACGGCGGCGGCGGCGCTCATCGCCGAGCTCGAGGGCATGGACCGCGGCCGCTACGCCGGTCCGGTCGGCTGGCTCGACTCCGCCGGCGACGGCGAGTGGGGTATCGCCCTGCGGTGCGGCCAGCTGAGCGAGGACGCGCACGAGATCAGGCTGTTCGCGGGCTGCGGCATCGTCGAGGGCTCCGACCCGGCCGCCGAGCTGGCCGAGTCGACCGCCAAGTTCGTGCCGATGCGCGACGCCCTGGCCGGCTGAGCCGGGCGCGCGAGCTGCGCGTTCGGTCGAAACGCCCGCCACCCGTCCGGCTCGGGCGGGACCATGCTGTCGTGGCCACGACAGCAGACTCGGTGCGCAGCCGGACCTTCAGCAGCACGAAGTGGCGCGAGGGCTACGCCCGGGGGGAGGTGGACGGCTTCCTGGACGAGGTCGTGGCCGCCCTGCGACACCACGGGGACGGCTGAGCCGTCCAGCCACCGCACCGAGCCGCCCGTCCCAGCAGGCGAGACAGATCGACCGGGACCTGGACACGAAGGCCCCCTTCTGCCACGGTCGTCCTGCAACCATCCAGAGCGACCGAGAGACCTGGCTCGTAGACGTCGCAGCAACCCCCCGGCAACGGGTGCGGGTGCTTCCGCCAGGACCGATGGAGGAACAACTGATGTCCAGCACCCCGCTCGTCCGTCGACGTGCCGTCGACCTGCTGCACACCTGCTCCGCGGTCTGTCCGTCCTGAGCCGACCACCTCGCTCGGACCTGAACCGGACCACCTGACCGCAAAAGCCCGGGCCGCCACGGCGGCCGGGACCAAGGAGCTCACCGTGACCACCACCCCCGCCTGGGGTGGACCTGCGGTGGACCTTCGACGCGCGTTCCGTCTCGACGCCTCCAGCGTCTGGGTCGTGACGTCCGCGCACGAGGGCTCACCCGTCGGGTTCACCGCCGTGTCCGTCGCCTCGGTGTCGATCTCGCCGCCGCTGCTGTCCTTCAACGTGTCCCGCACCTCCTCCAGCCTGGGCGTGCTGCTGCGCTCGGGCCGCTACGCGGTCCACCTGCTGTCGGCGGACCAGGAGGACGTGGCCCGCCGTTTCGCCGCCGACGCCTCACGCCGCTTCGCCGACCCGACCAGCTGGTCGTGGGCCGAGGACGGGTTGCCGCAGGTCCACGGGACCGTCGCCCGGGTGTCCGGTGCCGTCCTGCGACTCGTCGACGCCGGCGACTCGCTCGTCGTCCTCGGGGAGGTCCACGACGTCCGCGACGACCTCGAGCCCTCGGACCCCCGCCTCGCCGACCGCACCGGGTACGAGCCGTCGACCCACCGGTCGGGGCCGCTGGTCCACCACGACCGGGCCTACACCCGCACCGCGCCGCCCGCCGCCCTGCTGACCGGAGCCGTCGCGTGAGCGCCGCCCCGGTCGGTGCGGACGCCGTGGCCGAGCCGCTGCGCTTCGCCTACTGGGTGCCCAACGTGTCCGGCGGGCTCGTGGTGTCGACCCTGCCCCAGCGGACCGACCACTCCCCCGCCTACAACGTCGACACCGCGCGGGCCGCCGAGGCCGCGGGCTTCGACTACGCCCTCACCCAGGTCCGCTACGGCGCCTCCTACGGGGCGGACTCCCAGCACGAGTCGACGTCGTTCTCGCTCGCGCTGCTGCTGGCCACGGAGCGGCTCAAGGTCATCGCGGCCGTGCACCCGTACTTCTGGCAGCCGACGGTGCTGGCCAAGTGGGCCGCCACGGCCCAGGAGCTGACGGGCGGGCGCCTGGCGATCAACGTGGTGTCGGGCTGGTTCAAGGGCGAGGCGCTGAGCCTGGGTGCGACCTGGCTGGAGCACGGCGAGCGCTACCGGCAGTCGGAGGAGTTCATCGACGTGCTGCGCGGGGCGTGGACGACCGACGACTTCACCTACCGCGGGGACTACTTCCGGACCCGTGACCTGACGTTCCGGCCGCGGCCGGACGTGCTGCCGGAGATCTTCCAGGGCGGCAACTCCACCGACGCCCGCCACATGGCCGGCCGGGCCAGCGACTGGTACTTCATGAACGGGGGCGGGTTCGACGCCGTCGCCGAGCAGGTGTCCGAGGTCGGTGGGTACGCCGCGGACAACCGCCGCCGGGTGCGGTTCGGGCTCAACGGATTCGCGGTGGTCCGCGACACCGAGGCCGAGGCGGTCCAGGTCGTCGACGACATCGTCGCGCACGCCGACGTGGCCAAGGTCGAGGGCTTCCGCGACGCCGTCCAGCAGGCCGGGGCCTCGACCCGCGACGGCAAGGGGATGTGGGCCGGGAGCGACTTCAAGGACCTGGTGCAGTACAACGACGGGTTCCGGACCGGGCTGATCGGGACCCCGGAGCAGGTCGCCCGTCGCGTGCTGGCCTACAAGCTGGTCGGGGTGGACCTGCTGCTGCTGGGGTTCCTCCACGTCCGCGAGGAGGTGCAGGCCTTCGGCGAGCGGGTCATCCCGCTGGTCCGCGAGCTCGAGCGCGAGGTCGCGACCGTGGCCGACCCGGTGGCCCACCTGGGGCTGGAGGCCGAGCTCGCCCACGCCGTCGGCGCCGTGCAGCAGCCGGGGGTCGTCGTCCCCGCGTAGGGGACCACCCGCAGTCCGACCCGGTCGTGGGACGGGGGCCGCCGATGGGGGCGCCGGTCCGGCACCTCGTCCCACGACCTGGCTCGGCCGCGCCGCGGGCCCCGGCTCCTACACTCACGGCGGTGAGACGATTCCGGCTGCTGCACCACCTGCGCACCAGCCTGTGGGTGCTGCCCGTCGTCATGGTCGCCGGGGGTGCGCTGCTGTCGTTGCTGACGCTGTCGCTGGACCCCGTCGGCGAGCTCGTGCCGCAGGACGTGTCGGGTGACCCGAACGCGGCGTTGCAGGTGCTCTACCTGATCTCGTTCGCGATGCTCACGCTGACCGGGCTGGTGCTGTCGTTGGTGGTGGTCGCGGTGCAGCTGGCGATGGGTACGTTCTCGCCGCGCATCGTCCGGCAGATCCTGCACGACCGCCCGAGCCAGGCCGCCATCGGCCTGTTCGCCGGCACCTTCACCCACTCGCTGCTGACGATGCGCGGCGTGCGCACCACCCCGGACGGCGGCACCGTCCCCGGTCTGGCGGTACTGGTCGCCATCGTCCTGGTCCTGGCCTGCATCGCGGCACTGGTCTGGTACCTGAACCACATCGCGCAGTCGCTGCGGACGGCCGCGCTGGTGGAGTGGGTGGCCGAGGACGTGGTCGCCACCATCGAGGACGTCTACCCGGACCCCGGACCACCGCCGGGGACGGCAGAGGACCTCATCCAGAGCGACCGGAGCGGTGTGCTGTTCGCCCTCGGCAGCGCCCGGCTGGTCGGTCTGGCCCGCGACGGCCGGTGCCGGCTGGAGCTCCTCTGGTCGGTGGGTGACTACGTCCCCGTCGGGGCCCCGCTGTTCCGGGTGGTCGGAGACGAGGACGGCCTCGACCGGGCGACCGTGCTGCGGTGCGTGGTGCTGGGCCCCGAACGCACGCTCAACCAGGACGTGGCCTACGGCCTGCGACTGCTGGTCGACATCGCGGGTCGGTCCCTGGCGTCGGGGCCCTACGGCGACCCGACGACCGTGGTGCAGGCCATCGACCGGCTGCAGGACATCATGCGCCAGATCTCCCGTCGCCCTATCCCCGACGGCACCCACCGCGACGCCTCGGGCACGGTGCGGCTGCTGGTGCCGACCATCACGTGGGAGGGCCTGGTCCACGTGGCCTTCGACGAGATCCGTCAGGCCGGGGCCGGTTCCCCGCAGGTCTCGCGCCGCCTGGGTGCGGCGCTGGAGGACCTGCTGCTGGTGGCGCCCCCGGAGCGACGCGCCCCGCTGCAGCTGCAGCTCGACCTGCTGGGGGAGACCTCGTCGCGGGCGGCGCTCACCGCGACCGACCGGGAGGCGGCCGTGGTCGCCGACGTGTCAGGCATCGGGTCCGCCGCCGGGCTGCTGAGCCGGGACCCCCGCACCGGCCCGGGGTCCTGAGGGGGAGGACGAAAGGCGTTGCGCAAGAAGGCACCGCACGTACCGTCCGACGGGCCTCGTCGTTGCGTCGGACTGTCGCAGGTGCCACAGTCCGACGCATGACGACCCTCGACGTGATCGCGGCCGAGGTCGGGGTCAGCCCCGCCACCGTGAGCCGGGCGCTGCGCGGCAAGAACGGCGTCAGCGAGGCCGTGAGGCTGCGCGTCCTGGCCGCCGCCGAGGCCGCCGGGTACGTGGCCAGCAAGCGCAGCACGGGCATCGACACCGACGTCGTCGGGCTGATCGTCCCCGAGCTGGACAACCCCGTGTTCCCGGCGTTCGTGCAGCGTATGCAGACGCTGCTGGTCCAGCAGGGGTACACCCCGCTCGTCGGGTCGCAGTTCACCCCGGGGGTCAGCGAGGACGAGTGGGTCGAGCTCATGCTGGGCCGCTCGATGGCGGGGCTGGTCGTGGTGTCCGGGATGCACGCCGACACCACGGCGCCGCCGGACCGCTACCACCGGCTCCGTCGGCTCGGGGTGCCCCTGGTGCTCGTCAACGGCTTCGTGCCCGACCTGGACGCGACGTTCATCGCGACCGACGACCAGACGGCCGTCGAGATGGCCGTGCAGCACCTGCTGACGCTCGGCCACCGCCGGATAGGCCTGGCCGTGGGTCCCGAGCGGTACACCCCCGTGGTGCGCAAGGCCGCCGCCCTCCAGCGGCTGGTCGCGGCGCGGGCCGGCACCGCCGACCCGGTGGAGGGCGTGGTCGAGCACTCGCTGTTCACCATCGAGGGCGGGCAGGCCACCGGCCGGCGGCTCATCGAGGCGGGGTGCACGGGCATTGTCTGCGCCTCGGACCCGATGGCGCTGGGCGTGATCCGGGCCGCCCGCAGCATGGGGCTGTCCATCCCCCACGACGTGTCGGTGATCGGCTTCGACGACGCGCCCGTCAACGCCTTCATGGACCCGCCGCTCACCTCGTTGCGCCAGCCGGTGGGCGACATGGCCTCGGTCGCCATCACCGCGCTGGTCGAGCAGCTGCGCACCGGGCACCACCCGACCACGGAGTACCTGTTCGCCCCCGAGCTGATCGTGCGCGGGACGACCGGCCCGGTGCTCCACACCTCCCCCAACGCCAACCGCGACCACCTGCCCGTCGCCCGCTGACCCGCCGCGGCGGCCCGCTCAGTCGAGGGCGGCGGCGCGGGCGGCGTCGGCGACGGCGCGGGACAGCGCGCGGGTGCGGCTGCGGTCGACGGCCACCTCCAGCACCTGGCTGCTGCCGTCCCAGTCCTGCAGCACCTCGTCCAGCTCGGCCTCGGTGCCGACCAGTCGGTGCGGGACGTGGTGCGCGCGGCACAGCGCGGCCACGTCGACGTCCTGGGGGGTCGCGAAGTACCGCTCGTGGACCTCGGCGTACCGGGCCTCCCCGTGCTCGAGCAGCCCGAAGATGCCGCCACCGCCGTCGTTGGCCACCACCACCTGGACCGGTGGGCGCTCCTCGGTCGGACCGACCAGCAGGCCGTTGCCGTCGTGCAGGAACGTGAGGTCGCCCACCAGCGCCCGGACGGGCGTGGCCCGTCCCAGCGCGATGCCCGCGGCGGTCGACAGCGACCCGTCGATCCCGGACAGCCCGCGGGAGGCGTGGACCAGGGGCTGCTCGACCGAGTGGTCCATCACCAGGTCCAGGTCGCGGATCACGCTGCTGGCGCCGACGAGCAGGTTGGGACCGTCCACCGGCAGCGCCTCCTGGGCCCGGGCGACCGCGCGCGCCACGTGCAGGCCGCTGACCCCGCCCCAGGTGTCGAGCACGACGTCGACGGCCTGACGCGCCCGCCGGCCCGCCAGCAGCCAGCGCTCGAGCCACTCCAGGTCCGCGGCCAGCGCCATCCTCGCCATCACGGCGGACACGCGGCGGTGCTCCCGGCCGGGTCCGGCCTGCCCGGGCAGCGGCACGTGGACGACCTCGACGTCCGGACGGGCCAGGAGCCGGGTCACCGGACGGGTGAGGGTGGGGCGGCCGTAGACGACGACGCGCTCCACGTCGGCGCCCAGCCCGGGCAGGTCCAGCAGGTGGCGGTAGGACGAGACCGCCGCGGTGCTGGGACCCGCGTCGGAGCCCGGCTCGGCCAGCAGCGGGAACGCGCTGGGGTCGGCGAGCAGGCGTGCCTCGTAGCCCTCGCCGTCCCCGGCGACGACGACCGTGCGGCGCCGCGACCACATGAGCAGCTGCCCACCGGGGCGCTCGGGCAGGTAGCTGGTGTCCAGCTCGTCGGCCTCGTCCGCGTCGTCGTCCGCGCCGTCCGGCGCGTCCGGGTCCACGGTGGGCGCCGTCGGGGCCTCGCCGTCCACAGCCTCGACCAGGATGGCTTCGGCCTCGGCCATCACCTCGTCGAGCTCGGGGTCCGGGACGTCCGCGTCGTGCAGAGCGGGCTCGTCCGGGACCCAGGTCAGGTCGTCCGGCACCAGCGGGTCGTCGAACCCCACGTCCAGGTGGACCGGGCCGAACCGCCAGTCGTACCGGCCCTGCTCGTCGTGGCCGGAGGCCCTCGCGACGAGGCGTGCCACCACGGCGGCCCAGTCGACGGCCCCGTCGGAGGCCTCCAGGTCCAGCGACAGCAGGGCGGCGTCGGTGAACGCCCGCGCCTGCAGCGGGGTGGTCTGGTTGGCCCAGGTGTCCCGCAGGGCGCGGGGCCGGTCGGCGGTCAGCACGACCAGGGGCACCAGGCCGTGCCTGGCCTCCCAGACGGCCGGGAGCAGGTTGGCCACCGCGGTGCCCGACGTGGTGACCACGGCCGCCGGGCCGGTGCCCTTGCCGATGCCGAGGGCCGTGAACGCGGCCGAGCGCTCGTCGACGCGCACGTGGACGCTGAGCAGACCGGCGGACTCCGCGGCGTGCAGCGCGTACGCCAGCGGGGCCGAGCGGGAGCCCGGGCAGAGCACGACGTGCTCGACCCCGTTGTCGACGAGCCCCTGGACGATGGCCCGGGCCGCACGCGTCGAGGGGTTGTCGTCCACGCGCCGATCATGCCTGCTCGGCCGCCGGGTCCACGCCGTCGGGCTACGGCCGCGGTCGCGGGTCACCCCGCAGCAGCGCGTGGCAGCGGGCCAGCCGGTCGCGCCACCACTGCTGCCGCGGGGGTGGCGCCGCGTGACGGGCCAGCAGGTCGGGGTCGACGACGACCGCGCCCACCGGGACCCGCCCGTCGACGGGCAGCAGGGGCGCGGTGGTCACGTCGGCGGCGAGCAGGGCCGCGGTACCCAGTCCCGCCGCCCGCGGCGACCCGGGCCGCGCCGCGGCGGCCGCCACCCCAGCGGCCAGGCCGACCGAGCTGTCCAGCGCCGACGACACCGTGAGACCCACGCCGTGCCGCTCGCGGAGCACCTCGGCCACCTCGAGCAGCCGCCGCACGCCCCCCAGGGGGGCGACCTTGATCACGACGACGTCGGCGGCGCCGGCGAGCGCGACCGCCAGCGGGTCCTCCGCACGCCGGACCGACTCGTCCGCGGCGACGGCCACGTCCAGGCCCGCGGCCACCAGACGGACACGCAGCCGGGCCAGGTCGGCGACGTCGGCGACGGGCTGCTCGGCGTAGTCCAACCGGTAGGCCGACAACGCGGCGATCGCGTGCAGCGCCTGGTCGAGGTCCCACGCCCCGTTGGCGTCGACCCGGACCGCACCGGCGGGACCGAGCACCTCGCGCACGGCCGCCACCCGGTCCAGGTCGTCGGCCAGGGTCTGCCCGGGCTCGGCCACCTTGACCTTGGCCGTGGTGCAGCCGGGGAACCGGGCCAGCACCCCGGCGACGTCCCCGGCCGCGACGGCCGGGACGGTGGCGTTGACCACGACGTCCGCCCGCAGCGGGGCGGGCCAGCCGTGGTGGGCGGCCTCCAGGCACGCCGCCAGCCAGCGCGCGGCCTCGTGGTCGTCGTACTCGACGAACGGCGAGAACTCCCCCCAGCCGGCGGGCCCCTCGACCAGCAGGACCTCCCGCGCCGTCACCCCCCGGACGCGGGTCCGCAGCGGGAGGGAGACGACGTGCACCCGTTCCGGGCCAGGCAGGTCGGGCAGGTCCGGCAGCGTGGGGTCCGGCTCGGTCACGGGCCCAGTGTGACGGGACGGGCCGCGGGTCCTGCGCGGCCGTAGGCTCGCGCCGTGCCCTCGCTGCCTCATGTGTCCGACACGTTCGACGCCCAGGTCTGGCGCGAGGTCGACCCGACCGAGCTCGGCCGCGAGGCCCTGACCGACATCACGTACCACCGGTGCGTCCTGCCGGGCCCGGCCGGCGGCACGGTGAGGATCGCGTTCGACCGGCCGGAGGTCCGCAACGCGTTCCGCCCGCACACCGTCGACGAGCTGTACGCGGCGCTGGACCACGCGCGCCGCACCGCCGACGTGGGCTGCGTCCTGCTGACCGGCAACGGCCCCAGCGCCAAGGACGGCGGCTGGGCGTTCTGCTCCGGCGGGGACCAGCGGATCCGCGGCCGGACCGGCTACCAGTACGCCGACGGCGACACCGCGGACACCGTGGACGCCCGGCGCACCGCGGCCGAGGGGGGCCGGCTGCACGTGCTGGAGGTGCAGCGGCTGATCCGCACCATGCCCAAGGTCGTGGTGGCCGTGGTCAGCGGCTGGGCCGCCGGGGGCGGTCACTCGCTCCACGTGGTCTGCGACCTGACCGTCGCCAGCCGCGAGCACGCCCGCTTCAAGCAGACCGACGCCGACGTGGGCAGCTTCGACGCCGGCTACGGGTCGGCGTACCTGGCCAAGATGGTGGGGCAGAAGAACGCGCGGGAGATCTTCTTCCTGGGCCGGACCTACGACGCCGACCACATGCAGCGGATGGGCGCGGTCAACGTGGTCGCCCGCCACGTCGACCTCGAGCGCGAGGCGCTGAAGGTCGCGGCCGAGGTGAACGGCAAGTCGCCGACCGCGCAGCGGATGCTGAAGTTCGCGTTCAACCTCACCGACGACGGCCTGATGGGCCAGCAGGTGTTCGCCGGCGAGGCGACCCGGTTGGCGTACATGACCGACGAGGCCGTCGAGGGGCGCGACGCGTTCCTGGACAAGCGTGAGCCCGACTGGTCCGCGTTCCCCTGGTACTACTGACTCAGCCTGTCTCCGCAGCTCGACGCGATGCGGGCGTCGTCGTCGGGCTCGTCCCGGTGGGGCCCCGGGGGACGGGGTCATCCTGCTGCCGGGCCGAACACCCGCTCGACGGCAGCCCGAGAGCGAGGGCCACCCGGGCGCGCAGCACCAGGAACGCCGGTTCGCCCGCCGAGGACCGGTTCCTCGGCACCGCCACCCGGCGCACGTCGACCAGGCGCTCGCGCGGGGTCAGCTGGTCCCGCGTGAGGTCCACCTCGACTCCGTCGGGCAGCACGTTCCAGTAGTGCACGCCGTCGACGAGGCCCTCGTGCTCGAGGTCAGCCACCATCAGGTCCCCGCCCAGCAGGTCGTGCACGACCAGTGCGGTCGTCCCGCACTGGCCTCGAGAGGGCTGTCCGGCTCCCCGACTCATGTAGGCGTCGCTCGCGTACGAGGTGTCCGGCCCCCACGAAGCACGGACGGCGGCTTCGATCTCGAGGAGGGTCGGCTTCTGCACGGGACCCACGATGCCCCAGCCTGCGGACAGTCAGGGGGCTCGGGTCACCTGGGCCTCGGGTGCCGTGCGTCGGGCGGCGAGCAGGACCTGCGGTGGCTGGTCACCGGACGCGGGGAACCGCATCTCCGCGACCGTCTCGAGTCCCGCGGCCGTGAGCAGCTCGACCAGCTGCTCGGGCCGGCACCGGTGCGTCGTCCACGTCACCGGCACCCCGCCGTAGGCCTGTCGGCGAGGGACGTCGTGGTCGCCGACGTGGGTCCCGACGAGCACCTGACCACCCGGGGCCAGCCCCTGGGCGAAGTCGGCGATGACCTCGGGCAGCACCTCGCGTGGCAGGTTGAACAGCGACCACCACCCGAGCACGCCCCCCAGGGACCCGGGCGCCAGGCGGAGGTCGGTGGCGCTGGCGACGTCGAAGCGCAGGGCCGGGTACTGACGCCTGGCGTGCTCCACCATCCGGGGGGACAGGTCGACCCCGCGCGCGTCGAGTCCCCGTGCGGACAGGTGGGCGGTGACATGCCCTGGGCCGCAGCCGACGTCCAGGACCGGGCCGAGACCGGCGACGTCCTCCGCGAAGGCGTCCAGGGCCGCCCGCAGCCAGGGCTCTCCCTCGAGGCGTCCCACCGCGAGATCGACGTAGGCGTCGGCGACCCGGTCGTACGAGGCGCGCACGTCGTCGAGGTCGGCGGGCTGCTGCACCGGCTCGACGCTACTCGCGACACCGGTCCTGCAGGCGGCCGTCGGCTGGTCTGCTCGTCACGGCCCGGGATCCGCGCCCCGCCTGCTCCTGAGCCCTCGTTTGTCCCTCATCGCCGCGTCCGCCCGTTCGATGAGGGACTGCTCGGTGTCGCCGGGCCCCAGCTCGGCGACACCGAAGGTGAAGGCCCCGCCGGTCCCGGCGAGCAGCTCGGCGGCTCGTCGCAGCCGTTCACCAGCCGTCGTGGCGTCCAGGTGCGTCATGGCGCAGAGGAACTCGTCGCCGCCGTAGCGGAGGACCAGGTCGTGGGAGCGCAGCGTGCTCTGCAGGGCGCGGAACAGCCCCTGCAGGAGACGGTCACCGGCGGCGTGCCCCTGCGCGTCGTTCACGAACTTCAGGTGGTCGGCGTCGACGAAGGCGAGCGTGAGTCCGCCTCCTTCCCGCTGCACCCGGGTGATCTCCCGGGCCAGCCGCTGCAGCCCTGCGTCGCGGCTGTAGGCGCCGGTCAGCTCGTCCAGCGCGGACACCCGCCGCTCCTCCGCGGACGCGCCTCGGTCGGTGCGAGAGCTGGTCCGGTCGCCCTCGGCCCGGTGCCGTTCGCCCGCGCCGAGCCCCCGGTCGGCGGACGCCACGTTCCGGTCGATCTCGGCCGAGGACCGCTCACCCGCACCGGCACTGCGGTCGGTGGTGTCGAGGTCGCGGTCGGTACGGGTCAGGGCCCGCTCGTCCGCGCCTGCCTGCCGGTCCTTGGACGCACGGTCGCGGTCGGAGGCCGCGGCCTGCCTGGCCGCCCGGGCGCGTCCGGCCAGCAGGGCCGCCCGGTTGGGCCGCTGACCCTCCGACGCCTCGGCCTCCTGGTCCCGGTGGGCGGCTTGGCGGTCACGCCTGCTGCCGGCCTCGTCGCGCTCCTCCGCCAGCGCGTCGCGACGGTCAGCCGCGGTGTCGCGGTCGTCCCCGGCCTCGTCCCGCAGGTCCGCCGCCTCGTCGCGGTCGTCGCCCGCCCGGTCCCGGCGATCCCCTTCTCGGTCCCGCCGGTCGCCTGCCACGTCCCTCTCGTCGCCCGCCTCGTCGCGCAGGTCGCCGGCGTGGTCCCGGGAGCTGCCGCGCTCCTCGGACGGCTGTCCGGACGGTGCGGGCGTGCCGCCCTGGAGCAGGAGGGCGTCGACGGCCGCCGCGTCACCGGGTCGGGCGAGCAGGAACCCCTGTCCCAGGGCTCCGCGCGCGGCCAGGTGCTCCAGCTGCGCGGGCGTCTCGATCCCCTCGGCGATGCAGGTCAGCCCGAAGTTCTTCGCCAGGCCGATCACCGCCGCGACGATGGCCATGTCGGAGTGGCTGTCGGGGATGCCCTGGACGAACGAGCGGTCGATCTTGAGGGTGGTGGCGGGCAGGTCCCGCAGGTACGTGAGTGACGCGTAACCGGTGCCGAAGTCGTCGATCGCGAGCCGGACCCCGGCGGAGTCGAGCTCGCGCAGCTGCTCCATGCCGTCGGAACCCGCGTGCAGCAGCACCGTCTCCGTCAGCTCCAGGGACAGCGCGGAGGCGGGAACACCGGCTCGGCTGATGGCGCTCAGGACGTCGGCGCTGAAGCTGCGACGACCCAGCTGCACCGCAGACACGTTCACGGCCACGGGGAGCACGGCCCCGCGCCGGTGCAGCCAGGTCGCGGCCTGGTCCGTCGCGAGGCGCAGGACGTGCCGCCCCAGCTCGACGATCAGTCCGGACGCCTCCGCCACGGGGACCACCTGGGCGGGCGGCAGCGTGTGACCCGACGGGTGGGGCAGTCTCAGCAACGCCTCGACGGACACCACTCGCCCGCTCGACAGCTCGAACACGGGTTGGTAGACGAGCCGGACGCGGTCGTGCCGCAGGGCCGCACGGATGAGGTCCTCGACCGCATCCCCTGGGCCGTTGCGGGCCGACCCCGGCCGAGACCCTGGCCCGGCGCGGCGGGGACCGGCCTGGCGTGGCACCTCGCCCCCGCGGGTCCGCTCGTCCGGGGCCTGCTCGTCCGCCTGCGTCGCCTCGCGCACCAGGGCGGCGAACCCTGCCGGCGCCGACGAGGTGGCGGGCAGGGCGCTGATCGTGCTCGTCAGCCGGACCTGATGACCGTCCTGGTGCCGGTAGGTACGGGTCACGTCGTGGGTGACGTCGCCCTCCTGGGCCAGGCTGGCGACCGCGGCCCGTACCAGCGGGACGTGGCCCGGGTCGAGGAACGCCTCCATGGAGGACCCTTCGACGTCCCCGCGGCGGAAGCCCAGCAGACGGCACGCAGCCGCGTTGGCGTGACGGATGACGCCGTCGACGGACATCTCCACGTACCCCGTCGACCCCAGCAGCAGGAGCTTCTCCAGGTGCTGCCACCGACGACCGTCGGGACCGACCACCTGGGGAACCTCCTGCCGGGCACTACCGGCCGACGGTGGTCGATCGTCCATAGGACCAGGCCCTCGGCCGTGCGTCGCCGATCGCGGACGTCGAGGAGGACCCGGGACGCTGCGCACCGTTCTCGTTCGACGGTACTCCTGCCGCGTCCACCCCAGGACGAGCCAGCAGGTCTGCACACCCACGGCCTAGGGGGCATCTCGGAGGTCTCCCCGCGGGCCTCCCCCGCCCACCAGATCGAGCACCTGCTGCGGGGCCAGAACTGCTGGGTCGGAACTGCAGGGCCAGGAGCACGTGCTGTCCCTCGCCGGGCGTCCTGCTGGTGCCGAGGGGTCGGCGGCGGAGCCACCCCACCGCCGAAGAACCCCCGGGACGCCCCTCCTTGCCCCGGCACCTTGCTGGACAGCGCTCGGTGATCTAGTAATTGCGCATGCACGCAGGCAGCGAGCTCCATGCGCAGCCGGCTCCTGAGGTCGTCAGCGACACCGTCCTGACGTCCCGGCTGCTGGCCGACGAGACACGCGTGCAGCTGTCGTGGGCGCTGCTGGTGGACGAGTTCCGCCGGGCGGAGCACAGCGGGCCCGCACTACCCGCCCACCACGACCGGACCGGGCCCGGCAGCCGGTCGGCGGCGACCGGCCTCCAGGAGTCGGCGCGATGACCAGCGGGCACCCGGCTCCCGAGCCGGCAGGGCACGACCACAGCGGCCACGGCGGTTCGTCGGACCACGGGCACGAGGCGCACGAGCCTCACGAGGCGCACGAGGCGCACGAGGCGCACGAGGCGCACGAGCACGGCACCACCTGGTGGGCGAGGGTGAGGCACGCCGTCGTGCCGCACGCCCACGACGCGAACGAGGCGATCCAGACCGCCGAGGAGTCGGCCGAGGACGGGATCCGGACCGCCTGGATCGGCCTGGCCGGCATGATGGCGACCGCCGCGGTGCAGGTGTTCATCGTCGCGATCTCCGGGTCCATCGCCCTGCTCGCGGACACCATCCACAGCCTGGGCCACGCCGCCACCACGATCCCGCTCATCATCGCGTTCCGCCTCGGACGGCGGGCTCCCACCGAGAAGTACCCGTACGGGTTTCGGCGGGCCGAGGACCTGGTCGGGTTGTTCATCTCCCTGGTCATCGTCGCCACCATCGTCCTGATCGTGTGGGAGTCGGTCGACGCCCTGGTGGAGCCGCGCCGGCTGGCCAACCTCGGCTGGGTGTTCGCGGCCGGCGTGGTCGGCTTCCTCGGCAACGAGGTCGTCGCGACGTACCGGATCCGGACCGGTCGCCGAATCGGGTCGGCCGCCCTCGTCGCGGAGGGGCAGCACGCCCGGGCGGACGGGTTCACGTCCATCGCGGTGGTGCTGGGCGTGGTGGGGGTGTGGCTGGGATTCCCCCGGGCCGACGCGGTCGCCGGACTGCTGATCGCCGTGGCCATCGCGGGGATCCTCCTGAACTCCCTGGTCATCATCGTGCGACGGCTGATGGACGGCATCGAGCCCGCCGTCCTGGACCGGATGCGCGCCGCGGCGGGAGCGGTCCCCGGGGTGGACCGGGTCCACGAGGTCAGGGCGCGGTGGTCCGGTCACCGGATGGAGGGCGACGCCGAGATCGGCGTCAGCGCCGACCTGACCCTGCCCCAGGCCCACGAGCTGGCCGAGCACGTCCAGCACGAGCTCCTCCACGCGGTCCCCAACCTGGACCGGGTGACCGTCCACGTCCACCCCACCGTCGACGCCCAGGTCCTGGCCGAGCTGCACGAGCTGTCCGGGCACCACGGCTCCGTCGCGGCCCGTGAGGCGTACCGGGCCCGGCAGGCTGCCTCCCGTCCCTCGGAGCCGGACGCACCCTGAACGAGCCGGCGCGCGGCCGCGGCGCTCGCCTCCTGCCGCTGCTGCTGGTGGTCGAGCTCATGCGTCGCGGGTGATGCCACCCACGCCGCGACGCTGCACAGTGGCTGGCCCCGGGTGGTCCGCCGTGGTGGCTCGCCCGCCGACCCCGGCAGGGAGCGCGCCATGCCCAGCACGACCCACGAGCAGACCCGGTTCTCCGACGCCCAGCTCGGCGAGCTCCTGGCGATGACCAGGGAGGCGGACAGCGTCGAGCTCAAGATGACCGTGCCCGACCCCGACCGCCGCGCTGCGGTGGTGGCGCTGGGCCTGGACGCCCTCGACGCCCAGATCCGGCAGGTCTACTTCTTCGACACCCCCGACCTGAGGCTGTACGCGAACGGCGTCGTGGTCCGCGCCCGCCGGGTCCAGCAGCGCGGCGACGACTCGGTGGTCAAGCTTCGCCCCGTCGTCCCCCGGGACGTCCAGGCGTCGCGGGGCTCGGAGAACCTGGGGGTGGAGGTGGACGCCATGCCGGGGGGCTTCGTCTGCTCGGCGTCCATGAAGGCGCGGCTCGCGACGCCCGCCGTCAAGGAGGTCGCCGCCGGGTCGAGGGCGGTCCACAAGCTCTACAGCAAGGAGCAGCGGGCGTTCTTCGCCTCGCACGCACCCGACGACCTCGGGCTGGACGACCTGTCGGTCCTCGGGCCCATCACCGTGCTCAAGCTCAAGCTGCACCCGGCCGAGCTCGGCATGCGACTCGTCGCCGAGCTGTGGCTCTACCCGGACGGCTCGAGGATCCTCGAGCTGTCGGCCAAGTGCCCCCCGGACGCCGCCTTCCAGGCCGCGGCCGAGCTGAAGGCCTACCTGACGGGCAAGGGCCTGGACCTGACCGGCGAGCAGCAGACCAAGACCAGGACGGCGCTGGAGTTCTTCTCCGCCCGGCTGAGCGGCGGCTGAGCCGTCGCACCGACCGCCCCTGGCACTTCACCCTGGTACTACTGACCGGTGGACGAACCGGGCGCACCCCCGCAGGTGCTCGACCGTGAGGCGGCTCGCGTCCTGGTCGTGGACGGCCTGGGCCGCGTGCTTCTGTTCGAGGGGCTCGACCCCGCCGACCGCGACGGGGGCTCCTGGTGGTTCACCCCCGGGGGCGGGATCGAGGGCGATGAGTCGGCCGACGAGGCCGCCCACCGGGAGCTGTGGGAGGAGACCGGGCTGCGGGACCAGCCGCTGGTCGGCCCCGTGGCCGAGCGGCGCAGCGAGTTCGCGTTCGACGGCCTGCTCTACCGCCAGCACGAGCTGTACTTCGCCTTGGTCCTGGCCGAGGACGACGTGCAGGTCGCGCCGGTCGCGCACACCGACCTCGAGGTCCGTTCGGTCCTGCGCTGGCGCTGGTGGACAGCCCGGGAGCTCGACGCGACCACCTCGACGGTCTACCCGGAGTGGCTCGCGAGCTGGCTGGGACGGACCGTTACCGAAGGGTTGACGAACCGTTACCCGGATGGGGCCTCCCCGGTTCGTCGGGCCGACTGAACGTTCTTACGCTGTACGCGTGGACATCCTGCTCGCGGCCGTGGTCGCTGTCGCCGCCGTCGCCGGGTGGACCGCGTGGGAGTCCTCCATGGCGGCCCGGCTGCGGCGCGACCGCCGGCCCCTGGTCGCCCGCAACGCCGCCGTGGCCGGCGCCCACCGGCTGAGCATCGTCGCCCACCTGGGTCTGGTCGGGCTGGCCGTGGCCCTGGCCGCCCTGGTGCAGGTCCCCCTCTGGTGGTCCCCGGTCGCCGTCGCCGCCCTGTCGCTCGGGGCGGTCGTGACCGGTGCGCTGGTGCTGGTCGCGGTCGGGTGCGTGGCGTGGGCCGCCCGGCGGAACCGGCTCCCCCGCGACCGGAGGGCTCTGCTGGCCGTCGTGGCCACCGCCGTGGCGACCGAGGTCGTCCTGCGCGGCCTGCTGCTCGGTCTGCTGGACGCCGCGGGCTGGCCGGTGACGGCCGCCGTGCTCGTGGCCGCCGTCGCCACCGGACTGCTGCAGGCCTGGCGGGCGGGCCCCGGCAGCCGCACGTTCGGCCTCGTGCTGGCCACGGTGCTGGGCTTCGCCCTCGGCCTGGTGGTCGTGCTGGTCGGCAGCGTCCTGGCCGCCGCGGCGATCCACGTCGTCGTCGCCACCTTCGGTCTGGTCCGGACCGTGCCCGGGGCCGGGCACACCGCGGGCTGCGGCTGCGGCGGGCACGACCACGACGCCACGGGCACGGCGACGTTCACCACCGTCCCGGGTGACCCGGGTCGCCAGGCCGGTGCGGCGGCCGGCGCGGCGAGCGCAGGCGCGACGGCGACCCCAGGCACCACGGCGACCCCAGGTACGACGGCGAACGGCGCCCACGACCACGCGTCCTGCGGCAGCACCTGCGACCACGCCGGCACCAGCGCCTGTGCGTCCTGCCCGCTGTCGAGGGCCCGGGTCTGACCCGGTCCCACCCATGACCCGGGCCGGCGCGTGACCAGCAACGGCGCCACGCCGCGGGCCGTGCGGGCGGTCCCGGTGGTCGGGGCGGACGGCCTGGTCCTGCTCGACCCGCTGCGGGCGGCGCTGTCCGGGGCCGGACCGGCCATCCACCCGCACGCGGCGGGCACGACCCCACCCGTGGCGGCCGTCACCCCGCTGGGGCCCACGGAGGACGACACCACCGACCCCGTCGCCGCCGTCGTCTCGACCACCGGCTCCTCCGGCGCCGCCAAGCACGTGCTGCTGCCCGCCTCGGCGCTGCTGGCCTCCGCCGCGGCGACCCACGACCACCTGGGCGGGGCCGGTCGCTGGCTGCTGGCGGTGCCGGCCCACACGGTCGCCGGGGTTCAGGTCGTGGTCCGCTCGCTGGTCGCCGGCACCCGACCGCAGGTGATGGACCTGACCGCCGGCTTCGACGCGGCCGGCTTCGCGGCCGCCGCGGCCGCCCTGTCGGGGCCCGGCACCCGGCCCGGTCGCAGGTACACCTCGCTGGTCCCTACCCAGCTGCGACGCCTGCTGGACGCGGACCCCGCCGTCGGGGCCGCGGCGGCACTGCGGGGGTTCGACGCGGTCCTGGTGGGCGGCGCCGCCCTCGACCCCGGCCTGCGCGAGCGGGCCGACGCCGCGGGCGTCCGGGCGGTGGCGACCTACGGCATGACGGAGACCTGCGGCGGCTGCGTCTACGACGGCGTACCGCTGCCCGGGGTCCACGTGGCCGTGGCACCCCTGACCGGTGCCGGTGCCGGTGGCCCGGGCCGGGTGGTGCTGAGCGGGCCGGTCGTGGCGCGGGGCTACCGCGACCGGCTCGGGACGGATCGACCGGACCCCGCCGACCCCCGTGGCGCCGACCGCACCGAGGACCACGGCGACGACGACCGCGAGGGCTTCGACCACGGCCCCCACGGGCGGTCGTTCCGCACCGCGGACCGGGGCGAGCTCGTGGCCGGTCGGCTGGTCCTGCACGGGCGCACCGACGACGTCGTGGTCAGCGGGGGCGTCAACGTCGCCCTGGACGCCGTGGCGCGGTGCGTCACCGGCCTGCCGGGGGTCGTGGACAGCCTCGCCGTCGGGGTGCCGGACCCCGAGTGGGGCCGGACGGTCGCCGTCCTCGTGCAGCCGGCCCCCGGCGCGCCCGACCCCACGCCGGAGGCCGTCCGCGCGGTCGTGCGCGCCACCCTCGGGCGTGCGGCCGTGCCGCGGACCGTCCTGGTGGTCGAGGCCGTCCCGCTCACCGGGGTCGGGAAGCCGGACCGCGACGCCGCCGCCCGGATGGTTCTGGCGGCCCCCCGGGACGCACCACGGTCCGGACTGGGGGACGATGTGGGGCCGAGCACCCCCCGACCCGAGGAGCCCACCGCGTGAGAAGCCTGATCATCCCGGCGCTGGTCCTCGCGTTCACGGTCTACTGCCTGATCGACGTGCTCCGTTCCGAGGAGTCGGAGATCCGCGGTCTGCCCCGGCTGCCGTGGGTGTTCGTCGTCCTGCTGTTCCCGGTCGCCGGAGGCGCCGCCTGGTTCCTCGCCGGCCGCCCGCGCGACACCAAGGTGCCCGGCGCCGAGCGGATCGCCCGCCCCAAGCCGCGGGTGCTCGGCCCGGACGACGACGCGGACTTCCTGCGGACCATCGACCGGCCCTCCCCCGTGTCGCCGACCGAACCCGTCGACCCGCCCCCCGCGCCACCCGCTCCTGGTGCCCCGACCTCGCCGCCCGAGGCCGAGGGACCCACCGACGGATCCGACGGGCACGAGGGCTCGACCGGTCAGGACGACCGCCGGCCGTGACGACCGCCCGCCAGTGGGTCGCCGGTGCGCGGCCCCGGACGCTCCCGGCTGCCGTGGCACCCGTCGCGGCCGGCACCGGCGCAGCGGCCGGCCTGGACGCCCTGGACGTGCCGTCCGCCGTGCTCGCCCTGGTGGTCGCCCTCGCCCTGCAGGTGGCGGTGAACTACGCCAACGACTACTCCGACGGCGTGCGCGGGACCGACGAGGACCGCGTGGGGCCGGTCCGCCTGGTGGGCCAGCGGCTGGCTGCGCCTCGCGCGGTCCTGACCGCGACCGGGCTGTCGTTCGCCGTGGCCGCCGTCGCCGGTCTGGCTCTGGTCGCCCGCAGCGGGCAGTGGTGGCTCCTGCTGGTCGGCGCGCTCGCCGTCCTGGCGGCCTGGTTCTACACCGGCGGTCCACGCCCGTACGGGTACGCCGGCCTGGGCGAGCTGATGGTGTTCGTGTTCTTCGGCCTGGTCGCGGTCCTCGGTACGACCTACACCCAGGCCGGCACCGTCGACGTGGGCGCCTGGGCCGGGGCCGTGGGGGTCGGGTCGTTGGCGTGCGCCCTGCTGGTGGTCAACAACCTGCGCGACATCCCCACCGACACCGTGGTCGGCAAGCGCACCCTGGCGGTCCGCCTCGGCGACCGGTGGACCCGACGGCTGTTCGTGGCCCTGCTGCTGACGCCGGTCGTCTGCACGCTGGTGGCCGTCCTGGCCTCCCCCTGGTCACAGCTGGCGCTGTTCGCCGTGCCGCTCGCCGTGGGCCCGCTGCGGGTGGTCAACAGCGGGGCCACCGGGCGTGACCTGGTCCCCGCCCTGGGCGCGACCGGCCGGTACAGCCTGGTGTTCGGCGTGCTGCTCGGCGTCGGCCTCGCCCTCGGCTGAGCCGCCGACCGGGCCGGGACCGAGCGCTCGGGTCAGCGGCGGCGGCCGACAGGGTCGAACGCCTCGGGCCGGCCGCTCCACAACCACAGCAGCGGACCGATGACCGGCACCAGCAGCACGACCAGGACCCACGCCGCGAACGGCAGGCCCCGCACCTGGGTCGGCGACGTCCGGATGCAGTCGACGAGCGCGTAGACGTGCAGACCGACGACGACGATGACCAGGAGCAGGCGGAGCATGTCCTCAGGGTACGGGTGGGGGCGCGCCGGGGCAGGTCCCCGCGCACCTACCCTGGACCCATGCGACCGGTCGCCGTCTACTCGGCCCTGCGCCTCGGGCTGTTCTTCCTGGCGCTGATGGTGCTACGCGTCCTGGGGGTCGGTGGGCTGCTGTCCGTCGTGATCGCTCTCGTCCTGGCGATGCTGCTGTCGTTCATCGTCCTGCGCCGCCAGCGCGACGCGGTCACCCGCGCGCTCATGCAGCGCAAGGCCGCGGCCGCCGCACCCGTGACGCAGGCCCCGGGTCGCCCGCGGTCACGCTGGTCCTTCGGTGGTCGGCTCGCGGAGGACGCTGCGGCCGAGGACGCCGTGCAGGACGCCGCCGTGCAGGACCGGGCACGCGACCGGAGGCCCGCCCGCCCCACCGACGGCCCGGCAGGAGGCCCGCGATGACCGCCCCCGACGACCTGCGTCGCCAGGAGAGCTTCTACGACAGCGTGGGCGGCGCGGACACGTTCCGTCGCCTGGTCCACGAGTTCTACGTCGGGGTGGCCGGCGACGAGGTGCTCCGCCCGATGTACCCCGAGGAGGACCTCGGCCCGGCCGAGGACCGGCTGCGGATGTTCCTCGAGCAGTACTGGGGCGGACCGACCACGTACTCCCAGGAACGGGGGCACCCGCGGTTGCGGCTGCGGCACGCGCCGTTCCGGGTGACCCCGGACGCCCGGGATCGCTGGCTGCTGCACATGCGTGCCGCCGTGGACTCCCTGGGGCTGGCGCCCATGCACGAGGCCGTGCTCTGGGACTACCTGGAGCGGGCCGCCCACTCGATGCTCAACACGTTCGACGACCCCGCCTGAGTCGGACCCGACGACCCTCGGCACGTCTGCCACCAGGCGTGATGACAGCGCTTGCACCGCTGTGCCACCCTCGTCGCCCGTGACTGAGTGGTGGCGCGACGCCGTTGTTTACCAGGTCTACCCGCGGTCCTTCGCGGACGCGAACGGTGACGGGATCGGCGACCTGCCCGGCATCACGTCCCGCCTGCCGAAGCTCGCCGAGCTGGGCGTGGACGCGGTGTGGCTGTCGCCGTTCTACCCGTCCCCGCAGAACGACGCCGGGTACGACGTGTCGGACTACCGCGACGTCGAGCCGATCTTCGGCACCCTCGCCGACGCCGACGACCTGATCGGGGCCGCGCACGGCCTCGGGCTGCGTGTGGTGGTCGACATCGTCCCCAACCACACCAGCAGCGAGCACCGCTGGTTCCAGGCCGCGCTGGCCGCCGCCCCGGGCAGCCTGGAGCGCAGCCGGTACATGTTCCGCGACGGCGGCGGCGACGACGGCTCGCAGCCGCCCAACAACTGGCGCTCGGTGTTCGGCGGGTCGGCCTGGACCCGGGTGACCGAGCCCGACGGAACCCCCGGCCAGTGGTACCTGCACCTGTTCGACTCCACGCAGCCCGACGTCAACTGGGACAGCCCCGACGTCCACGAGGAGTTCGCCGAGACGCTGCGGTTCTGGCTGGACCGCGGGGCCGACGGGTTCCGGATCGACGTCGCGCACTCCATGATCAAGGAGGCTGACCTCCCCGACTGGGAGGACGACGACAGCCCGATGGGCGGCACCGCCGAGATCACCGAGGACCGTCGCCCCCCGATGTGGGACCAGGAGGGCGTCCACGAGATCTACCGCGAGTGGCGGACGATCGTCGACTCCTACGACGGCGACCGGATGCTGGTCGCGGAGGCCTGGGTCACCCCGTACGCACGACTGGCCCGCTACACCCGTCCCGACGAGCTGCACCAGGCGTTCAACTTCGACCACTGCGTGACACCGTGGTCCGCCGCCGGGCAGCGGGGCGTCGTCACGACGTCGGTGGAGGGCTCCGCCGCCGTCGGCGCACCCGCGACGTGGGTGCTGAGCAACCACGACATCGTCCGGCACGCCAGCCGGTTCGGCTTCCCGCCCGCCACGCGCGGCCTGGGCGGCATCGGCCCCGACGACCCGCAGCCGGACGCCGTCCTGGGGCTGCGCCGGGCCCGCGCGGCCACGGCGTTCATGCTGTCCCTGCCCGGCTCGGCGTACCTCTACCAGGGCGAGGAGCTCGGCCTGCCCGAGCACACCACCCTGCCCGGCGACGTGCGGCAGGACCCCACCTGGCACCGCACGGGGGGCGAGGACATCGGCCGCGACGGCTGCCGGGTGCCGATCCCCTGGGAGGCCGACGCCCCGTCCTTCGGCTTCGGCACCAGCGCCGAGCCCTGGCTGCCGCAGCCCGCGGTCTACGGCGAGCTCGCCCGCGACCGCCAGGAGGGCGTCGAGGGCTCGACGCTCGAGCTCTACAAGGCCGCCCTACGCCTGCGGCGCGAGCACGGCCTGGGCCGGGGGGACGCCCTGGACTGGGTGGAGGAGAGCTGCGGCGAGCACAGCCTGGGCCTGCGTCGCGGCGCCGTCCTGGTGCTGGTCAACTTCGACGGCGAGCCGCTGGCCCTGCCGGCCGGCTCCGAGGTCCTGCTGGCGTCGGGACCGCTGGACGCCGACGGGCGGGTCCCGACCGACACCACCGTCTGGGTGCGCACCGGCTGAGCACGACCGCGCCGGTGACGTCGACGCCCCTCGGACCCCCGGTCCGGGGGGCGTCTTCGTCAGCGGCTGCCGCGCCGGAACTGGACCTCGGGGCCGGTCATGGTCTGCAGGAACTCGCGCTCCTCGGGCGTGATCCGCCGGGGCGCCGCGGCCGAGAAGGAGTACATGACCATGGTCGACGCCGAGCGCGCGTGGACCGTACGTCCGTCGCCGGCGCGCGTGGCGACCTCGTAGCCCAGGTCGAAGCCCGCCCCGCCGATCCGGGTGATCCACACGTCCACGTGCACGCCGTCGGAGCGGTACTCAAGCGGGACGAGGTACTCGACCTCGTGGCGGACGACCAGCGTCCCGGTGTCCGGGCGGGCCTTGACCAGCGCCAGCGCCTCGATCCGGGCCTGCTCGGTGTAGCGGAAGAACTCGGTGTTGTTCACGTGGCCGTAGGCGTCCATGTCGGACCACCGCATGGCGACGGGGACGGAGACAGCGGGCATCCGCCGATCCTCGCAGGTCGTCCGGACCGGTGCATGGACGTCCGTCGCCGTGGGTACCCCACCGCCATGACCGAGAACGCCGAGAACGCCACCGGGGTCCCCAGTGACCCCGCCGAGCACCAGGACCCGGCCTCGTCGGCCGACGCGGGCGGCTACGACGCCGCCGAGGACACCGACGCGGACCCGGAGTCGATGAACCCCCGCGACCTGCGGGGCGAGGGCAGCCGCGAGGACGACCCCGACCTCGACCCCGACGGCCTCAACCCGAGGGGTGACGCATGAGCGACCCCGGCGAGACCATCGACACCGACGCGGTCGCCTCCCTCGACCCCGACGAGGTGGCCTACGACCAGGACCTCGCCCTGGGCGAGGACGGCGAGGAGGACGTCGCCCAGCGCGGCTACGTCCCGAACGACCGGCCGCTGGGCGTAGGCCACCACGGGCTGACGGCCGAGGAGCAGGAGGACGGGAGCAGCCTGGAGGAACGCATCGCGGCCGAGGTCCCCGACGTGGACGGCGAGCGCCCCGGTGACGAGGTGCTGCCGACCGAGCAGCCGCTCGAGGACGCGCTGGGCGAGGACGTGTCGGCGGAGGACCTGGTCGTCACCGACGAGGAGGAGTCCGCCGAGGTCGGCGACCTGCGCGCCGGACGACTGGTGGAGCCCGACGAGGGCGTGCACGAGGACACCGAGAAGGACCTCGTCGCCCAAGACGTCGGCATCGACGGCGGCGCGGCCAGCGCCGAGGAGGCCGCCATGCACGTGGTGGAGGACCGCAGCACCTGAGGGCGGTCGGGGGGAGGGCGCCCGGTAGGTTCCGGGGCGTGACCGAGCGCCCTTCCCCCGAGTCCCTGCGCGACAGCCTGGTCAGCGACCTCAGGCTGGAGGCCACGGACGACCCGGACCGGTTCGTCGGCAACAACGTCCTGCAGCCGTTCGGCCGGGTCTTCGGCGGGCAGGTGCTCGGGCAGTCGCTCATGGCGGCCGGGCGCACGGTCGACGCCGACCGGGCCCCGCACAGCCTGCACGCCTACTTCCTGCGGCCGGGCGACCCCGAGGCGCCCATCGAGTTCTCCGTCGAGCGGCTGCGCGACGGCCGCTCCTTCAGCGCCCGGCGGACCCACGCCCTGCAGCACGGACGGCCGATCCTGTCGATGATCGCGTCCTTCCAGCTCCCGGACGCCGGGGTCGAGCACGCCGACCCGATGCCGGACGCCCCCGCCCCGGAGGACGTCCCGACCACGGCGCAGGTCCTGGCCGGCATCGACCACCCCGCCGCGGCGTACTGGTCGCACGAGCGGCAGATGGACATCCGCAACATCGACGCCCCGATCTTCCTCCGCCCGGCCGACGACCGCTCCCCCGACAGCGCCGTCTGGCTGCGGACCACCGCCGCGCTGCCGGACGAGCCCCTGCTGCACGCGGCCGTGCTGGCGTTCGCCAGCGACTACTCGCTGCTGGAGGCCGTGCTCCGCCGCCACGGCGTGGCCTGGTCCGACCCCCGGCTGAAGATCGCCAGCCTGGACCACGCCATGTGGTTCCACCGGCCGGCACGTGCCGACGACTGGCTGCTCTACACCCACCACAGCCCGTCGGCGTCCAACGCCCGCGGTCTCGTCCAGGGGTCGATGTTCGACCGCACGGGCCGGTTGCTGGCCACCGTCGCCCAGGAGGGCATGGTCCGACTGCGCCAGGACTGAGCCCGCCCACGCGACTCACCCGGGCCAGCACTAGTACACCTGTTCGAACAAGGCGTAGGCTGGCGGCATGGAGATTGCGCTTCAGCCCTCGCTGTTCGACGAGGTCGACGCCGGCGCCGAGCACGAGGGACCCTCGCTGGGGGCGCTGGGCGGCTCCGTGCAGCGGGCCGTGCTGTCCGGGGGCGCGTGGGTGGACGTGCGACCGGGCTGGGTCAGCGACTCCGCCGAGGTGTTCTCGCGACTGGTCGAGCGGGTGCCGTGGGTGGCCGAGAAGCGGCAGATGTACGACCGGGTGGTCGACGTGCCGCGGCTGCTGTCCTGGTACGGCGAGCAGGACGCCTGGCCGGACCGGCTGCTCGAGCAGGCCCGCGACGCGCTGAACGCGCACTACGAGGCCGGCGAGCGCGAGCGGTTCGTGTCGGCGGGCATGTGCTTCTACCGCGACGGCCGGGACGGGGTGGCCTGGCACGGCGACCGCATCGGTCGTAGCCGGTCCGAAGACGTGAGGGTCGCGATCCTGTCGTTCGGCGCGCCCCGGGCCCTGCTGCTGCGCCCCGTCGGCGGGGGCGAGACAGTCCGCCACGTGCTCGGTCACGGCGACCTGCTGGTGATGGGTGGCTCGTGCCAGCGGACCTGGGACCACAGCATCCCCAAGACGGCCCGGGCCGTCGGCCCGCGGATCAGCGTGCAGCTGCGCCCGCGCGGCGTCGCCTGACGCCGTCGGGCCGGTTCGTGCGCGAGACGGGCGGGACGTGCCTCAGACGGCGGCGGCTCCTCCGACCGCTGCTCCGCGCAGCTGGGCCAGCGTGACGGTGGCCCGGTCCCGGACGCGTGCGACGTCGTGGGGGTGCGGGTCGCTGCGGTCGAAGTGAGCCACCAGCAGGTCGAGCTGATCCGCCAGCCGGCGCCTCGTCGCGGCGTCGGCGCCCGCCCCGATGCGACCCAGGACGTCGATGGTGCGGATGACGACGTCCGGGTGGTCCAGGGCGTAGGCGCGCATGGAGTCGACGAGCATCTCGACCAGGTCGTCCAGCACGACGGCCGGGGCGACCACCCGGACCCTCCCGTCGTCGTCGAGCCGCACCGGTGACGGCATCCGACGCCGCGCCATCGCGGCGAGCCCGTCCGACAGGTCGTCGAGCGCGTTCACCGCCGTGTACGGGTCGTTGGTGCCGGGCGACAGCGCCCGTACCGCCAGCTCGACCAGCTGCTGGGTGGCGAACTCGACGTCCTGGTAGGGGTTGCGGGCCGCGGCCAGAGGCAGCCAACCGCGCACGGCGGCGGCCACCTCGTCCGCGTCGGCGACCACGCCGTGGACCCGCGCCAGCACGCCCTCCTCCGTCACGTAGGAACCCGGGCGGACCGTCAGCTCGATGACGACGTCGTCCGAGGCCGCCCGCTCGAGGAGGTCGTCGGTGCTGACCCTGAGCACGTACCCGCCTCGGCTCGCGCGCACGGTGGTGACGGGGGTCGTGGCCAGGGCGTCGGCCACCAGGGCGGCGGTCGCGGGCGGGTGGGCCCCTTCCCCCAGCTGCTCCGGGTAGAGGTCCTCCACGACCGTCCGCAGCTCGCCGTGGACCCGCTTGGCCAGCGTCCACACCTGGATGCTGTCGCTGATGTGGTGGATGAACCAGACCAGCAGGCCGATGCTCACCACGGCGAGCAGGACCGCCCCGTTCACCGCCAGCTGGGGCACGAAGGGCGTGTCGCCGCCGTCCAGGGTGCGGATGGACCGGAGCACCAGCAGCGCGTAGAGGTAGGTCGCCACGTAGGTGCCCAGCACGACCTGGTTGCCCCGGTCGGCCATGAAGTTGCGCACCAGGCGGGGCCCGTAGCTGGACGACGTGAGCGCCAGGACGGCGATGGTGATGGAGAACGTGGTGGAGGCCACCGCCAGCATGGACCCGGCGATCGCCCCGAGCAGGTCCCGGCTGCCGTCGGCCCCGACCAGGTAGACGACGCTGCCGGGGCCGGCCTCCCACGAGTCCGAGTCCAGCCGCTGGTCCAGGGCGATCAGGCCCTGGGCGAGCCCGGCCGCGAGCAGGCAGAGCAGCCCCGGCACGAGCCAGAACGTCTCCTTGAGTCGAAGCAGCGCAGCCATGCCCAATGGTCCCGACCGGCGGAGCGCGCACCCCTCAGGCGCGCCGCGGGGCGGGTGCCGGGCGCAGTACCGGGACCGGCGAGCACGCGAGAGGCGGCGGGGCCGGTGCCCCGCCGCCTCCTGGTCGTCCCGGTCGTGCTCCCTGCGTCAGTCGCGGGTGAGCTTGCGGTGCGTGACCCGGTGCGGGCGAGCCGCGTCGATACCGAGCCGGTCGACCTTGTTGGCCTCGTACGAGGCGAAGTTGCCCTCGAACCAGTACCACTTGGCCGGCTCCTTCTCGTCACCCTCGTAGGCGAGGATGTGGGTGCAGACCCGGTCCAGGAACCAGCGGTCGTGGCTGATGACCACCGCGCAGCCGGGGAACTCCAGCAGGGCGTTCTCCAGCGAGCCGAGGGTCTCGACGTCCAGGTCGTTCGTGGGCTCGTCGAGCAGCAGAAGGTTGCCGCCCTCCTTGAGCGTGAGCGCCAGGTTGAGGCGGTTGCGCTCACCGCCGGACAGCACGCCCGCGGGCTTCTGCTGGTCCGGGCCCTTGAAGCCGAACGCCGACACGTAGGCGCGGGACGGCACCTCGACGTTGCCGACCTGGATGTAGTCCAGCCCGTCGGACACGACCTCCCACAGCGTCTTCTTGGGGTCGATGCCGCCCCGGGACTGGTCGACGTAGCTGATCTTGACGGTGTCGCCGACCTTGACCGTGCCCGCGTCGGGGTCCTCGAGACCCACGATGGTCTTGAACAGCGTGGTCTTGCCGACGCCGTTGGGGCCGATGACGCCGACGATGCCGTTGCGGGGCAGGGTGAACGACAACCCGGAGATGAGCTCGCCCCGCTCGTCGAAGCCCTTGTGCAGGTCGTCGACCTCGATCACGACGCTGCCCAGGCGCGGGCCCGGCGGGATCTGGATCTCCTCGAAGTCGAGCTTGCGGGTGCGCTCGGCCTCCAGGGCCATCTCCTCGTAGCGGGCCAGCCGCGACTTGGACTTGGTCTGGCGGCCGCTGGCGTTCATGCGGACCCACTCGAGCTCGTCCTTGAGGCGCTTGGCCAGCTTCTGGTCCTTCTTGCCCTGGACCTTGAGGCGCTCCTGCTTCTTCTCCAGGTAGGTGGAGTAGTTGCCCTCGTAGGGGTACAGCCGACCGCGGTCGACCTCGGCGATCCACTGCGCGACGTTGTCCAGGAAGTACCGGTCGTGCGTGACGGCCAGCACCGCACCGGCGTAGGCCGCCAGGTGCTGCTCGAGCCAGTTCACGCTCTCGGCGTCCAGGTGGTTGGTGGGTTCGTCGAGCAGCAGCAGATCCGGCTTGGACAGCAGCAGCTTGCACAGCGCGACGCGACGCCGCTCACCACCGGACAGGATCGTCACGTCGGCGTCCGGCGGCGGGCACTGCAGGGCGTCCATCGCCTGCTCGAGCTGGCTGCCCAGGTCCCACGCGTCCGCGTGGTCCAGGGCCTCCTGCAGCTCGCCCATCTCGGCCATCAGGGAGTCGAAGTCGGCGTCCGGCTCGCCCATCAGGGCGCTGATCTCGTTGAACCGGTCGAGCTTGGCCTTGATCTCGCCCAGGCCCTCCTCGACGTTGCCGAGGACGGTCTTCTCCTCGTTCAGCGGGGGCTCCTGCTGCAGGATGCCGACGGTGTAGCCGGGCGACAGCCGGGCCTCGCCGTTGGAGGGCGTGTCCAGGCCGGCCATGATCTTGAGGATCGTCGACTTGCCGGCGCCGTTGGGCCCGACCACCCCGATCTTCGCGCCGGGGTAGAACGACATGGTGACGTCGTCCAGGATCAGCTTCTCGCCGTGGGCCTTGCGGGCCTTGTACATGGTGTAGATGAATTCCGCCACGGTCCCCAGGCTAGGGGGTGGACCGGGCTGCCACCGCCCGCAGCCCGGCCCACGGCCCCCTGCGGGGCCCTCCAGGGGGGGTCAGAACGCCGGCTCGGCCTGCCGTGCCGCCGAGGCCTGCAGGCTGTCCGAGCCCACCAGCTCGTCCGGGTCGTCCCGCAGCTCGCCGGTGCCGGTGTCGACGAACGCCCCGGCGGCCAGGTCGTCGACCGGTCCGACGCTGACCTCGCGGGCGAGCTCGTCGGCGTCCGTGCGGTCGACGTCGTCACGGGCCTCCTCGGCCCGGGAGCGGCGGTTGGCCGTGAACGACGTGGTCCCCCAGGTCAGGTCCTGGCCCACGACCTCGGCGGTGACGTCGGCGCTGGTGCGGGGCTGCTCGTCGTGGACGAAGTCCCTCACCCGCAGGCGACCCTGGACCAGCACCCCCTGACCCTTGCTGACGCTGCTGGCGACGTTCTCGGCAAGCCCCCGCCAGCAGGTGACGGTGTACCAGCTGGTCTCGGCGTCGACGACCTTGCTGTCGGTCTGCGAGTAGCGGCGCGAGGTGACCGCCATCCGGAAGCTGCACACCGTCGTGCCGTTCCTCGTCACCCGCAGCGGGCTCCGTGGCGACGTTGCCCCGCAGCGCCACCTTGGTCTCGTTCAGCATCTGGTTCCCCTTCGTCGGTGTGCCGGCGCTGCGCCGGCGACACGACGACGATGGCCTCGCCGGCGGGCCCCAGGGACCGCGACCGGCTTACCTGTGGACGAGCCCCGCGGGACCGGCCTGTGGACACACGACCTCACGCGTCCTGCCCGCGCCGACGACCCTCAGGGGGTGAGCAGGTCCCGGCACCGCCGGTGGTCGGCCAGCACGTCGGCGACCGGCACCAGGACCCGCTCACGGGCCACCTTGCCGACGGCGACCTCGAGCCTGAGCTGGGCCGTCTCGGCCCGCGCCCTGGCCCGGCCGGGCACGAAGGTGCCCGCCAGCAGCGTGAGCAGCGCCCCGCCCAGCAGCCCGATCACCGTCAGGGCGGTCGGCAACGGCAGCGGCAGCCACGCCGGCAGGCCGGGGACGGTGGGCAGGTCCGGGTACGGCACCTGCAGGAAGTCCAGGACGAACAGGGCCAGCAGCCCGAGCAGACCCAGCAGGGCGGCGGCGGCCAGCACGACGTGCAGGAACCCGACGAGCACCCACCAGCGGGGTCGCCTGAAGGTCAGGTCCGTCGACAGCACCGCCTGGTCCAGGGCGTCCCGCAGGTCGTCGGTGCGCACCGGCGCCTGCCGGACCGACTCGGCCCACCGCTCGGGGAGCCCCTCGGTCGCGGTGTCCAGCAGCTGGCGCTCGGCCAGGTCGACCCGGGCCAGCTGGGCGCGGGTGGGCTCGGGCACCGACGACCGGGCCAGGCCGGTCAGGTCGCCGCTCAGCTTCGGGTCGTCCACCCGCAGACGCTTGAGGGGGTCGCGACGCAGCCGGGTGACCCAGCGCGTCAGCGGCCAGCCGATGTAGGCGCTGGCGTCGCGGCGGTAGGACGCCTCGACGGCCGACACCACCGCGGGGACCGAGGCCGCACCGGCCAGGGCGTCGGTCAGCCGGGCGTCGCCGCCGACCACGTCGATGCCGGGCTCGTCGGCGGCGACGCCACGGCGCAGACCGGCCGCGGTCTCGCGCAGGGCGGCGCGGGCCCGGCCAAGGGCCATGGCGCGGGAGGCGACGGCGTCCGCGAACAGCCCGCGCAGCTCCTCGATGCCCTCGCCGGTGACGGTGGAGGTGGCCATCACCGTGGCCCGCGGCAGCCCGTCGTCGCGCACCAGCCGCTGCAGGTCGGCCAGGACCGCGTCGCGCTCCTCGGGGGCCAGACGGTCGGCCTGGTTCAGGACCACCAGCAGCACGTCGTCGTGACCGCGCAGCCGGCGCAGGTAGTCCGCGTGAAGCGTCTCGTCGGCGTACTTCTGGGGGTCGACGACCCAGACGATGAGGTCGATCCGGTCCACCAGCCGGTCGACGTCCATGCGGTGCGCGGTCTCCCGCGAGTCGTGGTCGGGCATGTCGAGCAGGACCAGGCCCTCCAGCGCCGAGGCCCGCCCACGACCCAGCTCGCTGTCGTGCACCGTGCGGTGACGCGACGGGACCTCGAGCCAGTCCAGCAGGGGGTCGGCCCCCTCGCCCCACACGCACGCGACCGGGTGGGACGTGGTCGGTCGACGGACCCCGACCGTGCTGATCTGGAAGCCGGCCACGGAGTTGAAGAGGCTCGACTTGCCCGACCCGGTCGCTCCGGCGAGCGCGACGACGGTGTGCTGGGTGCCCAGGCCGGCCCGCACCCCGGTGCGCGCGATCTCACCTCGGGCGGCCTCGACCAGCACCGGGTCGAACCGGTCGCCGGCGACGGTCAGGGCGTCGTCGATGCGTGAGATCAGGTCGGGCACCTCGACCGCGGGGTCGACTTCGGGGGTGCGCTGCTTGCGGTCCCCCCGCCGCAACCGCCCGCGGCGGGTGGTCGTGTCCTCGTCGGTCGGGGTGGCCCCGCTCACCGGGCCTCCTCCAGCTGTTCCAGCGCGACCCGGACCCGGGCGCCGGCGTCGGCCACGGGTGCGGCCTCCACCCAGCGTCGCCGCTCGGACTCGAGCAGGGCGTTGACGCGGTCGAGCAGGTCGGCCCGGGCCTGCGCGGCCAGGGTCCGGACGGCCTCGTCACCCAGGATGGCCTCGAGCAGGCGCTGGCTCAGGACGGCGGTGCCACCGGCGATGGCGACCTCGCCGCCGGTCAGTCCGGCGGTCTGGCTGAACACCGCGAGCATCAGCACGAAGCCGACCCCGTTGACGCCCAGGCTGACCGCCCTGGCCTGCGTCTTCTTGCCCTCACCCAGCTCGTTGACCAGCTCGATGACCGCGCCCTGCCAGTCCCGGACGAGGCGCTGGATCTTCTCGTCGGTGCCGTCGGCCGGTCGGGCCAGCGAGGGGTCGCGCAGCAGCAGGGCCGCGCCGGCGGGACGGCTGCGCCACTCCTTGGCCACGTCACCGGCCGCGGCCGTGATCTCTGACAGCAGGAGGGCGTGGGTGGAGGACTGCAGGGCCTCGCCCAGCTTCTCGACCGGGGCGCGCTTGCCCCGCACGAGGCCGACCAGACGGTCGCGGACCCGGGACACCCCGGCCTCGAACCCACGCCACAGCTCACCGGTGCCCAGCGCCTCCTGCCAGCGGGTCAGCACCTCACCGCGCAGCACCGAGCCGTCCGACAGCGACGTGTCCAGGTTGCGTCGGGCGAGCTGGTAGCGGTCGCGGGCCAGGGTGCGCAGCTCGGTCGCGGCGGCGTTCTGCCCATCGGCCGCGTCGGCGATCCCCCGCACCCGCTCGTCGAGCGTGTTGAGAGCCCCCGTCACGGTGCGACGGATGACGACACCGCGGGCCGCGGAGTCCGACGCCAGCCCGGTGAGCCAGGCGTGCAGGGCCTTGACCGCACGCCGCGGGAGCAGACCGGCCTCGACCTCGGAGTCGACGACGGAGAAGATCGGCGAGGCACCCAGGCCGTTGCCCGCCAGCATCCCGGCCAGGTCGTCGCGGACCTCGGTCAGGGCCTTCTCGGGCACCCGGTTGAGGACGACGGCCAGCGCGGCGGCCCGGGCGGCCGCCTCGTGCAGCAGGCCCCACGGCACCGCGTCGGCGTACCGGGCCGCCGTCGTCACGAACAGCCACAGGTCGGCGGCGGCGAGCAGCTGGGCGGCCAGCTCCCGGTTGGAGTCGACGACGGAGTCCACGTCGGGCGCGTCCAGCAGGGCGAGGCCGGTGGGCAGGCCCTCGTCGGCGACGAGGCGGACCGTGGTGATCGGCCGGTCCGGCGGCAGGTCCTCCTCCGGCCCGTGGACCCGGGCGAGACCCGGGAGCACGCGCTGGTCGGTGAACCAGTGCGCGTCGTCCGGGTGGTGGACGAGCACGGGGGCCCGGGTGGTGGGACGGAGCACGCCGGAGCGGGAGACCTCGCGGCGCAGCAGGCTGTTGACCAACGTCGACTTGCCGGCGCCGGTGGACCCGCCGACCACGACCAGCAGGGGGGCGTCGAGGCGCTCCAGACGGGGGAGCAGGTAGTCGTCCACCTGACGGCAGACGCCGACCACCTGGGCGCGCGCAGCAGCGACGCCCGGGGTCTCGTAGGCGAGGTCGACGGTGTCGAGCTCGGCACGCAGCGCCCCCAGGGCGCCGACAAGCGAGGAGCCGTCACCGGTGGTCACCCTCACACCTTGCCCGGAGCGCGTTCCCAGGGCGAATGGACTCGCTGAAGATCACGCAGAGTTTGTGGCGCGCGCGACGCGCAGCGCGACCGGCCAGCACCTGCTGACCGGCCGGCTGCGCGTCCCGGTCGACGTCACTGCGACCGGCGGGCCACCTCGTCCGCGCTGAGACGACCGCGCTCCGGGCGCGGTCGAGCGGCCGCCCGCACGCCGGCCGGACGCTGGGTGTACGGGCGGCGCGGCGTGCCCAGCGGGGTGGGGGCCGGTCCGTCGGGGTCCGGGTCCTCCGGGCGGCGCAGGTGCCAGTCCGTCTGGGCCTGGTACGCCGCGGCGACCGCCAGCAAGCGGTCCTCCCCGAACGGCAGGCCCCCCAGGATCGTCCCGATCGGGACGCCGCTGCTGCTGAAGCCGATGGGCAGCGCCAGCTCCGGCAGCCCGATGATGTCGAACGGCACCGGGCTGGTCTGCACCACCACGTCGCACTGGTCGAACAGGTCGTCCAGCACCCGCTCCAGCAGGAGGTTCTTGGCGCGCTGACCCGTGATGAACTCGACGCCGCCGAGCAGGGCTCCCTGCAGCCAGCTCGTCACCGACACGCCCAGCAGGCGCAGGTCCTCGCGCATGATGTGCAGGAACGGCTCGGTGCGCTCGGGCAGCCGGACGTTGTTGAACGCCCCGCCGGTCAGCAGGTCCCACTCCTCCGGGAGCGTCACGTCGACCACGTCGATGCCGGACACGTCGGCCAGGGTGTCCAGGAACGCCGTGTTGGCCTGCGCGGTCTCGCTGGTGCCCGAGGTGAAGCCGGGGATGACCCCCACCCGGGTGCTCCAGCGGACGCGCCGACCCCGGTTGACCGGGGTCGCGGCCCGGACCAGGTCCGGCACCGGGGGCAGGCCCTGGGTGCGCGGGTCGGCCGGGTCCTCCCCCGCCATCGTCTGCAGCATGATCGCCGCGTCCATGGCGTCGCGGGCCAGCGGCCCGGGGTGGTCCCGGGTGTAGGTGAGCGGGACGATGCCGTACAGCGACACCCGGCCCATGGTGGGCTTGAGCCCGGTCAGGTTCTGGGCGTTGGACGGGCCGGTGATCGACCCACCGGTCTGGGTGCCGATGCTGGAGGCGGCCATGCGGCCGGCGACGGCGGTGGCGGAGCCGGTCGACGAGCCGCCGGGGTTGGTCGAGGGGTTGTTGGGCGTCCAGGCGTTGACGGTGGTGACGACACCCGCCGGCGTGGTCGCCCGGCTCGTGGCCAACGGCCCCATCTGGGTCTTGCCCAGCACGACCGCCCCGGCCTGGAGCAGCTTGGCCACCGACGTCGCGTCGAACTCGGGCACGAAGCCCTCGAAGGCGAACGAGCTGGCCGTGGTCTCGATCCCGGCGGTGAAGTAGTTGTCCTTGATGGCCAGCGGCACCCCGTACAGCAGCGAGCGTCGCGGTGGGTCGGTCAGCGAGCGGGCGCGGGCCAGGGCGGCGTCGGCGACGACGGTGTTCCACGCCTGGTAGGTGTCGTCGAAGGCGCCGATGCGGTCCAGGTAGGCCTCGACGAGCCGTTCCGACGTCAGGCGACCGCGGCTGATGAGCATGGCGGCCTCGGCCAGCGTGAGCTCGGTGATGTCGGCGAGCGCCTCCGGGCGGATCCCGACGGCGACGGCGCTGGGGACCGCCTGCGGTGCCGCGTGGGCGACGGCGGGCAGCGAGACGGCCGAGGCGCCGACGGCGGCCAGGACGCTCATCCGGGTCAGGAACGAGCGCCGGTCGACGTGACGGTCGGTCGGCTGGTCGGTGTCCAGGCCGCCGCCGGTACCGACGGTGGGGGCGCTCACCGGTCGGTCCAGGCGCTCGTCACCGAGGGGTACAGCAGCGGCGGGGCTCCCTGCTGGGACAACCGCGGGTCGAGGCTGCCACCGGGGCCGGGGACGACGTAGGCGGCCAGCGTCGGCACGGTGCTGCGCATGAACGAACGGAGGCTGGCCAGCACGGACAGCTGGCCAGGGCTGCCGGTCACCGGGTCGGCCGTGGAGCCGGGCGGGAGCTGCGTGATGTCGAGCCCCATCGACGCGAGGCGGGCGATGATCATCGTGTCGAGCTCGGCATCGGTGGGCGGGGTGGGTGCCACTGGGTCCTCCGGACGGGTCAAGGGGGCGGGGGGCTGATCCAACCCACCGCAGGTGTCGCGGCTGTTTCGGACCGTGACCGATGACGTAACACCCGTCCGGGTCATCGACAGCGGTGCGCCGCGGCGGTACGGCCGTCACGAGGCGCTCAGGTCTCCCACCCCGATGTCGATGAGCCCCCCAGCCGCGGTCTGGTGCCGGGCCCAGGACTCAGGAGACACGAACCAGTGGTCGCTGGCACTACGAAGCCGGGCCGGTCGACGATGCGGGTGAGGACGGTCGCCGCGCTGGCCGCCCTGGTCGTCGTCGCAGCCTCCGGGGTCCCCAGCGCGCTGGCCGGCACCACTGATCCCGAGGCGGCAGCCATGACCACCACCAGCGAGGCCGACCAGGACGAGCCGACCGAACCCGGGGTGGCGGAACCCCAGGTGACCGAGGTGGCGCAGGTGGTCGAGGAGAGCGAGGTGGCCGAGGACGTAGCGGTCGTCGAGCCTCCGCCGGTCGTCGAGGACACCGCTGAGGGGCCGGGGAGCGACGAACCCGTCGCGGACGAGGGGCTGGTGGCGGAGCCTGACCCGACGCTCGTCGCCGACGACCCGTCCACCCCTGGACCGGACGCCGGCCCGCCACCGCTGGGGGCTGCGGTCGAGGCAGGACCCGGGGCGTCCGAAGCCATCGACCCGTGCGTCGTCACACACCTGGGAGGACGTCCCGGCGGGCACCTACACCGTCCACCTGGACGCGGTCTTCGACGACGCCCAGACCACGGTGACCGTGGCCCCGGCCACCGCCCCCAGCCCCCCGACCGGCCTCGACGTGGCTGTCGACGCAGCTGACGTGGTGCTCACCTGGTCCGCCCCCGACGACGAGGGGAGCAGCGCCGTCACCGGCTACCGGGTGGCCGTGCGCAACTACCACCACTACCCGACGGAGGAGGTCGACGCCGACGTCCGCACCGCCACGTTCACCGGCCTCCCGGCGGGCGTCTACACCGCCTCCGTCGTGGCCCTCAGCGACGACGGGGAGAGCGAGTCCGCCGCCGAGGAGGTGACGGTCGCGCCGGGCGTGCCCACCCAGGTCCAGGCGGTCCAGGTCGGTGACGGCATCGTCGGCGTCACGTGGGAGGAGCCCGGCAACGTCGGGGGCACCCCGTTGGCCGGCTACACGGTGGAGGTCGAGGGCGGCGAGAGCCAGGACCTCGATGTGGACGCACGGTCGACCACGTTCGGCGGCCTGGACCCCGGCGACTACGTCGTGACGGTCCAGGCGTTCGCCACGTTCGCCGACGGCGACACCGCCTCGTCCCCCGTGTCGGTCTCGGGCTCCCCGTCGGCACCGGCGAACGTGCTGGCCCAGCCCTCGGGCGGAGGAACCGCCACCGTCAGCTGGGACGAGTCCCCCGACCTGGGCAACTCCCCGCTGACCGGCTACTCCGTCCCGCTGGACGGCGTGCTGGCCGGGGAGGTCGGGGTGTCGCCGCGCGAGCTCGTCCTCGACGGCCTCGCCCCGGGCGAGTACCTGGTGCAGGTCACCGCCAGCACCGAGTACGCGCACAGCGGCCCGGGCTCGTCGTCCCTGGTCATGCCGGCGCTGCCCGGTGAACCGGTCGGGGTGCGGGCCGAGCAGACCGGCCCGACGTCGGTCCCGGTGACCTGGGACGCCCCGTCGGCAGAGGGCGCCTCCCCCGTCATCGGCTACCTCGTGGCCGCGTCCCCCGTCCTCCTGACCGGGGTCCTCGACGACGGTCTTGCGGCCTCCGCCCCCGGGGGCCAGCGCTACGAGGTCTCCGAGGACACCTTCGGCTACGAGTTCACGGGCCTGCTGCCGGACACCCCGTACCGGTTCACCGTCGCCGCCATCACCGCCGACGGGATCGGCGAACCCGGTTCCGACGACGAGCAGACCGAGGAGTGGCGGGCGCCGTCGGTGCCCACCGACGTCTCGGTCAGGCAGACGGGTGCTCGTCAGGTCACGTTCCGCTTCGGCGCCCCCGAGGACCCGGGTATCTCCAACCTCACCGGTTACGTCCTCGGGGTCAGCGGCCCCGACTCCGGCGGGTCCCAGGAGCTCGACGCCGACGTGCGTGAGGTCGTCCACGACGACCTCGCCCCCGGCCGGTACGTGTTCCGCATCCTGGCCATGAACGAGCAGGGCGCCGACGGCGCGGCGGTCGACGTCGAGCTGACCGTCGACGGCCCGACCGTGGTCGACGACCCTGACGAGACCCCGGACGACACCCCCGTCGTCGTCGAGACCCCCGTCGTCACCTCGCCGGTCGTCAACAACGCCCCGGTCCGCTCGACCGGGACCCTCCCCGCGACGGTCACCTACACCTCAGCGGGTCAGGGCGCGCTGGCCCGGACGGGCACCGAGGCAGGCACCGTCGCGCTGGGCGGCGCCCTGCTGCTGCTGATGGGCGCGGGCGCACTCGTCGCCGGTCGTCGTCGTCAGGGGGCGAGCGCCTGAGCCACCCGCACCATCGACGGCCCCGCTCGACCGCCTCCACGGCGGCCGGGCGGGGCCGTCGTGGTCGACCTCCGGTCCGACGACCCGTTCCCGTCCCCCTGCGGCGGGGGGCTGCGCCGTCCGGGTCGCTGGTCCGCCACCCGCTCCAGCGGCGGGTCCGGCTGGTCGATGCGAGCGTGAGCCCCGGTCTGGTGTCGGGTCCACGAGCAACAGGAGACACGAAGCAGTGGACGCGAGACCAACCAGGACGAGTCGGTCGTCGATACGGCGCAGGGCGGTCGCCGCGATCGCCGCGGTGGTCGTCGTCGGCGCCTCCGGCATCCCCAGCGCCATGGCCCAGGACACGGACGACTCGACCGGGACCGGTGAGGTCGCCGAGGTGGTCGCCGCAGAGGTCCTCGAGCCGTCCTCGGTCGCGGACGAACCCACCGAGGCCCCCGTGGTCGAGACCCAGGACCCCACCGTCCAGGCCCAGGACCCCACCGTCGAGACCGAGGACCCCGCCGTCGAGGAACCGATCGAGGAGCCGCCGACCGACGAGCCCGGGAGCGAAGCCCCGCCCCAGGAGCCCGTGACCGACGTGCCCACCGACGCGCCCACCGACGACAAGACCGTCGCCGACGAGACCGCTGTGGCCGACGAGACCGTCGCCGACGACGAGACCGTCGCACATGAGGAGACCGCTGTGGCCGACGAGTCGACCGCCGTGGCCGACGAGACCGTCCCGGTCGAGGCCGAGGAGCAGACCACCGCGGCGGCGCAGGACGTCGAGGCGGGCATCGCCCCCATCAACCTCGCCGCGACCGTCAACCCCGACGGCGACGTCGCGATCACGTGGGACCCCGACGGCGTCACCGACATGAGCGCCCTCGCCCTCGTCTCGGCCGTCTCCTCGGAGGACGCGAGCGTGCCCAACGAGGACGGCGCCTTCACCTTCTACGAGGTCATGCCCGGCGAGTACACCCTCACCATCACCACGGACCTGGGCGACGAGAGCATCGCCGTGTCCGTGGCGGGCGATCCCGATGCGCCTTCTGCACCCACCGCCCTGTCCGTCGTGGTGGACGGGTCGGACGCCACGGTGACCTGGTCCGCTCCCACCAGCTCGGGTAGCGGCGAGATCCTGGGCTACTGGCTGGCCCTGCTCGAGGCGTCGAGCACGGTGACCGTCCTCGCCGGCGATCCGCTGACCCACGTCTTCACCGACCTCGAGCCCGGCTCCTACCTGTTCGGTGTCGTCGCCCTCACCGGTGACCGCCAGGGCGTGCCGGCCTTCCTGCGCTTCGAGGTCCCCGAGGCCCCGGCCCTGGCGTCCGCCCCGACCAACGTGACCGCGGAGCAGACCGGCGCCACGTCGGTACTGGTCGGCTGGGACGTCCCCGCGCAGGACGGCGACTCCCCCATCATCGGCTACCGGGTGAGCGCCGTTCCCATGGGCCTGCCCGGTCGCGTGGTCACGCTCGACGTGGAAGCAGGAGTCCCCGGCTACCTGAGCCAGGACGTCGGCCCGGACGAGCGCAGCCATCTGTTCGAGGGCTTGGACGCAGGTACGTCCTACCGCTTCGGCGTCGCCGCCATCACCGATGACGGCGTCGGCGAGGCGGGCACCGACGACGAGCAGACCGACGACTGGCGTGCCCCGTCGGCCCCCACCGGCGTGTCCGTCGAGCAGACCGGTCGTGGCCAGGTCACCGTCCGCTTCGGCGCTCCCGAGGACGAGGGCACGTCCGAGGTCCTCGGCTACGTGCTCGGCGTCAGCGGGCCCGACTCCGGCGGCTACCAGGAGCTCGAAGCCGACGTGCGTGAGGTCGTCCTCGACGACCTCGCCCCCGGCCGCCACCTCTTCCGGATCCTGGCCGTCAACGACGAGGGCGCCGGCGAACCCGTCGACGTCGAGCTGCTGGTCGAGGGCGTGACGGTGCCCCCGGTCGACGAACCGGACGAGCAGACCCCGGTGGTCATCGACCCCGTCGTCGACCCCCCGCTCGACAGCACCCCAGGGCCGCGCACCCCGGTGGTGGGCTACGCGCCGGTACGCGCAGGGACCGAGGGCATGACCGTCACGAGGACCTCGGCGGGTCCTTCGGCGCTGGCCCGGACGGGCGCGGAGGCCGGCACCGTCGCCCTGGGCGGCGTACTGCTCCTGCTGATGGGCGCCGGCGTGCTCCTCGCCGGCCGTCGTCGTCAGGGGACCAACGCCTGACCGACCCGACCGCCCGACCGACGGCCCCGCTCTCCCGCCTCACCGGCGGCCGGGCGGGGCCGTCCTCGTCGAGCGTCCTGCCCGAGCACGGGACACCCGGTCGGCGTAACCACTACCGTTCTGGCCAGGTCGGCGGCCTGGACCGGACGCGGGCCGCCGTCAGTCCCACCGCACGACGACGGCCCCGCCCCCGTAGCTCAATGGATAGAGCAACGGCCTTCTAATCCGTAGGTTGCTGGTTCGAGTCCAGCCGGGGGCACTGGGTTAACCCGCAGGTCAGAGGCCTGCTGAGCCCCACCCGCACTAGGCGGCGACGCCGCTGGAGGGCCGTTTGGCCTCAGTATGGCCTCACTCTCGGAGTAGGCCGCGTCTAGGACCCGCGCGACCTCGTCGAGGTCGTCGGCGAACAGACCGGCGTACACGTCGAGGGTCATGGCTGCCGAAGCGTGGCCCAGCATGCGTTGCACGGCCTTGACGTTGGCGCCAGCGGCGATGGCCAGCGACGCGGCGGTGTGACGCAGCTCGTGCGGGGTCAGCCCTTCCAACCCCACCTCGCGGGCGGCGCGATCAAACACCTGAGTGCGGAAGTTCCGGTTGCGGAGCACAGCTCCGCTGCGGCTGGTGAAAGCAAGCTCGTCCGGCGCTCGCCCGTCCACTTGAGCGTGCAGCGGTTCGACAAGGAACGCGGGCAACGGCACGGAGCGACGTTGGTGGTTCTTGGGAGTGCCAAAGACGGCCCTGCCACGGATCTCTGTCATGGACCTCGTGACGTGCACGCGACGGCGCTGCAGGTCGACGTCGCGGACTCGCAGCGCAGCTAGTTCCCCCCAACGCAGACCGGTGAAGGCGAGCACCAGCACCACCACGTCGAAGGGCTCCCCGACCGCAGCTGCCAACGCACGGATCTGGGTGTGGCTGAGGAACCGCTTCTCGCTTGCCTCCACTCGTGGGAGACGGACCCCAGCGGCGACGTTGCGCGGTAGACGGCCATCACGGACGGCTGAGCCGAGCATGAGGGACAGGACGCGGTGCGCGTGGCGCACCGACGAAGGTGACAGCCCCGCCCGGCTCAGCCCCGCCACCCAGTCGGCTACGGCGGAGTGAGCAAGTTCGCTCAACCGGACGTCACGCCAGGTCGGGAGGACCTGATTCTCGAGCAGCCCCTCATAGCGCAGCGCGGTTGACGGCTTCAGCTGCGACTGCCTGGCCAGCCAGCCTTGGGACCACTCCCCCAGCGTGATGTTGCCCAGCCCCGGGTCGAGCCACTCACCCCGGCCCATAGCGACATCCATCGAGGCCAACCACCGCTGCGCATCGATCTTGCGGGTGAAGTCACGGGACCGCTGCCTTCCGGACGGGTCTCGGTACCGGGCCCGCCACCGGCCGTTCCTCCTCTTGGCGACGTTGCCCACGTCAGGCCACCTGATTCGCGAGCCACGCCTCCACGTCGCTTTGGCGGTAGCGCAGGTGCTTGCCGAGCCGGTACGCCTTGGGTCCAGTCCCGAGGTGGCGCCACTGGTAGAGAGTCGCCACCGGGACCCCCAGGAACGCTGACACATCCCCGATGCTCCACAGGGGTCTGACCTCACCCGTGACCGCGCCGGTTCCGGTTGTGGCTAGGTCGGACATGCCGTGCCTCCGGTGGCGTCGAGATGACTGTGCACTTCGCAGCTCGGGCCAAGGTTGAGGCCCAGAACCGCTTCACTACAACAGGGCGATCGAAACCTCCTGATGGTCAACCCGGGCCTGTGGAAGGCACAGATGGCTTTCTGCGAAGCGGGAACTGACGCGGCTGATCTTGCACTCTCAGCCGGGCCAGTCGGCCCCTGAGCCCGGGCACCGGCAGCACGTCCGGGCCGAGGCGGCACCGAAGGCACCACCTGCCGGCCTGTCCGCCGACCCCAGTGGATGCTTCACGCCGAGCAACACGAGGAAGACGGCCAGCCCACGACGGGTACCGGCCACAGCAGCGCCAGGAAGCTTTGCGGACGCCCACGGCTGGCGGGCTTGCCCGCTAGGTACACCTCGACCTGGCGGGCCTTCCAGGCCGCGGAGCCGGCCATCACCGGCACCGACCCGTACAGGGAGAACGCCGCAGCCAACGTCGCCGACGACGGCAGCTCGGTCTCCAGGGTCGACTCCAGGCCAACCGCCCACCAGTAGAACGTCCCAAACAGCAGGACCACTGGCACCAGCAGGGCCAAGGACACGAACCGCAGCGCCACCGCGCCGGCCGGCAGCGCACGTGCTCCCGGACCGACGGGCACCTCCGTCGCTGCCGCCATCACCGTGCCCCCCAACCAATAAGCCCTGACCAGAACGGCACGCTGACGTACCCGCGTCCCCGCGACTACCTGCCTTGCGAACCTACGACGGCACCCCTCCGAAGCGGATCGGCACACGCCGCCGCCCCGTGGGCTCGTCAGATGGCGCCGTCCCCAGCAGCCGATCGTGAACCGGGCGCACCGGTCCCGGGCGCCATCACCAGGCAAGGGGTCCCGGCTGTGGGGCTCGGTGCCGTGGAGCTCGGCGCCTCCGACGAGGTCGTCCTCGCTGAGGGGCCCCGGGCGGACGAGTCCTGCCGCTGGGGCTGGACTGGCCGTCTGCGCCTCTAGGGTGCGGGCATGGCCCCCGTGGCGCTGGAGTTCGTGCTGCTGGCTGGCGCAGTGCTGGGTGTCGCCTGGGGCAGCGTCCTCGTGCACGAGGCCGGGCATTACCTCGCGGGCTGGGGACTCGCTGTGCCCCGCAGTGACATGCGCGTACGTCTGCAGCGGCCTCCCCACCTGGCGCTGCGACGAGGGCAACGCTGGCTGTCACCGGACGACCCCGGCTACGCGTCCACCTTCGCCCGGCACAACCCTTCCGCGGCGGCTGCTTGGCTCTTCGTCGCCGGCGGCTTCCTGTTCGAGACGACCGTCGTCCTCCTCCTCGCCGTGGCGTTCCGGGACATCGGGACGCTCCCGTTGGTCCTCGTCGGCGCCAGCACGGTGATTCTGCTCCTGTACCTGATCGCTGACATTTCCCTGTCGCTGCGCCGGTCCGTGCCCTACGGCGATGCCGGCGCGATGTGGACCATCTCCCGCGCGCCGACCGGTCTCGTCCTCGGTGCCGTCCTGGTGGCGCGAGGCGGCGCGGTCGCGCTGCTCGTTCAGCCATAGGCGGGCACAGGCCGGTTGAGGTCGGCTCCCAGCCTGGCCGCGCGTGTCCGACGTCCCTGCAGACCATCATCTATCGGACGAACTGACGCCCACTTCCCGGGAGAACGGCCTGTTGACCTGACTAGGGACGGACCAGTCGGTCGACGACGTCCTGCAGCTGCAGTCCGAGCACATCCGCCGAGGCAGCCTCTTCGGCGACGTGCGCCAGCAAGCCATCGGCCACGACGCTCAACCACAGCGCCACCTGCTCCGCGGTCATGTCCTGCCGCACCGTCCCCTGGCGTTGCCCGGCGGCGGCCACCTCCGTGAGCACCTGCCGGGCGAGCTCGGACTCCGCTTGCAACGCCGCCGTGACTCGGTCGTCGTCCGGCACGGTGCCCACCGCGGCGACGAAGCCGGCCATCTCGTCGTCGGCGGCCTCGGACAGGACGTGCTCCCGCCACCGCGTCAGGGCGAGCCCCGCATCCGGGTCCGCGGCAACGCGAATTCGTTCGAACGCCAGCCGTGTGGTCTCCAGGTCTTCCTCCAAGACGGCGGCCAGTACAGCGGTCTTGGTCGGGAAGTAGTGGAAGAAAGTTCCTGAGGAGACTCCGGCGGCCTCGCAGATCTCCGCCGTGGTGGCGCGCTGGAAACCGTGGCTCGCGATGCACCGACGAGCCGCGGCGATGATGTCCTGACGGCGACCACCACGCCTGGCGGTGGTCGCGCGGGGACGTTCGGTCGATTCCATGGAGCCAGCACACTAGATCATTGACTCTAGAGTGAGTACTCTAGAAAGGTGCTCTCCGGGATGTCGACCATGCTCGCTGAGTTGCGCGCCCCGTCGGACGTCTGGTCGTTGACCCGCCGACGGCTGCTGCTGAGCCTGGCACTGGGAGGGGCGCTCATCCTGGGCCTGTACGGCGGACCCCCGTTCGACTCCGTCGCCGGTGTTGACCTGAGGTTCGGACTGTCCGGGCCGGTGGCCGGGGACCCATGGAAGTGGCTGGGAGCCGGACTGCTCGTGCTGGTGGTGCTGGGTGTCGAGCGTCTGGGACTGCCGTCGTTGCTGCTGCGCCGCCCGAGTGGCCGTGACCTGGAGTGGGTGCTGTACGCCTTCGGAGGCGTGATGGCGTGGTCGTGGCTGCTCAGCCTCGCCGCTCCCCAGGAGGACAACGAGGGCATCGCGACGATCGCGGCCCTGGGGCTCGCCGGCGCGCTGGTGCTGATCGTCACCGCGGCTGTGACCGAGGAGATCGTCTACCGCGGGTTCCTGGCTGAGCGGTTGGGCGCCGTCTTCGGGGCACGACCCTGGGCCAGGTCGGTCGGCGCTGCCGCGAGCCTGGCGATCTTCATCGGACCGCACCTTGTGTTCTTCGGACCATCCTGGCTGCTGCACCAGTTGCCCGGCGCGGTGGCCGTGGCCGCTATGGCCCTGATCCGCCGCAACCTGGTGGCGGGCATGCTGCTCCACCTGCTCATCAACCTCCCGATCCTGATCCCCGTGGTCGGAGCCGGCTGAACGATGCGGAGCGGCTGGCCTGGGCATTGTCAGTTGACGATCCCCTGCGTGACGGCCGGGGTGGCTGGCGTGACGCCAGCCGTGGAGGCTCGAGGTCACCGGCAGACGGTCGGTTCCTGGGACGGCTGACGGGTCAGCGGTGGCCGAGGACGTTGATGATGTTGCCGTCGGGGTCCCGGACGAAGAATCGCCGCACTCCCCAGGGCTCGTCCGTGAGGGGGTGCACGATCTCCGCACCTTCGCGGACCGCGGCCTGATGAGCGGCGTCGACGTCGTCGACCTGCACCGAGACGCTGGGCACCACCGGCGCGGTCTCGTCGTGCGTCATGACGCTGATCTGCACCCCAGGGCGGCTCGGGTGCGCCAGGGTGACGATCCAGCCGTGGTCCATCACCGGCTCGAGGCCGAGGATCCGGCTGTAGAAGGCCGTGGCGTCCTCCAGCGAGCGGCTGAGCAGATCCGGCACCACTCGCTCCACGCTCATGCGCGCCACGCTCCCACAGGATTCGACGAGCTCAGGTCGTGTCCTGGCGGCCCGTCCGCAGTGGCAGGTCCCCCGCGGGATCTCGCTCCCTGTGGTAGGGCGATGACCAGGGCGGCGAGCACGACCGCGGCGCCGGCGAGCTGTCCGGTGCTGAGCCGTTGGTCAAGGACCACCCAGCCGGCAGCTGCTGCGACCAGGGGCGAGAGCAGGCCGAGGAACGTCACGGCGGTCGCGGGCAGGGCGTGGACGCCGCGGAACCACAGGCTGTAGGCCAGCGCGGTCCCGACCCCGCTGAGCAAGAGGAAGCCCGTCACGTGGGTCGCGTTCAACGCGGGTGGGGGGCCCTCGACGAGCACCGCGACCGGGACCAGCAGCATCCCGCCCACGACGAGCTGCCATCCGGTCATGGCGAGCAGGGGTGCCGGGCGTCCCCAGCGTTTGGTGAGGACCACCCCGACGGCCATCGAGACCGCGCCACCCAGTGCGGCCGCGACGCCGAGGAGGTCCAGACGCGCCTGGGCGTTGAGGACGAGCATCGCCACCCCGGTCATCCCTGCGAGCCCGGTCAGCACCGTGCGCAGGCGCAGCCTTTCCCCGAGCAGTCCCGCGGCGAGCCCGGCGACAATCAGCGGCTGCACCGCGCCGGCCACGGCGGCGACGCCGCCGGGCAACCGGTAGGCCGCGACGAAGAGCAGGGAGAAGAACAGCCCGATGTTGAGGAGCCCCAGCACCGCTGCGCGCCACCACCACGAGCCGTGAGGGAGCCGTCGCGAGATCGCCACGAGTAGGAGCCCGGCTGGGAGGGCCCGGACGACGGCGGCCAGCAGCGGGCGGTCCGGGGGCAGCAGCTCGGTGGTGGTGAGGTAGGTCAGGCCCCAGGCGGCGGGGGCGACGGCCGTGGTGAGCAGAAGCAAGACTCGATCTCTTAGCACTGAGACAAAGTATCTCATGGCTAAGGTAATGGCTAGGCTGGGCGGATGGCCGACCATGTGGATGCGATCCTCGACCAGTGGGCCGCCGAGCGGCCTGACCTGGACGTGTCGCCGATGGCGGTCGTGGGTCGACTGTCGGCCCTCGCCCGGCTCGTCGATGGACGGTTGAAGGAGAACTTCGCCCGCCACGGCCTGGACGGGCCCGGGTACGACGTCCTGGCGACCTTGCGCCGCGGCGGTGAGCCGTACCGGTTGACCCCCGGTGAGCTGATGCGTTCCGCCATGGTCACCTCGGGCGCGATCACGCAGCGGCTGGACCGGTTGGAGGCCCGGGGCCTGGTCCGGCGCAGCGCCGCCGACGGCGACGGCCGCTCGGTGCACGTGACGCTGACCGCCGCGGGGCGCAGCCTGGTCGATGAGGTGATGCCCGGACATCTTCAGACCGAGCAGCAGATCCTCGCCGGGCTGTCCGAGCAGCAGCGACGCGACCTGGCCGACGGCCTGCGTCGACTGTTGGAGCACCTCGGCTGACGCCCGACGTAGTACGGCGTCCGGTCTGTGCACTGGCCAGCGCGGCCCCAGCGGCTGGCGCTGAGGTCGCCGAGAGACGGTCCTCAGTCGCGACGACGGGGCCAGTCGAGGACGGCGCACTGGCCGTCGGAGTTGTCACCGGCGGTCAGGACGGTGCCGTCGGCACGTAGTCCGATGGTGTGGGCAGCGCCGGCGGCGACCTGCACGATGTCGCGCCAGTCGGCGACGGCGACCTGGGCGTGACTGGTGTCGCCGGCTGAGAGCACCGCGCCATCGGCTGTCACTGCGATGGTGTGGTGGCTGCCGGCGGCGACCGCGACGACGTCCTTCCATCCGCTGACGTCGCATGCGCCGACGTCGCTGCGGCCGGCCGACACGACCGTCCCGTCCCTGCGCAGGGCGACGGTGTGCAGGTAGCCGGCGGACACGTCGACCAGGTCCCGCCAGTCCTGCACCGCGCACTGCCCGAACCGGTCGACGCCGGTGGCGACCGCGGTCCCGTCCGCCCGGACGCCGACGGTGTGCCAGTCACCGACCGCCACCGCGACGACCTCCCGCCACGACCGGACGTCGCACGCACCCTCGGTAGCCCGTCCAGCGGCGATGACCCGTCCGTCACCGAGCAAACCGAGCGAGCGGCGCCAGCCTGCGGCAACGGCGACCACGTCGCTCCAGCCCCCGACCTGGCACTGGCCGTCCGCGTCCCAACCGGTCGACAGCACAGTCCCGTCCACGCGCAGGCCCAGGGAGTGCGACCTCCCGGTGTTCCGCGCCGGATGGACGTTGCCAGCAGCCACGGAGACGACGTCACGCCACCCCGCGACGGCGCACTCACCACCGGCGCTGGCGCCCGTGGAGGCTACCGTCCGATCAGGCAGCACAACGAGGGAGTGCCGTCGCCCGCATGCCACTAGCGACGGTCGCAGCGTCCCCACCATGTTCACCTCCCGGGCTGGAACACAGTCTCCCAACCTCAGGCCAGGCGGGAGCGCCTGGACGTGCCGCCCGCACGGCTCGCAGGCGACCGCACCCTCCCTCGCGAACGAGCTACCTGCTGGATTGGCGGCGACCGGTCGCCGCTCTGAGGCGGTCCGTCGAGCAGGCGACGTGAGTGCGTCCGAGCCCAACGTCGCTAACGAGACGTTGCGTCTCGTTGTGGGGTACGGTTGGACGATGGCGATGGGGAAAACGTGGCTGGTGACAGGCAGTGGACGAGGTCTCGGACGAGCGCTGGCCTTGGCCGCGGCGCGGTCGGGCGATCAGGTGGTGGGCACGGTTCGTCGTCCGGATACCTCCCCGAAGCACGAGAACGTCGTGGAGCACCTCCTGGACGTCCGGGACCGTAGGGCCGCGGGCGCGGCCGTGCAGCGCGCAATCGATCTGACCGGGCGTCTCGATGTATTGGTCAACAATGCCGGATACGGACTCGTTGGTGCGGTCGAGGAGGTGGACGAGGCGTCCGCCCGAGAGGTGTTCGACACCAACCTGTTCGGTCCCATGTGGCTCGTGCAGGCGGCGCTTCCGGTGATGCGGGCCCAAGGCTCGGGCCACATCGTCCAGATCTCGACGGTGGGCGCAGTCGGGACGATGCCGACCCTCGGGCTGTACGGCGCCACCAAGTGGGCCCTGGAGGCGCAGAGCGAGGCGCTGGCGCAGGAAGTCGCCGGCCTCGGAGTACGAGTCAGCATCATCGAGCCGGGCGAGGTCGATACGGAGTGGGCCACGGGCAGCATGCGCTTCGCCCCGCCCGACCCCGCCTACGACGCCCTGCGTCAAGAGCTGTTCGGGACCCCTGATGTCCCGTGGGCGACCAGCGGCACCGGCGGCGGCGCCAACCCCGAAGACGTCGCCGCCGCCGTCCTGCAGCACGTGAACGACGCCACGGACCATCGACTGCGTGTCCTCGTCGGCGATGACGCGCCGACAGCCGTGGCTGCTGCCCTGTCCCGACGCCTCGAGGACTACAGGCGGGATCCTGCATTCACGTCCGCATGGCCAGCGATCGACCACTGAAGGGGGTACGCCCATGGCGGCCCGAGCCAGCACCCGCGCCCGCGTCCATGCCGCAGCCCTGAACCTGGCAGCCGACGTGGGGCTCGCCGGCCTCACTATGGAGGGCATCGCCGCGCGTGCAGGTGCAGGCAAGCAGACGCTGTACCGCACCTGGCCCACGCCGGCCGCCATTCTTTTCGACGCTCTCCTGACGCGCAGCACGGACGCTAACGGGACGGTGGTCGTGCCCAACAGCGGCCGGCTCAGCGACGATCTCGCAGCGCTGATGGCGGGGACAGTAGCCGAGTTGCAGGATCCCGCCACCGACCGTCTGTTGCGGGCCGTCATCGCTGAACTGCAGAACGATCCCGACCTCGGCCCGCAAGTACTCGACCGCCTTCTCGGTCCGCAGCTGAGGGCTGTGGCAGACCGCCTATGCGCCGCCCACGTGCCCGACGCCGTCGACGGCGCCGAACTGCTCATGGGCCCAGTACTGCACCGCTGGCTGCTGCGCACCAGGCCGTTCACGGACAACTGGCTGACCGCGCACGTCCACCGGGTCCTGCGTGCCCTTCAGGCCACGTGAGCCCGACCGGTCGCTAGCCACCCCTGCGCCTCCTGGGACCGGGGTCTGCGGTACGAGTGGGTGACACCCACCCGTCCCGAGGACCTGTCCCAGCAGACGACCCCTGAGTGACGCAGCTGGCCCCGGCGACAGCCGATCGAGGCGGTATTCGGCTCCAGAGGCCATCGGGCGCCCCGTCCGGCTGGGGATCCCCGTACGGTCAGCGTCCCGCTGACGATCCTCACCTGGCGACCGGCGACCGGCGACCGGCGACCGGCGACCGGTGACTGGACCCGTAGGGGCCCGAGACCTGGCCAGCACCAGCATGGTGCGGTCGCTGGTGCGTTGCCTGCCTCAGCAGGCGTCCTCCTCGTAGCGGCACAACTGCTCGAACACCAGCGGGACGGCGGTGCGGACGTCCTCGACCGCGCTGCGTCCGCCCGGGTACGGCGGTAGCGCGGCGGCCTTGACCAGCGCCACGGCGGTTCCGCGTCGTAGTACCGCGGTCGCGGAGGTGTTGTCCTCGGCCACCGTGTCCACGAGGACACCCTGATCCCCGCTGTCCAGCGGTTGCACCGTGCTGCGGCTGGCGACGAACCCGGGCTGCGGCTCGTACTCCCCGGCGCACTCCTCCTGTGCGTAGCGGCCGAGCGCTTCAGCCGCCGCGGCCGCGTCCTCGGCGGAGTCGAACACCGCCACCTGCCGGATGGTGAACGACTCGGACTCGAGGTCCCGGCGCGCCGTGCCCATGGTCGCAGCCCGCTCAGGGACGGGGGCCTCGAAGTCGGGCGGGCACTCCAGCGACCAGGCCACCACCTCCTCCTGCACGTCGGGGTAGCCGGAGAAGGGCGCCTCGAGCAAGGACGTCGGGACCCCGCCGACGTCGTCGCTCGAGGCGTCCGAGGCGTCCGAGGCCGGGGCTGCTGGAGACGTCTCGAGGTCCGGGGAGGTGGTCGCGGGCTCGGACGGTGCGGTCGTCGGGCTCGGAGGCGTCGTCCCTGACGTGGCTGGTGCGGTCGTCGTCGCGTCCACCGGCGCGGCTGTCGTAGTGCCGTCGCTCGAGGCGCAACCGCTCAGCAACGTGGCTGCTGCGAGGCTCGTGACCACCCGTCGAACGTGTCGTCTGCGGCTTGTGGTCGTGGCGGTCATGCTGCTGCCTCGTCTCGGCTCGTTCGACTCCGTCCCGTCCACCATGGGGCAGTCCACCCTGGGATGCAGGTTCATCCGGGGTCGTAGGTGCCTCGCTCTCGCTCGGGAGTCGGTCAGACCGCTGTCGGCGCCCGATGAAGACTGCCCGCGATCCCGCGTCATCCCCGTGCGTCGTGCCCCTACCACCGCGACTGCCGGGGTGTCGCGCTTCGGCCAGCAGCGGTCCCGGTTGTCCGCGGCCGATCGGCAGCCGGGTACCCCGAGCCTGGCTGTCCTCGCCCGTCGTGGTCTTGAAGATCCCGGCCACACAGGGCCGCTCCTGGTCGCCTTAGTCGGCGGACGCGGGGATGCGCGCAGGAACCGTCCGGTCCAGGCCAAGACCTTCGCCGCCCAGGCGGCAGGCGGCGGCGAGTGCAGTCGCGAGGAGACGTACCGCCTTGGCGGGTTCGATCCCGCGGAGCGCAGCCTGTCCGGCTTCACCAAGCCGGTCGCCGGCGTCATGCGACAGATGAAAGCCGAGGGACTCCTGCCCCTTTATGCCACCAACCCCATGGAGCCGATCTACGACCCGGCCAACCCGTCGTTCCAGAGGGCCCAGGCCCCCTGCCCGACGTCGCTCCCCTCCGCCAGCCCCGCACCCGACCCGAGGCCGTCCGCGCGCCCGTCCACGTCCCCCTCGCCCAGGAAGCGGTCGTCGAACTGCTGGGAAGGGCCGACGCAATCGCGCCGAGCGATGTCGTCCTGCTCGCCCGGGCCCAGGCCACCCTCAGCGAGCACGCCGCCCGCCTCACCAGCAACCCCGACGTCACGGACACCGCCCGACGGCACGCCGCGGTACTGGCCGGCGCCGCCAGCCGCCAACTCGCCACCATCGAACCCAGCAGCGACTCCCGAGCCATCGAGCAGACCCGCGCGCTGCTGAACTACGTAGCGACAATCCCACCGACGCACTGGAGTTGACCCGCTTCGGTGGACACCCTGATCTTGGGCTTCTCGCCCGAGGAAGGGGTCCTGATGGGCCGACGGAGCAAGTACTCACCGGAGTTCCGGGAGCAGGCGGTGGAGCTGGTGCGAGCCAGCGACAAGACCGTC
>JBBSQH010000015.1:0-70568 GCA_038258055.1 Actinomycetales bacterium
CCGCCCCCCCGCCCCGCCCCCCCCCCCCCCGGCCGGGGCCCCCCCCCGGGTCGCCGCGGGCGTCGGTGCACCGGGGCCCGTGCCGGGACGTCCCGGCCGAGCACGCTCGTGGCATGAGCTCACCAGCCGGCACCCGGGCCTCGAACCCACCCCTGACCCGCCAGGCCACCGACCCGGACGCCGCCGCCCCGGACGCGACGCTGCCCGAGGGGACCGACCTGGTGGTCCGGGTCCGGGGCCTGAGCAAGGGCTACTCCCAGGGCGGCGGCGGGGGGCGACGGGTGGCCGTCGCGGACCTCGACCTGGACGTCGCACGCGGAGAGGTGCTCGCCCTGCTCGGCCCCAACGGCGCGGGCAAGTCGACCACCACCGAGGTCCTGGAGGGCTACCGCCGGCGGGACTCCGGCGACGTGGCCGTGCTCGGCACCGACCCGTGGCAGGCCCCGCTGCGGTGGCGGGCACGGGTGGGGATCGTGCTGCAGGACACCTCCGAGCCGCTCGACCTGACCGTCGCGGAGCTGCTGCGGCACTGGGCGACGCTGTACCCGGACCCGCGTCCGGTGGCCGAGGTCGCCGAGCTGGTCGGGCTGCACGACCGGCTGCGGACCCGGGTCGCGGCGATGTCCGGCGGTCAGCGTCGCCGTCTCGACGTCGCCCTGGCCGTCATCGGCCGGCCCGAGCTGCTCTTCCTGGACGAGCCCACCACCGGCTTCGACCCCGAGGCCCGCCGGCAGTTCTGGGGGGTGCTGGAGGACCTGCGCGACGCGGGCACCAGCATCCTGCTGACCACGCACTACCTCGACGAGGCCGCGCGGCTCGCCGACCGGGTCGCCGTCGTCGCCGACGGCCGGCTGGTGGCCTGCGCCCCGCCCGACGAGCTGGGCGGGCCGCTGCGAGAGGTGGCGGTGGTCCGGTGGCGGGCCCCCGACGGGCGCCCGCGGGAGGAGCGCACCACGGCCCCGTCGGCCCTGGTGCGGCGGCTGCTGGCCGAGCGGGACGCGACCGCTGACCCGTCGGGCGAGGTCCCCGGGCTCACGGTGGAGCGCGCCTCGCTCGAGGACGTCTACCTGACCCTGGTGAGTCACGGTCAGGCCGGGCACGAGCAGGTGACGGCATGAGCACCCTGACCGTCGCCGCCTCCCGGACCCGGGTGGAGACCCTGCAGTTCCTGCGCCAGCGGGACTCGCTGGTCTTCAGCCTGCTGTTCCCGTCCATCCTGATGGTGATCTTCGGGTCGGTGTTCGACGACGAGATCGCCCCCGGGGTCAGCTTCAGCCAGTACTTCGTCGCCGGCGTGGCTGCGGCCGGGGTGCTGCTGACCAGCTTCCAGACGATGGCCATCGAGATCGCCATCGAGCGCGACAACGGCACCCTCAAGCGGTTGCGGGGCACCCCCATGCCCCCGGTCGCGTTCTTCCTCGGCAAGATCGGCCAGGTCCTGCTGACCACGGCGCTGCAGCTGGTCATCCTGCTGACGGTCGCGGTCGTGCTGTTCGACGTCACGCTCCCCGCCACCGCCGGGCTGTGGGCGCGGTTCACCTGGATCGTCGTCCTGGGCGCGGCGGCCGGGACGGTGCTGGGCATCGCGTTCAGCTCGGTGCCGCCCAACGCCCGCTCGGCCAGCGCGATCGTGACCCCGCCGATGATCGTCCTGCAGTTCATCTCGGGGGTGTACTTCGTGATCAGCGAGCTGCCGGGCTGGATGGTCGACGTGGCGTCGCTGTTCCCGCTCAAGTGGATGGCGCAGGGCATGCGGTCGGTCTTCCTCGATGACACGGGCTGGCTGCAGGTGGAACCCTCGGGCTCGTGGCAGACGACGGAGACCGCGGTGGTGCTGGTGGTCTGGCTGCTGGCCGGGCTGGTGCTCGCACGGCTGACGTTCCGCTGGCTGCCGCGGCGCCACGGCTGAGGGGCCGGTCATGATCCCACCGACGTCCTCCGTCCCGGCGGTGCGGTCCACGGCCGAACGGGACCGCGACGGTCGGGCGGCGCCCCACGCCTGGGACCGGGCCGTGGTGGGCTGGCACGCCGCGTTCTGGGTGGTGCTGGCCCTGACGGCGCTCGCCCTGCTGCTGGACGGCCGGACGGATGGCCTGCCGCTGGCGATCGGCCTGGGCACCCTCGTCGCGCTGGCAGCCGCGTACGCCCTGCTGGGCGGGCCGGCCGCCCGCAGCCGCTCGCAGTGGCGCGCCGCCGGGTACCTCGGCGTCCTGGTCGTCGCCCTGCCGGTGCTGCTCTGGGTCAACGGGGGCACCTCGTTCCTGCTGTTCCTGGCCTACCCGCAGGTCTGGATGCTCGTGGACGGCAGGCTCCGGGCCGGGGTGGTCACGGCGGTGGTGTCCCTGGCGGCGCTGCTCGGCTTCGTGCTGTCCGCGGGCGGCGACGCCGGGTCCCTGCGCACCGCCGGGGTCGCCGTGGTCGTCAGCTTCCTGTTCAGCCTGACGCTCGGGCTGTGGTTCAGCTCGGTCGTCGAGCAGTCGGCCGACCGGGCCGACCTGATCGCCCAGCTGGAGGCGACCCGCACCGACCTGGCCGCGGCGGAGCGCGCGGCCGGTGCCGCGCAGGTCCAGGCGTCGATGGCCCGGGACATCCACGACACCCTGGCCCAGGGGTTCACCAGCCTGCTGATGCTGTCGCAGGTGGTCCGGCGCGAGGCGGCCTCGGCCTCTCCGGAGGCGCTCGAGCAGCGGCTGGCGACCATGGAGGACGTGGCCCGGACCAACCTGGCGGAGGCCAGGGCGCTGGTCGCGGCGTTCTCGCCCGTCGACGTGCACGGTGCGGACCTGCCGGGCGCCCTACGACGCCTGGGCGACCGGTTCGCGGGTGAGACCGGGCTGGTGGTGACGGTGGACGTCGACGACTCCCTCACCGGGCTGCTGACCCCGGAGACCGCCGTCGTCCTGCTGCGCAGCGCCCAGGAGGGGCTGGCCAACGTCCGCAAGCACGCCGAGGCCCGAACCGTGGGGCTGCGCCTGCACCGCGAGGACGCCGGGCCGCTGCGCCTGGAGGTCAGCGACGACGGGGTGGGCTGCGACCCGGACGGGCGCCCGGGTGGGTTCGGCCTGGACGGGCTGCGGGCCCGGGCCGGCGACGTCGGGGGCCGGGTGGGCCTCGACCCCCTCGACGGCGGCGGGACCCGGCTGGCCGTCGAGGTGCCCAGCCGGTGAGCATCACGGTGCTGGTCGCCGACGACCACCCGGTCGTCCGGGCGGGGATCGTCGCGCTGCTGGGTCTCGAGCCGGACCTGCGCGTGGTGGGTGAGGCGTCCGACGGGGACGAGGCGGTCCGGCTGCACGCGGAGCTGTCCCCCGACGTCCTGCTGACCGACCTGCGGATGCCGGGGCTGGACGGCGCCGACGCCACGGCCGCCGTCCTGCGCCGGGACCCGGGCGCCGCCGTCCTGGTGCTGACGACCTACGACACCGACGCGGACATCCTGCGCGCCGTCGAGGCCGGGGCCCGCGGCTACCTGCTCAAGGACTCCGGCCCGGACGTCCTCGTCGCCGGCGTCCGGGCCGCGGCACGCGGCGAGACCGTGCTGACCCCGTCGGTGGCGGCGCGGCTGATGAGCCGGGTGCGCACCCCGGAGGGCCCACGGCTGACCGCGCGCGAGACCGAGGTGCTCCGCGGCGTCGCCGAGGGCTGGAGCAACGGCGAGATCGGCCGACGGCTGTTCATCGGCGAGGCCACGGTCAAGACCCACCTGCTCCGCGTGTTCGCCAAGCTCGACGTCGACGACCGGACCCGCGCCGTGGTCGTCGCGACCCGGCACGGCCTGCTGTAGCGGCCGGGCCCGGTCCTGCCGCGCCGGGTGCGGCCCCGGCGCCGGCGGCTGGCAGGATCGGCCGGTGCCGGACACCACGACCCCCCGGAGGGACCACACCCCCCGCGGTCGGCGTGACCTCCAGGGCCTGCCCAAGGCGCACCTGCACCTGCACTTCACCGGCTCGATGCGTCCGCAGACGCTGTCCGACCTGGCCGGTCGGCACGACCTGCCCCTGCCGGAGCTGCTGCGCGAGCACCACCTGCTCCGGGTGCCGGCGGACGCACGGGGCTGGTTCCGGTTCCAGCGGCTGTACGAGGCGGCCCGGTCCTGCGTGCGCGACGAGGCCGACATGCGGCGGCTCGTGCACGAGGCCGCCGCCGACGACGCGGCCGAGGGGTCCCGTCGGCTCGAGCTGCAGATCGACCCGACGTCCTACGCACCCCTGGTCGGCGGGTTGACCCCGGCTCTGGAGATCGTGCTCGACGCCGCCCGGGACGCCTCCACGGCCACCGGCTGCCAGGTCGCGGTCGTGGTGGCCGCGAGCCGGGTCCGGCACCCGCTGGACGCGCGCACCCTGGCCCGGCTGGCGGCCCGGTACGCCGGCGACGGTCCCGGCGACGTCGTGGGGTTCGGCCTGAGCAACGACGAGCGTCGCGGCGACACCGAGGCGTTCGCCCCCGCGTTCGCCCTCGCCCGACGCGCGGGGCTGGCCAGCGTGCCCCACGGTGGTGAGCTGCTGGGTGCCGATCACGTCGACCACGTCCTGGCCACGCTCCACCCGGACCGGCTGGGGCACGGGGTCCGCAGCGTCGAGGACCCGCGGACGCTGGAGCGCGTGGTCGCCGCCGGGGTCGGGCTGGAGGTCTGCCCGGGCAGCAACGTCGGGCTCGGTGTGTACCCGACCGCGGACCAGGTCCCGCTGGCGGCCCTGCTGGCCACCGGCGCCGCGGTGGCGCTGGGGGCCGACGACCCGCTGCTGTTCGGCTCCCGGCTCACGGCGCAGTACGAGACCGCCCGGGACGTCGTGGGGCTCACCGACGACGCCCTCGCCGAGCTGGCCCGGCACAGCCTGCGCCTGTCCCGCGCCCCCGAGCACGACGTCCGGCGCTGGCTCGGCGAGGTCGACGCGTGGCTCGCGGCGCCACCGCCGTCGGATCCGAGCGGGATGGGTCCGGGTCCGGCAGGGCCCGAGGTCAGAGCGTCAGACCGACGAACCGCGGCTCCGGCACCAGGGTGACGCCGAACTCGGCCCGCACGGCGTCGCGCACCTGACGGGCCAGGGCGACCACGTCCGCCGCCCGGGCGCCGCCCCGGTTGGTCAGGGCCAGGGTGTGCTTGGTGGACACCGCCGCGGGCCCGGGCAGGCCGAAGCCCTTGCCGATGCCGGCGTGCTCGATGAGCCAGGCCGCGGGCAGCTTGACCAGCCCGTCGCCGGCGGGCCACGTGGGCGCGTCGGCCAGCACGGCCGGCAGGTCGGCCGCCGGCACCACGGGGTTGGTGAAGAACGACCCGACGCTCCACGTGTCGTGGTCGGCGGGGTCCAGCACCATGCCCTTGCCCGACCGCAGCGCCAGCACCGCGTCGCGGACCTCACCCAGCGGGGCCCGCTGGCCCACCTGCACGCCCAGACGGCGGGCCAGCTCGGCGTAGCGGACCGGGGCCGACAGGTCGGCCAGCAGGAGCTGCAGCTGCACCCGCAGCACGACGTAGCGGTCCATCCCGTCCGGCCCGGCCGAGGCGGCGCGCTTGAGCACGGAGTCGCGGTAGCCGAAGGCGCAGTCCCGGTTGGCCAGGGTGCGCACCCGCTGCTCGACCCGGTCCCAGACCTGCACGGTGGCCACGGTGTCGGCGACCTCGGCCCCGTAGGCGCCGACGTTCTGCACCGGGGTGGCGCCGACGCTGCCCGGGATGCCGGACAGCGCCTCCAACCCGGCCCCGCCGTGGTCGACCGCCAGCGCGACGAGACCGTCCCAGTCCGCCCCGGCCTGCACCCGCAGGTCGGCGCCCCCGCAGGCGTCGGCGTCCCCGACGGTCACGCCACCCCCGGCCGGGACGGCGACGTGCACCACGGTCCCGTCGAAGCCGTCGTCGGACACCACGAGGTTGGACCCGCCCGCCACGATGAGCAGCCGCTCACCCCTGGCGTCGACGTCCTGGACGGCCGCGAGCAGCTGGTCGCTGTCGTCGGCGACGACCGTCCGGGCGGCGGGTCCGCCGACCCGGAGCGTGGTCAGGTCGGCGAGGGAGCTCACCGGGTCAGGCTAGGCGACCGCTCGCCGTCCTGGTCCCAGTCGTCGGTCGAGACCCCGTCCGGACCGTGCTCGCCCTGCGGGCGCTCGTCCGGGTCCACGTCGCCGACCTCGGCCGGCGGGCGCATGGACGCCGCGGTGCAGAAGGCCAGCAGCGCGGCGCCGCAGGCCGTGAGCAGCGCCAGGTCGGTGCCGAACGCCTCGCCCAGCAGGCCGACCAGCGGCGGCCCGGCCAGGAACGCCGTGTAGGCGACCGACGCGACCACGGACACCCGCACGGCGGCCCGCACCGGGTCGTCGGCCGCGGCCGTCATGCCCACCGGGAAGCCCAGGCTGACGCCGACGCCCCAGAGGACGGCCCCGAGGACGGCGCCGACGACACCGGGCACGAACACGACGCAGACCACGCCCAGCGCGACCATCCCGGCCATGACCAGGAGCGGGCGGTAGCGGCCGAAGCGGTCCAGCAGCGCCGGACCGAGGAACCGGCCTGCCATCACCGAGGTCAGGAAGACCCCGTACACCGTGGAGCCGACCCACTCCTCGGCCCCGCGGGAGTCGATGACGGCGATGGCCAGCCAGTCCCCCGCGATCCCCTCGGCCAGCGCGAAGCCGAGCATGGTGACGCCGATCAGCAGGGTGCGCGGGTCGGTCCAGGCGTCCCGGAGGCTGTAGCCGCGGCTCGGGCCGCCGTCGGCGCCGGCGGTCGCGCTGCGGGCCGCGTGGTCGGCGGCCGCACCGCGGGAGCCCAGCTCGGCCGGCAGGAAGTTGCGCACCGCCACGGCCGCTCCCACCAGGACCACGAGCGAGACCACCGCCAGGTGCGGCGCACGACCGATCGACAGGTACGACGCCACGACCGCGCCGGTGGCCCCGAGGACCGTGCCCACGCTCCACAGCCCGTGGAACCGGGGCATGATCGTCGTGCCGAGCCTGCGCTCCACGTCGGCGGCCTCGACGTTCATCGCCACGTCCCAGGCGCCGTTGGCGAAGCCCCAGGTGAACAGGGACAGCGCCAGCACCAGGCGGTCGGGCGCGAACCCGGCCGAGGCGACGCCGACGGCGCCGAGCACGGCCGCGACCAGGATGACCGGGCGCACGCCCAGGCGCTGGACCAGCGAGCCCGCGGTCGGCAGCGCGAGCACCGAGCCGACCGACGCCGCCAGCAGCGTGATGCCCAGCTGCTCAGGGCTCAGGCCCAGGTCGTCACGCACCGCGGGCAACCGGGCCAGCAGGGACGACAGCAGCAGCCCGTTGACGGCGAAGCAGACGTAGACCGAGGTGCGGGCCGCCGCGACGGCGCTCCGCTCGGCCCGGGTTGCAGTACTGGTGGTGCTGGCGCTCACGGCAGGTTCCTCGTGCTCGACGTCGGTTGACGGTCGGTGGTCCGGACCGCCAAGGTCGAATCGATTCGATCACGACCGGACGATGCTACGTCACACTGGTCCAGGAGCCAACCCGTCCACCCGAGGAGCCCATGCCCGCGCACCCGAACGGCCGACGCCCCGGCGGCCGGGCCACCCTCAGCGACGTCGCGGCCGCGGCCGGGGTCTCGCCCTCGACGGCGTCCCTCGCGTTCTCCGGCGCCGGTCCGGTGGCTGAGGCGACCCGGGAGCGCGTGATGTCGGCCGCTCGGGAGCTCGGCTACGCCGGTCCCGACCCCACCGCGGCCTCGTTGCGCCGGGGCCGGTCCGGCGTCGTCGGGGTCGTGGTCGGCGAACGGCTCCGCGACGCCTTCCGCGACCCCTACGTCGTGACGATGCTGGACGGCCTGGTGGACGTCCTGGCCGGCGAGGGCCTGGCCATCCTGCTGCTGCCGATGACCCATGACGTCAGCGCGCCGCCCGCCGAGCAGTACCGGGCCGCAGCCATGGACGCCCTGGTGTTCGCCACCGGGGGCCTGGCCGACGACCCGGCGCTGGCCGTGGCCACCGGGCGCGGCCTGCCGGTCGTGGCCGTCGAGGGCCCGGACGTCCCCGAGGCGTCCATGGTGCGCATCGACGACCGCGAGGGGACGGCCGCCGCCGTCCGGCACCTGATGGGGCTGGGTCACCGCGACGTGGCCGTGGTGACGATGCCCTGGCGCCTGGACGGGCAGGAGGGGCTGCTGGCCCCCGCCCGTCGGGCCGACGGCGGTTTCGCGGACAACGTCAACCGCCTCGACGGCGTCCACGACGTGCTGACCCCCGTCGCGGTGTGGGAGACCCCCGCCAACGCCGTCGAGCAGGGCCGCACCGCCGGGCTGACGCTGCTGCAGGGTCCCGCCGCCACCCGCCCGACGGCGGTGGTGGCGCAGTCGGACGTGCTGGCCGCCGGGGTGGTGCAGGCCTGCGGGGAGCTGGGGCTGCGCGTGCCGGAGGACGTGAGCGTCGTCGGCTTCGACGGGGTGTCGATCCCGTGGCTGGCCCCGCACGAGCTCACCACGCTGGTCCAGCCGGTGGTGGACAAGGCGCGCCGGACGGCGGAGGCGGTCCTGGCCCGGTTGGCGGGCGGCGGCCGGACCGACACGACGCTTCAGGTCAGGCTGCGGCTGGGCACGACGACGGGGCCGGCTCCGCGCTGAGCGGGCCCGCGGGTGACCTCGGTCAGGCCAGCGCGAGGGTGGCGCGGGTCTTGGTGAGCACGGTCGCCCCGTCGCAGGTGACGGTCAGGTCGACGACGACCCGGCGGGTCTCGGGGTCGGTCGAGCGGACGGTGCCGCTCACCTCGACGGTGACGTCGCCGGGGTCCGGGACCACGACGGGGCGCGTGAAGCGGGTGGAGTAGCCGACCACGGCGGTCGGGTCGCCGGTCCACTGGGTCAGCAGCCGGGAGGCGGCGCCCATGGTCAGCATCCCGTGGACGATGACGCCGGGCAGGCCCACCTCGGTGGCGACGCGGTCGCTGTAGTGGATCGCGTTGAAATCGCGGCTGGCGGCGGTGTACCGGACCAGGCCGTCGCGGTCGAAGCGGCAGCTCGTGGTGGGCAGCGCGTCGCCGACGGCGACCCCGTCGAAGCTGCGGCGCGCGGTCACCGGTGCACCAGCAGGGCGGTCACGGTGCTGCGTGGCTCGCCCGAGACGGTGGCGACCTCGGTGACCAGGGTCAGCATGGACGCGCCGGCCGCCGGCCGGACCCCGGCCACGGTCATCGTCGCGGTCAGCTCGTCCCCCGCCACGATCGGGGCGTGGTGGACGAAGGTCTGCTCGCCGTGGACGATCCGCGAGTACTCCAGGTCCACCGTCGGGTCGGCCATCATCGCGTCGGTCGCGGGCTGGGCGACGACGACCGCGAACGTGGTCGGGGCGACGACGTCGACGAAGCCGGCCTCGCGCGCAGCCACCTCGTCGTGGTGCAGCGGGTGGTCCGCGCCGAGGGCCTCGGCGAACTGCCGCACCACCTCACGGCCGACGACGTACGTGGCCGGGGCGGAGTAGCGGCGTCCGGCCAGCGCGGCGTCGTCGGTCACGTCGAGGTCGGCCGGGGCCTCGCTCAGCGGGTCTCGCGGTGGGGGGTGTGCTTGCTGCAACGCGGGCAGAACTTCGCGAGGTCGAGCCGGTCGGGGTCGTTCCGCCGGTTCTTCTTCGTGATGTAGTTCCGCTCCTTGCACTCGGTGCACGCCATGGTGATCTTGGGACGCACGTCAGCACTCTTGGAGGCCATCTCGGGAACCTTTCAACGATCTTCTCGGCGGTCGTACCTGGGGACGGTCGGTAGCGGTGATCGGACTTGAACCGACGACCTAACGATTATGAGTCGTTCGCTCTAACCAACTGAGCTACACCGCCTTGGTCGGGCACCTGCACCCAGGCACCCGTCAGAGCCCCGATAGGGATTTGAACCCTAGACCTTCTCCTTACCATGGAGATGCTCTACCACTGAGCTATCGGGGCAACGACGAAAAGGGTACAGGACCGTTCGACGTGCTCGCGCACGTCCGAGGGTCACCCCGCCACGAGCGGCACCGTGGCCGATCCGTGACCACGTCGACACCGCCGCGTCACCGGACATCGTGGCCGGTGGGGGACAATCCGACGCGATGGACACCACGATCGACGCCTCCCGGGAGCACCCCGCGACGCCGAACTCCTCCCCCGGCTCGACCGCCCGCACGACACCTCGCGGCCGCACAGGGCGCTCCCGGGCCCCGGGCCGCACGCCAGGGTCCACCCGGCCGTGGCAGTGGCTCGTCGGCCTGGGCGTGACCGCCGGCGTGAACACGGCGCTGAGCCTGGACGCGACCTCGCCCGTGCAGACCAAGGACGAGATCGGCTACCTGATGGCGGCCCGGCTGCTCGGCGGGGGCGGCGGCGCGGACCTCATCATGCCGCCGCACGCGGGGGGCTACTCGGCCGGCTGGGGTGCCGTCGTGGCGCCGCTGTGGCGCGTGGTCGACGACCCGGTCCGCTTCATGCACGTCACGGTGGGGTTCAACGTCCTGCTGGCCACCCTGGCCGTCGTGGTGTGGGCGGCCGTCGGCCGACGCCTCGGCGCGACGCCCCGGGCGGCGCTGGCGATCGCGGTGGTCGTCGGGATCGCCCCGGGCCGCGCGCTGTACACCGGGTACGCGTTGCCGGAGGCCCTCATCGGCGTCCTCGTGGCGACCGCGTTCCTGCTGGTGCTGAGGTTGTACGACGACGGCAGCGGGCGAAGCGCGGCCTCCGGCGCCCCGCTCGCGCCCGTCGCGAGCCGGACCGGGACGGCGTTCGCACTGGCGGCCCTGACCGGCTACCTGTCGCTCGTGCACTCCCGGTTCCTGCCCACCGTAGGACTGCTGGTGCTCGTGCTGGCCTGGTGGGCCTGGCGGGTCCGCCCGCGCAGCGGCCCCTGGGTCGTCGCCCTGGCTGCGGCCGGGGCGGTGGCCGGGGTCGTCGGCAACCGCCTCGTGGAGGCCGCGCTGTACGGCGAGGTCGACCGGTTCTCCGCCGCCGGGGACCAGATCGGCCAGCTCCACATCGGGTTCATGACGTCGCTGACCATCGGCCACGCCTGGTACGGCGCCGTGGCCTGGGGCGGCCTGACCGTCATCGGCGTCATCTGGGCCGCGCGCCGCGCGCTGGGCGAGTGGCGCGAGCGGACCCCGGGCCCGTGGGCCGTCCTGCTGCTGGTCACGGCCGCGCAGCTGGTCATCGCCGCGTCCTACCTGTCGACCCGCCTCACCGTCGGCGCCGGTCGCCTGGACCAGGTCGTCTACGGCCGCTACACCGACCCGATCTGGTCGCTGCTGGCCGTGGTGGGCCTCACGGTGCTCGTCACGCGGCGGCTCGACCGGACGATGTGGCGGCAGGCGATGGTGGCCGTGACCCTGCTCGGCGTGGCCGTGGGGGTCGTGCTGTTCGCGGTCGGCGGCATCGTCCGCGGCCTGGTACAGCTCAACGTGCCGGGGATCGAGATGTGGCGCTGGGAGTACGGCGTCGACGACCTCCGGGTGCCGTTCGTCCAGGCGACGGTGGCGGCGCTGGTGATGCTGGCGGGCATCCGCTGGGCCCAGGTCCGGCAGCTGCCCAGCGCGCTCGTCGTCGGGGTCGTCGCCCTGCTGGCGGTGTCGGGCACGTTCGTGGCCGAGCACCGCACCATCGCCGAGCGCGACCAGGGGCTGAGGGACCTGTTCACGCTGCGCGAGACCGTCGAGGAGTACCCGTCGGCGCCGGTGATGCTCGTGGTCGACCGGCCGCTGCTGCTGACCGGCACGGCGTTCCAGTACTGGCTGGGCGACCGGGACCTGAGGGTCGTGGACCCCGCGCAGGAGATGGTGCGCGTCGAGCCGGGCGAGCTGGTCATCGGCACGCTCGACCCGCGCCCGCTGATGATCGGGGCGCCGACCCGGCTGACCGAGATCGACCCCACGTACCGCTACGGCGTGTGGAAGGCCGAGGGCGGCCCCGTGGACCCGCTGACCCGCTGACCCCGAGCCGGTCACCGCACGACTGAGCCCCGGGGCGCTCGCACGCCCCGGGGCTCGGTGTGTGGCAGGTGAAGGATTCGAACCTTCGAAGGCTATGCCGACGGATTTACAGTCCGCTCCCATTGGCCGCTCGGGCAACCTGCCGGTCGCGCCACGAGGAGCGTGCTCCTGCGCGGCGGTGCGAGGATAGCAAGTCCGGGGACCAGGTCTCGACCGCCCCGACGTCCACCAGCACCCGATCAGGAAGGCATCACCGTGGCCGCGGACTCGTCGTTCGACGTCGTCAGCAAGCTCGACCGCCAGGAGGTCGACAACGCCCTCAACCAGGCGGCGAAGGAGCTCTCCCAGCGCTACGACTTCAAGGGCACCGACGCGTCGGTGCGCTGGTCCGGTGACGACACCATCCGGATCGAGGCGAGCAGCGAGGAGCGGACCACCGCCGCCCTCGACGTGCTGCAGACCAAGCTCATCAAGCGCGGCATCTCGCTCAAGGCCCTGGAGTCCGGGGAGCCCAAGGCGTCGGGCAAGACCTACGTGCTGGACTCCGCCCTCAAGGAGGGCCTGAGCCAGGAGATCGCCAAGAAGATCGGCAAGATCGTCCGCGACGAGGGCCCCAAGGGCGTCAAGGCGCAGATCACCGGCGACGAGATGCGGGTCTCCGCCAAGAGCCGCGACGACCTGCAGGAGGTCATCGCCCTGCTCAAGGGCGCCGACCTGGACGTCGCGCTCCAGTTCGTCAACTACCGCTGAGACCCTCGGCCGGCGGGGTGACCCGGACGCGGGACACCCGCCGGCCGTCCATCTCGGTGACCACGAGCTCGTACCCGTCGAGCTCGACCCGGTCGCCTGCCGCGGGCACGCGGTTGATCCTGGCCATCACGTAGCCGGCGAGGGTCTCGAAGCCCTGGTCGGTGCTGTCGGGGTCGAGCACCAGGCCCGGGACGTGGTCCCCGACGTCGTCGACGTGGGTGAGCCCGTCGAGCTCGACGACCCCGGCGGGGAGCTCGGCCCGCTCGGCCAGCTGCTCGTCGTACTCGTCGCGGATGTCGCCCAGCACCTCCTCGACGAAGTCCTCGAGGGTGACGATGCCGGCCGTGCCGCCGTACTCGTCGACGACGACGGCCAGGTGCACGGCGGCGCGACGCATGACGCTCATGGCCGTGAGCACCGGCAGCGTCTCCGGCAGGAACGGGACGGTGCGCAGGATCTCGCGCAGCGGCTCGTCCCCCCGGCCGCGACGGACGGCCCCGTACAGGTCGCGCACGTGGACGAACCCCAGGACGTCGTCGGCGCTGTCGCCGATGACGGGGTAGCGCGAGTGCGGCCGGTCGACGGCGACGTCCAGGGCGCCACCCACCGACAGGGCCCCGTCCAGGAACGTCACCTCGGTCCGGGGGATGAGGACGTCGCGGACCATCTTGTCGGCCAGGTCGAGGGCCTCGCTGACGATGCGGCGCTCGTCGGGGTCGAGGGCCTCGTGCTCGCGCACCAGGGACCGCAGCTCCTCCTCGCCGATCTCCTCGCGGCTGGCGTTCGGGTCGCCCCCCAGCAGGCGGACCACCAGGTCCGTCGCCTTCGACAGCAGCCAGATGACGGGGCGCAGCACCCGGGCGATCACGTCGAGCGGGCCGGCCGCGACGAGCGACAGGCCCTCCGCGCGCTGCAGGGCCAGACGCTTGGGGGCCAGCTCGCCCAGCACGAGCGACAGGGCGGCGATGACCAGCGTCACGCCGATGAACGCCGTGGTCTCCGCCGCGCCCTCGGCCATCCCCAGCCGGACCAGGCCCGGGGCCAGGGCCGGGGCCAGCGTCGCGGCCCCGAACGAGGCGGAGAAGAACCCCGTCACGGTGACGCCGACCTGCACCGCGGACAGGAACCGGTTGGGGTCGGCGGCGAGCTGGGCGACCTTCTCACCACGCCCGCCCTTGCGTCGTAGTCCCTCGATCTGGCTGTCGCGCAGGGAGACCAGGGCGATCTCGCTGCCCGCGAAGAGCCCGCCGACGAGGATGAAGACCAGGACCAGGGCGGCGTCCAGACCCATGCCGCTCACCGCCGCCGTCGTGCGGGCGGGTGACCTGGTCGGGTCCCCGACCCGTGCGCCGCGGTGCTGCCGGGTCCTCCGGCTCGTGAGGGCATGGCAGCCATCGTAGGTTCCTCGCCCCTGCGCCTCGGGGACCGTGGGTTCGGGCCGGGACGATCGTCCTGGTGGGCCGGGCCCCCGCGTCCTAGCCTCGGGTCGTGGCCTCCGACCCCGACAGCCTGGTCCGCCTGCTGGGTGGTCGGACCGGGGCGCTGGACGCCTCCGCCCCGGGGCTGGTCTTCGTCGGGGTCCTCCTCGCCACCGACCAGCTGCGGTCGGCCGTCCTGGTCGCCGTCGCCGTCGCGGCCGTGCTGGGGGCGGTCCGGCTGCTGCGCGGACGCCCGCCGCGCGCCGCGCTGCTCGGCCTGCTCGGGACGTTGGCCAGCGCCCTGGTGGTGGCCCGCACGGGCCGGGCCGAGGACTTCTTCCTGCTGCAGCTGCTGGCCAACGGGGTGAGCGCGGCGGCCTGGACCCTGTCGATCTGGCTCCGCCGGCCGCTGCTCGGGCTGGTCGTCGGCGGCGTGCTCCGGCAGCGCACGTCCTGGCGGCGGGACCCGGACCTGGCGCGGGCCTACTCCCTGGCCAGCTGGTGGTGGGTGGGAAGCTACGTGCTGCGGTTCGTGGTGTTCGTGTCGCTCTGGTCGGCGGGGCAGGTGGTCGCCCTCGGCATCGCACGGGCGGCGCTGTCGTGGCCGCTGGTCACCGCGGTCGTCGCCCTGAGCTGGTGGACGGTGAGGCGCGTCCTGCCGGCCGACCACCCCGGGCTGCGGCACCCCCAGGCGGTCGGCGCAGGGCAGGACGCCAGCGAGGACGCGGTCCAGGCGCCCGAGCCGCACTGAGTGATTGCTGCTTTGACACAGGGCGTTGCTCGTCATGCAATGGGCGGTGTGGTGACCCAGGAGCAGCCGACCGACGACCTCGACGCGGTGCTGGACCGGGTCGGCCCGCGGTTGCGCCAGCTGCGCCAGGAGCGGGGCATGACGTTGTCGGCGCTGTCGGCGGCGACGGGGCTGTCGGTGAGCACGCTGTCACGGCTGGAGTCGGGACTGCGCAAGCCCGGCCTGGAGCTGCTGCTGCCGCTGGCCCGGGCCCACCAGGTGCCGTTGGACGAGCTCGTCGACGCCCCACCGGTAGGAGACCCGCGCGTACGGCTGAAGCCACGGTCGATGGGTCGGGTCACGGTCATCCCGCTGTCCGCCCAGCCCGGCGGGCTGCAGGCGTTCAAGATGGTGGTGCCGGTCGCCGACGGCGAGCCTGACCCGAGGACCCACGAGGGCTACGAGTGGATCTACGTCCTCGCCGGGCGGCTTCGGCTGGTCCTCGCCGAGCACGACGTGGTGCTCACCTCGGGCGAGGCCGCCGAGTTCGACACCCGGGTGCCGCACTGGTTCGGCTCGGCGGGCCCCGGCCCGGTCGAGCTGATCAGCCTGTTCGGCCCGCAGGGCGAGCGGGCCCACGTCCGGGCCGCGCCCCGGGCCCGGCGGTCGGGGCGGTCGAGCGACGCCTGACCGCGTCGCCGAACACCGACAGCCCGGTGTTGAGCACCACCAGCCCGACGGTCCCCTGCCCGACCCAGCGACGCGGGGCCGCACCGGCGGCCCGGCGCACAGCGGCGTCGACGCTGATGCTCACCCCGGCGCCGACCAGGACCAGACCCGCGGGGGCGAGGAACCACCCCAGCAGGTCCTTCGGCCCCACGTGCTCAGATCCCGTCGGCGTCACGTCTCGCGCGTGTCGGTCCACCCGCCGAGCGTAGGCGGCGGTCCGAACCGCCGCCGAGCGACAGGACCACCACTGCGGCACCCAGCAGCGCGGCCCCGGCCCACTGCCACGGTCCCAGCCGCTCGTCGAGCAGCGCGACGGACAGGACGGTGGCGGTGAGGGGCTCGGCCAGCGTCAGGACCGACGCCGTGCCCGAGGCCGTCCCCCGGAGCCCGGCGAAGAACAGGCCGTAGGCCAGCGCGGTGGGCACGACACCCAGGTAGAGGACGAGGCCCACGGTCACCGGCTGGCGCGGCGCGGCCATGCCGACCGCCAGCCCCACGGGCAGCGCCAGCAGCGCCGCGACCACGAACCCGAGCGACGTCACGCTCTCGCTGGGCACCCGGGCCGCGAGGGACCGGCCGAGCAGCGTCACGGCGGCGTACCCGGTGGCCGAGGTGCCGGCCAGCAGGGCGCCCACGACGGTCCGCCCGTCGCCGGCGACCTCGCCGCCCCCGGCCCCCACGAGCAGGACCAGCCCGACCACGGCCACCGGGAGCACGACCCGCAGCCGGACGCCGACCCGCTCACCCAGGAGCAGGGCCGCGCCCACCGTCACCAGGACGGGAGCCAGGCCCAGGGTGAGCATGGTGGCCACGCTGACGCCGACCGCCTGCACGGCCAGGAAGTAGCAGACCTGGAACAGCGCCAGACCGGCCCCGACCCCGACCACCCGCCCGGCGTCGTCGCGTCGCGCGGCGAGCGTCCTGACGACCGAGAGCAGCCGGCCCAGCCGGCCACGGAGCGCATGGAGGGCGAGGAGCACGACGGCGGCGACCAGGAGGCGGTAGGTGCCGACGGCGATGGGCGACAGCCCGGACACGTCTGCGAGGACGCTGCCGGCGAGACCGCCCGTGCCCCAGCAGACGGCGGCGAGGACGACCAGCACGGGGCCGCGGGACCGGCGGGTCCCGACCGGCCGGGCCTCGGGTCCGGCCATGGGCCGCGCCCTGCGGGCGGGCCGAGGGGTGGGGCGGTCGTGGTCCACGGGTCCTCCGGGCGGCCTGGCGAGTCACGGACGTCGTCGCAGGGGACCCACCGACCTGACCGCGCGGGGGTCTCACGGTCAGCGCACGTGGCGCGTAGGGCCCCTGTCAGGCAGGGGGCGGAGGCGTGAGGTGGACCACGCCGCGACGGTACTGGAGACCGCGGTGCCAGGACGAGCAGGTTGCCCGGCGGGCGGACCGAGCCGGGTTCTCCGGGACCACGGGCTCCGGGATGATCGGCTGGGTCGTCCCCCTGAGCACCGGGCCGCACGACGACTCGGAGGTCGAGCGCGACCTCCGGGCCCGGTGGACCGCCGACGGGCGCCGTCTGGCCAAGTCCTGCCTGCGCTACCGGAAGGCGGCCCGATCTCGACCTGGACCTGGTGGGCGAGGCCGTCGGACGGTTCGGCGTGGACTACCTCATCGCGTCGTGCGGGCGGTCCCGGGCGCCCTGACCCGCTGAGGCCGGGGCGACGGCTGAGCCCTCGTCGACCCCCGGCGGCCACAGACGGAAGGCGGTCCAGGCGGCGACGAGCAGACCGGCGCAGCCGGCCCCCAGGACCACGGTCCGCGGCTCGACGACCGTGCCGATGACCCCACCGACCAGCAGACCGAGCACCGAGGCCGTCCGGAGCACACCTGACACCGCGGCCAGGACCCTCCCCCGCTGCTCGAGAGGCACTCGTAGCGCCGACGTGGTCTGCGCCGCCACGTTCGCGACCCCGTTGAAGCCGCCCAGCACCAGCAGCGCCGCACCCAGCGCGACGACCTGCTGGGCCGCCCCGGTCAGCAGCAGGGCCCCGGACATGCCCAGCATGCCCACGACCGCCGCGCGCACCATGGCGTGACCGGCGGGCAGCCGTCCCGCGAGCACGCTGCCGGCGACGAGGCCGACGGCCATGACGCTGCCGAGCACCCCGTAGGACAGCTCCCCGGCCCCTAGGTCACCGCGGACCAGGAGGACGAGCACGACCCCGACCAGCTCGACCACCAGGACGAAGGTGACGAACCCCGCGACCAGGACCGACAGCACCGGGTCGGTCCGTACGAACCGGAGCCCGTCGAGCATGCGCGGTGCCGGCGCACCGGCCGCAGCCGTCCCGGCGCGGACCACGCGCACCCGGGTGGCGAGCAGAGCGACCACGGTCAGCCCGGCCGCCGACACCGCCAGCGCGGCAGCGGCACCACCGGTCGCCATGACGCCACCCGCCAGGGCGGGCCCGAGCATGCCGACGAGCATGACCAGCGCCGACACCCGACCCACCGCCGCAGGCAGCGCCTCGCGTTCCACCACGGACGGGAGCAGCGCCGACCAGGTCGGCCCCGCAACCGCCTGACCGGCCTGGAGCATGAGCAGGACCAGGAGCAGCCACGCCTGGTGCGCCCCGAGAACCAGCGCCACCGCCCCCGCGGCACAGACGCCCGCCTGCCACGACGCGGCGGCGACGGAGAGCCGTCGCGAGGACATCCGGTCCACCAACGGACCGGCCACGAAGGTGCCCAGCGCCAACGGCAGGGCGGCGGCGACCAAGACCGCCGCCGCTCCGGGGGCTCCCCATCCCGCGGAGTACGCCTGGAGCAGCATCGACACCACGACGACCTCGCCGGCCAGGAAGGTGACGGCCTGAGCCCCACCGACTCGCAGCAGGTCCCGGTTACGCCACGACGCCGACCCCACCGACCGACTACGAAGGGTTTGCTTCATATTCGTGAAGGTACTCCTTCACATCACGGTTGTGAAGTGTCTACTTCAGACGATCGCTAGGATCCGCGGATGACGGAGGACCTGCCTGACATCGAGCTGGAGGACGCTGCGGCGATCCGGGTCCTCGCGCACCCGGCACGGTTGCTGGCCGTGGAACGGCTCTACGCGGTCGACGGGACGGCCATGACGGCGACCGAGCTGGCGGAGCAGGTCGGTCTGTCCGCCAGCGCCATGAGCTACCACCTCCGGGCCCTGGAGCGGCACGGGGTGGTCGTGCGCGCGGACGGCGACGGGGACGACCGTCGACGGCCGTGGCGTGCGGCCGGGGGCAAGATCGTCGTCCGTCGCACCCCCGGGCAGTCCAGCGCCGGAAGGGCGGCCCTCCAGCTGCTGACCGACGAGATGCTCGACCGGCTGCGGCTGCGGCTGCAGGAGCTGTCGGACCGGGTCGAGACGGACGACGAGCGGTGGCGGGTCGGCGGGCTCAGCCCGGTGACGCTACGGATCGACCACGAGCAGACCGCGGCCCTCACGGCCGACCTCGAGCAGGTGCTGGAACGCTACCGGCGGGCGCAGGGCGAGGCATCGACCGATGACCGGCGCACCGTGGACGTCCTGATGGCTGTCGTCCCCGGACCTCCCACGCCGGGCTGACCGGGTGCAACGGCCAGCGTCCCCGTGGCCGGGGACCACGCGGCCGACACGGTCACGCCTCGGCGTCGCCCCCGGCATCCACCGACACACGGCGACACGTCCCAGCCACGGGCGCCACGACCTGTGGCTAGCCCGCCGAGCCGAGCACCAACGGAAGCACCGCCTGCGCCCCGGCCAGGCGGAGCTCGCGTGCGGCCACGGTCGACGTCCACCGTGAGTCGACCACGTCGTCGACCAGCAGCACCGGGCCGCGCAGGTCGGCGAGCACCTGGGCGGTCGCCGCGGGCACGGCCAGCCGGTCCCACACCCCGGCGAGGCGGACTGCGGAGTTGCCACCCGCTCCCCCGGCCGGCCCGCCGTGCTGGAGCTCGAGCTCGCCGAGGTCCTGCAGCCGACCGACCTGGGCGAGGCGGGTCCGCAGCGAGCCGACGAGCTGGGGCCGCGACCGCGACGGGACGCCCACCACCGCCACCGGCCGCTCCGCCCAGTCCCACTCCCGCAGCACGCGGGTCACGGCCCCGAACAGCTCGTCCGTGACGGGTGCGTCGACCGGACGACCCTCGTGGTCCGTCGCCGTGGCCCGACGGAGCGCCGCACCCCAGCCCAGGTCGGTGAACCGGGCCACGGCCCGTCCGTCGGCGGCCCGCTCGGCCTCGGGGATCCGGCCCTTGACGTCCACGCCGATGGTGCCCATGCCGGTCGGCCAGGAGGTCCGCGCCTCCACGACCACGCCGGGGCGGTTGACGACCTCGTCCATGGCGTCACGCCCGGCCCCGGTCAGGCTGGTCGGGTACCAGGGACCGGCGCACACGTCGCAGCGGCCGCAGTCCGGCACCCCGGCGCCGTCCGGGCCCGGGTCGTCCAGACGCTCCCGCAGGAACCGCATCCGGCAGACCCCGGTGTCGGAGCGCACGTAGTCGCGCATCGCCTGCTGCTCCTCGGCGCGGGCGGCCTCGACCCGGGCGTAGCGGGCCGACTCGTAGTGCCACTCCGCCCCGGTGGCCACCCAGCCGCCGCGCACCCGACGCACCACCCCGTCGACGTCCAGCACCTTGAGCAGCAGCTCGAGCTTGTTGCGGCGCAGCTCGACCCGCGGCTCGAGCGCGGGCGTGGACAGCGGTCGGTCGCTGGCCCGTAGCACCTGCAGCACCCGCTCGACGCTGTGAGGACCAGGGAAGGCCATCGAGGCGAACCACGCCCAGATCGACTCGTCCTCGGGCCCGGGCAGCAGCAGCACGTCCGCGTGCTCGACGGCACGACCGGCCCGGCCGACCTGCTGGTAGTAGGCGATGGGCGAGTCCGGAGCACCCAGGTGCACGACGAAGCCCAGATCGGGCTTGTCGAACCCCATCCCGAGCGCCGAGGTGGCCACGAGCGCCTTGACGCTGTTGTCGAGCAGCGCCTGCTCCAGCTGCACCCGCTCCTCGGTGTCGGAACGGCCGGAGTAGGCGCGCACCTCGTGCCCGGCCGCGCGCAGCGCCTCGGCCACGTCGGTCGCCTGCGACACCGTCAGCGTGTAGACGATCCCGGAGCCCGGCAGGTCCCCCAGGTGCTCCGCCAGCCACGGCAGCCGGTCGGCCGCCGGCAGCTGCAGCACGCCCAGCCGCAGCGAGTCCCGGCCGAGCGGGCCGCGCAGCGTGACGACCTCGTGCTCGTGGCCGACCTGCCCGTCGGACCCCACCCCGACCGCGAGCTGCTCGGTGACGTCGGTGACGACGCGGGCGTTGGCGGTGGCCGTGGTCGCCAGCACGGGGGTGCCCGCGGGCAGCGACGACAGCAGGTCTCGGATGCGCCGGTAGTCCGGGCGGAAGTCGTGGCCCCAGTCGGACACGCAGTGCGCCTCGTCGACGACCAGCAGGCCGATCCCCTGGGCCAGCTCGGGCAGCCAGTTCTCGCGGAAGTCGGGGTTGTTGAGGCGTTCCGGGCTGACCAGCAGGACGTCGACCTCGCCCGCGGCCAGCTGCTCGCGCACCGACGCCCACTCGGTGACGTTGCCGGAGTTGACGGTGTGCGCGCGAACCCCGGCCCGGGCCGCCGCCTCGACCTGGTTGCGCATCAGCGACAGCAGCGGGCTGACGATGACGGTCGGCCCGGCACCCACCGCGCGCAGCAGGGCCGTGGCGACGAAGTACACCGCCGACTTGCCCCAGCCCGTGCGCTGGACCACCAGCACGCGGGAGCGGTCCACCAGCAGGGCGTGGACGGCCTCGAGCTGGTCCTCGCGGAAGTCCGCGTCGTCGCGCGCCGTCAGCCGGCGCAGCACCTCGCGGGCGTCCTCGGGCAATGTCGCGGGGTCGACCAGCGGGTCGACCGGGACAGCAGGGACGGACGGGACGGAGGGGGCAGCAGCGGGCACGTCTACGACGCTATGCCCTGCCCCGGACAGAGCGGGGCCCCGCCGGCCCTGTGGACGGGCGGGGCGGCCTGTGGAGGACGGCCGGGCCGGGGGTCAGGCCCGGATCGTGACCGGGGTGCCGAGCGGGAGGCCGATCTCCTCCACCAGCGACGTGATGGCCTCGTTGGGCAGCCGGATGCAGCCGGAGCTGACGTCGGTCCCGACCAGGTCCGGCCGGTTCGTGCCGTGGATGCCGATGACGCCCTCCCCGCCGTTGAACTCCGTGAGCACGGTCGAGAAGCCCGACAACCCGTAGGCGTACGGCCCGTAGACCCCGGTCGGGTCGGGCGGGGCCAGCAGCTCCTTGACGTAGTAGCCGCCACCCGGGGTCGGGGTGTCCTGGGTGCCGACGCCGATGTCGCTGGCCAGGACCTCCCGGCCGGACTCGGTGACCACGATCCGGTGCTCGCCCAGCAGCACCTCGACCGCGAAGGAGTGCGACCCCAGCCCCACGTCGCGGGCCCGGACCCAGCCCGTCGTGCCGTTGGGCCGGACCGGCAGCTGCACGTGCACCCAGGCCCGGCCGACCTCCAGGGCCAGCAGGACGACCTGGCCCGTCACCTCGTCGCGGCGGTCCAGCACGAGGTCCGGCTCGGCCCCGACCGGGTCGTCCGGGTCGTCGAGGTCGGCCGGGCGGGCGTGGACGCGCAGCTCGTCGACCACGGAGGTCGCGACCACGGTGGTGCCGGGCTCGTCGGCCGTCGGCCCGGACGCGGTCGGGTCAGTGGTCGCGTCACCGCCCGGCTCGCCCGTCCGGGCCGTGCCCGGTCCTGCCGTCCCGGGCGGCCCCGAGGGCGCGGCCGTCCCGTCCGACCGACCGGCGCAGGCGGCCAGCCCGGTGACGGCACCCGCGGCCAGGCCCAGCAGCACGCGGCGTCGCCCGGGTCGTCCCGACGGCTGGTCCTCGTGCGCACGCATGGCGCCGACGCTAGGCGAACCGGGCCCCGCGCACCCGGTCGACGGCGTGTGAGAACCCCGACGCCGTCCGGGGTGTGACGAAACGGTCGGTCGGTGCATGTACCCCTGACACCACCCACCGATCAGAGGAGACACATCGTGCGCCGATGGATGTACGCCCTGGGGGCCCCGGCCCTCGTAGGCGGACTCGTCGTCACGGCCCCGATCGCCGCGAGCTCAGCCGCGACGTTCCAGGTACCGGAGACCAACGACGACGCCGCGGACCCCGAGACCCTGCGCGGGGCCCTCGTCGAGGCCAACGCCGACGACGAGGCCGCCACCCTGGTCCTGACGGGTGGCGCGACATACACCCTCGACCTCGACGGAGCCGGCGAGGACGCCGCCGCCACGGGGGACCTCGACGTCACCACCGACATCACGATCGAGGGCAACGGCGCGACGATCGACGCGTCCGCCCTCGGCGACCGCGCGTTCCACGTGCTCGCCGGCGGCTCGCTGACGCTGGTCGACGTCACCGTCACCGGCGGCACGGCCGCCGACCCCGCCTCGGCTGCCGGTGGCGGCAGCGGCGGGGCGGTCCTCAACGCCGGGACCCTCCTCGCCGAGGGCTCGACGTTCAGCGGCAACGACGCGCTGCGGGCCGGCGGGGCCGTCGAGGCCTCCGCGGGCAGCACGACGACGCTGACCGACACCGACCTGACCGACAACAGCACCGGCCCCGAGCCGGGCAACGGCGGCGGCCTGCACCTGACCGGGGCGGGCACCGTGACCGTCGACGGCGGCACCGTCTCCGGCAACACCGCCACCGCCGAGGGCGGCGGCCTCTGGAACTCCGCGGCCGGCACCATGACGGTCACCGACGTCACCATCACGGGCAACACCGCCTCGGGCGCCGACGCGACCCAGGGCGGTGGCGGCGTGTTCGCCGACGCCGGCGAGGGCGTGACCACCATCTCCGGCGGCACCATCAGCGACAACGTCGCCGACGGCGCGGCCGGCTCCGGCGGCGGCATCCTCAACGACCAGGCCACGGTCGTGGTCGAGGGCACCACCATCAGCGGCAACACCGCCGTCCGCGCGGGCGGCGGCATCGAGGCCAACATCGGTTCGACCACCCTCACCGGCGTCACGCTGGACGAGAACGAGACCGGCGAGGCCCCCGGCAACGGCGGCGGCCTGCACGTCACCGGCGCCGGCGAGGCCGTCGTGACCGGGTCCACCGTCACCGGCAACACCGCCTCGCTCGAGGGCGGCGGGCTCTGGAACGGCAGCGGCACCATGACGGTCACCGACACCGAGGTCAGCGGGAACACCGCCTCCGGTGCGGCGGCCGACGACGGCGGCGGCGGCCTGTTCAACAACGGCGGCACGCTCGTCGTGACCGGCAGCGAGGTCACCGGCAACAGCGCGGACGGGGCCGCGGGCTCCGGCGGCGGCATCCTGACCCTGGCCGGCACCCTCACGGTGACCGACAGCTCGGTCGACGGCAACGACGCCACCCGCGCGGGTGGCGGCGTCGAGGCGACCGAGGGCAGCACCACCACCCTGACCGGCGGCACGCTGTGGCAGAACGAGACGGGTGCGGCCCCCGGCAACGGCGGCGGCCTCCACCTGACCGGTGAGGGCACCGTCGAGATCGACGACATGACGGTGGCCGACAACACGGCGAGCGCCGAGGGCGGCGGGCTGTGGAACTCCGCGGCCGGCACCATGACCGTCACCGGCTCCGTGGTCAGCGGCAACACCGCCTCCGGCGCCGACGCGGACCAGGGCGGCGGCGGGCTGTTCAACGACGGGGGCTCGCTCACCGTCACCGCCAGCACGGTCGACGCCAACACCGCCGACGGGGCCGCCGGCTCCGGCGGTGGCCTGCTCACCAACGGCGGCACCCTGGTGGTGTCCTCCAGCGACGTCACCGACAACACGGCCGTCCGCGCGGGCGGCGGCATCGAGGCCACGGTCGACGGCAGCGTCACCGAGGTCACCGACGTCCTGCTCGCGGGCAACTCCACCGGCGACGCCCCCGGCAACGGCGGCGGCCTGCACCTGACCGGCGCGGGCACCGTCAGCGTCACCGGTTCCACGGTCGCCGAGAACACCGCGACCAACGAGGGCGGCGGGCTCTGGAACTCCGGCGCCGGGACCATGACCGTCAGCGACACCACGCTGGTGGGCAACAGCACCGACGGCGACGGGGGCGGCCTCTACAACGACGGCGGTTCGCTGGAGGTCGTCGACTCCACCGTCAGCGGCAACACCGCCGCGGGCACGGGTGGCGGCGTCGCCGCCGCGGGCGAGACCCCGGCCGCGGCCGAGGACGTCACCCTGGTGCACGTCACGGTGACCGAGAACTCCAGCGGCGTGGCCGGTGCGCTCACGATCGGCAACTCGGTCGTGGCCGGCAACGACGGGGCCGACGGCACCGACGAGCAGGAGAGCCTGGGCGGCAACGTCACGGGACAGGGCCTGCCGGACGAGGCCGACGACGTCACCGACGTGACGGACCCGCAGCTCGGCGACCTGGCCGACAACGGCGGCACGACCGAGACGCACCTGCCCGCGGACGGCAGCCCGGCGGTCGACGCCGGGGTGGCGGACCTGGGCGACGACACCGACCAGCGCGGCGCGGCACGTCCCGTCGACGGCGGCACCGGCGTGGTGGCCCCGGACGCGGGCTCGGTCGAGGTGGCCGCTGACGGCGGCGGCAACGGCGGCGGCAACGGCGGCGACGACGACGGCGACGACGACGGCCGGGCCGGGAACGACGGCGGGATGGCTCCGGCCGCACCCGCCCGTCCGACCGGCGCGCAGCCCTCGTTCACCGGCTGAGTGGTGCGGGCGGTGGTCGACGCCACCGCCCGGCGCCACCCGGACAGACGAGCTGACCACGACCGCCCCGGGCCTCGGGGGCCCCACCCCTCGGGGCCCGGGGCGGTCGTCCGACACGTGGAGGACCCGACGTCGTGCGTACCCTCGGGCCCGTGGACCCGGACCCCGAGCAGGAGCGGCAGCTCCTGGCCCGGGCCCGGGACCTCGACCCCGACGCGTGGGAGACGGTCTACCGCCGCTCGTACCCGAGGTTCGTCGACTACGCGCGCCGTCGGCTGCCGGCCGGAGCCGACCCGGACGACGCCGTGAGCGAGGCGATGGCCCGGGCCATGGACCGGGTCACCGCCCTGGAGGACCGGGGGCTCCGGCTGGAGGCCTGGCTCTACGGCATCCTGCGCAACGTCGTCCTGGAGCAGGTGCGCTCGCTCGGCCGGGGCTCGGACCCGACCCCGGAGCACCACCTGCCGGACCCTGGCCCGGGCCCGCTGGAACGGGTGCTCGACCAGGAGCTCGCGGGGTCGTTGCGGCTGGCCTTCACGGGCCTGTCCGACGACGACCAGGAGGTCCTGTGGCTCCGGCTGGTGGGCGGGCTGTCCTCGGCCGAGGTGGCCGACGTGGTGGGCCGCCGCGAAGGAGCCGTCCGGCAGGCCCAGTCCCGTGCGCTCGAGAGGCTCAGACGACGGATGGAGGAGGTGCACCCGTGACCGACGACGAGATCGAACGTCACCTGGCGGACGCGCTGTCGCCTGCCGACGTCCAGCCCCCGGCCGACCGGGTCGCCGCCCTGCGCGCCCGCGCCGAGCAGGCCCGGACCGCCCGGACCGACCCGGCAGCCACCGACCCCGCTCCCGTGCCGCTCACCCCGGCCCGCCGCAACCGGTTGCTGCTCGCCCTCGCGGCGGGGGTCGCGCTGCTGGCCGCGGCCGGGGCGCTGGGGGCCGCCATGACGTCGGGCCCCGAGGGTTCCGAGCAGGACCTGCTCGCCCGCGGTGTCCCGGAGTTCACCGCCGACCTGGCCGGCGACGGGGCGCAGGTGAGCGTCGACGGCTCACGAGCCCCCGAGGGCCGGATCGTCGTGCTCGAGTCCGACACCCTGCCGATCCTCCCGCTCGGGGAGTACTACGAGCTGTGGTTCGTGGGGCCGACCGACTCCCCCGAGACGCCGGACCGGGTCTCGGCCGGGACGTTCCACCCGGACTACGACGACGGCCTCACCCTCGTCGTCCTGCACGCCGCGGTCGACCCCGACCTGTTCCCCGAGCTGGAGATCACGGCCGAGGTCGCCGACGGCGACCCGGCCCCCTCGGACGACGTCGTGCTCCGCGGCCCGCTGGAGCCCACCGGCTGACAGCCGGAATAGTCTTCCCCAGGTGCCCCTGGTCCCCGTGCGCCGGCTCGTCGCCCACCCGGTCGACGGCCTGCCCACCGGCCCCGACGGCCCGACGCAGGTCGCGCTCGCCCTGGCCGGTCTGGCCGGGACCCGGCGGCTGTCCGCGCTCAGCGGGACCTGGAGCGGCACCCCGTTCCTGGTCTCGGCCGACCCGCAGCTGGTCGTGGAGCGGGACCTCGCCGACGCCGGACCCCCCGGTGGTGACCTGGACGTCCAGGGCCTCGAGGAGCTCGTGGCGACGCTGGACTCCGCCCAGGTCCCCCTGACGCGTGACCTGCGGGCCCCGGCCGGTGCGGTGGGCGGCGGCTGGTTCACCATGCTGGGCCACGCCCTCGGCCGGGCGACGGGCCGCGTCCGGACGCCGGCGGCCCGGACCGCGGGCCCGCGGCTGCCGGTGGTGGTGTCCTGCTTCCACGACCACGTGCTGCGCTTCGACGGCGAGCGCTGGTGGGCGGAGGCGCTGGACGACGGCGACGGTTCCGGCTCGTCCCGCGCGCTCGCGCTGGCCGAGCACGCCCGTGCCGGCCTGGCCGACGACCACCCCGGTCCCCGCGGTCGGACCGGCCCCCGGACCGACGGCTCGACCCGGCCCGCCACCGCCACGCCGGCGCGACGGCTGGGTCGGCTGCCCGACGCGGCCGCCCACATGGCGGCCGTCGAGCAGGTGGTCACCGCCGTCCGCGGCGGCGACATCGCGCAGGCCAACGTGTGCACCCGCTTCGGGCTCCACCTGCCCGACGGGGCCGGGGCCGCCGTGCGGGCCTGGACCGACCTGGTCCGCGCCCTGGCCCCGGACCGGGCCGCCCTGGTGACCGGTCCGTGGGGTGCCCTGGTGGGCGCCTCCCCCGAGCTCTACCTCCAGCTGAAGGGAGGGGAGGTCCGCTCGGCCCCCATCAAGGGGACCCGGCCGGCCGACGAGGCGGCCGCCCTGCGGGCCTCGGCCAAGGACACCAGCGAGAACATCATGATCGTCGACCTGGTCCGCAACGACCTGTCCCGGGTCTGCGAGCCGGGGTCGGTCCGGGTCGAGGAGCTGCTCGCGGTCCGCTCCCACACCGGGGTGTCGCACCTGGTGTCGCAGGTGAGCGGCCGGCTGCTGCCACGCACCGGACCGGGCGAGGTGGTGCGGGCCACGTTCCCGCCGGGCTCGGTCACCGGCACCCCCAAGCAGCGGGCCACCGAGGTCACCGACGGGCTGGAGCCCGCCGCGCGCGGTGCCCACACCGGCGCGGTCGGGTTCCTGGGTCCTCGGCTGCAGGACCTGGCCGTCACCATCCGCAGCCTGGAGGTCGCTCCGGACGGCACGGCGGCGCTGGGGGTGGGCGGCGGCATCGTCGCGGACTCGACCCCCGCCGAGGAGTGGCTCGAGGTCCTCACCAAGGCGTCCCCGTTGCTGCGGGCCCTGGGCGTCGACCCGCCGGTCGCGGCCCGCACCACCGCGGCCCGCAAGGGGGTGGCCGACCCGGGGCACGGCCTGATCGAGACCGTGCTGGCCGTCGACGCCCACGCCGTCGAGGTCGCCGACCACGCGGCCCGGCTGCGCCGCTCCGTCTGGGAGCTGACGGGTCTGACCCTCCCTGAGGGTCTGGAGGACGTCGAGGCCCTGCTGGCCCGGGCCGCCGCCGACGCGGGCCCGGGCGCCCACCGGCTACGGGTCCGTCAGCCGCTGCCGGTCCGGGGCCGACCGTCGGGGCGGACGGTGGTGGAGGTCGAGCCCGCTGACCGGCCGGTGCCGGCGGACGCCTCGACCGGTCTCGTGCTGGGGGTGGCCGAGGCGCCCGAGCACGGGCTCGAGCGGCACAAGTTCGCCGACCGTCGGTGGGTCGACGCGGCCCTGGCCGCAGGTCGGCACGACGTCCCGGACGCCCACGACGTGGTGCTGCGGACCCGGGCCGGTGAGCTGCTCGAGACGACCCGGGCCTGCCTGCTCGCGGTCCTCCCGGCCGCCGGCTCGACCGCCCCGACGCTGCTCACCCCGCCGTGCGACGGCCGGGTGCTGCCGGGGGTCACGCGGCAGGTGCTGGTGGACCTGGCCCGGGCCCGGGGCTGGCAGGTGCGGCTGGGCCGGGTGGACGACGACGTGCTGGCCCGGTCGGAGGCCCTGCTGTGCGCCAACGCGCTGCGCGGCGCCGGCTGGGTCGCCCGGCTCGGCCCGCACCGCTGGGAGGCGCCGTCAGCCGCCGCCGTCACCCTGTCCCGAGCGCTCCTGCAGCGGTGGCGCCTGCTCTGAGCCGTGGGTCGCCTGCTCCGTTCCGGTGACCTCCGGTGCTCCGATCCGGTGACCGCGGCGACCAGGGCTGCCCTGCGGACCCGTCGGCGCCGAATGGTTGACGAGGCCCTGCCGCCACCAGGGCCGTCCCGACCGAGGAGACGAGGACCCCGATGTCCGCCGCACACCCCATCGCCAGGTTCGTGCCCACGGGGAACCTGCTGGCCCCTGACGTGTTCGCCAGCCGGCACCGGCTGCTGGTCCGGCTCCTCCTGGCACACGTCCCGGTGCTGTTCGTCATCGGGGTGGCCCGGGGGTACGACCCGCTTCTGACGGCCCTGGAGGTGCTGCCCGCCCTGCTGGCGGCCGCCGCAGCGTCCGTCGGCGGCGAGCGCCGCACCCGGATGCGGGCGGTCCTGGTCACCGCGGGGCTGTCGTGGACGTCGATCGTGCTGGTGCACGTGACGGGTGGGCAGATCGAGTCCCACTTCCACTTCTTCATCGTGCTCGGGTTCATCGCGCTCTACCAGGACTGGCTCCCGTTCACCTGGTACATCGGGTTCACCGCGCTCAGCCACGGCCTGGGCTCCGGCATCGTGCCGGACCTGGTGTTCAACCACGCCGCGGGCCAGGCGGACCCGTGGCTCTGGTCGGCCATCCACGCCGGCGGGGTCGCGATGCTCAGCATCGGGCTCATCATCTTCTGGTCCAACACCGAGGCCGAGCAGCGGCGGGCCACGTCGCTCGCGACCGAGCTCAGCGCCCGCGACCTGGAGCGCGCCCGGGCCGACATCGCCCAGCGCCAGGCGCAGAGCCAGATGCTGCTCAACCTGGCCCGACGCAACCAGTCGCTGGTCCAGCGCCAGCTCGACACCATCGAGGTCCTCGAGACCGACGAGCAGCGCCCCGAGGTGCTGGACCGGCTGTTCAGCCTCGACCACATGTCGACGCGGATGCGCCGCAACGCCGAGTCGCTGCTGGTGCTGTCCGGCGCCGAGCCCGCGCGGATCTGGCGCGAGCCGGTCCCGCTGAGCGACGTGCTGCGCGCCGCCATCAGCGAGGTCGAGGACTACCAGCGCATCGACCTGCTGCTGGGTGAGGACCCGAGCATCGAGGGCCGCGCCGCCGCCGACCTGTCCCACCTGTTCGCCGAGCTGGTGGAGAACTCGGCCGCGAGCTCCCCGCCCAGCACGCGCGTGCAGGTGTCCGCCGAGACGTCCCCGTCGGGGGACCTCGTGGTGGTCGTGCGCGACCACGGCGTCGGCATGGACGCCACCACCCTGGCCGAGGCGCGCGCCCTGCTCGGCTCCGGGGCCGGGTCCGACGGCGACGCCCACCCGCTGACCCCCGGCGACGCCCGGCTCGGGCTCCAGGTGGTCGGGGCGCTGGCCCGTCGCTACGGGCTGCAGGTGGACCTGGAGGCCGGCCCGGGCGGCACCGCCGTGCAGGTGGTCGTCCCCGCCGGGCTGGTCCTGGAGGAGGAGGTCCCCGTCACACCGGCGTTCGAGCCGGCCTTCGCGACGTCCGGGCCCGCCCACCAGGCCGCCGTACCCGTCCAGCCGGCCGTGACGGGGGCGCTGCCCGGACGCCGGTCGCACGCCGTCCCGACGCAGACCCGGCCCACGCAGTCCCCTGGGCCCGACCTGTGGGCCCCCGCGTCGACCGCCCCGGCGCCCCCCGTCGACCCTGCACCGGCCCGCACCGCGGAGCCCGTGCCCGCGGCCTCGGCGTTCGCCGCCTTCACGTCCCGTCAGCCCGGCCCCGACGCGGTCGCGACGCAGGACTCCTCCCGGCCCGGGCTGCCCGGCACGGGTTTGCCCGCCCTGCCGCGGCGCAACCGCGACGACGAGGTCGCCCAGGCCGCCCCGGTCGACCTGTGGGCCGGCAGCGACGACGGCGGCCAGGCATGAGCACCACCCCGGTCGCGCCCGAGGCGCTGGGCGCCGACCTGGACTGGGTGATGTCCGGGCTGAAGAAGAAGGTCCCCGGCGTCCTGCACGCCCTCACCGCCACCGCCGACGGGCTGCACCTGGCCAGCACCCCGGGCCTGGACCCGGCGACCCAGAAGCTGCTGTCGTCCATCACGTCCGGCCTGGCGAGCCTGACCGCCTCGGCGGCGACGACCTGCGGCGCCCAGCGGCCCGTGCAGACCCTGGTCGAGATCGACCGGGGCTTCATGATCGTCGCCAGCATCGCCGACACCGCCGCCGTCATCGTCCTCACCTCGCGCGAGGTCGACCTGGGCCTGGTCGGCTACGAGCTCGGCCTGCTGGTCCAGCGCATCGGACGGGTGCTCACCCCCGAGCTCCGGGGCACCACCGGGGTGCCCGCGCAGGTGGGGCAGGCCGACCGGGAGGACCTGTGACGGGCCGCATGGTCCGGCCGTTCGCCATGGTGTCGGGCCGCACCCGCGCCACCCTGCCCCTGGAGTCGCAGGTCCGCGCCACCGACGCCGGTCGTGAGGCCGCCGCCGCGCTGCGCTTCGAGCTGGGCGACGTCGTCCGGCTCTGCCTGGAGCCCCGCTCCGTGGCCGAGGTCGCCGCGCTGCTGCAGCTCCCGCTCGCCGTGGCCCGGATCCTGGTCGCCGACGGCCAGGACTCCGGCTTCCTCATCGTCAGCCGCACCTCCGACCCCCGGTCCCCGGCCTTCCTGGAAGAGGTGCTCCATGCACTCGGCACTCCCTGACCCCCACGAGCGCACCAGGACGCCGGTCCCGGTCAAGGTCCTGGTCGCAGGCGGCTTCGGCGTCGGCAAGACCACCCTGGTCGGCACCATGTCCGACATCACGCCGCTTCGCACCGAGGCACCCATGACCGCGCTGTCGGTCGGGGTGGACGACACCAGCGCGGTGCAGGACAAGACCACCACCACGGTGGCCCTGGACTTCGGCCGCAGCGCGCTGTCGCCCGACCTGGTGCTGTACATGTTCGGCACGCCCGGGCAGGACCGTTTCCTGTTCATGTGGGACGAGCTGGCCACCGGCGCGGTCGGGGCGATCGTCCTGGTCGACACCCGACGCCTGGCCGACGCGTTCGGGCCGGTCGCCTACTTCGAGAAGGCGGGGCTGCCGTTCGTCATCGCCGTCAACCAGTTCCCCGGCTCGGACGCGTACCCGGAGGCCGTGCTGCGCGAGGCGCTCGCCGTCGACCCCGACGTCCCCATCACCGCCGGTGACGCCCGGGACCCGGCGTCCTCACGTCACCTGCTGGTGACCCTGGTCCAGCACGCCCTGGGCCGGGCCCGCAGCGCCTCGGGCGTCGCCCAGCCCGTCGGCTGACGGTCCCGCCGTCCCCTCGACCACGCCGACGAGACCATGCCGACGAGACCATGCCACCGACACCCGTGAGCCCTCCCGTGCTCGACGCACCCCGCCCCGGTCCCCGGGTCCGGGCCGCCTCGACGTCGGCCGCCGTGGTGGGTGTCGTCCTGGTCACGACGACTGCCGTCGTCACGACGCTGCTGGCCGCGTGGCTGCTGGGCGCCGGCCGCCCGGGCCTGCTCGGCCAGGACGCACCGCCGTGGTGGCTGGCCCCGGGGCTGCGGGCCGTGCGGGACGTCGCGGGCGCGCTGGTCCTGGGCCTGCTGCTGCTCACCGCGGGCGTGTTGTCCTCCCCCGGCGGACCGGGGTCGGCGTCCGCGCCGACGTGGACGGCGGCGCGCCACGGGGTCCGGCTCGCCGCCGGGGCGGCCGCGGTCGCCGCGGTCACGGGCGCGGCTCACGTCGTCGTGGCCGCCGCCGCGCTGACGGGCCGCCCGCTGGGGGCGCCCGGGGCCGGGTCCGACCTGCTGACGGTCATGGGCGCGGTGGGTGGCTACCGGATGCTGGCCTACGCAGCCGTGACGATGCTCGTGGTCGCCGCCGTCGCCGCGCGGGCCCGGCGCCGCCGGACGCTGCTCCGCCTCGCCGCGGCGGCCGCTCTGGCCACGGCCCTGCTGGGCGGGTCCGGTCACGCCGCGGGCCACGAGGCGGCGGTCGGGGCGCTGGCGGTGCACGTCCTGGCCGCGTCGGCGTGGTGCGGCGGTCTGGGCGGGCTGCTGGTCCTGCGGGTGGTGGCCGGGGACGACGTCGCGTCCCTGCTGCCGCGGTTCTCCCGGCTGGCGGGGCTGTGCTTCGCGGCCGTGGCGGTGTCCGGGGTGGTCGCCGTGCTGCTGCGCTGGCAGGGCGGCGATCCCGGCCCGGTCTGGTTCGGCCTCGCCGCCGGCAAGACCGCGGTGCTGGTGGTCCTGGCCGTCGCCGGGCAGCTGCAACGGCGTCGGGTGGTGGGTCGGGCCGCCGCGGGCCGTCCCGTGCCCTGGTCGGACATGGTCCGCATCGGCGCGGTCGAGGTCGCCCTGATGGCCGTCGCCGCCGGCGCCGGGGTCGCGCTGTCGGCCGCGGGCTGAGGCGGCTGCCCACCCCGGCGACCGTCAGGCGGTCACGCCCCCCCGGACGGGTGAGGGCGTCAGCTGCCCTGGCCCATGCTCCACATCGCCCAGGACTGCGTCCGCATCTCGCGCGGCTGCTGCAGCGTGGTCAGGACGGCGTGGGCCACCATCTCCGGGCGCAGGTACTCCGCCAGCGACGGGTCGCCCTCGGTGCGGCCCTTGCCGATGGCGAACTCGGTCTCGACCCCCGCGGGGTTGATGGTGGTGACCCGGATCCCCTTCTCGCGCAGCTCGCGGTCGATGGAGCCCGCGAAGCCCTGCTGGGCGAACTTGGTGCCCGCGTAGACGGCCTCGTCGGGCCCGCCGCGGAAGCTGGCCACGGAGGCGACGATCACGACGTCGCCCGCGCCGGCCTCGAGCATGGTCGGCAGGGCGGCGCGGACCGTGAACACCGTGCCGGTGAAGTTGGTGTCGACCATGGTGCGGATCTCGTCGTCCGTGCCGTCGAGCACCGAGCCGTAGGAGCCGATGCCGGTGTTGGCCACCACGGAGTCCAGCCGGCCCCAGGTGTCCAGGGCGGCCTGGACCAGGCGGGCGTTGTCGGCGGGCTCGCGCACGTCCATCTGGACGGGTACGACGCGGTCGGTGCCGAGCTGCTCCGCGAGCTCGGTCAGCCGCTCGATCCGGCGGGCGCCCACGACGACGTTGGCGCCGGCCGCGACGAGGGCCTCGGCCACGGCGCGGCCGATCCCGGCGGAGGCTCCGGTGATGGCGACGACGGAACCGGTCAGGTCACGGGGCTGCATGAGGGTCATGCCCCGGACGCTAGCCACCTGGCGTGGGGCCCGCGCGCCGGGGGCCGGTCCGCGACGCGCGCCTGCGGACCCTTTACGCCGCGTCGGGGCTCACCTAGCGTCGGGCCCTCCCCCTGGGCGTGACACCCCGGGGCCGATCCGACCCTCAGAGGAGTCCCATGTCCCGCGTGGTGCGTTCCGCCATCGTCCAGACCGCGTGGACGGGCGACAAGGAGTCCATGCTCGACCTGCACGAGAAGCACGCGCGCGAGGCCGCGGCCCAGGGCGCGCAGGTGATGTGCTTCCAGGAGCTGTTCTACGGGCCCTACTTCTGCCAGGTGCAGGAGACGGAGTACTACGACTACGCCGAGGCCGTCCCCGACGGTCCCACCGTGCAGCGCTTCTCGGCCCTGGCCAAGGAGCTCGGCATGGTCATGGTGCTGCCGGTCTACGAGCGGGAGGCGGCCGGGTTCCTCTACAACACCGCCGCGGTGGTCGACGCCGACGGGACCTACCTGGGCAAGTACCGCAAGCACCACATCCCCCAGGTCAAGGGCTTCTGGGAGAAGTTCTACTTCCGTCCCGGCAACGTGGGCTGGCCCGTGTTCGACACCGCGGTCGGCAAGGTCGGGGTCTACATCTGCTACGACCGGCACTTCCCCGAGGGCTGGCGCGCGCTGGGCCTGGCCGGGGCCGAGATCGTCTTCAACCCCTCGGCCACCTCGCGCGGGCTGAGCAACTACCTGTGGAAGCTCGAGCAGCCGGCGGCCGCCGCGGCCAACATGTACTTCGTCGCGGCGATCAACCGGGTGGGCGTGGAGCCGCTGGGCGACGACGACTTCTACGGCACCAGCTACTTCGCCGACCCGCGCGGGCAGCTGGTGGGCGAGGCCGCGTCCAGCCACGACGAGGAGCTCGTGGTCCGTGACCTCGACCTGTCCCTGATCGAGGAGGTCCGCAACCAGTGGGCGTTCTACCGGGACCGCCGCCCCGACGCGTACGGCCCGCTGGTCGAGGGCTGATCGAGCCACCCCTTGCGCGGGGGCTCGGCCGGGGCGACCCTGCAGCGGTGGAGCGCTGGGCCGATCAGGACGTCGCCGAGGTCCGCCGCCGGGTGCGCGAGGTGGCCGGCGAGCTGCCCGGCGCCGTCGAGGAGGAGGGGCGCGGGCACACCCGCTGGCTCGTGCGTCGGAAGCGCTTCGCGTGGCTGCTCGTCGACCACCACGACGACGGTCGGCTCGCCCTGGCGGTGCGCGCGGTCCCCGGTCAGCAGGCGGCCCTGGTCGGCTCCGACCCCGACCGCTGGTTCGTCCCGGCCTACCTGGGGGCCCGCGGCTGGGTGGCGGCGCACCTGGACCCCGGGCACGACCCCGACTGGGACCACGTCGAGCACCTGCTCGAGGAGTCCTGGCGCCTGGCCGCCGGAGCCCGCGCCGTGGCCCGGTTCGACGGGGGACGCGCCGCACCGCCGCCCTGAGCGACTCCCCTACCGCGCGGGCGGGACACGGCCTACCGTCGGGCCATGACCATGACGGACCCCGCCCTCGACGCCGCCGCCCTGCCCTCCGGGTCCCGCACCGAGGACCTGCTGGCGCGTCACCGGGCGGTCATGCCCGCCTGGCAGGCGCTGTACTACGCCGACCCGATCGCGATCAGCCACGGCGAGGGGCGTCACGTCTGGGACGTCGAGGGCACCCGCTACCTGGACTTCTTCGGGGGCATCCTCACCACCATGACGGCGCACGCGCTGCCCGAGGTGACCGCGGCCGTGCAGGAGCAGGCGGGCAAGATCCTGCACTCCTCGACGCTGTACCTGAACGAGCAGACCGTGGAGCTGGCCGAGCGGATCGCCGAGCTGTCCGGCATCCCGGACGCCAAGGTCTTCCTGACCCCGTCGGGCACCGAGGCCAACGACGCCGCGCTGCTGATGGCCACGGTCCACCGCCGCAGCAACCAGGTCCTGGCGATGCGCAACAGCTACCACGGCCGGTCGTTCTCCACCATCGGCATCACCAGCCACCGCTCGTGGAGCCCGACGTCGTTCTCCGGTCTGCAGACCACCTACGTGCACGGCGGCTACCGGTTGCGGAGCCCGTTCCGGGACCTGCCGGACGGCGAGTACACCGCCGCCTGCGTGGCCGACCTGCGCCAGCTGCTCGACATGGCGACCTCCGGGGACGTCGCCTGCATGATCGCCGAGCCGATCCAGGGCGTCGGGGGCTTCGCAACCCCGCCCGACGGGTTCTTCGGCGCCATGAAGGAGGTGCTCGACGCCCACGGGATCCTGTTCGTGTGCGACGAGGTACAGACGGGCTGGGGCCGCACGGGCGAGCACTTCTGGGGGTACCAGGCGCACGGGATCACCCCCGACCTGCTGACCTTCGCCAAGGGGGTCGGCAACGGCCTGCCGCTGGGCGGGGTCGTCGGTCGGGCCGAGGTGGTCGACGCGATCGCCGGCAACCACATCTCGACCTTCGGCGGCTCGCCCCTGGTGTCAGCCGGCGCCAACGCCAACCTGAAGTACCTGCTCGAGCACGACCTGCAGGGCAACGCCAAGCGGGTCGGCGACCGGTTGCGCGCCGCGGTCCAGCCCACGGTCGAGCAGACCCCCTGGATCGCCGAGATGCGAGGCCGCGGCCTGATGCTGGCCCTGGAGTGCGTGGTCCCGGGGGGCATCGAGCCCGACCAGGCCCGGGCCGCGGCCCTGCTCGAGGGGGCCAAGGACCGGCGTCTGCTGGTCGGCAAGGGCGGGCTGTACGGCAACGTCGTCCGGATGGCGCCCCCGCTGACGCTGACCGAGGCCGAGGCCGACGAGGGCGCCGCGCTCCTGCTGGACGCGATCGCCTCGCTGGGCTGAGAGCGCCACCGGCCGAACCCTCCGGCGGACGTCCCTCGACCCCGCCCCGCAGCAGCGGGACGGGGTCGAGGACGTGCGGGCGGGGTCAGCCGGCGGCCAGGGCCCTCGCGTCGGCGGCCAGCGTGGTCATGGTCGCCGCGTCCAGCTGACGACCGGCGGCCTGCTCGGCCCGACGGGCCAGCCCCTCCAGGTCCCCGGCGGCGAGACGCCCGAGCAGCCCGGCGACCGCCGCGTCCCCGTCGGCCCGCACGGGCTCCGCCCCCAGCACCAGGGCGGCCAGACCGGGCTCGGTGGCGACGACCTCGAACGTGGAGGTGGCCTCGACCTCCCCGCCGGGCCCGGTGGCCCGCGCCGTCAGCACGTGCGCCCCCAGGGCGAGCGCGGTCAGGTCCAAGGCCGTGCCCACCTCGACGGGGACCCCGTCCAGGGCCACCTCCACCGTGTCGACGTCGTCGGTCGCCACGGCCAGCACCGGGTGCTGCTCGCGGCCCAGGGCGCCCCCGTCGACCGGGGAGGTGATGGCGACGACCGGCACCGGGGCCGGCGCCTCGGCCTGCTGGGCCAGCCGCGAGCCCCAGCCGACCAGGGCACCGGGGCGGTCGGTGATGATGCCGTCGACGCCGAGGTCCACCAGCGCGGCCCACTGCGCCGGGGCGTTCACCGTGTAGGGCATGACGGCCACCCCGGCCTCGTTGAGGGCCCCGACGACCTCGGGACGGGCGGCCAGGGTGCCGGCGGAGGGGTTGTAGGCCACGACGTCGTACTGCCGGGCGGCGGCGACCGGGTCGGCGTCCAGGCTGCCACGGAGCAGTCCGAGCGCGATGTCCTCGTCGGCGGCGCGGGCGTAGGTCAGCACGTTCGTGTCGAAGCTCTGCAGCAGGACCTGGTCGACCATGTCGCGCTCACGCACCAGGGCGAGCATGGCCTCGACCTGCGCGGCCGTCTCCGGGCCCTTGACCTCCAGCAGCAGGGTGGTGCCGCGGCCGCGGACGGCGTCCAGGACCTGGGCCAGGGTCGGCACGGGCTCACCGGCGAAGGCAGGCGCGAACCAGGACCCGGCATCGAGGCCGGCGAGGTACTCGGTGGCCAGCACGGCCACGTCCCCGGTGCCGTCGGTGGTCCGGTCGACGCGCTGGTCGTGCATCACCACGGGCACGCCGTCGGTGGTGGTGTGGGCGTCGATCTCGACGTACTCCGCACCTGCGCGGATGCCCTGCTCGATGGCGGTCAGCGTGTTCTCGGGCGCGACGGAGGAGTAGCCGCGGTGGGCGACGACGGCCGGCGCGGTGCCGTCCTCGCGGACCAGCGTCGGCTCGGGCAGCTCGGTGACGACGACGTCGTCGAAGGCGACCCGCGCGCCGTTGACCACGAACCCGAGACCGCCGTCGTCGCTGCGGCGCAGGCTGCGGGTCTCCAGCACCAGCTGCTCGTCGTAGTACCAGCGGGCCTGGTTGCCCTGGACCTCGACGGCGACCCGCACGTCGCGCCCGGTGCCCGCGGCGGTCGGGGCCGGGGCGGTCACCGGCACGTTCCAGGTGCTGGCGGCGGTCCGCTCGGCGAACTCGAGGCCGTTGGTGGCCGTGGTCTGCGAGCGCATCGTGGCGATCCACCAGGGCACGGAGCCGTCGGCGGCCAGGTCCAGGCCCAGCGCGGCCCACCGGCCACCGTTCTCGACCGTGTCGAAGCGAACCGTCGCCTCGAACCGGTAGTTGTCCAGGTGCGGCCCGAACGTCAGCCGCGACAGCCGGCTGCCGGTCGAGGTACCGACCAGGCGTCCGTCGACGACCTGCCAGGTGCCGTCGACCGGTCGCCAGCCCTCGGGCAGGACGCCGGCGGAGAAGTCCTGGCTGATCACGGGCGTGGGGTCGTCGACCTCGGCCGCGGACGCGGGGCCGACGGCGAGCAGCCCGGCGGTGGCGAGAGCCACGCCGGCGAGCAGCGCGAGCGGACGGCTGGGACGCAGGGGCAGGAGGCGGTGGCCCCGGGCCGGTCGGGATGTCATGGGCCCGGACGCTAGGAACGCTTGGTGAATGACTCTGATACGGAGCGTTACCGCTTCCCTGACCGCCGCGGTCCATCGGGCGACGGGTCGGTGACGCGACGGCGGCGACCAGGCGTCGCCCGGGTGAGCACCAGGAGACGCCGGGGTGTCGCCCCCGCCGTGACCTGCGTCTACGAGGACACGCCGGGCCCCGCACCTCGCGGTGCGGGACGACCGGGAGACCGTGGCCCGAGCGTGGACGGGTTCCCGGTCGGCCTGCCGACGGCTGGTCCGCCGGCACCTGGGTAGGAGCCAGGTATGACCCCATCCCGGACGCCCGACGACGACTCGAACCCGCTGCTGTCGCCGCTGCCTGGCTGGCTGCGTCGGGCGGTGGCATACGGCCTGGCGGGCCTCGTGCTGAGCGTGGTCGCCTGGGGGATCTTCCACGCGCTGCTGGTCGTCGGCCTGGTGGTGTTCGCCCTCCTGGCGGCCGTCCTGCTGGCCGCCCTGCTGGCCCCGCTCGCCGTCCGGCTGCGCGACCTGGGTCTGCCCCGCTCCCTGGCGTCGCTGCTCAGCCTGCTCCTGCTGCTCGGGGTGCCGGCCGGGATCGGCTACCTCGTCTACAGCCAGGTGAGGCAGCAGGTGCAGGACATCGGCCCCACCGTCACCGAGGGCATCGACCGGGTCACCCAGTGGCTGATGAACGGCCCCGTCGGGCTGAGCAGCGACCGGCTGGACGAGCTGCGCACCTCCGCGACGGACACGGCCACCGCTGCTCTGCCCGGGGCCGTGGCGGGCACCACGACGGTGGTCAGCTTCGTCACCGGTCTGCTGCTCGTCCTGTTCGCGGTGTTCTTCCTGGTCAAGGACGGCGACACCATGTGGCACTGGGCGCTCGGCTGGGTGTCGGAGGAGCACCGCGAACGGGTCGACGGCGGCGGCCGCATCACCTGGTCGACGTTGACGGCGTACGTGAGGGGTACGGCGCTCGTCGCGCTGTGCGACGCCATCGGCATCGGCATCGGGTTGCTGGTGCTGGGCGTCCCGCTGTGGCTGTCCCTGGCGCTGCTGACCTTCGTCAGCGCCTTCGTGCCCATCATCGGCGCCACCGTCGCCGGCGCGGCCGCGGTGCTCGTCACCCTCGTGACCAACGGCCCCGTCGACGCCCTGATCGTGCTGGGCATCGTGCTGGTGGTCCAGCAGGTCGAGGGCAACCTGCTCCAGCCGCTCATCATGAGCGGCGTCGTCAAGCTGCACCCCCTCGTGGTCGTGTCCGCCGTGACGGCCGGGACGCTGGTGCTCGGGATCGCCGGGGCGGTGCTGGCGGTACCGCTGGTCGCGGTCGCCTACCGGCTCATCAGCTACCTCAACGGCCGGACCGAGCCGCAGGAGGCCGGGGGCGACCCGGGCGACCCGGGCGACCGTGACGACGAGGGCGACCAGGAGCGCGACGAGGCCGCTGACGGCGATCACGGGTCCGTCGCGTCCACCCGCAGTCAGCACCAGCCTGACCAGCCTGGACGGAGGGGACCGGCGGCCGCGCGACCAGAGGGCGCGAGGGCCACCCCCACGGACGGCTGAGGCGCCGACGGCTCAGCCCGCGGGAGCCTCCACCCAGGTGACCAGCTGGATCACGACGCCGCTGGGGTCCATGACCTGCAGGTACCGCTCGCCCCACGGCTCGGTCTCGGGCGGGGTCAGCATCGGCACCCCCGCGGCCACGAGTCGGTCGTGCTCGGCGTCGACGTCGGGCACGACGAAGGCCAGCAGCAGGCCGTCGGCGTCGTGGCCACGCATGTGGTCCGGCTTGAACGACGCCAGGCCGGTGCGGAGGTAGATGACGTTCACGCCGGCGGTGGGGTGCCCGAGGGACACGAACCCGTCGGCGGACATCTGCTCGGTGAACCCGAGGTGGGTGCTGAGGAACTCGGCGGAGGCCTGGGGGTCGGTGACGTTGAGGGACAGGGCGGTGGCGGTGATCTCCATGCCGGGCCTAACTCCGTACGTTGTACGGATTGTTCCCGGGAGGGCAGGATCGGTCCGTGGCGACCACCCGGAGCAGCGCCGGCGACCCGGCCCGCACGCTGGCCCTGCTGTGGCGGCACGAGCTGGGCGTCGCGGCCACGGGGCCTGCTTCACCGAGGCGGCGCGGCCCCCGGCAGGCCCTGGACGTCGACACCGTCGTGGCCGCGGCGCTGGACCTGGTGGGCACGTCCGGCCTGGACGCGCTGACCATGCGGGCGGTCGCCGAGCGGCTCGGGGTGTCGACGATGTCGCTGTACACCTACGTCCCGGGCCGGGCCGAGCTGGTGGACTGCCTGGTCGACGACCGGTACGCCCAGGCGTTCGGTCCGGCTGCGGACGACGTACCGACCAGCGACACAGGACGGCGCCAGGGGCAGGCTCCGCCGTCGAGACCCCCTGTCGTGTCGCTGGACGGTACGGCCAACCCGCCGGACCCCCCGGACCCGGACCCGGCCCCGGACGCGGACCCGGACCCGGACCCGCCGGAGACGACCGGGTGGCGGGCCGCGGCCGCGGCGCACGCCCGACGCGAGTGGGCCCTGCACCTGGCCCACCCGTGGCTGGCTCGGGTCGCCACCACCCGGCCCGTCCTGGGCCCGGGCGCGACCGCCGCCTACGAGCGAGGCCTGGCCGCCCTGGATGGCCTGGGGCTGCCGGACGTCGACCGGGACGCGGCCCTGACCCTGCTGCTCGGCTTCGTCCGCAGCTGCGCCCGGCTGCACACGGACGCCCTGGACGCGGCCACCGCCAGCGGCGAGACCGACACCGCCTGGTGGGAGCGGGTGTCACCGGCCCTGCTGGAGGTGATGGGGCCGGAGCGGTTCCCGCTGGCCTCCCGGGTGGGCACCGCGGCCGGCCAGGCGCACGGCGGGGCCTACAGCGCCGAGCACGCCTTCGAGTGGGGCCTGCCGCGCGTGCTCGACGGGCTGACCGGGCGAGCGAGCCGCCCGCGGCCGTGAGCTCTGTACAACTCCTGAGGCACTTCATACAATGCGACCATGTCGCTCTCCAGCACGATGAAGGTGTCGCAGAACGGGCAGGTGTCCCTCCCCGCCGACGTGAGACGCCGCTGGGGGACGGACCGGGTCCTGGTCCTCGACCTAGGGACGCACGTCGTCATGCGGCCCGTCTCGGCCGACCACGCCGAGAACGTCCGGGCGGTCCTCGGCGCCTTCGCCTCGCCCCATGGACCGTCCTCCGACGAGATGCGCCGGATCGGCCGGGAGGAGGACGCCGAGATCGAGACCCGGAAGGAACGGTCGTGATCCTCGATGCGTACGCCCTGGTCGCCGCACTACGGGGTGAGGTGGCCACGGACGTGGTCCAGGGCCTGCTCCTGGACGACGACCTGCACTGCCGCACCGTCAGCACCGCCGCCGGCGAGACCGTCGACCGGGTGAGCCGGCTCGGCGGTCACCGGGCCGACGACGTCGCGCTGCGCCTGCTGCAGCTCGGCCTGGAGATCACCCCCGTCGACGACGAGCTGGGCGTCCGGGCCGGCGTGCTCCGCGCCGAGGCGTACCACCGCACCCGGTCCCCGCTGAGCCTGGCCGACTGCGTCGTCGCCGCCGAGGCGCTGCGCTGCCGGGACGTGCTGGTCACGTCCGACCCCGCGCTGCTCGACCTGGTCGCGTCCCGCGGCGGGTCGTTCCTCGCCCTGCCGGGCTCGGACGGCCGCGTCCACTCCCCCGACGTCCTTTACCCCGGCGAGCCCCTGGCCTAGCGTCGACCCTCCCCGGATGCGAGGAGCCGCACGCCATGTCTGCAGCCACCAGGACCCTGATCAGCAACGGCACCGTCGTCAGCGCGACCGGCGCCATCCCCCACGACGTGCTGATCGAGGGCGAACGGGTGGTGGCGCTGCTGGCCCCGGGGACGGCCGAGGACACGGGCATCACCGCCGACACCGTGATCGACGCCTCCGGCTGCTACGTCGTGCCGGGCGGGATCGACGCCCACACCCACATGGAGATGCCGTTCGGCGGCACCCAGGCAAGCGACACCTTCGAGACCGGCACCCGCGCCGCCGCGCACGGCGGGACCACGACGATCATCGACTTCGCGGTGCAGACGGCCGGCAACGACGTCCGGGCCAGCCTGGACACCTGGTACGGCAAGGCCGACGGCAACTGCGCGATCGACTACGCCTTCCACATGATCATCGGCGGGGTCGACGACTCCAGCCTGAAGCTGATGGGCGACCTGGTCGCCGAGGGCATCACCAGCTTCAAGCTGTTCATGGCCTACCCGGGGGTCTTCTACTCCGACGACGGGCAGATCCTGCGGGCCATGCAGCGCGCGGCCGAGCTCGGCGCGATGATCTCGATGCACGCCGAGAACGGCATCGCCATCGACGTGCTGGCCGAGCAGGCCGCCGCCCGCGGCGAGACCAGCCCGGTCAACCACGGCCTGACCCGGCCGGCCCGGCTCGAGGGCGAGGCCACGTTCCGCGCCATCCAGCTGGCGCTGGTCGCGGGCGCGCCGGTGTACTTCGTCCACCTGTCCAGCTCCGAGGCGCTGGAGCAGGTCAGCCGGGCCCGGGCCGAGGGGCACAACGTGTTCGCCGAGACCTGTCCCCAGTACCTGTACCTGACGCTGGAGGACCACCTGGACGCCCAGGGCGAGGACGGGTTCGAGGGCGCCAAGTACGTCTGCTCCGCACCGCTGCGGAGCAAGCACGAGCACCACGGCCGGGACCTGTGGCGGGGGCTCCGGACCAACGACCTGTCGATCGTGGCCACCGACCACTGCCCGTTCTGCTTCAAGGACCAGAAGGAGCTCGGCCGCGAGGACTTCCGCGCCATCCCCAACGGCATCGGCGGCGTCGAGCACCGGATGGACCTGATCTACCAAGGGGTGGTGACGGGTGAGATCAGCCTCGAACGGTGGGTGGAGACCTGCTCGACCACCCCGGCCCGGATGTTCGGGCTCTACCCCCGCAAGGGCGTCATCGCCCCGGGGGCGGACGCCGACGTCGTGGTCTACGACCCCAACGCCCTGACCACGATCAGCGCGTCCACCCACCACATGAACATGGACTACTCGGCCTACGAGGGGTTCCAGGTCAGCGGCGGCGTCAGGACCGTGATGTCCCGGGGCAGCGTCGTGGTGGACCGGGGTACGTTCCACGGACGCGCCGGCCACGGCCGGTTCCTGCCCCGTGGGCTGAGCACCTACCTGCGCTGAGGAGCGACATGACTGCCACGACCGGTACCGACGCCCCGACCCGGATCTCGCACTGGGTCGACAACGCCACGGTCGCCGGCACCTCCGGACGCACCTCGCCCGTCACCGACCCCGCCACCGGACGGGTCACGGCCGAGCTCGACCTGGCCACCACGGTCGAGGTCGACGCGGTCGTCGCCTCGGCCAAGGCCGCGGCGGTCGAGTGGTCGCAGACCTCGATCTCGCAGCGGACCCGGCTGATGTTCCGCTTCCGCGAGCTGGTCGAGGCCAACCGCGACGAGATCGCCCGTCGGCTGAGCAGCGAGCACGGCAAGGTGCTGTCGGACGCGGGCGGCGAGGTGGCCCGCGCGCTGGAGAACGTCGAGTACGCCTGCGGCCTGGCCGAGCTGCTCAAGGGCGGCTACTCCGAGCAGGCCTCGGGCGGGGTCGACGTGTACTCGATCCGGCAGCCGCTGGGTGTCGTGGCGGGCATCACGCCGTTCAACTTCCCGGCGATGGTGCCGCTGTGGATGATCCCCAACGCCGTGGCCTGCGGGAACACGTTCGTCCTCAAGCCCAGCGAGAAGGACCCGTCGGCGCCGATGTTCGTGGCCGAGCTGTTCGCCGAGGCGGGCTTCCCGCCCGGGGTGCTCAACGTCGTCAACGGCGACGCCGACGCGGTGAACCACCTGCTCACCCATCCCGACGTGGCCGCGGTCAGCTTCGTCGGCTCGACGCCGATCGCCCGGCACGTGTACGAGACCGGCACCCGGGCGGGCAAGCGGGTGCAGGCCCTCGGCGGGGCCAAGAACCACATGGTCGTGCTGCCCGACGCCGACCTGGACCTGGCGGCCGACGCCGCCGTCAACGCCGCCTACGGCTCGGCCGGCGAGCGCTGCATGGCCGTCAGCGTCGTGGTCGCGGTCGGCGACGTCGGGGACCCGCTGGTCGACGCGATCGCCGCCCGGGTGGCCAAGCTCGTCATCGGCCCGGGCGACGACCCGGACTCCCAGATGGGGCCGCTCATCACCCGCGAGCACCGCGACACGGTCGCCGGCTACGTCGGCGCCGGCGCGGCCGCGGGCGCCCGGGTCGTGGTGGACGGCCGGGAGCAGCAGTTCGACGGCGACGGGTTCTTCCTCGGCGTCACGCTGCTGGACCACGTCACGCCCGACATGACCGTCTACACCGACGAGATCTTCGGCCCGGTCCTGGTCGTGGTCCGCGCCGACACCTACACCGACGCCGTCGGCCTGGTCGAGGCCAACCCGTGGGGCAACGGCGCCGCCATCTTCACCCGCGACGGCGGGGCGGCCCGGCGGTTCCAGCACGAGGTGAGCGCCGGGATGGTCGGCATCAACGTCCCGATCCCGGTACCGGTGGGCTACTACTCCTTCGGCGGCTGGAAGGACTCCCTGTTCGGCGACACCCACATGTACGGCCCCGAGGGGATCCACTTCTGGACCCGCGGCAAGGTCGTCACCAGCCGCTGGCCGGACCCGGCCACGTCGGCCATCGACCTCGGCTTCCCCCGCAACGACTGAGCCAGGAACGACTGAGCCCCGCCCCCGACCGAGCCCGCCCGACTGAGAGGCACCCCTGATGGACCTCGGCCTCGTGCTGCAGAACGACCCGCCGGCCTGGCGGGTCGTCGACCTGATGCGCCGCGCGGAGACGCTGGGCTTCAGCCACGGCTGGACCTTCGACTCCCACGTGCTGTGGCAGGAGCCGTACGTCGTCTACAGCCAGATCCTGGCCGCGACGCACCGGATGGTCGTCGGGCCGATGGTGACCAACCCGGGCACCCGGGACTGGACCGTCATCGCCAGCCAGCACGCCACCCTCAACGACATGTTCGGCGAGCGGACGGTCTGCGGGATCGGCCGCGGCGACTCCGCCATGCGCGTCATCGGCAACAAGCCGTGCACGCTCGCGCAGGTCAGGGACTCCATGGTCGTCATCAAGGGCCTGGCCGAGGGCCGCACCGTCACCCACAACGACACCGAGCTGTCGTTCCCGTGGCGCGCGGGCGGGCACCTGCCCGTCCTGATGGCCGGTTACGGGCCCAAGGCGCTGCAGCTGGTCGGCGAGCAGGCCGACGGGTTCATCCTGCAGCTGGCCGACCCGTCCATCGCCGAGTGGACCATCGGCGCGGTGCGTTCGGCCGCCGCGGCCGCCGGGCGCGACCCCGACTCGCTGTACGTCGTGGTGGCCGCCCCCGCCTACGTCGGTCCGGCCGAGACGGTCGCGCACCAGCGCGACCAGGTCCGCTGGTTCGGCGGCATGGTCGGCAACCACGTGGCCGACCTGGTCGCCCGCTACGGCGAGAGCGGCGCGGTCCCCCAGGCCCTCACCGACTACATCAAGGGCCGCGAGGGCTACGACTACGCGCAGCACGGCCGGGCCGGCAACGCCCACGCCGACTTCGTCCCCGACGAGATCGTCGACCGGTTCTGCCTGCTGGGCCCGGTCGAGGCCCACCTGGAACGGCTCCAGCAGCTGCAGGACCTGGGCGTGGACCAGTTCGCGCTGTACCTGATGCACGACGAGCCCGAGGCGACCCTGACCGCCTACGGCGAGAAGATCGCCCCGGTCCTGCGCCGCAGCTCGTGACCCGGCTCGTGAACTCGTAACGCACCTGCAACGCGGGGGTCTTGTGCCTGACCCCGGGCTGCACCAGGTTGGCGCGATGAGCAGCGGGGCACGGCAGGCGCGACGCACCGGGGTCGCCGAAGCGGCCCGCACCGTGCGCTCCGTCGCGCTGCTCCTGCTCGCCGGGATCGTGGTGTGGGAGGGCTACAAGGCGGCCGGCCAGGCGCTGCTGTCGGTGTGGCCGTCGGTGTGGCCGTCGTTCCCGCTGCCCGTGCGGCCCGACGACCGGAGCATGCCCCACGTCTGGGACATCGTCGGAACGCTGTTCGCGCCGGCCCGCCGCGGCGGGGAGGACATCCTGCTCGTCATCCTCCTCGACGCCGCGCTGTACACCTGGCGCATCGCCCTGGTCGGCTTCGTCGGCGGGACCCTGTTCGGCCTGGCCGTGGCCGTGCTGCTGGTGCGCTCGCGCCTGGCCGAGCGCAGCCTGATGCCGTACGTGATCGGGTCCCAGATGATCCCGGTGCTGGCCATCGCCCCGATCGTGGTCATCTGGGGCGGCCGGGCCGGGTTGCCCACCTGGGCGCCGGTGGCGTTCATCTCCGGCTACCTCGCGTTCTACCCGGTGACCATCGGCGCGGTCCGGGGTCTGCGCTCCCCCGCCGCCACCGCGACCGAGCTGATGCGTTCCTACGCCGCGCCCCCGCGCACGGTGCTGCTGCAGCTCCAGCTGCCCGCGGCGCTGCCCTACCTGTTCCCCGCGCTGCGGATCGCCGCCACCGCCTCGATCATCGGCGCCATCGTCGGCGAGCTGCCGGCCGGGCAGTCCGAAGGGCTCGGCCGGGCCATCCTCGGCTTCGCGTCGAGCTTCTCCGCGGCACCGCAACGGCTGTTCGCCTCGGTGCTCGTGTCGGCGCTGCTCGGGATCGTCTTCGTCGGCCTGGTCGCCCTCGTCGAGCGCCTCGTGGTCCCGGCCCCGCTGCGCCACCGCGACCCCACCGAGACCGTGGGCCCGGCCGTCTCGGGCCCGGCCGCGAGCGTCACGGGCCCCTCGGCCGCCGTCGACGCCGTGGCCGGAGGCCGCTCATGACCGTCCCGGACGCGCCGGTCCCCGCGGGGACCCCGGCCCTGGCCCTCCGTGACGTCGGCAGGGTGTGCGCGGCGGGCGGCGCGAGCCCGGGCACCGCGCTGGAGGGCATCGACCTCACCGTCGCCCCGGGTGAGTTCGTGTCCCTGATCGGGCCGTCCGGCTGCGGCAAGTCGACCCTGCTGCGGCTGGTCGCCGACCTGCTGACCCCGAGCTCGGGCTCGCTGTCCGTCAACGGCGGCACCGCGCAGACCGCCCGGCTCGAGCGTCGCTACGGCATGGTGTTCCAGGCCGCGACCCTGCTGGAGTGGCGCCGCATCCGCGCCAACGTCGAGCTCCCGCTGGAGATCATGGGGGTGGGCACGGCCGAACGGCGGGACAGGGCCCAGCAGATGCTCGACCTGGTCGGCCTGTCGGACTTCGCCGAGCACTACCCCTGGCAGCTGTCCGGCGGGATGCAGCAGCGCGTCGCCATCGCCCGGGCGCTGTCGTTCTCGCCGTCGATCCTGCTGATGGACGAGCCGTTCGGCGCCCTGGACGAGATGACCCGCGAACGGATGCAGGCCGAGGTGCTGCGGCTGTGGCGCGAGACCGGGACCACGGTCGTCTTCGTCACCCACTCCATCCCCGAGGCGGTGTTCCTGTCCACCCGGGTCGTCGTGATGTCGCCGCGCCCCGGGCGCATCGCCGACGTGGTCCCGGTGGACCTGCCCGCCACCCGCGACGACGACACCCGTGAGCAGCAGCGCTTCTTCGAGCTGACCACCCAGGTGCGGGACGCGCTGCGCACGGTCGACGCCGACGCCGGGAGCACCCGACCGTGAGCACGACCGGTCGACGCCTGGCCGCCGCAGCGCCCGCGGTCGTGCTGTTCGTCGCGGTGCTCGTGGCCCTGGAGGTCCTGCTGCGCCTCGGCCGCGTCGAGTCGTTCGTCCTGCCGACCCCGTCGCGCGTGGTCGCCGCCCTGGTCAGCGAGTGGCCCGACCTGGTCAGCGCGAGCCTCTCGACCTTCGCCGGCGCACTGTCCGGACTGGTGCTGGGATCGGTCCTCGCCGTGCTGGCCGCCTTCGCGTCCGCCCGGTGGGTGGGCGTCCGGCGGGGCGCCCTGCCCCTGGCCGTGGCCCTGAACTCGATGCCGATCATCGTGCTGGCCCCGGTGGCCAACGCCTGGTTCGGGCTGCTCAGCCCGTTCGGGACGGTCTTCGTGGTCAGCGTCCTCGTGTTCTTCCCCGTGATGATCAACGTGCTGCGGGGGCTGCTGTCCACCACCGCGTCGCAGCGGGAGCTGATGGCCTCCTACGCCAGCTCGCAGCGCTCCGACCTGCTGCGCCTGCAGCTGCCGACCGCGTTGCCGTTCCTGTTCTCCGCGCTCAAGGTCGCGGCCCCGCTGAGCATGATCGGGGCCATCGTCAAGGAGTACTTCGGCGGGCCGCAGGACCGGCTCGGGCAGTACATCACCAGCAAGGCCGCCCTGTTCCAGTTCCCCGACGCGTGGGCGGCCATCGTCCTCGCCTCCTGCCTCGGCATCGCGCTGTACCTGGCCGTGGTCCTCGCCGAGCGCCGCTTCATGCCCTGGCACGTCTCGGTCCGGGCCGCGGCATGAGCCGTCGTCCTGCCCCACCCACCCATGGAGGTCCCTCGTGAACCCACGCTCCCGCACCCCCGGCCGGGTCCTCGCCCTGGCCGCCGTCACCGCCCTGGCCCTCGCCGCCTGCGGTGGCGACGCCGAGAGCGGCGACGACACCTCGGCCGAGGCCGGTGGCTCCGCCAGCACGAGTGGTGAGCTGACGCCGGTGACGCTGCAGCTGCAGTGGTTCGCCCAGGCGCAGTTCGCCGGCTACTACGCCGCGCTCGAGGAGGGCTTCTACGCCGACGAGGGCCTGGACCTCGAGATCATCGAGGGCGCGGTCGACATCGTCCCGCAGCAGGTGGTCGCGACCGGCGGCGCGGACTTCGGCATCGCGTGGGTGCCCAAGGCGCTGGTGTCCAACACCGAGGACGCCGGCCTGGTCAACGTCGGCCAGGTGTACCAGCGGTCCGGCACCCTGATGGTGTCGTGGGCCGACGAGGACATCACCGAGCCCGCGGACTGGGAGGGCCGCACCGTCGGCAACTGGGGGTTCGGCAACGAGTACGAGCTGACCGCGGCCATCGAGCAGGCGGGCGTGGGCGACGTCGAGCTGGTGGCGCAGAACTTCGACATGGAGGGGCTGCTGTCCCGCGACCTCGACGCAGCCGAGGCCATGATCTACAACGAGTACGCCCAGCTGCTCGAGGCCGTGGACCCCGAGACCGGCGAGCTGTACCAGCCCGAGGACTTCTCGGTCATCGACTTCAACGACGTGGGCACGGCCATGCTGCAGGACTCGCTCTGGGTGACCGAGGACTACGCCGCGAGCGAGGGCGAGACCATCGAGGCGTTCCTGCGGGGCACGGCCCGGGGCTGGATCTTCTGCCGCGACGAGCCCGACGCCTGCCTGGAGCACGTCCTGGCGGCCGGGCCCACCCTGGGCCAGAGCCATCAGGCCTGGCAGCTCAACGAGGTCAACGCGCTGATCTGGCCCTCTCCGGCCGGCATCGGCGTGATGGACCCCGACGCCTGGGCGCAGACCGTGGACGTGGCCACCACGCAGATCCCCGAGCTCGAGGGCGCCGAGATCTCCGACGACGTCTACGACTCCAGCTTTGCCGAAGCCGCGGTCGCCGCCCTGGAGGAGGAGGGCCTCGACGTCTACGGCGAAGACTTCACCAAGGCCGACGTCGAGCTGGTCGAAGGCGGCGACTGACCCCCCGCGTCGGGCCCCCCGCGCAGCCCCCTCGCGGCTGAGATCGGTCGGACGACGCCGACACGCCGACCGGACCCGTCGACCGGCCGATCTCACTCGGGGTAGGACGGGGGCATGACGGACGGGGGCGGCAGAGGCGACGAGGCATCCACGCGGCGTCGGATCGCGCAGGGTGGCTGGCGGTCGGGGACGGTCGGCCCCCTGGTCCTGGGCGTGCTCGCCCTGGCGGCCGTCCTGCTGGGCTGGCAGCTGGGGTCCGCGCGCCTGCTGCTCGTCGCCGCGTTCTGCGTCGTCGTCGTCCCCGTCGTGCTCGTCGAGGAGAGACGGAGGCCGACGTGGCTGGAGGCCGACGCCGACGGGCTGACCACGGGCCGAGGTGACCGGCCCATGGTGCAGGTCGCGTGGCGTGAGGTCCGGCGGGGCCGACCCACGACCTGGGGCCGGCCGCGCGAGAAGCACCTGGAACGAACCGACGGCACCGTGGTCGCCCTGCCCACGTCGACGCCCGCGGGCACCGTGGACCGGTGGCGGGCGGAGCTGGCCGGGGCGGAGCCCTTGCTGTCGACCCCCGGGGACGCAGCTGGCGGCGCGCCGTTGCGGACGTGGGAGCAGACCGAGGACGAGCAGCCCAGACGCCAGGCCGGTGCCCTGTTCAGCCCGCTGGGGCCCTGGACGCCGGAGCCCGACGGCGACGGGTACGTGACCGCGGACGCCGACGAGGTGACCGTCATCCTCGACGGGACCCGCACCGTGGTGGCCTGGACGGACCTGGTCGCCCAGGAGGGGCGGCGCGACCGCTGGGACGACGAGCAGGTGCTCCTGCACGCCGACGGCACTCACGTCCGGCTGCCACAGGCGTTCCCCCGCGGGCGGGTCGAGGAGTGGCGCGAGGAGCTGGGACGACCGGCGGCCCCCCACCGGTGAGGGTGGAGGGCCGCGGCGGGCGGTGCTGGGGCTTCGTGTCAGTCGATCGACACGATCGTCGGTGCCAGGGCACCCTCGTAGCCGACCCAGCCCAGGTACCTGGATGCGGGGTCCAGCCCCGACCAGGTGACGTCGAACGTCGTCGGTTCCCCGGCGGTCACGTCGACCGGGTTCGGCTCGGCGGCCATGCCACCGAGCGTGGTCCCGGGCGTGACCACGTAGGTGGTGAAGTCGAACGCCGCCAGGGTCTCCCCCGGGGCGTTCGAGTAGTTCTCCACCACCGAGTAGTAGAGGCCGGCCGGCAGGTCGAGCACGTCGACCCGCTCGTCCGCCGAGCCGGTCGCCGACTGACCCACCAGGGCGACCAGGGCCGTACCGGCGGCGTTCATCCGGTAGACGTACAGGTCCATGTCCGACGCGTCGTCGGTGGCGTCCAGGTCGAACCGGGCCAACGACGTCCCCTCCGGCACCTGGGTGATGTACGCCGCCGCGGCACTCGCCCCGGGCGCGAGCGCCCCGGACCGGGTGACCCCCTCGGCGAAGCCCTGGGTGGTGAGGTCGAGCTCACCGGTGAACCCCGGCGTGATGCCGACCTCGACGGAGCCGTCCGCCACGGCCCCGCTGACCTCGGCGGGGGCGGCGACGGAGACCGGCCGCACGGCGACCGGCATCCGGACCGTGGTCGGGCCCTGGAGGGTGATGAACCCTGTGGCCCACTCGGCCAGGGCGGCGTCGGTCCGGGTGAACGTGAGGTCGACCGAGGTGGAGGCGCGCCCCGAGCCGTCGCCGGTCACCGTCGGGGTCGACGTGCTGACCTCGTAACCGGGCAGGTCCACCTCGATGTCCCAGCTGCCGGCCTGCAGCGCCTGGAACGTCCGGGTCACGGTCTGCGGACCGGCCTGCTGGCTGATGGCCACCGACGGGTAGTTGAGGTCGGTCGGCGCGACGGCCTCGAACTCCGAACCCGGGTCGCCGAGCTGCAGCCCCTGACCGGCGAAGAAGCCACCCCACTCCCGCTCGGTGGCGGGCAGCACGAGGCCCGGGGTGAACATGTCGGCCGGGCTGACGAAGCCCGCGCCCTGGACGAACGGGTCGGTGACCTCGCTGCCGTCGGCGGCGGCGACGTTGGTGGCCGTCGTCATGATCGCGGACTTGACCACGCTGGGGTGCCACTGCGGCTTCTCGCCCAGGACCAGGGCGCCGAGACCGGCCACGTGGGGGCTGGACATCGACGTGCCGGACAGCGCGTTGTAGTCGTTGCCGCCGTTGGGGCCGGGGGCGACCGCGGCGACGACGGCGACGCCGGGGGCGGCGATGTCGGGCTTGATCATGTCGCTGCCCGCCGCCAGGGTCGGACCGCGGGAGGAGAATCCGGCGATCTGCGGGACCGGGGTCGGCGAGCCACCGGTGGTGTCGCCCGCCTCGAAGGCCGCGGTGGCACCGGGGGTGGTCGCGTAGGTCTTGATGGCGGCGCCGGCGACCTCGTCCACGTGCACCGTGGGCACCGCGTGGAAGTCGGGGTCGAGGCTGCCGGGAGTGGTGTTGGCCAGGATCATGGCGACCCCGCCCGCGGCCTCGACGGCCGCGGACTTGGCGACCCGGTCGTTGACCCCTCGGTCGCAGACGACCGTGGTGCCGACGACCTGGGCCGGGTCCAGCAGCCCCGGGAAGCACAGGGCCAGGATGGTGGGGTCCGCACCGGGCAGGCCCGACTCCGACGCCAGCACCAGCGGGGTCTGCGGGAAGTCGTCCTGGACGACCGAGGCGCCCAGGTACTCGGCCCCGTTGCCCAGGACCACCGTGCCCTCGTCGCGCTTGAACGTCGTGGCACCGACGGTCATGACCCACGGGCTGTTGTGCGCGGTGGTCGAGTCGCCGGGACCGGAGTTGCCGGCCGACGCGGCCACGAAGACGCCGGCGTTGGCCGCGTTGTAGAACGCGAGCTCCACCGCGTCGACCACCGTCGTGGTCGTGCCGCTGATGGAGTAGTTCAGGACGTCCACGCCGTCGACGACGGCCTGGTCGATCGCGCGGATCGAGTCGGCCGTGTAGCAGCCGCCGGTGTTCGGGTCGTCGTCCTCCCAGCAGACCTTGTACACGGCGAGCTTGGCGCCGGGCGCGACTCCCGAGCCCTCGCCGAGGTCGATGCCGTCGACGCTCATCGGCACGTCCGGGTTGCCGACGGCGGTGCCCGCGGTGTGGGAGCCGTGCCCGTCGCTGTCCCGGGCGGAGACGACCTCGAACTCCCCCCGGTTCGCCTCGGGAACCGACGCGAGGAACGAGTCGGCGAATTACCGGGCGGTGATCAGCTTGTCGTTGCAGAGGTCGGCGCTGTCCCAGTCCTCGCCCAGCTCGCACTCACCGCGGAACACGGTGCGGTCGGACTTGAGCATGACGACCTCGTCGGCCGCGGTGCTGAACGGGACGCCCACGAGCGGGTTGCGCCCCACGACCCGGCCCTTGCCGTCGGTGCGGGGAGAGCGGCCCTGACGCAGGTCGTCACCGGCGAACGAGGCGTTCTCCGGCCAGACGCCCGAGTCGAGCACGCCGACCACGACCCCCTCGCCGGCGGCGTCGGTGCCACCGAGCTCTTCCCAGACGCCGCCCTCACCGCTGAGGCCGAGGTACTCCGGGGACTGCACCGTGTCGAGCGAGCGCACCTCGTTGGGCAGCACGGCGGTCACGCCCGGCAGGCCGGCGAGCTTTGTCGCCCGGGCCCCGTCGAGCTCGACCGCGAAGCCGTTGAACGCCACCTGGTAGGTGTACGTGGCCTCGGCGTCGATCTCGTCCAGGACCTCCGACTGCTGCTGGGACAGGTAGTCGGCGTAGCGGCGGGCGTCGGTGCCCGTCATGTCGACGGACTCACCCTCGGCCGGCCGGGTCGCGGCCAGGCCGGCCAGGCCGCCGTCGTACGAGGCGAGCGCCGGGTCGTCGAGCAGGACCACGTAGCTGCCGTCGGTGAACGGCAGCGGTTCGGCCGATGCGGGTGCGGTGGACGCGACGGCGCCGGCCGCGACGAGCGCGGTCCCGGCCAGGCCGGCAACCAGGCGTACGCCCTGCGGGTGGTTGGTTCTCACGGATGGGGTCTCCTTCTCGACGTTCTCTGCTCCCCGACGGGCAGCCCTCCGCACCTTTTGTCATGGACGTCACGAGGTCAAGAAGTCATAGCCCGTAGTTACCCGCTTGTTACGTCACTGTGACTGCGCGTGTGGCCCCTCCGACCAGGAGGTTCGTGCGCGGCACGCGCCTCACCAGCACCTCGACCACGGACGACATCGAGGCACCCACCGGAGTCTTGTCACGCTGGGTGAGAGCAACCCGGCGCAGCGAACCGGCGCCGGCTGACCTCGTACCGGAGAGGTTTGTCGGACCCGTGCGCGGGTACCCATGTCGTGCGCGGCGGGAACCGCGTCAGGGATGCAGGAGCGCAGGGGTTGTTGCAGACAGGTTCCCGCCGCCCTCTCCCGTTTCGCCGCTTCCTGCGCGGGGTACCCACCGGCAGGCGCGCGTCCCCCGTGCGCATGCTGAGGAGGAGACAGACGATGAGAGCACAGCTGGTCCGTTGGGCCGTCCTGGCGGTCGCGGTACCGCTCGCCGCCGCCGTGGTGAAGAAGCTGGCCGACCGGGTCGAGGACCAGCGCGGCCCGTCGTCCAAGGTCGCCCGCGGCCTGCGCAAGGCCGGCGAGATGGTCCGCCCCAGCAAGAAGTAGCCGGTGGCGTCCGCGGCACCCGCCCCGGACAGACCCCCGGAGCACGTCGAAGGGCGGCCCGACCGTGAGGTCGGACCGCCCTTCGTCTGGTTCAGGTGGTGCGTGGACCAGGTGGTGCGGTCGTGCTGCTGATCAGGTGATCAGCTGAGGGCCGGGCCCTTGTTCGCCTTGGCAGCCTTCTCGGCCGCCCCACGACGCTCGGCGATCTTGGCCTCGAGCTCCGCGCTGCGGTCCTCGGCGACGGCCACGGAGGCCTCCTCCTGGATCATCATGCGGGACATGGAAGCCGCCGGAGCGGTCTCGAGGGTGATCTCGCCGCGGACGCGGTTGCCCTCGCCCAGCGTGGCGGCCGGCGTGTTGCCGGTGCCGGCCAGGTTGCCGCGGACGATGTTGTTGGCCAGGACGAACCCGGTCACGTCGGCGGTGTTGTTGTTGAACGTGACGTTGCCGCCCCAGTAGCTGGCGCCCTCGCACGGACCCGTGTCACCGCTGCCACCGATCTGCAGGGTGGACCCGTTGCCGTCGTACAGGGTGTCGCCGTAGATCTCGGACTCGCAGACCACGGAGCCCAGGGCGTTGTTGCGCACCGTGAGACGGTTGTTGAGGACCGAGTCGACGATGTCGGTGTACTCACCGTTGGTGCTGGTGACGTCGCCGTCGATGACCGAGGACTCCAGCAGGAGCTCGCCCGCACGAGAGGTGACAGTGCCCTCGACGTCGGCGCCGAAGGTGTAGATGAACGGCGCGAACTCGCTCTCCTGCGGGTTGCGCTGGTCGATGCTGCCGACCGACGAGTCCTCGACGAAGACGCCGAACTGGCTGCGACCGTTGACGGCGCCACCGACCTCGGTGTCGATGACGTCCGCGTAGCCGTCGGACTGGACGATCAGGTTGCCGTTGATGGTGGCGCCCTCGGTGAGGAGGTCGGCACCAGCCGCGACGGTGACGTTACCGAGGACGGTGGTGCCCTCGAGGGTGCAGGAGCGGTCACGCGGGACAACGAGGTTGCCCGGGACCGAGACGGCACCGGCGACGCCGGTGCAACGGGTCTGCAGCGCGCCGGAGGCGGGCTGCACGACGAGGATGACGGAGCTGGCAGCAAGGGCTGCGGACGCCAGGAGGGCGACCTTCTTCAAGGACACTTCGGGACCCCTTCGAAGCAGGATGGGTAAGACGTTCCGAACCTTGTCCGGTTACTCCGTCCGAGGTCAAGGGTTTGCGGACGATCGGTCGGAAACTGGTTGGTGAACGCTGGGTGACTTTCGGGCACGTATCCGGACCAAACGGGCCAGGACGGGGCAGGAATATCCCTGGTGCGGTCACGCCTGAGGCCCGTATGAGAGCAGCGTCCTACGACGAGTACGGCGACGCCCACGTCCTGCAGGTCGGCGAGCTGCCCGATCCGGTGACCGGTCCGGACGACATCGTGGTGCGTGTCGCGGCCGCCGGGGTCAACCCGGTGGACTGGAAGGTGCGCGGCGGGTACCTCGACGGCGCCTTCCCCTCCGGCTTCCCGATCGTGCCCGGTTGGGACCTGGCGGGGACCGTGGAGGCCGTAGGACCTGCGGTTACGTCCTACGCCGTCGGCGACCGGGTCCTCGGCTACGCCCGCAAGGACCACGTCCAGCACGGCACCACGGCCGAGCTCGTGCGGGTCGCCGCGCGTCATGTCGCCCCGTTGCCGGACGACGTCGACCTCACGGTCGCGGCCGCGATCCCGCTCGCCGGGCTCACCGCCCTGCAGGCGGTCGAGGCCGTCGGCGTCGGTCGCGGCGACACCGTCCTGGTGCACGCCGCGGCCGGTGGCGTGGGTGCCTTCGCGGTACAGCTGGCGCGCCTGCGGGGGGCTCGGGTGGTGGGCACGGCGAGCGACGGCAACCACGACTACCTCCGCTCGATCGGCGCAGAGCCCGTCACCTACGGTGACGGGCTGTCGGACCGTGTCCGGGCCGTCCTGGGCGGCGCACCCGTCACGGCGGCGCTCGACTTCGTCGGCGGGGACGAGGCCGTCGACGTGTCGTTCGAGCTGGTTTCCGACCCCGCCCGGGTCGTCACGGTGACCGACGGTGCGCCCGTGCTCCAGCGCGGCGGCCGGTACGTGTTCGTCCGCCCCGACAGCGCCCAGCTGGCCACGCTGGCCGGCCTCGTGGCCGACGGCTCGCTCCGCGTCGAGGTGTCCCGCACCTTCGGCCTGGACGAGGTCGCCGCGGCGCACGACCTGTCGGCTCAGGGCCACGGTCGCGGGAAGGTCGTCGTCACGGTCCCCTAGGCGGCTGCCGGACGACCACCGCCTGTGGAGGGTCGACCCGACCGGGTCGGCCCTCCACAGGCGTGCCGGGCACGGTCCGGTTGCGCCCCGGGTACTCGCTAGCGTGCAGGCGTTGCCACCCGACCGGGGCGGCGCGTCGACGAGGGGGTGCACGTGCTGACCGTCCACCGGGCCGAGCGCGCCACCGCCCTGGCCGACGGGCTCGCGGACCTGCTGTCCTCCCCCCTGGCCGACCCGTTCGCGACCGAGGTCGTCGCGGTGCCCGCCCGGGGGGTCGAGCGGTGGCTCGCCCAGCGGCTGTCGCACCGGCTCGGCACCGGGGCAGGGGGTCCCCGTGGTCCCGGTGGTCCCGGGCTCGTCGGCCCGGACGGGGTGTGCGCCAACGTCCGCTTCCCCTCCCCCCACCGGTTGCTCGCCGACGCCACGGCCACGGTCGCGCCCGAGCCGGCCGCCGCGCTGGAGCGGTGGACGCCGGAGCGGCTGACGTGGCCGCTGCTTCAGGTCCTGGACGAGGTCATCACCGAGGACTGGTGCCGGGTGCTGCGCCGGCACCTCTACCGCGACGGGGTCCCCTCCGCCGTGCACGCGACCGGCCGGCGGCTGAGCCTGGCCCGGGGTGTGGCCCGGCTGTTCCACTCCTACGCCCGCAACCGGCCGGACATGCTGCGCCGGTGGGCCGCCGACCAGCCCGTGCTGCCGGACGGCACCGGCCTGGGCGAGTTCGAGCAGTGGCAGATGCTGCTGTGGAACGCCGTGCGCGAGCGGCTCGGGGGGACGTCCCCGGTCGACCTGCAGGCCGCCGTGCTGGACGCGGTGCGCGTCGACCCGGCCCGGATCGACGCCCCCGACCGGCTGTCGGTCTTCGGCGCCAGCCGGCTGTCCCGGGCGGACATCGAGCTGCTGGCGGCGCTGGCCGAGCACCGCGACGTGCACCTGTGGCTGCACCACGCCTCCCCCGCCCTGTGGCGGGCGGTCGCCGCGGTCGAGCCGGTCCGACGGCGCGCCGACGACACCGTGGGCGCCGCCCTCACCAACCCCCTGCTGCGCTCCCTGTCGCGCGACGTCCGCGAGCTGCAGCACCTGCTCCGACGTCACGCGCCGGAGCACCGCACCGTCCACCTCACCCCGGCGTCGGGCGGACCGACGAGCGGGCGCACGGCGGGAGCGGCCGACGGGGGCGGCACCTCGCTGCTGGCCCGCCTGGTCGACGACCTGGCCCACGACCGCGTACCGGTCGCCCCGGCACCGCTGGCCCCGGACGACCGCAGCCTGCAGGTGCACGCCTGCCACGGGCGCACCCGCCAGGTCGAGGTGCTCCGCGAGGTGGTGATGGGCCTGCTCGCCGACGACCCGACCCTCGAGCCGCGCGACGTGCTCGTCATGTGCCCCGACGTCGAGACCTTCGCGCCGCTGCTCGCGGCCACCTTCGCCACCCGGGGCGACGAGCTGCCCGGTGCCGGCGCCCACCCGGCCGCCCGGCTCCGCGTCCGGGTCGCCGACCGGGCGCTGCACCAGGCCAACCCGCTGCTGGCGGTGCTCGACCGGTTGCTCGACCTGGGCTCGGCCCGCCTGAGCGCCACCGAGGTGCTCGACCTGGCCGGCCACCCGGCGGTGTCCCGACGCTTCGGGCTCGACGACGACGACCTGGAGCGGCTGCGCGGCTGGGTGCAGGCCTCGGGCACGCGGTGGGGCCTGCACGACGAGCACCGCAGCGACTGGCAGCTGCAGGCCGTCCCCGACGGCACCTGGCGTCGTGGGATCGACCGCATCCTGCTCGGCGCCGCCGTCGACCTCGGTCACGGCGCCGGCGCGGCCACCGTCGCCGACCTCGTGCCGCTGGACGACGTGGACTCCAGCGACATCGACCTCGCGGGTCGCTTCGCCGAGCTGCTGGACCGGCTCGACACCGCCCGCACGGACCTGGCCGGGGAGCACGACGCCGGGGGCTGGGCCGACCGGCTCGAGCAGGCCGTGCTGCGTCTGGCCGCGCACGAGCCGGCCGGCGCCTGGCAAGAGATCCAGCTGCGGGAGGTGCTGCAGGAGGCCCTCGTCGACGCGGCGGGTGACGCGACGGCCGCAGACCTCGGGGGGGCCGCGGACCTCGGGACGGTCGGGACGGTCGGGACGAACAGGTCGGACGGGACCGGTGGGTCGGGCGGTGCCTCGCGGTTGTCCCTCACCGAGCTGCGACCCGTGCTGCGGGGCGCGCTCGAGGGTCGTCCCACCCGGGCGGGCTTCCGCACCGGCGCCCTCACGGTCTGCACGCTGGTGCCGATGCGTTCGGTCCCCCACCGGGTGGTCGTGCTGCTGGGCCTGGACGACGGCTCGTTCCCGCGCCAGACGGTCCGCGACGGCGACGACCTGCTGGCCCGTGACCCCGAGGTCGGCGACCGGGACCCGCGCAGCGAGGACCGTCAGCTGCTGCTGGACGCGGTGTGCGCGGCCGGGGAGCACCTGGTGATCACCTACACCGGAGCCGACGAGCGCACCGGGGCGCCCGTCCCGCCCGCCGTCCCGTTGGGCGAGCTGCTGGACGCCGTCGACCGGACCTGCTCGGTCCCCGACGGCCGGGTGCGTGACGCGGTCACCACCCACCACCCGCTGCAGCCGTTCGACGTCCGCAACTTCGCGGCCGGTGTCCTGGGCCGGGCGGGGGCGTTCAGCTTCGACCCCCGGGCGCACGCCGGCGCCGCGGCCGCGCTGGGCGAGCGGCACGACCCGCCCGCGTTGATGGGACGGCGCCTGGGCCCCCCGCCCGCGGCCGACGTGGCGGTCGACGACCTGGTCCGCATGCTGGTGCACCCGGCCAAGGCGTTCCTGCGGCAACGGCTCCAGATCAGCCTCGGGGCCCGCGACGACGACCCGGACGACTCGCTGCCCGTCGCGCTGGACGCCTTGCAGGTGTGGCAGGTCGGCGACCGGATGCTGCGCGACCGGCTCGCCGGCCTCGACCCCCGGCGGTGCGCCACCCTGGAACGGGGTCGAGGGCTGCTTCCGCCGGGGCCGCTCGGCGACGAGGTGCTGCGCACGGTCGGGCCGCGGGTCGACACCGTCGCCCACGCCGCAGCCGGGCTGCTCGTCCTCGACGCCGAGGCGGCCGACGTCGGCGTCGACCTGGGCGACGGCACCCGGCTGAGCGGCACGGTGTCGGGACTACGGGGCGACCGGCTCGTCACGGTGCACTACTCCTCGCTGGGGCCCAAGCACCGCCTGACCGCCTGGGTGCAGCTGCTCGCCCTCACCGCCACCCGGCCCGACCGGGCGTGGCAGGCGGTCGTGCTGGGTCGTGGGACCGGTCGCGACAAGGACTCGTGCGTCCGGAGCACGCTGGGGCCGGTCCCCGCGGACCTGGCCGTCACGATGGTGAGGCAGCTGGTGGCGCTCCACCGGTCCGGCCTCGCCTCGCCCCTGCCGCTGCCGTGCAAGACGGCCGAGGCCTACGCCGCCCAGCGGTCCCGGGGTCGGCGTCCGCACAGCGCCCGCCAGGCCGCCGCGCAGGCCTGGACCGACGGCCGGTTCCCCGGCGAGCAGTCCGACGCCGAGCACGTGCTGCTCCACGGCGGCACCGCGCCGACCCTGGAGGACCTGCTGCGGGAGCGGGCCACGGCCGCCGACCTGGTGCCCGGCCGGTCCGACGACGAGGACGGCGACCGGTTCGGGGTGCTGGCCCGGCGGCTGTGGGGGCCGCTGGTCGAGCACGAGACGGTGGACACCCCGTGAGCGTCGGCCACCAGGAGCAGGACCCCGTCCCGTTCGACCTCGACGGCCCGTTGCCGACGGGGACCAGCGTCCTGGAGGCGAGCGCGGGGACGGGCAAGACGTACACGATCGCCCGGCTGGTCTCCCGCTACGTCAGCGAGGGCCTGGACCCCGGCGACGGCGGTCCCCGCCGGCCGGTGCCGATGGACCAGCTCCTGGTCATCAGCTTCAGTCGCGACGCCACCCGGGAGCTGCGCGAACGGGTCCGCGACCGGTTGGTGGTCGACCGAGACACCGCCGGCCCGGGCCCCGTGCGCGATCGGCTCGACCGCGCCCTGGCGGACTTCGACGGCGCGACGGTCACCACCACGCACGCGTTCTGCCACGCCATGCTCACCGAGCTGGGCACGGCCGCCGACCACGACCGGGACGCCGTCCTGGTCGAGGACCCGACGGACCTGGTCGCCGAGGTCGCCGACGACCTGTACGTGCGCAAGTGGGGCCACCCGGGTGCCGGTCCGGCGGACCTGACGCCCGAGCAGTTCCACGAGCTGGCCCGGGTCGCGGCCGACGACCCGACCACCCCGCTGGTGCCCCGGGCCGAGGACACCGACGACCCGGCCGCCCGGCTGCGCGCGAGGGTGGCCCTGGCCGTGCGTCATGAGGTCGACCGACGCAAGCGCCGCGGTCGGCTGCTGGACTACGACGACATGGTCACCCGGCTCGACGCGGCCCTTCACGACCCCGACACCGCCGCCGTCGCCGCCGCCCGGATGCGGACCAGGTTCCGGGTCGTCCTGGTCGACGAGTTCCAGGACACCGACCCCGCCCAGTGGCGCATCCTGCGGACCGCGTTCCACCGCCACGCCACCCTGGTGCTGGTCGGCGACCCCAAGCAGGCCGTCTACGGCTTCCGGGGGGCCGACGTCCACGCCTACCTGCAGGCGCGGCACGACGCGGCGGCCCGGGCGAGCCTGCCGTACAACCATCGCTCCGACCCCGGCGTGCTGACGGGGCTGGCCGCCCTGTTCGGCGGGGCGGCGCTCGGTGACGAGCAGATCAGGGTCCGGCCGGTGACCCCGGCCCACCACGGCCGGATGGTCGACGTCGGGGCCCCGGTCGAGCTCCGGGTGGTGCCGCGCGAGGGGCACTCCCTCAACCGCTCGGACCTCGTCTCCGCCGCCGACGCCCGGGCCACCGTGCGCGAGGACTGCGCCCGCCAGGTCGTGGCCCTGCTGGACGGCGGCGTGCTGGTCCGGCCCCGCGACAGCGGTACCGGCGGCGACCCCCGGCCGCTTCACCCGGGTGACATCGCGGTGGTCGTGCGGCTCAACAGCGAGGCCCTCGCGATCCAGACCAGGCTCAGGGCCGCCGGGGTGCCCGCGGTCGTGTCGGGTCGCACCAGCGTGTTCGACACCCCGGCGGCCGAGGAGTGGCAGCGTCTGCTGGAGGCGCTGGAGCAGCCGCACCGCACGTCCCGGGTCCGCACCCTCGGGCTCGGCCGGCTGGTGGGCCTGGACGCGGCGCACCTGGCCGGGGACCACGACGACCTCGAACGGCTCGGGCTGCAGCTGCGGGAGTGGATCAGGGTCCTCGGCGACCGGGGCGTGGCCGCGTTGTTCGAGGCGGTGTCGTCCGGGCTGCAGCTGCAGGAGCGGCTGCTGGCCCAGCCGGGCGGCGAACGCCTGCTCACCGACCTGCGTCACGTCGCCGAGGTGCTGCACGAGGCCGCGCTGGCCGACGACCTGGGTCTGACGGCCCTGGCGTCGTGGCTGCACCGCCGTCGCACGGCCCAGGGCGACGGCGTGGAGCGGAGCCGACGGCTGGAGACCGACGCCGACGCCGTGCAGGTGCTGACGTCGCACATGAGCAAGGGCCTGGAGTTCCCGGTCGTGCTGGCACCGTCGTTGTGGAGCAACTGGTCGCCCAAGCCGCCGTACCCGCGCTTCCACGACGCCGACGGGGTCCGCACCCGCGACGTCGGCGGTCCCGGCGGGCAGGACTTCGCCGCCCACGTCACCGCGCACCAGCGCGAGGACGCCGACGAGGAGCTGCGCCTGGCCTACGTCACCCTCACGCGTGCCCAGTCCAAGGTGATCACCTGGTGGGCGCCGACCGCCAACACCGGCACGTCGCCCCTGCATCGCCTGCTGGCCCACGACGACCCGACGACCGTGGCGCCGTTCACGCTGCCCGTGCCCTCCGACGCCGAGGCGCTCACCCGGTTCCGGGCCCGGGCCGAGGTCGGCGCCGGGGCCATGACGGTGCAGACCGTCCCGGTCGGCGACGCGGTCGCCCCGGTACCGGTGTGGGCCGGCCCGCGTCCGGTCGTGCCCCGGCTGGAGCTGGCCCGGTTCGACCGTGGCCTGGACCTGGGCTGGCGACGGACCTCGTACAGCGCGCTCACCGCGGCCGCGCACGACGCGGCGTACGCGCCGGGCGGGTCGGGGCCGGGCGGGGTCGGTGCGGGGCCGGCCGGCACCACGGGCCCCGGTGATGCTGGTGGCCCCGGTCACCCCGGTCCCGGTGGGTTCGGCAGCGAGGCGGACGTGTCCCAGAAGGACGACGAGTCCGACGTCGACGACACCGTCACGGGCGGTCCCGCCCCTGGCGACCCGGACGCCCACCTGCACGACGTCGTGTCCCTGTGGCAGGACCTGCCCGGGGGGACGGGGTTCGGGACGCTGGTCCACGCCGTGCTGGAGCGCTACGACCCCGCCGTCCACGGCCCGGACGGCAACGGCGCGCTCGGTGACCTCGTCGGGGCGCTCACCCGCGGTCAGGGGATCGACGTCGCCGCCCTCACGGGCGCGGTGGGGACGGCGCTCGCCACCCCGCTGGGCCCGTTGGCCGACGGGCTGGCCTTCGGTGACGTGGCCCGGTCCGACCTGCTCCCCGAGCTCGACTTCGAGCTGCCGCTGGCCGGCGGCGACACCCCGGGCACCGCCCCGGCGCTGCTCAGCGGCCTGATGGGCCTGTGGCGCGACCACGTGCGGACAGGGCCCACGTCGGGCTACCCCGACGTGCTGGCCCGGCTCGGCGAGGCGTCCTTGCGCGGCTACCTGAGCGGGTCGGTCGACGCCGTGGTCCGGGTCGGGCCCCCGGGGAGCGAGCGGTACCTGGTCGTCGACCACAAGACCAACCGGCTCGCCCCCCGGGAGCAGCCGCTCACGGCCTGGCACTACCGCGCCGCTGCGCTGGATGGGTCGATGACCGAGGCGCACTACCCGCTGCAGGCGCTGCTGTACGCCGTCGCGCTGCACCGGTACCTGCGCTGGCGGCGACCGGGGTACGAGCCCGGTACGCACCTGGGCGGGGTGCTCTACCTCTACCTGCGGGGCATGAGCGGCCCCGGCGTCCTCGGCCACGACGGCCACGTCCCGGGGGTGTTCTCGTGGCGTCCGCCCGCGGGCCTCGTGGTGGCCTTCTCCGACCTGCTGGCCGGTGAGCGCTGATGCCCACGGGGCAGCACTCGCCCGACCTCGCGCTGCGCGCCCACGGGCTGCTGCGGACCTTCAACGACGCCGGCGTGCTCAGCGCGGCCGACGTGCACGTGGCCCGCCGCCTGGGGTCCCTGCTCGGCGAGGAGGACGAGAGCGTCCTGCTGGCCGTCGCCCTCACGGTGCGCTCGACCCGCGGCGGGTCGGTCGTGGTCGACCTGGCCACCGCCGCGGACCTGATCGCCCCGGACGTGGACGAGGCCGGCGCGGGCGTCGTCGTCGACCCGGTCGACCTGCCGTGGCCGGACCGTGAGACGTGGTCGCGAGGCGTCGCAGCCAGCCCGCTGGTGTCCGGGTACAGCGCGCCGCTGGCGATGCGCGGGTCACGACTGTGGCTGTCGTGCTACGACGTGCAGGAGCAGCAGGTGGTGGACGAGCTCCGCCGCCGGACGGCCACGCTGCCCGACGACCTGGACGCCGACCTGCTCCGGTCGGGGTTGGAACGGCTGTTCCCCCGGGCCGGTGACGCCGACCAGCGGCTCGGCGCCGCGGTCTGCGCTTCGTCGCGGGTGTCGGTGCTGGCGGGCGGCCCCGGGACGGGCAAGACCACGACGGTGTCCAGGGTGCTGGCGCTGCTCAAGGAGCAGGCCCCGACGGCGCGGATCGCGCTGGCCGCCCCGACCGGCAAGGCCGCCGCCCGGCTCGAGGAGGCGGTCCGCTCGTCGACGGCGAGGTTCACCGACCCCGACGACCGGGACCGCGTCAGCGGCCTGGTGGGCGTCACGCTGCACCGGCTGCTCGGGTGGCAGCCGGGGTCGCGCAGCCGTTTCCGGCACCACGCCGGCAACCGGCTGCCCTACGAGGTCGTCGTGGTCGACGAGGCGTCCATGGTGCCGCTGACGATGATGGCGCGGCTGCTGGAGGCGTTGCGCGATGGCACGCGGCTGGTCCTGGTCGGCGACCCGGACCAGCTGGCGTCCGTCGAGGCCGGGGCGGTCCTCGGCGACCTGGTGGACCGGACCGCCCTGGGTCGGCGCACCACGGCGATGACCGACGCCCTGGACGCGGTCCTGCCCGGGCACGCGTCGACGCCCGCCCCGGACTCACCGGCGGCCCGGCTCCGCGACGGCATCGCCAGCCTCATGGTCAACCACCGCTTCGCCGCCGGGTCGGCCATCGGGGCGCTGTCCGACGCCGTCCGCGCCGGTGACGCCGACCGGGCGGTGGCCCTGCTCCAGGACGCCGGCGAGGGCGTGGAGCTGGTCGAGGTCGCCGACGACGCCCCGCTGACGGAGACCCTGCTGGCCCCGGTCCGCGACGACATCGGCCGCTGGGGGGCCGCCCTGCGGGAGACGGCGAGCGCCGGGGACGCCGTGGGGGCGCTGCGCGCGCTCGAGGCGCACCGGCTGCTCTGCGCCCACCGGCGGGGCCCGCGCGGCGTGCAGCACTGGGAGTGGCTGGCGACCCGCTGGCTCACCGAGCTCGAGGAGCTCGCGCCGTCCGGAGGTGCCGGGGCCTACCGGGCCGACGGGTACCGGCCCGGGCAGCCCCTGCTGGTCACCACCAACGACTACGAGGTCGGTCTGTTCAACGGCGACACCGGGGTGGTCGTCGCCGGACCCGTCGGCTCCGGCGGTGGGCTGCGCGCCGTCTTCGCGCGCGGCGGGGAGCCCGCGAGCATCCCGCTGGTGAGGCTCGGGGCGGTCCGCCCCGTGCACGCCATGACCGTCCACCGCAGCCAGGGCTCGCAGTTCGAGCGTGTCACCGTGGTGCTGCCCACCGCGGAGTCACCGCTGGCCACCCGGGAGACGCTCTACACCGCCATCACCCGCGCGGTCGCCCAGGTGCGCGTCATCGGTTCGGTCGAGGCGTTCGCGGCCGCGGTCGCCCGGCCCGCGGCCCGCGCCACGGGGCTGCGGGAGCGCCTGGGCGCCTGACCGGGCGGCGAGACCGGCGCGAGGACCCCACCCGCCGGGGCTAGCGTGGCGGGCGCACATGAGCGACCACTCCCCCGCACCCGCCCCCAGCCCGACGCCGTCCTCCCGCGCCTGGGTGGTCTGGGGCGCCGGGCTCCTGGCGTACGTGGTCGCCGTGATGCAGCGGACCAGCCTGGGCGTCGCCGGCGTCGAGGCGAGCGTGCGCTACGACGCCTCCGCCAGCGTCCTGGCCTCGCTCGCCGTGGTGCAGCTGCTGTTCTACGCCGGCCTCCAGATCCCCGTGGGGGTGCTGCTGGACCGGTTCGGCAGCCGAAGGCTCATCGTCACCGGGGCGTTCGTCATGGCGATCGGCCAGGCGGTGCTGGCCGTCGCCGAGCCCGTCGGGCTCGCGGTCCTGGGGCGGCTGCTGGTCGGCGTCGGGGACGCCTTGACCTTCATCAGCGTGATCCGGCTGGTGCCGTCGTGGTTCCCGGCGCGCCGGGTGCCGGTGATGACCCAGGTCACGGGCCTGGTCGGTCAGCTCGGCCAGGTGCTCAGCGCCGTCCCGCTGGTCGCGCTGCTGGGCGGGCCGGGCTGGACGGTGGCGTTCCTGTCCGCCTCGGCCACCGGGGTCCTGGTCGGGGTCCTGGCCCTGCTGGTCGTCCGCAACCACCCCGAGCCGGCCGGCGTCCCCGGCCCGTCGAGCGCCCGCGACCTGGTGGGCGACCTGGCCACCGCATGGCGGCACCCCGGCACCCGGCTGGGCCTGTGGACGCACTTCACGACGCAGTTCCCGGGGACGGCCTTCGCGCTGCTGTGGGGCTTCCCGTTCCTGGTGGCGGGCCAGGGCGTGGCGCCCGGCACGGCGAGCGCCCTGCTCACCCTGTTCGTGCTGGCGGGCATCGCCACCGGGCCGTGGCTGGGGGTGCTGGTGCAGCGGCACCCGTTCCGACGCTCGTGGCTGGTGCTGGCCATCATCGCCGCCAACGCGGCGGGGTGGACCCTGGTGCTCGCCTGGCCGGGACCGGCCCCGCTGCCCGTGCTGGTGCTGCTGATCCTGTGCATGTCGCTCGGCGGGCCGGGGTCGGTCATCGGCTTCGACTTCGCCCGGACGTTCAACCCGCCCAACCGGCTGGGCACCGCGACGGGCATCGTCAACGTCGGCGGCTTCGTGGCGTCGTTGCTGACCATCCTGCTCGTCGGCGTGGTCCTCGACCTGCGCACCGGTGGCGCCTCCGGCTACGAGCCGGCCGACTTCCGGGTCGCGATGTCCGTGCAGTACCTGATCTGGTCGGTCGGGGTCCTCGGCATCCTCACGAGCCGTCGCCGGGTCCGACGCCGGATGGCCGAGGCGGGCGTTGTGGTGCCGCCCATCCGCCAGGCGCTGCAGGAGCGCCGCGACCGCCGTAGGGGCTGAGTACCCACCCCCGGCACACCCGGTCGGTTACCTGCCAGTAATTGAAGTGTGACAAGCAAGCACTCCGTGAATTAACACATTCGTCGCACAGCGTCGACCAGACGCAACAGAAGGTCCCGAGCATGGCCGCGCCGCACCCCATCGCATCCCTCGGGAGAACCCATGACGACCACCCCCACCGGCCTGTCCCGCCGCCACTTCCTCCACGCGCTCGGCGTCACCGGCGGCGCCGGCGCGATGCTCGGCGCGATGGAGACCCTCGGGGTCACCCCCGCCGCCAGCGCGCACACGGCCGCCTTCAGCGCCCCCCGCTCCGGTGACTTCACCCTGCAGGGCCGGGCCAACGGCAAGCGCGTGGTCGTGCTCGGCGCCGGGGTCGCCGGTCTGGCCGCCGCCTACGAGCTGACCAAGGGCGGCTACCGCGTGTACGTCCTGGAGGCGTCGCGCCGCGTCGGCGGACGCAACTGGACCGCACGCCGCGGGGACATCTCCGTCGAGTCCGACGGCACCCGCCAGCGCGCGCAGTTCGACAAGGGCCAGTACATGAACATGGGCCCCGCCCGGATCCCCCAGCACCACACCACCATCGAGTACTGCCGGGAGCTCGGCGTCCAGCTGGAGGTCTTCGCCAACGCCAACGCGTCCGGCTACTACTTCAACCAGCCCGCCGGGAACGTCAGCGGCCCCCTCGCGGGCACCCCGGTCCGGCACCGCCAGGCCAAGGCCGACCTGTTCGGGTACACGTCGGAGCTGCTGGCCAAGGCCGTGAGCAGCGGGGCGCTGGACGCGGAGCTCAGCGCGTCCGACAAGGAGCAGATGATCGGCTACCTGCGCTCGTTCGGGGCCATCAACTCCAGCAACGAGTACACCGGCAGCTCGCGTGCGGGCTACCCCGAGGACGCCGAGCCCGGCGGCTGGTTCGACACCGGCACCCCCAACCCCGCCCTGGACCTGAGCGCGCTGCTGGCCTCCGGCGTGGGCCGCAACTTCAGCTTCGAGGCCGGCTGGGACCAGGCCATGCTCATGTTCCAGCCCGTCGGGGGCATGGACGCCATCCCCACCGCGCTGGCCGAGCAGCTGCCCCTGGGCGTCAACTACGGCGCCGCGGTGACCCGGATCGAGAACACCAGCACGGGGGTCAAGGTCTCGTACGCCCAGAACGCGACCACCCGCTCGATCGAGGCCGACTACTGCATCTGCACCATCCCGCCGCAGGTCATGACGGGGATCGACTCGAACTTCTCCGCGCAGGTCAAGGCGGACCTGGCGGTGCCGGTGGGCAACAGCGTCGGCAAGGTCGGCCAGCAGTACAAGCGCCGGTTCTGGGAGACCGACGACGGGATCATGGGCGGCATCACCAACACCAACATGGACAACGGCACCATCTGGTACCCCTCGTCGGGCTACCTGGGCGAGAAGGGCATCGTCGTCGGGTCCTACAACTTCGGCGGCAACGCCACGGCCTACGGCAACCTCACCCCCGCCGAGCGGATCGAGCGGACGGTGCAGCGCGGCTCGTTGGTCCACGGTGACGCCTACCGGACGGAGCTGGAGACCGGCTTCACCGTGGCGTGGCACAAGATGCCGTTGCAGAAGGGCGGCTGGGTCAGCTGGCCGTCGGGGACCCAGGGCGGACCGACCACGCCCTACGGCGGGCTCACCGAGCCCGCGGGCAACGTCTACTTCGCCGGCGACCACATGAGCCACGTCATCGCCTGGCAGCACGGCGCGTTCGAGTCCGCCCGCAAGACGGTGTCGTCGCTGCACGCCCGCGCCCTCGCCTCCTGAGGCGACCCGGCCGCGCGGCACCAGGCGCCGCGGCCGGCGCGCCCGTCGATCGCCCCACCCACCAGACCCACCTGACCCCTCCCGAAGGAGACCCATGTCCGTCCGCATGCCCGTCCGCCCGCGCGTGCTCGTCGCCGCGTCCGTCGTCGCCGGGATCGTCCTCGGCGCCGGCGGCGCCGCCGTCGCCGCCGACCTGATCCCCCGGCCTCGCGAGGTCGTCTACACCATCCCGCCGCTGTCCAACGGCGGCGTGAGCCCCGACCCGTTCCTGGCCGCGGGGGTCGGGATGGGCGGGAACGTCGCCACGTACACCGCGTCCGGGACCGGCCCCGCGGCGCGCAACACCGCGGCGCCGAACGGCTCGCCCGAGCGCTACATCGACTACGCGGTCCTGGCCCAGCTCTACCCGGACTTCGCCCCCACGACGGAGCAGCGGGCGGCCGGCGCGCTTCCTCCGGGCGTCACCATCACCGAGGCCCAGGGCCTCAACGCGATGGCCCGGGTGCAGGAGAACTTCGCCGCGGCCGGGCTGCAGCTGGACTCGCTGACCTACATGCGGATCTACGTCGACAACCCGCCCGGGGCCGCCTCGGGGGACTACAACGGCTGGAACCGCGCCTACCGCAAGTACGTCGCCAACGTCAGTCGCACCACGGGCGAGCTCATCCCCGGGTACTCCCCTGTGATCTACGAGAACGAGACCCGCCCGGCGCGGGCCAACGTCGAGGTCGCCACGCTGCCGGTCGCCGGCTGGCTCGTCGAGATCGAGGCCGAAGGCCACTACGGCTCCCGCTGACCCCACCCCCACCCCACTTGGCACGTGTCGTTGCCGGAAAACGCCGGTACGCCCCGGCGTGTGCCGGGAACGACACGGGCCAGGTGGAGGTGCCGCGCGGCCGCTCCGCCGGGGACGCGCATCTCGCC
>JBBSQH010000016.1:0-67462 GCA_038258055.1 Actinomycetales bacterium
ATAACAAAGACACACACACGCACACATAACAAACACACACACACGCACACACAACCGCCGCAAGCACGGTGAGGCGGGGGGGGGGCGCGGGCGGGGGGGGGGCCGGGGGGGGGGGGGGGGGGCCGGGGGGGGCGGTGAGGACCGGGACGACGGCGATGCCGGCGACCAGGGTCTGATCGCGGCTGGCGGACAGGTCCAGGTCGAGCGTGCCGTCGGTGACGGTGACCCGGGTGGTGGTCTGCCACGCCCGGTCGTGCCCGGCGACGCGGTGCAGGTCGAGGTCGCGGAACATGGTCACGCCCTCGGCCGTGGCCGAGAACAGCCGCTTGCCGGACTCCTGCCACCAGGTCTCGGCCGCGTGCAGCGTGACGTCGTAGGTGCCGGCGCTCACGGGGATGTCGTACCCCCGCGACCCGACCCGGTACGCCTGGTAGAGGCGGGGGCTGGACGTGCCGGCGATGGTGTGGCTCGTGGACCCGTTGCGGCCGGCCACCGACCAGCGGTCGGCCTGCCAGGCCACGCCGTCGATGGTGGCGGCAGGTCCACCTGCGTTCAGGCGCACCGTCGTGGCCGCGGCGACGGCGGGCGACGTCGCCGCCAGGGACCCGGTGACCGCCATCACGGCGCCGACGAGCGCGGCCAGCGCGGCGGTGCCGCGACGGCCGGGAGCAGGGGTGGGTCGCGGCGACGAAGGTCGCCAGGACATGACGGACTGGGGCAGGGGGGAGCGGGGCATGGGACGACCTCGACAGTCAGGGGTGGGCTGTCGGTCTGCGTACGACCGCGTGTGGTGTGCATCGACGCCGGGGAACCTCCACCGGATCGGCTGATCCGGTCGTCCCTTTTGTCCGGTGCGATTACACAATGTCACCAGTCGTTACCGCAAGTATCGATGGTTGGTGCAACGAACGGTCGGTCGGTACGCGTTGTGTCCTGCCGGGGCGCGACGGATCGGAGCCGCCTCTTCGCCAAGGGTCGAGTGCGTCGATCGACCTGGGCATACCGTTGAGCCATGAGCCCACTGGTCGGTTCAGTGCTGGTGTACGACGCTGATTGCGGCTTCTGCACGCGTTCGGCGCGATGGCTTGCGCGCGGCAGGCAGTGGTCGGCGGAGCCGTGGCAGTCCATTGAAGATCTGTCGGACGTCGGATTGACGCAGAGCCTGGTCACCGGTGCCGCCTATTGGATGGTGGACGGTGTGCCGGAGAGTCGCGGCGCCCGAGCCATTGCTCGAGCCCTGAAGACGCACAGAGGCTGGCGGTACGTCTTGGGTTGGATCATCGACGTCGCGCCGGTACGCCCCGTCGCCCGTGGCGTCTACTTCCTCGTCGCTCGCAACCGTCATGCGATGCCGGGTGGCACCGACGCCTGTCGTCTTCCCCCGTCGCCGAGAGCGCCGTAGTAGCGCCACCTCAGTCGATGGTGATGTCGGGCCAGGACTTCGCGAGCTCCCAGACGGTCTGCGTCGAGTCCTTGCCGGGAGCGCGGGTGATGCGCAGGCCCCGCGTCGTGATGGGCACGGCGTACTCCGCGTCCCTCGTCCCGGCGAGCCACAGGAGGTAGCCGTGGCCGTCGCGGTGGCCGGTGAGGTGGATGTTCTCGAGCTGCCACTGGCCGAGGGTGCCGGTGCCGAACTGGTGGGGTTGGAGGAAGAGGCCTTGGTAGCGGAGGTCGGTGGCGGTGAGGCCGTCGATGCGGAGTCGGTGGGGGCCGTTCCAGGTCTGGAGGGCGTCGCCGCCGTAGTGCTTGCCGGTGCCGCCGGGTAGCTCGACGTTGACGCCGTCGATGGTGATGTCGCGGAGTTGGACGGTGAGGGTGCCCTTCTCGGCCTTGGAGTCGATGTTGATGCCTTCCCAGACGAAGGGTCCGGCGCAGTGGAGGGCTTCGACGTGGATGGTGCGGGGGGCTTGGCTGGTGGCGTTGCCCGTGATGTGGAGGCAGCGGTTGTTGGCGGCCTGGTCGGCTCCGGCGGGGAAGTGGCGCTTGGTGAAGCGGATGGTGCCGCCGGTGGACACGATGTTGCGGCCGCCGTTGATCTCGATGCCGCCGACGATGTCGAGGTCGTGGCTGGGCCAGCGGATGAGCACGTCCCGATTGGCGGGTGCGCGCAGGAGCCGGTTTGTGGATGAGGGGGTCCACACGAGGGGGTTCACCAGGGTCGGCGCGTCCCACGTCGGGCCCGGAGCCGGGGGTGCCGGCGTCGGGCTGGGGGTCGGGGTGGACTCCGGGTCCGGCTCCGGCTCCGGCTCCGGGGGAGCCTCGACCTCGTGGCCCAGCCCGTCCAGGACGGGTAGCACCACGATCGCCGACACCCGCGGCAGGTTGGTCCGGGCGGTGAACTCGATGACGAGCGTCCCGCCGACCACCGTGGTCCGCGTGGTGCGGTCCAGGGCGCGGAACTTGCCGCCCGCGGCCGCCAGCACGTCCAGGTCGGTGAGGAACGGCTCCCCACCGACGGCGACGTCGAACCGTCGCTCGCCGACGGCGTCGAACCAGGTCTCTGCCATGTGCAGGGTGACGTCGTAGGTCCCGTCCGTGACGGGGATCCGGTAGGCGGACATGCCCGTTCGGATGCTGCGGTAGACCGCGGACGAAGCCGTCCCGGCCACCTCTCCGCGTTCGGACACCGACCCGCCGTCGGCGTACCGGTCGGCCAGCCACGGCACGCCCTCGTGCGTGGAGTCGGCGTCCGCGCCGGCGTCGATGAACAGCTCGGCCATCGCGGGGGACGACAGCTCGTCGTCCGGGGTCACGGGCGGGGTCGACGGGGTGACCGGACCGGGCGCGGGGGTGACGGGTGAACCCGCGGGAGCGCCGTCCGGGTCCGCCGGCTCCGGGGCGGGGGCGGGGGCGACGTCTGGGGTCGGGACGTCGGGCGGTGCGCCGTCGCCAGCTCCATCGGCGCCCGGACGCGAGGAGCCGCCCGGGCCTCCGGCCGCCCCGGCGGGGACCGGCCCGGTCAGGTCCAGGACAGCTGCTCGGACCTCACGCTTGGTCTCGGGCGACGAGGCGCCCGCCTGGTCGGACGTGCCGCCGACCGCGGGGTCGACGGGTCCGGCGAGGCCGTCGACCGGCGTCGAGCCCGGGACGGGACGACCGACCTGCGCGTGGTCCACCCCGGACCCCTGCGCGAGCGTGGCGGCGACGTCGTCGGCCGACGTCGGCGCCACGGTGGCGCAGAGCAGGGCCACGACCGTCAGGGCAGCGGCGCGGGGGAGGAGCCTGGGCAGTCGCATGCGTCCGTCCGTTTCGCGGGGTGGGGTCACCCACAGCAACGACCGGTACCGGGGTCATCTTGATCAGGGCGGACGTCTCCGCGACGCAAGCCACCCGACTGGCGGGCCCGGGGTCAACCCAGTGTGTCGAGCACCAGCCGTGCGGTCTCCTGCGGTTCACCCACCTGCAGCCGCCACACCTCGGCCCCGGTGACGACGCCCGCAGCGGCCAGCAGGAACCGCCGTGGGTCGACGTAGTGGTTGAACGACAACCGCACCAGCGCGGCCAGGCCCTGTATCCGGTGCACCGGTTCCAGACGAGGCGTGCCCCGCACGGGTCCGGGCAGCAGCAGGTGCGCCACGGCGACCGCGGGGGCGACCTCGCCGAACCTCTCCGGGCCGAACAGCAGCTCGCGCGACCCGTCCTCGATCAGGTCACCGGCCAGGGACGGGCTGGAGCCGAGCCCCACGGCCGCGGCGCTCCAGGGGCTGAGCGCCACCGGCTTGGGGTACGGCAGGGCCTGCGGCGGGCCGTCGTCCGAGTCGTCCAGCACCAGCGCCTCGTCCGACAGGTACCGCGCCCCCTGCAGGCAGAGCGCAGACGTCAGCGTCGACTTGCCCGCCCCCGAGACGGCCGGCAGGGCGATGGCGCCGGCGTCGACGGCGACCACCCCGGCGTGGACCGCCGGGAACGGGGCCCGCGCCACCAGGGTGCGGTTGACCTCGGCCGAGGCCTGCGCGAGGTCGGCGACGGGCACCGGGGGCTCGGTGCCGACGGGGTCGCTGACGAAGGGCGCCCACAGGCGCACGAGGTCCGACAGCAGGTCAGGGTCGCCCGCGACCGACACGGGCAGGGTGCCGTAGGCCGAGAAGGACGCCGTGACGACCTCGCTCACGCCGGGTCCACCCGGATCAGCAGCTGCTCGTCCACCAGCACCTCGACCCCGGCCTCCACCCCGCGGCGGGCCTCGTCCAGGTCGATCCCGAAGGCCTCGGCCACCAGCGGGACGAGGCCGTCCACCGTCGCGCCGTCGGCCGCGGTGAGGCGCCAGATCGCGGAGGCGGACGCGTTGAGCAGCACCACCTGGTCGGTGAGCGGGTGATAGATCGCGATCTCGCCGTCGACCTCGACCTCGGTCAGCAATGCTGAGACCCGTTCCAGACGCATGGCCAGAGCCTAGGGCTCCGAGTTTCCGTCGCTGTACGTGATCGTCGGGTCTCTCGGCGTGCCGGGTATCCGCCAGACGCGGCACGGGAGCAACAGAAAGCAAGACACAGGGCTCGACCGGGCCCTAATGTGACCCAGTGTTAGTACACGGCGATGGTGCCACCACCCACCTCGGTGGAAGATGCGGAGGGATCTCATGTCCCTGTTCCGGGTGAGCTCAATGCCTGACAGCCACAGCGCGCGAGTTCTGATCGTCGTGCAGAACATGAACTACGCCTTCGACCGACGCGTGCAGAACGAGGCCAAGGCCCTTGTCGCCGCCGGGATCGGCGTCACGGTCATCTGCCCCAAGGGCGTCTCCAACGAGCCCGACCGACTCGTCACCGACGGCGTCGTCGTCCGCAGCTACCCGGGCCTGGGCGCCACGGCTGGGGTGCTGAGCTACCTGCGGGAGTTCATGCTGGCCTGGCTGCAGACGGCCCGGCTGTCGTGGCGGACCCACCGCGAGGAGGGCTTCGACGTCCTGCAGGCCTGCAACCCGCCGGACACGTACTGGGCGCTGGGCCTGCTCTGGAAGCTGCGCGGCAAGAAGTTCGTCTACGACCAGCACGACCTGTGCCCCGAGGTCTTCGTCGACCGGTTCGGCACCGGGTCGCGGCTCAACCGGTTCCTGCACCGCACCCTGCTGCTGCTGGAGCGCCTCACCTACCGGACCGCGCAGCACGTGCTGTCGCCCAACGAGAGCTACCGCGAGGTGGCCATGACGCGGGGCGGGGTACCGCGCGAGCGCACCACCGTGGTGATGAGCACCCCGGACCACCGCCTCATCCGACGGACGGATCCCCACCCGGACGCCCGGGCCGGTTACCGCTACCTGGTGGCCTACGTCGGGGTGATGGGGCCGCAGGACGGTGTCGACCGGTTGCTGCGCATCGCCCGGCTGCGCCGCGATGCCGGGCGCGACGACACCCGCTACGTGCTCATGGGCTTCGGCGACTGCCGCCCGCAGCTGCAGCAGATGACGACGAAGCTGGGCCTGGACGACTGCGTGCTGTTCACGGGCCGGGTCGACCACGACCAACTGCGCGGGTGGCTGTCGGCGGCCGACCTCGGCGTCACGCCGGACCCGAGCACGCCGTTCACCGAGCGCTCGACCATGAACAAGACGCTGGAGTACATGGCCTGCGAGGTGGCCGTCGTGGCCAGCGACCTGGTCGAGACGCGACGCTCCGGAGGTGACGCTGCGGTCTACGCGCGCACCGAGCAGCAGGCGGCCGACGCCATCGACCTGCTGCTGGACGACCCGCAGCGGCGGGCGGAGATGGGCCGCGTGGGCCGCGAGCGGGTGATGGGGGAGCTCTCGTGGGACCGCTTCGCCGTCGACTACGTGGCGACGATCAGGGACGTGCTCGGCCTGCAGGCCCCCACCGAGGTGACGATCCCGGTCCAGAAGCCGGCGCGGCGCCGGTCGGCGGTCCGTGCCCGCTGAGGGCGGCCCCCGCCGGGAGGCCCCGGCGGCCGTGAGCTCGACCCGGGTGGGGGCGGTCGTCGTCCCCGCGCACCAGGAGGGGGACCGGGTCGGCCGTTGCGTCGACGCCCTGGCCGAGGGCTGGGTGCCCGGTGAGCTGGACGTCGTGGTGGTCAGCAACGGCAGCACGGACGACACGGTCGCGGTCGTCCGCGAGCGCGCCGCCGCCCACGGCCTCGACCTCCGCGTCCTGGACCTGCCCGAGCCGGGCAAGGTCGGGGCGATCCGCGCGGGCGAGGAGGCGACCAGCGGCCCCCGGCTGTACCTGGACGCCGACTGCCGCTGCACGGCGGCCACGGCGCGGGCCCTGCTGCAGGCGGTGGGCCCCGCAGGCCCCGACGCGGACGGGGGCTCGGTCGCCGACGTGGCCGTCCCGACCCGCGCGCTCGACCTGAGCGGGTGCTCGTGGCCGGCGCGGCTCTACCACCGCGCCTGGGCCGACCTGCCGTGGGTGAGGGAGCAGCTGGCGGGACGCGGTGCCTACGCGTTGTCCGAGGGCGCCCGGTCAACCTTCGGCATGTTCCCCCAGGTGACGGCGGACGACCGGTTCGCGACCACCGTTGTGCCCCGGGACAGGGCCGTCGTCGTCTCCGCCCCGGTGCACGTCGTCCCCGCGTCCACGCTGCGCGAGGTCCTGGTCGTCCGACGCCGTGTGTTCGCCGGCAACGCCCAGCTGGCGGCCGCCGGGGACGCCCCGGCCCACGACAGGTCGGCGCCGGCCCGGGTGGCGGGTGCGCTCGGCCTGCTCCGCCGTCCGAGCAGGTGGCCCGGACTCGTGGTGTGGGCGGGGGTGACCGTCGTGGCCAAGCTCGCCGCCCGCCGGGGTGGCGGCCGGTGGCGCGTCCAGCGGTCCGTCGCCCCGCCGCGCAGGTCACGGTAGACGCGCGTGCAGCTGTGCAGGGCTCGCCGCAAGAGGCGGTCAGTCGAATCGGCGCAAATCGCCCCAGTAGGACAATAGTTACACTGAGTGACAACCGGCTGTAGTCGCGTGATCGCTCGCAGTCAACGTTCGAGTAATGTTAGGAAACCGACACATGCGGCCTGGCCTGCACCCTTAGTCTGATCTCGTCCTCGGGGACTGAAGTGTGAGGCGCCGTCTGCGCCCCCTCCCTTCCGGGAAGGAAGTCACGTTGAGTGATCAGATGACTGCAGCATCGGTGGGCTTCAGCCTGCCGGTCCGGCAGCGGTCCGCCGTCGACAGGTTGCCGGTACCCGTCGTGGTCGAGGGCGCGGGGTCGGCCTCCGCGCGCGCCATCGTCCCCGTCCTGGTCGTCCGTGACGGGTTGGCCGCCGTCGCCGCCGCCGGCACCGCCGCGCTGCTGCTCCGGGCTGCGGCGGGCGACTGGGCGGTCCTGTCGCCGCTGGTCCTCGCGCTGCTCGTCGTCTCGGTGCCGCTCTGGTCGGCCATGCTCGTCCTGGCGCGCGCCTACGAGACCCGCTACCTGTACGCGGGGTCCGGCGAGATCAACCGGGTCGGCATCGCCGCGGCGATGACCGGCCTCCCGGTGCTGCTGGGCTCATGGCTGGTCCTGCCGCCGACGTACGCGTGGGTCGTCGTAGTGACCGGCCTGCTCGGCCTGGGTCTGACGCTGGCCGGTAGGTGGGTGGCCCGGATGCGGGCGCAGCGGCAGAACCGTGCGGGGACGGTCCGGGTCAGGGCGGTCACGGTCGGGCAGCGCCCCGACGTCGACCGTCTCGCGCACCGGCTGGCGCAGAACACCTACCACGGCTGGGCCGTCGTGGACGAGGTGCTGGTGGACGGTCGCTGGGCCGCATCGCAGGAGGGGGCCCAGGCGGAGGATCCTCAGGGCGCTCACGCAGCCGTCGACGGCCGGGTGGACGTCGCCGCGATCGTGGCCGCAGCCCGGTCGAACCAGGCCGACGTCGTCATGCTCGCACCGTCGGGCAGCCACCACCTGGGCTCGGTGACCGGCCTGCAACGAGAGCTCCAGGCCGAGGGCATCGAGCTCGCCCTGACCCCGCCCATGGTCGAGGCCGTCGGTCCCCGGGTCAGCGTGGAGTCCCTGTGCGGTCTGCCCGTGGTCCGGGTGCGCTCGCCCGAGCTCAACGGCCCGCGACGCTGGCTCAAGAGCCTGGCCGACCGCAGCCTGGCCCTGCTGGGCCTGGTCGTGCTCGCGCCGTTCCTGCTGCTGGTCGCCCTGGTCGTGCGGCTCACCAGCCGTGGCCCGGCCCTGTTCACCCAGGAGCGGGTCGGACGCGGCGGCACCAGGTTCCGCATGGTCAAGTTCCGTTCCATGTACGTGGACGCCGAGGAGCGGCTCTCTGAGCTCGGGGCGCAGAACGAGGGCGCCGGCCCGCTGTTCAAGCTGAGCGAGGACCCCCGCGTCACCAGGGTCGGACGGTGGCTGCGTCGCTCGTCGATGGACGAGCTGCCGCAGCTGCTCAACGTCCTCATCGGTCAGATGTCCCTGGTGGGCCCCCGGCCCGCCCTGGTCAGCGAGGTCATGCAGTACGACCCCGACACCCGCCGCCGGCTGCTCGTGGCCCCCGGCATCACCGGTCTCTGGCAGGTCCACGGACGCTCGGACCTGCCGTGGGAGGAGTCCAAGCGGCTGGACCTGCGCTACGTCGAGAACTGGTCGCTCGGGTTCGACCTGTCGATCCTCATGCGCACGGTGGACGTGGTCCTGCGACGCAAGGGTGCCTACTGACCGCTCATACTCTGACGCAGGGTGACGTATCGGATCCGAAGAGACGCGCTCCTGACCCAGAGTGGTCGTCGGATACGGCCAACGGGGCGATAGATCCTGAGAACCGGAGACGATCCGGCTCCCGGACTGGCACGATCTGTAGCGGTGGTGCGGCCCTGTCCGCACCCCGGATGCGTGAGGAGCACGGCTCATGAAGACGGCGATTCTGGCCGGCGGCCTGGGAAGCAGGCTCGCCGAGGAGACCGTGGTGAAGCCCAAGCCCATGGTCGAGATCGGCGGTCGGCCGATCTTGTGGCACATCATGCGGCACTACCTCACGCACGGTCACGACGACTTCGTCATCGCGGCCGGGTACAAGGCCGAGGTCATCAAGCGGTGGATGGTCGACTACGCCACCCTCACCGCCGACGTCACCGTGCAGCCGCACCGTGGGCAGGTGGACTACCACGGCAGCGACGCGTGCGAGCCGTGGACGGTGACGGTGGTGGACACCGGGCAGGACACGAACACCGGTGGCCGGATCAAGCGGATGGCGCCGTGGGTCGGTGACGACCAGACGTTCATGGTCACGTGGGGCGACGGCGTGAGCGACGTCGACCTGGACGCGCTGCTCGCGTTCCACCGCGAGCACGGTCGGATCGCGACCCTGACCGCCGTCCGGCCGCCCGCCCGGTACGGGCACATCGTCACCGAGGGGGACCGGATCACCGAGTTCTCCGAGAAGCCCCAGATCGGCGAGGGCTGGATCAACGGGGCGTTCTTCGTCTTCGAGCGCGAGGTCTTCGACTACATCGACGGCGACGACACCCAGTTCGAGAAGGAGCCCCTGGAGCGGCTGGCCAAGGACGGCGAGCTGATGGCGTACCGCCACCACGGGTTCTGGCAGTGCATGGACACCGTGCGGGAACGGCACATCCTCGAAGAGCTCTGGAAGGGCGGCAACGCGCCCTGGAAGACGTGGGAGAAGTAGCGATGCGGGTAATGGTCACCGGTCACGACGGCTACATCGGCACGGTCCTGGTGCCGTTGTTCCAGGCCGCCGGGCACACCGTCGTCGGGGTCGACAGCGGCTTGTTCTCAGGCTGCACGCTGCTGGAGGACGGCCACCGGGCCGACTCCGAGCTGCGGATGGACGTGCGCGACCTGCGCCCGGAGCACCTGGAGGGCGTCGACGGCGTCGTGCACCTGGCCGGCATCTCCAACGACCCGGTCGGCGACCTGAACCCCGGCACCACCTACGACGTCAACCACCTGGCCACGGTGCACGTCGCCGAGGTCGCCAAGGCCGCCGGCGTGCAGCGGTTCGCCTTCAGCTCCTCGTGCAGCACCTACGGCGCGCACGGCGACGAGCCGATCGACGAGACCGCGGCGTTCCAGCCGGTCACCCCGTACGGGGAGTCCAAGGTGCTGGCCGAGCGGGACCTCACGCTGCTGGCCGACGACGACTTCAGCCCCACGTTCCTGCGCAACGCGACGGCGTTCGGCGTCTCGCCCCGGCTGCGGGGCGACCTGGTCGTCAACAACCTGACCGGGTACGCGGTCACCACCGGCGAGGTGCTCATCAAGAGCGACGGCACGCCGTGGCGTCCGCTGGTCCACATCGAGGACATCTCGCGGGCGTTCCTGGCCGTGCTCGAGGCCCCCCGTGACCTGGTGCACCTCAAGGCGTACAACGTGGGGATGAGCAGCGAGAACTACCGGGTGAGCGAGGTCGCCGACATCGTCGCGTCCGTCGTCCCCGGGGCCCGGGTGACGTACTCGCCGGACGCCAGCCCCGACACCCGCAACTACCGGGTGGACTGCTCGCTGATCCAGGCCGAGCTGCCCGCGTTCCAGCCCCGCTGGACCGTGCGCGCCGGCGTCGAGCAGCTGTACGCCACCTACCTGGAGGCCGGGCTGCGGCTGGAGGACCTGACCGGTCCGCGGTTGCAGCGCATCAAGCGGCTGCTCGAGCTGCAGAGCGAGGGTCGCGTGGACGACGACATGCGCCTGGTGGGTCAGGTGGCCGCCGGTGTCTGACCTGCCTCCCTGCCGGTCCTGCGGCGGCGACGACCTGCGGGCGTTCCTGAGCCTGGGCAAGACGCCGCTGGCCGACGCGCTGCTGACCCCGGCCCGGCTGGCGAGCCTGGACACCGAGCCGGAGCCCACGTTCCCGCTCGACGTCGCGTTCTGCCCGCAGTGCTCGCTGGTGCAGATCACCGAGGAGGTGCCGCCGCAGCAGCTCTTCGTCGACAACTACCTGTACTTCTCGTCGTTCTCGCCGATGCTGCTGGCGCACAGCAAGGCCCACGTCGACGGGCTCGTCGCCTCGCGCGGGCTCGGACCGGAGCACCTGGTGGTGGAGCTGGCCAGCAACGACGGCTACCTGCTCAAGCAGTTCCTGCCCCACGGCGTCCGGGTGCTCGGCGTCGACCCCGCCCCCGACCAGGCCGCCGCCGCGCGCGAGGTGGGCGTGCCCACGGTCGAGGAGTTCTTCGGGGTCGAGGTCGCCCGTCGGCTGCGGGCCCAGCACGGCGCGGCCGACGTGATCATCGCCAACAACGTCATGGCCCACGTGCCGGAGCTCAACGACTTCGTCGGCGGGATCGCCGAGCTGCTGGCCGACGACGGGCTCGTCACGGTCGAGAACCCGTGGGTGCGCGACCTGATCGAGCACGGCGAGTTCGACACGATCTACCACGAGCACTTCTACTACTACTCCTGCACGGCGGTCGACGCCCTGGTCCGCCGTCACGGGATGTACCTCAACGACGTGGAGTACTTCCCCGACCTGCACGGCGGGACGTTGCGCTGGCACATCGGCAAGGTCGAGGCCGTCAGCGACCGGGCCCGGCAGATGCTCGCGCTCGAGAAGGAGTCCGGGGTCGACACGTTCGGCTACTACGCCGACTTCGCCCAGCGGGTGGAGCAGACCCGCAGCGAGCTGCGCGCACTGCTGGAGGGCCTCAAGGCCGAGGGCGCGAGCATCGCGGCCTACGGCGCCGCGGCCAAGGGCAGCACCATGGTCAACTTCGTCGGGCTCGGCGGCGAGCTCCTCGACTTCGTCGTGGACCGCAACACCCACAAGCACGGGACGTTCATGCCCGGGGTGCACCTGCCGGTGCGCGGCGTCGAGGCGCTGCTGGACGACCAGCCCGACTACTGCCTGATCCTGGCCTGGAACTTCACCGACGAGATCGTCGAGCAGCAGGCCGAGTACCGCGCCCGCGGCGGTCGCTTCATCCGCCCCGTGCCCCACCCCCAGGTGCTCGCATGAGCCTGCCGACCTGCCCCGCGTGCGGTTCGACCGACCTGCACGTGTTCCACGAGGTGTCCGGCGTGCCGGTCAACTCCTGCCTGCTGGTCGACGACGTCGAGACCGCCCGTGGCTTCCCCCGCGGGGACCTGCGGCTGGCCTGGTGCGACGGCTGCGGGTTCGTCACCAACCTGGCCTTCGACCCCGCCCGCGCCACGTACTCCCAGGACTACGAGGAGACCCAGGGCTTCTCGGCGCACTTCCGGGCGTTCATCTCCGACCTGGCCTACCGCTGGGTGCGGGCGCACGGTCTGCAGGGCAAGGACGTCGTCGAGATCGGCTGCGGCAAGGGCGAGTTCCTGTGGGAGATGGCCCGCGCCGGCATCGGGCCCGGCGTCGGCGTCGCCCCCGGGGTCACGCCGGAGCGCGTGCCCGACGACGTGGCCGAGGGCCTGTCGTGGGTGCAGGGGTTCTTCCCCCAGGACTACCCGGAGCTGCGCGCGGACGCCGTGGTGTGCCGGCACACTCTGGAGCACATCGGTCCGGTCGAGGAGTTCATGCGGACCGTGCGTGCGGCCATCGGGGACCGGGCCGACACCGCGGTGCTGTTCGAGCTGCCCGGCACCATGCACGTGCTGGACGACGTCTGGTTCTGGGACACCTACTACGAGCACTGCTCGTACTTCACGGCCGGGTCCCTGGCCCGGCTCTTCCGCCGCACCGGGTTCGAGGTGCTGGACGTCCGCTCCGCCTACGACGACCAGTACCTGCTGCTGGAGGCCCGCCCGGTCGACGGGCCGGGCCAGGGGGCGCCGCTGCCGCTGGAGGAGTCGCCGGCCGACGTGGCCGCCGCCGCCGAGCGGTTCGCGCAGGGCTACCGGGACACGGTCGAGCGCTGGCGCACGCGGGTGCGCGAGGTCGCCGCGTCCGGTGGCCGCACCGTCGTGTGGGGGTCGGGGTCCAAGGGCGTCGCGTTCCTGGCCGCGCTGGGCGAGGACGCCGCGCTGGTCGAGGTCGCCGTCGACATCAACCCCCACAAGCACGGCCGCTACATGGCCGGCACCGGTCACCGGATCGTGGCGCCCAAGGAGCTGCTCGACGTGCGACCGGCCCTGGTGGTCGCCATGAACTCGACCTACCTGGCCGAGATCGGCGCCGACCTGACCGAGCTGGGTCTCGACGTCGCGCTGGAGGGGCTGTGAGCTGCCTGGCCTGCGGGCACGCCGACACCGAGCCGCTGGTAGACCTCGGCCCGGCCCCGGCGCTGGTCGGCGCCCTGTGGGACGACGTGGACGCGGCGCGCGGGTCGGTGCAGGGCCGGTTGGACCTGCACCTGTGCCGCCGTTGCGGGCACGTGCAGAACGACGCGTTCGACGCGGCCCTGATCGACTACGACGGGGACTACGACAACTCCCTGCACCACTCGCCGACGTTCCGACGCTTCGCCGACGAGCTCGCCCGACGGCTGGTCGAGGAGCGCGGGATCCGCGGCCGGCACGTGGTCGAGATCGGCTCCGGCAAGGGGGACTTCCTGGTCTCGATGGCCCGGCTGGGTGGCAACACGGGGACCGGCTACGACCCGACGGTCGACCCTGACCTGCAGGTGGACGGCGTCACGCTGGTGGCGGACTACTACCGCCCCGACCAGGAGGTCGACCCGTACGACCTGCTGGTGTGCCGGCACGTGCTGGAGCACCTGGACGACCCGGCGACCATGCTGCGGGCGCTGCGTGACGGTGCGTCGGGGGAGGACCCGCTGTTCTACCTCGAGGTGCCGTCGGCCGAGTTCAACTTCGGCCCCGACGGCATGTGGGACTCGATCTACCCGCACGTCTCGTACTTCAGCGCGAAGTCGCTGGACGCGCTGGTCCGGCGGTGCGGCCTACGGGTGGAGGCGTCGGGCACGGCGTTCGACGGTCAGTTCCTGTGGGTCGAGGCCCGGCCGGGCGAGGTCGACACATCTGCTCCCCACGGTCTCGACGAGCACCTGCACCGGGTCGAGGAGTTCGGTCAGCGCTGGCGCACCGCCACCCAGCACTGGCGCGAGCGGATCGGTCACGACGGGCAGGACGAGCTCGTCCTGTGGGGCGCCGGGGCCAAGGGCGTCACGTTCCTGAACGCGGTGGACGACCGGGCACGGCTGACGGTCGTCGACCTCAACCCGAACAAGTGGGGCCGGTACCTGCCGGGCACCGGGCACCAGGTGCAGGACCCTGCGAGCCTGGGTGATCGTGACGTCGCCCTCGTGCTCATCACCAACCCCGTGTATCGGGACGAGATCGCCGACCACCTCAAGCAGATCGGCGTCCACGCGGACGTCGTGGGCCTCTGAAAGGAACAGCCATGACCGAGCCGGCCACCAACAACACCGTGTACCTCAACTCCACCGCGCCCGACCGGGTGCGCCGGGAGCGGCTGTACGCGGGGCAGATCTTCCTGTTCACCGCCACGCCGGAGACGATGGCCCTGCGCGACTTCGCGTCGGAGATGATCGAGGAGGCGTTCGCGCCGCTCGACCCGGTGACGGCCCAGTTCGACATGCCGGTCGAGAAGTTCGTCGAGATCTTCGGTCCGCTCAAGCCGAAGTTCATCCACCACCCCAAGACCAAGCAGCTGATGCGTGACGCGCTCGCGAGCCTCGGCTGCGACCTGGACGAGACCTACCTCGACGTGCCGCGCCTGCGCGGGGTCACCAGCGACTCCTACCTGACGGCCGGCGTCGGCTACGCCCACCCGCTGCACCGCGACACCTGGTGGAGCGCGCCGCTGGCGCAGCTGAACTGGTGGATGCCGATGTACGAGTTCGAGTCCGAGAGCTCGATGGCCTTCCACCCGCCGTACTGGGGCACGGGTGTGGAGAACCACTCCGAGGACTTCAACTACTACGAGTGGAACGCCGTCGGCCGTGCCCAGGCCGCCACCCACATCCACCAGGACACCCGCGTCCAGCCGCACCCGCCGGCCGACCTGGACCGTGACCCGCAGATCCGCTTCGTCGTCCCGCCGGGCGGCATCGTGGTGTTCAGCGGTTCGCAGATGCACTCCACCGTGCCCAACACCTCCGGGCGCAGCCGGTTCAGCATGGACTTCCGCACGGTCAACGTCGCCGACCTCAAGGCCGGCCGAGCCGCGCCCAACGTCGACTCCTACCCGCAGGGCACGTCGCTGCGGGACTTCCGCCGGATGTCCGACGACGCCCACCTGCCCGACGAGGTCGTGGCCCAGTACGACAGCGGCGAGGTCCCCGAGGGCGCCGTGCTCGTGTTCGACCCCAACGGCGGAGGCGTGCGCGCCCCGTGAGCCGAAGTCCTCGCGTCACCATCGGGCTACCCGTTTATAACGGGGAGCGGTACCTCCATGAGACGCTCCGGTCGATCCTTGACCAGAGCTTCGAAGACCTGGAGGTCCTGGTCGCGGACAACGCGTCCACCGACGGGACGCGAGACGTCGTACGCGCGGTCGCCGCGACCGACCCACGGGTCCGTCTGCTCCCGAGCGACAGCAACCGCGGTGCGGCCTGGAACTACAACCGGCTCGTCGAGGCATCCACCACCGAGCTATTCAAGTGGGCCGGTTACGACGACCTGCTCGACCCCACCTACGTACAGCGGTGCGTGGACGCCCTCGACCGCGACCCAGGCGCAGTCCTCGCCTACCCCGAGACCGAGATCATCGACGCGGAGGGACGGGTGGTCTCCCGGTATGAGGAGCGTCTGGTCGTCGACCAGTCGCGCCCGGAGGCCAGGGTCGCTGCCGTGGCCCGCCGGCTTAACCTCTGCAACGCCTGTTTCGGGGTCATGAGACGGGATCGGATGGTCGACACCGGGATGATCCGGCCCTTCGTGTCGTCCGACGTCACCTTCCTGGTCGAGATGGCGGCCATGGGGCGGTTCTCGCGCGTAGGGTCGACGCTCTTCCAGCGGCGCGTGCACGCGGCGTCGTCCAGGCAGGGGCACACGAACCTCGATGCCGTCGCACGATGGTTCGACACCAGCCGGAGCCGGGCGCCTCGGGCCCCCCGCCTGCACCTGGCGTTCGCCACCGCGCGTGCGCTCGTGGCGCTGCCCGGACCAGCCCCGACGAAGGTCTCCACGAGCCTGACCTTCCTCGCCGTCTACGGCATCAGGCGCACCCGGATCAGCCTCGGGCGAGCTCGTGCCCAGCTTCAGAAGCGCCAGGTCGCCCGACCGGAGCTGATCCACCTGATCGAGGAGCAATCGTGAACGTACGTCGCACCAGCCGCCGGACCCCTGTGCTCGTGTGCCTGGCGATGGTGGCGGCCCTGCTCGTCGCCGGGGCTCCGTCGGCGACGGCCAACACCCTGACGTCGGACGACTTTTCCGGCTCCACCCTCGATGGACGTTGGAGGGTCGTGGACACCGTCGGCGACGGCTCGGTGACCCTCACGGGACAGGGCTCGAACGACGCCGTGGTAGCCCTCGCCCTGCCGGCCGGCAGCTCCCACGACGCCTGGAAGGTCAACCGCTCGCTGCGGTTGCTGCAGCCTGTGTCGGACGCCGACCTTGCCGTTACGGCGAAGTTCGACTCGGTACCCATCCAGAAGTTCCAGACCCAGGGACTTCTGGTGCAGCAGGACGAGTCCACATGGCTGCGCTTCGACGTCTACCACGACGGGTCGGGGCTACGGGCCTTCGCGGCGTCGACCGTCGCCGGGACCTCCACCCAGAAGCTCAAGAAGACCGTCTCTGCCTCGGGCTCGGTGACGCTCGGCGTCACCCGCAGCGGCTCGGACTGGACGATGACCATGGCGAGCGGGACGGGCGCCCCGACCACCATCGGGGCCTTCACCCAGGACATCCAGGTGTCGGCCGCGGGCCCGTTCGTGTCCAACAACGGTTCCGGCACCTCGGCCCCGGCGTTCACGGCGCTGGTCGACTACGTCTTCGATTCGGGTGCTCCGATCGACCCCGAGGACGCCGAGCCCGGCCCCGGGCCCAGCGTCGAGCCGTCCGCGGAGCCGAGCTTGGAGCCGTCAGCCGAGCCAAGCGCCGAGCACACGGCCGAGCCGACGACCGAGCCGAGCGCCGAGCCGACGACCGAGCCGAGCTCCGAGCCGAGCTCCGAGCCGACGACCGAGCCGAGCGCCGAGCCGAGCGCCGAGCCGACGACCGAGCCGAGCGCCGAGCCGACGACCGAGCCGAGCGCCGAGCCGAGCGCTGAGCCGACGACCGAGCCGAGCGTTGAGCCGGACCCGACGCCTCAGCCGGACCCGAGCGAGGGGCCGACTCCCGAACCCACCGAGCCCATCTCGTCCGTCTTCGGTTCTGACGACTTCTCCGGACCTGCCCTTGGCTCGGCGTGGCAGGTGGTCAACCCTGTGGCCGACGGCGCCGTCGTGGTCACCGGTCAGGGGACAGGCGACGCACGTGCCGAAATGCGACTGCCGGCAGGCGTCTCGCACGACGCCTGGGGAATCAACCGCTCCCTGCGCCTCATGCAGCAGGTCCCCGACGTCGACCTCGAGATCGAGGCGAAGTACGACTCCGTCCCCACGTCCAAGTTCCAGGGCCAGGGTCTGCTCTTCGAGCAGGACGCGGACGACTGGCTGAGGTTCGACGTCTACCACGACGGCTCGAAGCTGTACGCCTACGCGGCCTCCACGACCGACGGCACGTCCCGGAAGAGCCTGTCTCGCGTCATCAGCGCCAGCTCCTCGGTGAGGATCGTCGTCGAGCGGACCGGGAGCACCTGGCAGATGTGGGTCGCCACCGACGGTGGGGGGCTCGTCTCTGTGGGCACGCTGACTCGGTCGATGACCCTGTCGGCCGCCGGGCCGTTCGCCTCGAACCATGGCTCCGGCACGGCCGTCCCCGCGTGGACCTCGAACGTCGACTACGTCTTCGACAGCGCCGCTCCCGTCGTCCCCGAGGACGGCGGAGGGGGCACCGGCCCGGTCGACTCCACCCCGCCGGTCGTGTCGGGTCTCCAGGCGACCGCGGCGGCCGAGATCGCGGCCGTGGGCTGGTCCACCAACGAGCCCACCACCGGGGTCGTGCAGTTCGGGACGACCACCTCCCTGGGTTCGCAGGTGGCGTCCAGCGCGCCTGCCTCTGCCCACTCCGTCACGTTGTCGGGGCTCGTCCCGCAGACGACCTACCACTACCGCCTGGTGTCGACGGACCTGGCCGGCAACACGAGGACGACTCCGACCTCAACTTTCACCACGAGCGCGCCGGAACCGGGTCAGGTCCCGGCCATCGTCGACGTCCAGGTCGTTCCCTCCGCCAACGGTGCCACGGTCAGCTGGACGAGCAACCGGACGACCTTTGGTCGTGTCACGTACGGCTCGTCGACGACCTACGGCAGTGCCGTGACGACGGCCAGCGGGACCTCCCACGCCGCCACGCTCGTCGGCCTGTCACCAGCGACCACCTATCACTTCCGGGTCTCCGCCACGGCGCCCGACGGCCTTTCGACCACCACCTCGGACGCCGTCTTCCAGACCTCGACGGTCAACGTCGGACCAGTGGTCGACCTCTGGTACGGCGAGGTGCTCCAGGTCGGTCCGAGCAAGGGGCAGGAGTGGGTGAACATCATGGGACGTGCGACGGATCCGGACGGCGTGGCGTCCCTGACCGTGACTCTGCCCGGGCAGCCGACTCGTGCGCTGACCCTGGGGCCTGACAACCGTCGCCTGCAGAAGGGCGGGGACTTCAACGCCGACATCCCCTGGGACGTCATCCCGATCGGAGACACCCTCGCGGTCCTGACCGCCACCGACTCCAAGGGCGCGGTCACCATCCGCAACGCCACCATCCGCAAGGTGGCGCACTCCCCGGCCACGCTGCCCTTCACCAGGTCGTGGACGACGCAGCAGCCGCTGGCGACGCAGGCGTTGCCGGTGGACGGCCGGTGGACAATCCAGAACGGGGTAATCCGCTCGGTGGACCCCGGGTACGACCGGGTCGTCACCCTCGGCGACGTGGGGTGGACGGACTACGAGATGACCGTGGCCATCACGCCCGTCAGCCAGGGCCCGGACGCCTTCAGCTACCTCAGCGGCGCACCTCTCCTGGGCGTCGGCATGCGCTGGAACGGGCACGAGGCCGTGGACAACAAGCAGCCGACCTGGGGCTTCTACGGCACCGGTGCTTACGCGTGGGTCCGCTGGTACGCCAACGGCACGAAGCTTGAGGTCAAGGGCGCTGGCGGATCCCCCACCAAGACGAGGGCCACGTCCTTCCCGTACGGGACGACGCAGACGCTCAAGGTGAGGGCGCAGACACTGGAGTCGGGTGTGACGCGCTACACAGCCAAGCTGTGGCCGCAGGGTTCGCCGGAGCCGGCGACGTGGGGCGTCACCATCGACGAGCCGGACGGCCCTGAAGCAGGGTCGCTCGCGCTCATCTCGCACCACCTGGATGCGACCTTCGGACCGGTGACCGTGACTCCGCTCACGCCGTGAGCGGTCGACCGCGGCCCGGTTTCGCGGAGGCCGTCGGCTGGTCCTACGTTCTGGCACTCAGCCGGGTCGGCGTCACCACGCTGGTGACCTTCGTGCTCGCGGCGGTGCTCGGGCCGGAGGCCATCGGGCTCGTGGCGATGGCTCTGGTGTTCATCCTCTTCGTCGAGATGCTGCTCCAGCAGGGGCTGCTACCAGCCATCGTGCAGCGGTCGGAGCTTCGTCAGGAGCATGCGGACACGGCGTTCTGGCTCGTAGTCGGGATCGGCAGTCTCCTCACCGTTGCTGCGGCGGGTCTCGCACCGGTCTGGGAGCGGATCAACGGGACCCCGGGTCTGGCGCTGCTCGTGTGGGGCCTCACCCCGCTGGTGCTGATCCAGTCGCTGGTCGTCGTCCAGGAGGCGATCCTGCGGCGAGAGATGCGCTTCCAGTCGCTGGCGGTGCGGACCATGGCGGTCGGTCTGGTCGGCGGGGTCGTGGGAGTGGCGTGCGCGTTCTCCGGGCTGGGTGTCTGGTCGCTCGTCGCCCAACAGGTATCAGGTGCCCTTGTGGGGGTCGTCGTGCTCTGGCGCGTCAGCGACTGGCGCCCCCGATGGCACTTCGACAGGGTCGCCGCGCGGGAGCTGTTCACGTTCTCGCGGCACTCGGCTGCCGCCAGCATCGGCGTTTTCCTCGGCAACAAGGCCGACATCCTCGTCGCGGGGATCTTCTTCGGACCTTTCGTCGTCGGCGTCTACCGGTTGGCGCAACGGGCCGCCAGCACCGGCGTGGAGATCTCCGGACGGGCCATGCAGGCGGTGAGCCTCCCTGAGCTGTCGGCCAGGCAGCACGACATGGCCGACTTCGCGAGGCGCTACATCCGCCTGCAGCAGCTCACGGCGGCTGTGTCCTTGCCGGTCCTGGGGGCCCTGGCGGGCGTCGCGGGTCTTCTCGGGCCTGCCCTCGGAGATGACTGGACCTTGGTGGGGGTGCCCCTCCGTGGTCTCGCGATCGCTTCGGCCCTGACGACGGTGGCGGCCGTGGCAGGGCCTGCGTTGCAGGCCATGGGGTCACCGGGAGCCCTGGCTGTCATCTCCTGGGCTCGGGCCGTGTTCGTGGTCCTGGGACTGGTGACCGTCGGGCTGCTCCTGCAGGGTTCCGATGACCAGACCCGCCTGACCGCCTTCGTGGCCGTCATGATCGCGTCCGCGGCAGCAGCCTTCCTCGTGATGGCATGGGTCCTCATGAGCAAGCTCCGTCTGTCGGCCCGCGCCTACGCCGGATCACTCCTGCCCGGCCTGGCAGGTGGACTGGTGGCGACGGTGGTGGGCTGGGGACTGGCCACTGTCCTGGGCGCGGAGCTGTTGCCTCTGCTCGGCCTCCTAATCTCAGCGGCGGTTGCTGTTGCCCTGGGTGGCCTGACGTCGTTGGCCGCTGTCCGCCCGGTCGTGCCACTTCGCAGGCGAAGGAAGGCTCTGCCGGAGGCGGAGGGGTTCACCCCGCTCAAGACGCCCGACCGCGCTCCGGCGCAGCCCTAGGCCGGCTCGACCCGCGAGCGCCGCCGTAGGCCGCGCTCCGTCACCCGTCGCGCCGTCCCCAGCGTGGAGCGGACCTTCTGCCGCAGGCCGAGGCGCAGCCATGCCCGGACCATCGGGAGTCGTCGGTAGCGCGGCGTCGCCATCCCCATTATGCGCATCGTCGTCGTACGCCCCAGCACGGAACCCCGCACCTGCAACAGGTTCGGTTGGGAGGCGAGCAAGGTCGAGCCAGGGACCCGAGTGAGGTGCACCGTGCCGGACGCCATCGCCTCACGCAGGAACTGCTGCCCTCGAGGCGTCCGGACGACCACGAGTGAGCGGCCGGGCTCGCCCGGCTCGATCTCGCGGTACCAGGGGTCACCCACGGAGAGGTCGGCGAACTCGCCGGTGTGGTCGGGGCAGATCATGCAACGCCACTGCCGGTGCTTCTGGAGGACGGCACCCCAGGAGTCCGCGTAGGTGAGGGCATGGTCCTTCCCGTCGGAGGTCGTCGCCGTGAACTCACCCGGCCAGCCGTGCCCGCGGTAGCGCAGCTCCGTCACGTCCTCGACGGCGACGCCGAGCTTCGTCAGCGCCTCTCGGGTGCCCTTGGTGGAGGGTGTCCCCGCGCAGAAGACTGCGATGGTCAGGGCCAGCCGATCGTGAAGGCGGGGTCGCCGCTCAGCGGCGGCTGCGGCCCCGGCCACGTCGCACGGCTTGCCGATCAGGATGCATGGCCCGTCGGACGACTCGACCTCTCCCAGGCTGTCGCACGGGCTGGCAGGGGCGTACCGGGAGCCGGCCCCTGCCAGCAGGCCAGCACGGTCCGTGCTGAGGACGGACTCGCTCCTGAGGGGCTCGCCGGGGACGGCTCGGGAGTGGAGGACCCCCGCCACGCCGCCGTGCTCGAGCCCGTGGAGCGCCAGGGCAGACGTGACACCCCCGCTGGATCCCGTCCAGCGCAGGTCCCCATCCGTGGCCCACCCCTCCCACAGCTCCAGGACAGGGCCCCACTCGTCTCCGACGCTCGGGTCGTGGTCCGCGGGCAGGGCATGGGGGTGGCTCAACGAGGCACCCGGGCAGGCCGCCACGTCGGCGTCCCGACCGTCGATGGTCACCAGCGGCAGCGGGCGCCGGAACCCGTCAGTCGAGTCCACCATTCGATAACGGTCGGGTGCCAGGTACTCGCAGGTCCCGCACCCCGTGCACAGGTGCTGCTCCGCGACGTCCTGGAACCTCCCTAGCCGGGTCATCGGGGCACCGCGGTGCCAGCGACGGCGAGCGCGTCGTGCAGCTGATCCCGCGCTCGCGCGGCTACGGCGAGGTTGACCTCGTCGAGACGCCGGCGGGTCGAGTCCCGCGAGCGGAACCCGTGCAGGAGCTGGGCGACGGCCTCGTCGGTGGTCACGGACCGTGCCTCGACCACCAGGTCCTCGACACCGCACGTGGCGAACACCCCGCGGAACTTCATGCTGTAGGCGACGGCGGCCACCGGCACCGCCGTCGACAGCGCGGCGATCGTCGCGTGCATCCGTGCCCCGCAGAACCAGTCGCAGCGCGAGATGACCCACTTCACCTCGCGTGCGCTCAGGTCGTCCGGCGCCACGAGCACGCGTTCCGCGAGCGCGACCGGAAGGGCGTCGAGGACAGCCTGCGCGGCCCTGATGTCGCTCTCACCCGCTCCTCCCTGGTCCCTCACGTGAGGTACCAGGACCACCCTTGCCCCTTCCGACAGGAGGGTGGTGACGAGCTCCTCGGTGACCCGTCGGTAGTCCAGGGCGAGCCCGAAGCGTTCAGCGGCGCGACCGTCCACCAGCAGGCCGCTCACGTTCACCCCGACCACCGGCACGTTGCGGTCCTCCGTCAAGAGGTCTCGCACAGGTCTTGGCAACCGGCCGCCAGGGTCGGCGGGGGTCAGGGCGAACGCGACGTCCACGCCGACCCGGTGGCGGGTGGGATCGGCCTCGCTGCCGAGCAGGTCAAGCAGCACGGCGTGGCTGTCGTCGTCTCGGGACCAGGCCATGGTCGCGCGGCGCAGCACCGACGTGGCTGCGCGGCGGGCGGACGGGTCAATGTACGGCCCGTAGGTCTGGGGCAGCAAGACCAGGGGCCGCCCGGCGCGCAGGGCAGCACGCTTGGCCGCGAGCACCGACTGCAGCCGCCGGGGGCCGTACACGTCGGCGAAGCTGTCGCCTCCGCTGATGTCCATCACGACGTCGGCAGCTTTGATGCGGTCAGCGACGGGGTTCGGCAGGTGAAGGCGCTGGCTCGCCACCACCCTCGTCCAGCTCTCGGGCCGGTGCAGTCGCCGGCTGTTGCGCACCCCGCACAGGTCCACCCGCCCGCTCAGCTGCTCGTCCTCGAGCGTCCGGACACCCCATCCGTTGTCGAACAAGGTCACGGCGCAGGTCGGGTCGGCAGACATGATGCCGTCGAGCGTCGCGAGACCTAGTGCCTCGACGCCCCGGTTACCCGAGTCCAGGGGTGCACCGAAGAAGGCCACCCGACGCGTCGGTCCGCGGTCACTCGCCACGGGGTCATCCTTCCAGGCCGCCCGGGTCAGCCGGGCGGCGTTTCGCCAAGCCACCACCGGGAGGTGCTGATGTGTCTGTACTGTCGCGACGTCGGTCGGGCCGGAGGGAAGACGGGTGACGGTGTGCGGACGGACATCCTGATGATCACGTTCAGGAGTGCCGGCTACGTCCATCTCAGCCTGCCGCGCCTGCTGGACACCTGCGGGCCGGACGACCGGGTCTGGTTGTGGCACAACGGCGAGGACGAGGCCACGATCGAGGCGTTGAGGCCGTTCCGGTCCGATCCTCGGGTCGCGCGGTACCACCACAGCCGGGAGAACGTGCGTCTTCGACCGCCTACCACCTGGCTCTGGCAGGAGTCCACGGCAAGGTTCGTGTCCAAGGTGGACGACGACTGCCTCGTCAGCCAGGGGTGGTTGGACACGTTCGCCTCCGCGCTCGACTCGAACCCTGAGCTCGGCGTGGTCGGGAGCTGGCGGCACCCTGACGAGGACTTCCGTCCCGAGGTGGCGATGAAGAAGGTCCAGGCGTTCGGTGGTGGCCACTCGCTGATGCGAAACTTGTGGGTCCAGGGGAGCGGCTACCTGCTCCGCCGTGAGCTCACCGTGCTTCACGGCCCGATCCGCGAATCGGAGTCCTTCACCGGTTACTGCATCCGGCTGTCCAGGGCGGGAGCCGTCAACGGCTACTACTTCCCGTTCGTTCGTGAGGACCACATGGACGACCCGAGGTCGGATCACACGTTGATCAGGACCGATGAGGACCTCCGCGCCCGACTGCCGCTGTCCGCCCAGGCGAACGGCGTCACGACGGTCGAGGACTGGCTGGCACAGCTGAGACGGAGCGCGGAGGTTCTCCAGTCGGCCTCCCTGGATCCGCGGACTTACGGGGGGTGGCGACGCAAGCTCCGCTCGGTGCGGAACCGGTGGGCGCGGCGTCGAGGAAAGCCCGCCCGGTGGTGAGCGACGGTGCGGCCGGAGCCCCTGACGTCCTCGTGGCGGTCGTGACGTACAACAGCGAGCAGCACGTAGAACGCCTCCTGTCGGCGCTGCCGTCTGCGCTTGGCGATTTCCAGGACGCGTGCGTGGTTGTCGTCGACAACGGTTCTACGGACCGGACCGTCGAGCTGGTCCGTCGTCACGCCCCACGCGCCGTTGTCCTGGAGAGCGGCGCCAACATCGGGTACGGCGCTGCCATCAACCGTGCCCTGGCACATTCGAGGCCAGGCCGAGCGGTGCTGGTCCTGAACCCCGACCTGGCGCCGGCACCCGGTGCGCTGGCGGCTCTTGTCGAGCGGCTCAAGAGTCCCGGGGTGGGGATCGCCGTGCCACGCATCGTGGACACGGCCGGCAGGCTAAAGTTCTCGCTCCGTTGGGAGCCCACCCTGCTCCGCGCGATCGGCGAGGCGCTTCTGGGTGGGCACCGGGCCGCGCGGCACCCCGCGCTGGGCGACATGATCCGGGACCCGGACACCTACGTCGACGGGGCGACGGCCGACTGGGCAACCGGGGCGGTCATGGCCATCTCGCGGCCGGTCCTCGATGCGATCGGTGGGTGGGACGAGTCGTTCTTCCTCTACTCGGAGGAGACGGACTACGCGCTGCGAGCGCGCGACGCCGGGTTCGCCCTCAGCTTCGTGGCGGACGCCGAGGTCATGCATCCCGGCGGCGAGATGAGTCGTTCGCCGATGCTGTGGAGCATGCTGGCCGTGAACCGGGTCAGGCTCTACCGGCGCCGTCACGGGTTCGTGGCCGGCGGGGCCTACTGGCTCGTGGTGCTGCTCAACGAGAGTGCGCGCGCGGTGCTCGGACGGCCCACCCACCGGGCTGCTGTGAGGGCGTTGTTCCGTGGGCCCTCCTACCCGTCCGACGCGGTCGTCGGCCCCGCACGGTGACCTAGCCCGCCGGCTTTGCTCTCCGGCGGTAGTCGGCCACCCAGGTGCCGAGGGCGGCGACCTTCCCCAGTGTCCCTGCGCTCCCTTCAACCCGACCGGCTTCCAGAGCGTCGCACGCCTGGTCCACGGCCTCCGGTGCGACGGGGGTGCCCGAGAAGTCGCCGGACCGCAACATCGAGGCGAGCCGCTGCGGGTAGGTGCCGCCGCCGCGGACCCAGATGTCGGCCGGGAAGACGTCTGCGGCCGAGGCCGCCCGGGCGAGCCGGGTCGACCCGGGGTGCTTGGCACTCGCCCTCCCCATGACCACGTCATGCGCACGCCGGTAGACACGTCGACCGGCGGACACCGGGTGCGAGCGCCCCAGATCCGCGAGCTGCCTCGCGAAGGACCTGTCGGAGCTCCAGTAGACGTGGGTGAGACGGTTCGGGCTGTTGCCGTCGTCGGTCCGGGGGATGTTCGAGGTCTCCGGCAAGGCTTCTCGGTGCACTCGCAGGTACAGGCTGCCGTTCTTGTGCTGTTCCGGCGTGAGCCCCGCGGTCAGGCGCAGCACCCGGCTGTCGAGGAAGGGCGCCTCGGGGCGTAGTCCCTCGCGTCGCAGCGAGCTGAAGAGCATGTTGCCCCACCGGAGCTGCCGGTTGTGGAGCTTCCAGAGACCAGGAGCGTCCTCGCGCGCGCCCATGTCCCATGGCTCCAGGGAGCTGCGTAGCGACCGCCTGAGCTCGTGGTCCAGACCGGAGGCAGCAGCACCCCACAGGTAGGGGCGCAGCGAGGCGGCCGCGCCTGTGTATCGGGCGAGCTGGAACTCGACGACCGACTCGAGGTCCATCAACCCGTGGGCCTTGTCGTCGCCCCAGAGAGGTCCGCCCGCCAGGCCGTTCACGATCGTGTCCCCGTGCTCTCGAAGCGTCCCGGCGAACCAGCTCTCGTACATCTCTGACGGGCTGTGGGCTCCGTCCAGGCGTAGCGCCGTCTCCACCACGCCGTGGAGCCTCCGGTCGGGCGTCACGGGGAGGACGAGGTGGGGCCACCCGAGTTGCTGCGCGACCCGCTCAGCCGTGCGGACCTCACGATTGACCCGCGTCCCGTAGGTGTAGGCGAGGGGCCGTCGCCCGAGCTGCGAGGCGGCGGCAGCGATGGCCCTGCTGTCCAGTCCACCGCTGAGCCCGACGAGCGGGCGCTGTCCCGGGGACCGTTCCAGCGCCTGCTGTACGACCTCAGGCCACAGGGCCGCGAAACGTGCAACCACCTGATCGTCCGACAGGGGCTCCCCGCCAGGAACCATCAGGGACCTGCTGGTCACCGTGGGCTCCTGCCCCAAGACCCAGGTCAGCTCGCAGCCAGGGGGCAGGAGTCGCACGCCGCGTAGCAGCGTGCGGTCGTCCAGCGGGTGCAGAAGCACCAGGTACTGGAGGACAGCGGTGTCGTCCAGATCGGGACTGATCCCGAGGCTCACCATCGAGGCCAGGTGGGTCGATACGGTCAGACCAGTGGCGGAGCCGGACCAGAAGCAGGGTAAGAGCCCGGCCCCGTCCGTACGGACCCTCGTACGGCCGTCCTCAGCGACCAGGACCTCGACCGCCGCGGCCTCGGCCCCGCTCTCGCGGACGTCTCGACCGCGTGGTTCCACACCCGTGCCGACCACCAGCCGGAGCCCGTCGGCCTCCGTCGTCATGGCGGCCACGTCGCCACCGCTCGGAGCAGCCTCGACTAACGAGACCGCCGTCGTCCCGCGGACGCCTGACTCGTGCGACAGGAATCCCGGCAGCTCGAGAGCGGCCCTGTCGATCGCTTCCCGTCGGGTTGCACCGAGGGCAGCCGAGCCTGCGACGAGCAGTATCTCGTGGGACATGGTGACCCCCTGAGAGCCTTCGACAGCGGAGAGCAGCCAAACCGCCTATTTGTCCGATCCGTTGAACGAGACCCGCCTCGTGTCGTGCGGTCAGACCTTAGTCTGGAAGTGCGCGCCGCCCGGTGCGCACGTATTCGTGGAGTGCGGACCGATGGACATCTGGCGACTGCTCAGCGCAGCCCTACGGCGGTGGTACGTCATCCTCGTGGTTCTTGCCCTCTCGGCCCTGGCCGCGTGGGGTGTCGGCTCGCAGATCCAGCCCGAGTACACGGCCGGCGCCTCTGTGCTGCTCGTGCCGCCCGTGCAGACCGACCTGGGTAATCCCTACTCCGACCTTGGAACCGCCACAGCCTCGGTGCCCATCGTCCTGGGTAGTGGTCCGGTTCGGAGCGAGTTCCTGATACAGGGGCTGTCGGCCGACTACGACGTCGGGACCATCTCGCGCACCCCCATCCTCCGCTTCACGGTGCGGGCGAACGACGCCGCAGTGGCGGTCGGCACCGCCGACGCGTTGATTCAGCGAACCGTCGAGGAGCTGGCGGACCGTCAGGACGAGGCGGGCGTGCCCATCGCCGCCCAGGTGGGACTTAACGTCCTCGAACCGCCGGCAGGTGCCACCTCGTCGTCCCGTTCCCAGCTCCAGGCGCAGGTGGCCGTCATGGGCGTCGGCCTCGTGCTGGGCTTCCTGGCGGCCGTGTTCCTGGATGACCTCGTCCTCCTCTGGCGGCAGCGTCAAGTTGCGGCGTCCGAGAGACGAGCCAGGTCTGCGAGGGCCGCTCGGTCGCGGCAGGGGAGTGCTCGACGGTCGACGGCCGGTGCGGAGCCCGACCTGGCTCCTCCCGTAGACGCCGCCGGCCGCCCTGACGAGGCGCCGAACACCTACGGTCCACGACCCGGCGGAGGGGCGCCGGCGGCCACGACGGACCAGGACGAGCTACCGACCTCGCCGGTCGACCAGACCGGGCCGATGATCCCGGTGGGCCGAAGCCGGGACTGATGGGCCAACCCCGCAGTCCCGTCCTCCTGCGGCGCAGTCCGCGGCGTCGGTCGGGTCGGTCGCCCGTCCTGCTGCGCTCGAGGACCCGCACCTCGCCTTCGGAGCGACCGCTCCTGCTGCGCCGTCCTGACGTGGTCACCCTGGTCACGCTGTTCCTGGCTCTGCAGTTCCTCATCCCGGCTCGTCTGGTGATCGGGAACCTGGGGGCTGCCGGCAGGCCGTCCCTGGTTCTCGCGCTCGGGATCGGGATCCTCTGGCTCAGCGGGTTCTTCCAGCGGGGGAACCTCCAACGCGGGGGGCAACCCATCCGCTGGGTGGTCGGGATCTACGTCCTGGTGCAGCTGCTGAGCTACATCGCGGGCCTGGACCGAGGGTTGCCCGGGATCGAGGCCCGCAGCGCCGACCGCTGGATGATCGTCACCTTCGCCCTGGGGGGTCTGGCGGTGGCCATCGCGGACGGCGTCACCGATCGTCGTCGTCTCGAGACGCTCATCGGTCGCATCGTGGGTTTCACGTCGGTCATGGCCGTGGTCGGCGTCCTGCAGGCGACGGTCCGGATCGACCTCACGCAGTACATCCGCGTCCCGGGCCTACGGGCGAACTCGCAGCTCATCGGGGTCGGGGAGAGGGGTGCGACCGACCTCGCCCGCGTCGCGGGGACGGCCAACCACTACATCGAGTTCGGTGTGGTGCTCGGCCTGGTGCTCCCCCTGGCTCTCCACCGGGCGTTGTTCCCGGGGGTGGAGAGCTCCACGAAGCGGTGGGTGCAGGTCGTCCTCATCGCCGCGGGCATCCCCCTGTCCCTGTCTCGGTCCGGGTTGGTCGCGTTGGCGGTCTCGCTGGGTGTCATGTGCATGGTGTGGACCTGGCGGTTCAGACTCAAGGCCGCCGTGTTCGGGCTGCTGGGTGTGGTCGCTTTCCGCCTGGTGCAGCCTGGGGTCCTCGGCACGCTGCGTTCCCTGTTCACCCGCGCGGAGGACGACCCGAGCATTCAGAACCGGATCGCCGACTACGTCTACGTGGAAGCCATGTGGCCCGAACGTCCCTGGCTCGGGCGTGGGGTCGGAACGTTCATCCCCGACCTCTACATCCTGCTCGACAACCAGTACCTGAACACCCTCCTGTCCAGCGGGCTGGTCGGAGCCGCCGCCTTCCTCGGGCTGTTCGTAGGTGGCTACCTGGTCGCCAGGAGCGTGCGACTCAGGGGTGCCGACGAAGAGAACCAACACCTGGGCCAAGCCCTGGCTGCCGCCATCGCCTCGGCGATGGTCTGCGCCGCGACCTTCGACTCGTTGAGCTTCGCGACCTACAGCGGTGTCCTGTTCCTGCTCCTGGGCCTGGCCGGTGCGTTGTGGCGCCTGGACGGTGGCCCTTCTACCCGCCGGCCACTGACGCGGGCAGCGGCAGAGAACAGCATCGTCGCCGATCCCTGGATGGCACCCCGGCCCGGACTTTCCGGGGCTATCTCACGATTCCCGGTGAAGCAGCGCTCGTTCGGGCCTCCGTCGGAGGTGATGTCCGCGTCGGTGCGGGCTACGCAACCTGGTCGACGAGAGGTCTGACTGTCGAGGACAGGCACGCGAAGAAGGGACCGGGCGCCAGGCGCCCGGTCCCTTCTTCGCGTCGACTCGTTCAGCCGATCGGCTTGCCGGACTCGTGCCAGACGTTGCCCTTGAACTCGTTGCCGCGGACCCCGTTGGCGAAGCCGGAGAGGTACCCGTAGCGCCCGCAGGTGTCGAAGTACTTGGTCGAGAAGTGGTTGTCGATGAACTTGATGTTGGAGCCGTTCGGGTACTTCTTGCCCGGGAGCGACCCGCCGTAGCTGCAGTAGCTCCCGGTGCTGGCGATCAGGTTGTGCTGCACGAGCATCCCGTCCACCGGGGCGAAGTCCCCGTACATCGGGATGGCGGCGGAGCAGCCGGTGCCCTCGCAGAACAGCACGTTGTTGATCACCTTGTTGTTACGGCCGCCGTTGTTGCCGACCGCTCCACGGTGTGCCCCGCTGTCGCCGGTGCGGTTGCTGATGACGTAGGAGTTGCTGACCGTGTTGTCGTTCACGACCTTGATCGCACGCCCGACGCTGTGGACGTGTGCGTGGTCGAGGACCCAGCCGCAGCCCGGGGAGTAGACAGGGATGTGGTTCTCGGCCGCGAGCCGTCCGTCGACCTCGACGTACTCGAACCTCGTACCCACGGGGCAGCTGCCGTTGGCCTTCTTCTGGACGTTCAGGCCGTACGTCGCCGTGAAGCTGATGCGCGAGTCCTTCACCACGACGTTGTCATGACGGATGCGGATGTTGCCGGTGACGTCGGCCCGGTCGATGACCTGCCCGTCGCGAGTGGTCGTGATAGTGCCGGTCTTGGTCATGCTGGCGTAGCCGACCCGAGGACCGGTGCTGGCCAGCGTGGGGAACTCGCCGTTGTCCGGCGCGGGGGTCGGAGCCGGGGTGGGTGCGGGAGTCGGGGTCGGGGCGGGCGTGGGCGCCGGAGTGGGCGTGGGCGCCGGCGTCGGAGTCGGAGTCGGAGTGGGGGTGGGCGCCGGGGTCGGGGTGGGCGCCGGCGTCGGCGCGGAACCGCTGCTGAAGGCCTTGCCGTCGACAGTGCTGCTGCTCACGTCTGCCGGCTGCATGAAGTCGTTCTTGCAGCCGGTAAGGGCCACCCGCTCCGCCGTGTAGTCGCCGAAGACGATCCCGTTGGTCTTCGAGGCGAGGCACTCGACGGTGCTGTCGACGATGCGCGTCCCCGTGGCACCGGAATAGATCCGGATGCTGTGGTTCCCGGCGTAGGAGACCTTGGTGTTCTTGATGGTGACGTTCGACGCCTTGACGTTGATGGCGCCCTTGACGTGCTTGCTGTCGACGACCGTCCCTGCCTTGGTCACCGTCAGCGTGCCGGTGGTGGACAACGTTGTGCCAGGAGGCACTCCGACGGTGCTGGCGGCCGAACCGGGCGCCACGGAGAGCATCGATATCGCCAGGCCGCTGAGAACCAGCGTCGCCGTCGTACGTACCGTGCGTCTCGTCACGTGCTTGAGGTGGATGGGCATGAGGGCATAGCTCCTTGGCAGGGGGGTCGGTGTCCTCCCCGGCCTAGGCCGAAACTCGGCGGAGCCGGGGGAGGCTCTGCTACGTTTTTCGACTGCCGGGGCGAACACTTGATGTCCGAGTGGTGCCTTCACGCGTCCAGCGGAAGGCTAGTCACCGAGCGTGGACAGGCAAGGGGATGTCTGTGACCACGGTGCACTCGCAACGGACTATTCGGGACATCGGCCCGTCACGGCAACTCGCTGGTAGCGCGTTATGGCTCCGGAGCGCTACCCGATCTACACGCTACGTGCAGGTTTACGGTGTGATTGTGGTGTTGGTCACATTTTGGTCACGGTGTCAGCGAGGGCTCGAATCACCCGGTAGGAGCGTTCCTTTGGTCCGACTTGTCTGGTAGCAGGGCGGCGCAGTCCGCACGTGGGCTGTCGCCTGCTGCGCTTGCTGCCGTGGTGCGCCCCGTCCTGCACGGCGAGTCCGTCGCCGGCGCAGCAGGGGCCGACGTCGCGACAGCGGTCCTGCTGGAGTCCGCCCGGGTCAACGGGGTGCTGGGACTGCTGCCGGACGACGGTCCCGCGTCAGAAGCAGCGCGGGCGTTCCGCCGCGAGACCCTGGCCCACTACGTCCGCACCCTGCACGACCTGCGGTCGGTCCGGGACGCCTTGTCGGGGGCAGGTGTGGACTGGGTCCTGGTCAAGGGGGCGGCCCTGGCTCACGACCTCTACCCGCGTCTGGACCAGAGGCCGTTCGCCGATGCCGACGTGGTGGTGCCGCCGGCTCGTCTGGAGGACGCCCTGGAGGCGCTCTGCTCCGTGGGTGCGGTCAACCTGGTCCGCAACTGGGACCTGATGCTGCAGCTGGGCCTCGCCGAGCTGACGCTGACCATGCCCGCCGGGACGCAGGTCGACCTGCACTGGAGCCTGGCCAACCGGGCGGCGGTCCGGGAGCGCCTGGGGTTCCGCACCGACAGGTTGCTGGCCGGGTCGCGCCCTTGCGCGGTCCTGCCCGGGGTGCGCACCCCCGACGACGTCGACGCGTTCGTGCACGTCGCCTGGCACTGCGCTCGCAACGGCGCCGCACGCCTGCTGTGGCTGTGCGACGTCGAGCTCGCGGCGGCGCGGGTGTCGGGTCAGGTCGAACGGGTCCGGCAGGTCACCGAGGACACCGGAACGGCGCTGGCCGTTGCGGTTTCGCTGGACCGTGCGGCCCTCGTGTTCCCGGACGGCGCAGCGGCGGGGGTGGTCGGGAAGCTGCCGGGCAGCTGGTGGCGGGTGCTGAACCGGGTCTCCGGCCGTCGGGTCGTGAGCTCCCCGCCGGGCCGCCGGTCCGGGCGCGCGCTGGTGCGTGCCAGCGGGCGCGGCGCCCTGCGTTCGCTCGTCGCCCTCCGGGTGCCGGGGTCCCCCCTCGGCCCGCGCGTGGCGCACGAGAGCCTGTCCGCCGACCGGGGCGGGCCGGCGGGGCGGGCGCGGTACCTGGGATGGGTGCATCGGAACGGTCACTGATTGCGACGACACGCAGGACACATCGGACAACGAGCGTCGATCGGGCCTTGACCTGCGCGTTCGTGCGCCGATAGCGCCATCGGCCGGTTACGGTTCTGACCCGGGTCCGTCGCACGGTCGGCCCACTTGTCTCCGGGACGGACCACATGGACCACGCAACGAACGAGCCTGACCTCACCGGCCCCAGCCGTCGGACGACCCTCAAGAAGGGTCTGGCTGTCGGCGGTGCCGCCGTCTGGGCGGTGCCGGCCGTGCAGGCCCTGGCCACCACGGCGGCCCACGCTCAGCAGACCTCGGGTGTGCCCGGAGGCGGTGGCCCCGTCGGCCCCGTCGACCCGCCCCCCGCGCCCACCGGCATGTACATCACGCGGGGCTTCGTCCTGGTCCGCTGCATGGGTGAGCTGTACTCGATCACCATCAACCGCGCCGGGGCGCTCGGGTTCAGCAGCGGGCCGGACCTGGCCTACCTGCGGGCCCTGGACTACCGACCGTTCCAGCAGTCCGCCGCGGTACTCGCCAAGTTCTCGGGTGGGCTCACCACCTACGCCGGCGAGTTCTCGCTGATGATCACGGTCCCCGCCGACTGCGAGATCGAGGAGGGCGTGGCCGTGTCCTACGACCCCACCTTCGACAACACCCCCGGCGGACGCCCCGACGGCTCGGACTCGTTCGGGCCGGCCACGATCGTGGGCAAGGTCGTCTACTTCCGCGCCTCGGACGACGACGACTGACCGCAGCGCCGACGCGAGGGCCGGGACCGGACACGTGGTCTCGGCCCTCACTCGTCCCTCTCGTCGACGCACTGTCACCGACCGGACGCGTAGGCGGACATCTGTCCCTCGGTGGCGCAACCGTGGCCGTTCCGTGTCCGCAGAAGTATCCCCGGACCCTTGCGACGTCCCTATCGTTGTGATCGGTCCACTGCGGACCGCGGGACAGGGGTGCGACATGGCTGAGACGACAGACGACCAGAACCAGGGTGTTGCCCGACGGAGCGTGCTCCGTTCGGCGGCCGTAGCCGGCGGGGCAGCCCTGTGGGCGGTGCCCGCGGTGCAGGTGCTCGGGATGAGCGCCGCCAGCGCCCAGACCACGAGCTCGACGCCCGGGGTCACCGAGACGCCTCCTCCGGGGACCACCCCGCCGGGCACCACGCCGCCCCCGACCGACGGCACCACCCCGCCGGACGGTGGCACCACCCCGCCGGAGACCGAGCCGGGCGCCACTCCGTCGGGTACGGCCACCACGGCCACCACGGCCGCCTCCGGGACGACACCCGCGGCCGGGGGGTCCACCCCCGCCGGCGGCAGCACGCCGGGGTCCGCCGTGCAGGGGTCGGTGGCCGACCGACGACTGGCCCGCACCGGGATCGAGGTCGCGGCCTTGGCCGCGGCCGGCGCCGGACTGGTGGCGGGTGGGGTCGCCGTGGCCAAGGCCAGCGGCAACGGCCGGCACGCCGCCGGGGGCCCAGAGTCGACGGACACGCCCGACGCCTGATCGGCCCGGGCGACCAGCCCGCCAGCATCTGGGGGTGTGACGGCCCGGACCCGGCCGTCCCCGCAGGCGCCTATCCTGAGCACGCCGTCCGTCTCTCTGCGCGCGCGGCACCCCGATGCCCCCACCCCGTGCCAGGAGCCATGACCCTCACCGGCCTGCTGCCCGTCCTCACCGAGGACCCGGCCGTCAGCACCCTCGTCGGCCTCGCCGACCCCGCCGCCACCGACACGGGAGCGGTGGACGTCGTGTGCGCCGAGGGTGTCCGCGCCCCGCTGCTGGCCGCGCTCGCCGCCCGTCGGCCCCTGCTGGTCGTCACCGCGACCGCCCGCGAGGCCGACGACACCGTCGCCGGGCTGCGCAGCTTCCTGCCCGAGACCGACGTGGTCGCCTTCCCCGCCTGGGAGACGCTGCCGCACGAGCGGCTCAGCCCGCGCAGCGACACCGTGGCCGAGCGGCTGCAGGTGCTTCGCCGCCTGGCCCACCCCGGTGACGACCCCGCCAGGTCGGCCCGAGTCGTCGTCGCGCCGGTCCGCAGCGTCATGCAGCCTTTCGCCGTTGGCCTGGGTGACCTGCGCGAGACCCGGCTGAAGGCCGGGGACGAGGTCGACCTGGACGACGTGGTCCGTGACCTGGCCGACGCGGCCTACCACCGGGTCGACATGGTCGAGCGGCGTGGCGAGTTCGCGGTCCGCGGCGGCATCGTCGACGTGTTCCCACCGACGGCCGCCCACCCGGTCCGGGTGGAGTTCTTCGGCGACACCGTCGACGAGCTGCGCGAGTTCGCCGTGGCCGACCAGCGCAGCCTGGGCACGGTCGAGCTCCTCGTGGCCCCGCCGTGCCGCGAGCTGCTGCTCACCGACGCGGTCCGGGCGCGGGCGGCGGACCTGCTCGAGTCCTACCCCGGCGCGGCCGAGCTGTTGACCAAGGTCGCCGACGGCCAGGCCGTCGAGGGCATGGAGGCGTTCATCCCCGTCCTGGTGGACTCGATGACCACGCTGCTGGACGTCGTGCCGTCGGACACCCTGGTCGTGTCGGTTGACCCGGTCCGGGTCGAGAGCCGTGCGCAGGACCTGCTCGACACCGGTGCGGAGTTCCTGGAGGCGGCCTGGTCCAACGCGGCCGCCGGGAACGTCACGCCCGTCGACCTGACGTCCGACGGCCTGTCCGCCGGGATGTTCCGCACCTTGGGCGACCTGCAGGACCACTCGCAGGACCTGGGCCTGGCCTGGTGGACCGCGGGCAGCCTGGCCGCCGACGGCGAGCTGCGCGACGCCACCGACGCCCGCCTGGTCACGGTGCCGGGCCGCGAGGTCCAGGGCTACCGGGGCGACCTGTCCGAGGCCGCCACCGACCTGGGCGCCCACGTGCGCGACGGCTGGCGCCTGGTCGCGGTCACCGAGGGCCACGGCCCCGCCCAGCACCTGGTCAAGGTGCTCGGCTCCAACGACGTGCCCGCCCGCTACGTGGACAGCCTCGAGGCGGCGCCCGAGGCCGGCGTCGTCCACGTCACCACCGCGGGCGTCCTGCACGGCTTCGTCAGCGAGAGCCTGCGCCTGGCCCTGCTCACCGAGACGGACCTGGCCGGGCAGCGCACGTCCACCAAGGACATGCGCAAGATGCCGTCCAAGCGGCGGCAGATGGTCGACCCGCTCACGCTGAAGCCCGGCGACCACGTCGTGCACGAGACCCACGGCATCGGCCGCTTCGTCGAGATGACCCAGCGCGTCGTCCAGGGCGCCACCCGGGAGTACCTGGTCCTGGAGTACGCGCCCAGCAAGCGCAACCAGCCCGGTGACCGCGTCTACGTGCCGACCGATGCGTTGGACCTGGTCAGCCGCTACGTCGGCGGCGAGGCCCCGTCGCTGTCCAAGATGGGCGGTTCGGACTGGGCCAAGGCCAAGGGCCGCGCCCGCAAGGCGGTCAAGCAGATCGCCGGTGAGCTGATCCAGCTCTACAGCGCCCGGATGGCCAGCATCGGCCACGCGTTCGGCAAGGACACCGTCTGGCAGCGCGAGCTCGAGGACGCGTTCCCCTACGCCGAGACCCCGGACCAGCTGGCCAGCATCGACGAGGTCAAGGCCGACATGGAGCGGGCCGTCCCGATGGACCGCCTGATCTGCGGCGACGTCGGTTACGGCAAGACCGAGATCGCCCTGCGCGCCGCGTTCAAGGCCGTGATGGACGGCAAGCAGGTCGCCGTCCTCGTCCCCACGACGCTGCTGGTCCAGCAGCACCTGTCGACGTTCTCCGAGCGCTTCGCCGGCTACCCCGTCGTGGTCCGGGCGCTGTCGCGGTTCTCGACCGACGCCGACGCGCGTGCCGCCCGCGAAGGCGTGGCCGAGGGCACCGTCGACGTCGTCATCGGCACGCACCGCCTGCTCAGCAAGGACATGCGCTTCAAGGACCTGGGCCTGGTCGTCATCGACGAGGAGCAGCGCTTCGGCGTCGAGCACAAGGAGCAGCTGAAGAAGCTGCGCACCAACGTCGACGTGCTCGCCATGTCCGCCACGCCCATCCCGCGCACCCTGGAGATGGCCGTCACCGGTATCCGCGAGATGTCGACGCTGGCCACCCCGCCGGAGGAGCGTCACCCGATCCTCACCTACGTCGGGCCCTACGACGAGCGCCAGGTCGGCGCGGCCATCCGCCGCGAGCTGCTGCGCGAGGGCCAGGTGTTCTTCGTCCACAACCGGGTGAGCGACATCGAGCGGGTCGCGGCCCACCTGGGCTCTCTGGTGCCCGAGGCCCGGATCCGGGTCGCCCACGGCCAGATGGGGGAGGCGGACCTCGAGCAGACGGTCGTCGACTTCTGGGAGCGGCGCTTCGACGTGCTGGTCTGCACCACCATCGTCGAGACCGGCCTGGACATCGCCAACGCCAACACCCTGATCCTGGACCGGGCCGACACGTTCGGGCTGTCGCAGCTGCACCAGCTGCGCGGCCGCGTCGGGCGGGGCCGGGAGCGCGCCTACGCCTACTTCATGTGGAGCCCGGGCGCCACGCTCACCGACACCGCCCACGACCGGCTGTCGACCATCGCGGCCAACACCGAGCTCGGTGCGGGCATGCAGGTCGCCATGAAGGACCTCGAGATCCGGGGCGCCGGCAACCTGCTGGGCGGCGAGCAGTCCGGCCACATCGAGGGCGTCGGGTTCGACCTGTACCTGCGGATGGTCGCCGAGGCCGTCACCGACTACCGGCGCGACCTGGACGGCGACACCGACGCCCCTCAGGTCGACACCACGGTCGACCTGCCGGTGGACGCCTACCTGCCGCACGACTACGTGCCGGCCGAGCGGCTGCGCCTGGAGGCCTACCGACGGCTGGCGTCCGCGAACGACGACGTCGAGCTGGACGCCGTCGCCGAGGACCTGCGCGACCGCTTCGGCGCCGGCCCGGACGGCACGCTCCCCGACCCGGTCCAGGCGCTGTTCGCCGTGGCCCGGCTGCGGGTGTTCCTGCGGGCCTACGGCCTGACCGACGTCAGCGTGCAGGGCAAGTTCCTGCGCCTGGCCCCGGTGGTGCTGCCCGAGTCCGCCCAGCTGCGCCTGGGCCGGCTGCACCCGAAGTCGGTCGTCAAGCCGTCGCTCAGCACGGTGCTCGTCCCGCTGCCCACCGCGCCCCAGGCCGGTCGGCTCAGCGGCGGTCCGGTCACCGGCACGGACCTGATCGCCTGGGTCCGGGACCTGGTGGCCGCGGTGCTGCCCGCCCCCGAGCACCCGGCCCCGCCGAGCACCGGGCCGCGGCCGGAGTCCAGCAGCCGCGTCGACGAGTCGTCGGCCGGGGGCGCGGCCGGGCCCATGGCGGCCGTAGGGTTCCGTACCGAGCACCAGGACCGCACCGTCGAAGGGATCAGCAGACGATGACGCCCCGCCCCTCCACCAGGGCCCGCGCCCGGGCCGGCCTGCGAGTCGGCCGTGTCGTGGGCCCTGCCGTCGGCGCCGCCGTGCTCGCGCTCGGCGTGAGCGCCTGCTCCGCCGCCGGCGACCCGACGGCCGCCGCGGTGGTCGACGGCCGGGTCGTGCCCGAGTCCGACGTGCAGGCCGTCGTCAGCGAGCTGCCGCTGGAGATCACCCAGGACACCCGGGTCGACCCCGTGCAGATCGTCAGCCTGCTGGTCGCGGCCGACGTCGTGGAGGGCGTCGCCCGGGAGTTCGGCGACGGGCCCGTGTCGCTGCTGGCCACCGACGACGACGCCCAGGCGTTCCTGGACTCGGTCGACACCGAGGCGGGACGGGGCCCGCAGGAGTACTCCGACGCGACGCTCCAGGTCATCGCGACCAACCTGATGCTGTCCAACCTGCAGCAGACCGACCAGGCGGCGCCGGCCCTCGCGGACGGGATCAACGGGCTGCAGGAGGCCGACGTCACCATCAACCCGCGCTACGGCACGGTCGGTGACGACGGCGAGCTGCAGTTCGGCGTGTTCACCCACGACTGGCTCCCCGAGCCCGTCGTCGACGAGCAGGTCCCGCCCGAGGGCTGACATGACCGAGGACCACGACCGGGCGTCGACGCCCGGTTCCGCCCTGCTGGACGTCGTCGCGGTCATGGACCGGCTGCGCTCGCCCGGGGGTTGCCCATGGGACGCCGAGCAGACGCACGCCAGCCTGACCCGGTACCTGCTGGAGGAGACGTACGAGGTCCTGGACGCCGTCGACGCCCTCGAGGCGGGGGTCGACGGGGCGGAGGCGGACCTGGCCGAGGAGCTGGGCGACGTCCTGCTCCAGGTCGTGTTCCACGCCCGGGTGGCGGCCGAGCGGGGGGCGTTCGACGTGGACGACGTCGCGGCCGGGCTGGCGGCCAAGCTCGTCCGGCGTCACCCGCACGTGTTCGCCGACGAGCAGGTGCGCACGGGCGACGCGGTCCAGGCGCGCTGGGACGAGCTCAAGGCGGCCGAGAAGCCGCACCGCGGTCCCCTCGACGGCATCCCCAACCACCTGCCGGCGCTGGCGCGGGCCGACAAGCTGCTGGCCCGGCTGGATCGGGCCGGACTCATGGTCGAGGCCCCGCCTGCCGATGTCACCCAGGTGGAGCAGGTGGCGCAGGCACGACCAGCGACGAGCGCGGAGGCGTTCGGGGCCGAGCTGTTCTCGCTCGTCGCCCGGGCCCGCGCCGCCGGGGTCGACCCGGAGGCCGCGCTGCGCTCCCACGTCAGCCGGGTCGCCGAGCAGGCGACCACCTCCGACGCGCGCCGGGCCGCGGCAACCGGCACCGACCGGGCGCACTGAGTACGGTCGAGCGGTGGACCCCTCCCACGAACCGCTGACGACGGCTCCCGGCCGCCCGTCCGGCCCGGCGACCCCGCCGGAGAGGGTTCCGGAGGTCCGCTCGTGATGGGGCCCCGCCCGGTCCTGGACGACCGGTACGAGCTGGGGGAGACCCTGGGCCGGGGCGGCATGGCGCAGGTCCGCCGCGCCCGTGACCTGCGGCTGGGACGCGAGGTCGCCGTCAAGCTGCTGTACCCCGAGGTCGCCATGGACCCCGAGGCGATGGCCGCGTTCCGCGCCGAGGCCATGTCGTCGGCGCGGCTGAACCACCCGGGCGTGGTCCAGGTCCACGACGTCGGCGAGGCCGTCATCGACGGCGTGCCGCGGCCCTACCTGGTCATGGAGATGATCGAGGGCCAGCCGCTGTCGCACCTGCTGCTGGACGGCACCCCGCTGACGGTGGAGCGCGCCCTGGAGATCGGGGTCGACGTCACCAGCGCGCTGGCCCACGCCCACGAGCGGGGTCTGGTCCACCGCGACGTCACGCCCGGCAACCTGATGGTGCTCCGCGACGGGTCGGTCAAGGTCACCGACTTCGGCATCGCCCGGGCCATGCCCGGCGCGCAGCTGCTGGAGCACGAGGGCTTCACCGACGAGCTGGCGGAGGCCGGCTCCGGGTTCGGCTCCATCGCCTACCTGAGCCCCGAGCAGGCCCGCCGCGGCTTCGTCGACGCCCGGTCGGACCTGTACTCCGTCGGCTGCCTGCTGATGGCGATGCTCACGGGCTACCCGCCGTTCCGCGGGGGCGCCAAGGACGTGGTCCGCCACCACCTGCGGACCCTGCCCCCGGCGCCGTCCTCGCGCCGGCCCGGTCTGCCGCCGGCGCTGGACGACATCGTCGTGCGCGCCCTGGAGAAGGACCCGTGGGCCCGGCCGCAGTCCGCCGCCGAGATGCGCCGTGACCTGCTGCAGGTCCTCAGCGAGGTCGACGCGCCCGCCGCCTGGGCCGCCGGTGCCCACGGCCTGGCCACCGCCGTGGCCCCGCACGAGCCGCAGCGCCACAACTCCGAGGTCGTCGACGCCGACACCCAGGCCGTGGGCTCCGGTCTGCTGCCGGACTTCCTGCCCGAGGACGACGAGGACGAGCCGCCCGCTGCGGCCGTCGGGGTCGCCCCGGCCGCTCCCGAGCCCCCCGACGGCGGCGACAGCCCGCCGTCGGCCCCGGACGCCGACCGCGACGTGCCGCCGGCGGTGCCGTTCCGCGCCCTGACCCCGCGGGAACGGGTACGCCGGGTCGTCGGCTCCCGCCGGGCCGCCCTGACGCTGGCCGCCGCGCTGGCCGTGCTGCTCGTCGTCGCCGTCACCTCGCTGTGGCCGGACCCGGCCCCGGACACCGGGCTGGCCGGGACCGGGGCGCCCGTGTCGGTGCCCCGCACCGCCGGGCTCACCGTCGAGCAGGCCGGTGAGGCGCTGGAGGACGCCGGGCTGCTGGTCGGCGACAGCACCACGCTGCCCAGCGTCGACGTCCCCCGGGGGGCGGTGCTCGGCACCGACCCCGCGGCGGGTGACGAGACGACCGGCGGGTCCACCGTCGACCTGATCATCTCCTCGGGACCGGACAGCACGGCCGTCCCCAACCTGGTGGGCGTGCTGGCCGCCGACGCCCGGGACCAGCTCGAGGACTCCGGGCTCGTGGTCGGCGACGTCCTCGAGGTGCCGTCGACGTCGCCGCAGGGCACCGTGATCGAGTCCTCGCCGGGCTTCGCGGAGGTGCTGCCGGAGGGCTCGGTCGTCGACCTGGTCGTGGCCAGCGGGTCCAACCTGGTGCCGCCGGTCGTCGGGCTGGAGCAGGGCGAGGCGGTCGCCCAGGTCACCGGGGCGGGTTTCGTGGTCGAGATCGAGGAGCGTCAGTCGGACGAGTCCGGCGGGCTGGTGCTCGAGGTCCAGCCGGAGGTGTCGCAGCCGCACCGGCTGGGCACGACCGTGACGCTGGTGGTGTCCGCGACGGTCGACTCCGCCCCCGTCCGGGTGACGCAGACCGCGTTCGCCACGGAGCGCGCGACCACGACGGCCCGGGCGACCACCACGGCCCGGGCGACCACCACGGCCCGGGCGACCACCACCGCCACGGCCACCACGACCGTCCGCGCCACCGCCACCAGCACCGCGACGGTCACCAGCACGGCCACCGTGACCAGCACCGCGACCGTCACCGAGGCCCCCCAGGCTCCCGCGCCGCTGGCCGACGACGGCGAACCCTGACCCCGGCTGCCCGAGGGCTGGCGCGCCCGGACGGCGGTGGCCCGGTCGGTCGGTAGTCTCGACCCGGTCGGCTGCCCCTCGGTCGACCGTGCCCGCCGAACCACACCCCTCACCGAAGGAGCGCCCCTCGTGGCCACCATCGAAGCCATCGGAGCACGCGAGATCCTCGACTCCCGCGGCAACCCCACCGTCGAGGTCGAGGTCGAGCTCGACGACGGCACCCTGGAGCGCGCCGCGGTCCCGTCCGGCGCCAGCACCGGCGCCTTCGAGGCCGTCGAGCGCCGTGACGGCGACAAGGTCCGCTACCTGGGCAAGGGCGTCCAGAACGCCGTCGACGCCGTCCTCGACGAGATCGGCCCCGAGCTGGTCGGCTACGACGCCGACGAGCAGCGCCTGGTCGACCAGGCGATGATCGACCTGGACTCCACCCCCAACAAGGCGACCCTCGGGGCCAACGCGATCCTGGGCGTCTCGCTCGCCGTGGCCAAGGCCGCCGCCAGCTCGGCCGGCCTGCCGCTGTTCCGCTACGTCGGCGGCCCCAACGCCCACGTGCTGCCCGTGCCGATGATGAACATCGTCAACGGCGGTGCGCACGCCGACTCCGGCGTGGACATCCAGGAGTTCATGGTCGCCCCCATCTCCGCCCCCTCGTTCGCCGAGGCGCTGCGGATGGGCGTGGAGACCTACCACTCCCTCAAGTCGGTCCTGAAGTCCCGCGGCCTGTCCACCGGCCTGGGCGACGAGGGTGGGTTCGCCCCCAGCGTCGGCAGCAGCCGCGAGGCGCTCGACCTGATCGTCGAGGCCGTCGAGAAGGCCGGCTTCCGGCTCGGTGACGACATCGCCCTGGCCCTGGACGTGGCCGCGACGGAGCTGCACTCCGACGGCACCTACCGCTTCGAGGGTGAGCAGAAGACGTCGGAGCAGATGGTCGACTTCTACGCCGACCTGGTCTCGTCCTACCCGCTGGTGTCCATCGAGGACCCGCTGGACGAGGAGGACTGGGCCGGTTGGGCGCAGCTGACCGAGCGCGTCGGGGACAAGGTCCAGATCGTCGGCGACGACCTCTTCGTCACCAACCCGACCCGGCTGCAGCGCGGCATCGACGAGCGCAACGCCAACGCCCTGCTGGTCAAGGTCAACCAGATCGGCACCCTGACCGAGACCCTGGACGCGGTCGACCTGGCCCACCGCAACGGCTTCCGCTGCATGATGAGCCACCGCTCCGGCGAGACCGAGGACACCACGATCGCCGACCTCGCGGTGGCGACCAACTGCGGTCAGATCAAGACCGGTGCGCCGGCCCGCACCGACCGCGTGGCCAAGTACAACCAGCTCCTGCGCATCGAGGAGCTGCTCGACGACGCCGCCGTCTACGCGGGTGCCGGGGCGTTCCCCCGGTTCCGTCGCGACTGAGCGAGCAGGACCACGTGGGCGAGGCGCGGCGCGGACGGGACCGGGACGACTCCGGCCCCCGGACGCGTCGCGTCGTCGTCCTGCTCACCCTGGCGGTGGTCTGCGCCCTGGTGCTGGCGCCGCCGCTGCGGCTGTACATCCAGCAGCAGCAGGACATCGCCGCCCTCCGGACCGAGATCGGCCAGCGGGAGTACGACGTCGCCGCGCTGGAGACCGAGGTCGGCCTGTGGGACGACGAGGCCTACGTCGCCGCGCAGGCCCGTGAGCGGCTGAACTTCGTCATGCCGGGCGAGACCGGTTACGTCGTGCCCGACCCCGAGCCGTCGGTCGACGACACCGAGGCGGCCGGCGGTGCGGGTCCCGGGTCTGACGTCGAGGCCGTCATGCGGCCCGACGCCCCGCCGGAGGGCACCTGGTACGACCGGATCTGGACCAGCGTCGAGGCCGTGGGCTCCGGCACCCTGGACCCGGTGCTCGACGAGGCCGAGCCTGCCGAGGGTGACGGCACCGATGGCTGAGACCGGGCCGACGCCCGCCGTCGACCCGGAGGACGTCGCGACCGTCACGGCCCAGCTCGGGCGTCAGGCGCGCGCCATCGTCGAGGTCGCCCACCGCTGCCCCTGCGGCAACCCGGACGTCGTCCGCACGTCCCCGCGGCTGCCCGACGGGACACCGTTCCCGACCTCGTACTACCTGACCTGCCCGCGGGCCACCGGCGCGGTCAGCACGCTCGAGTCCGCCGGTCTGATGCGGGAGATGACCGAGCGGCTGGGCACGGACCCCGAGCTGGCCGACGGCTACCGCCGCGCCCACGAGTCGTACCTGGCGCAGCGGGCGGAGCTGGGCGAGGTCCCCGAGATCGCCGGCATCAGCGCGGGCGGGATGCCCGAGCGGGTCAAGTGCCTGCACGTGCTGGTCGCCCACGCCCTGGCCGCAGGTCCGGGCGTCAACCCCCTGGGCGACGAGGCCCTGGTGGCCCTGGACGACTGGTGGGCCGCCGGCCCCTGCGTCGGCGGTGCCGACGCGGGTGGTGCTGACGCGAGTGGTGCTGACGCGGGTGGTGCTGGCGCGAGCGGTGCGGGCGCTGGTGGCGCCGACGCGGCTGGCGCTGACGCGAAACGTCCCGACGCCCGCTGAGCGACCCCTGGTCGCACCGGCCGCGGCGCCGGGAGCATGGACATCGGTTTGTGGTCAGCTGTCCGACTTGAACACCTGACCTAAACCTGGGCACTTGTCTCTGGGTGCGGAGGAGGGGCCAGGGCAAGACGGCCGGCGGGCGCGCACGGGGCGACGGGCGGACGGCGCCGGCCCGAGCTGGCCTGTGGCGTCGACAACGGCGCTGATCAAGACGTTGTCGACGGCTTGGGGGCCTGTGAGCGTCGACAAGGGCACTGATCAAGACGCTGTCGACCAAGGTTGGGCCTGTGGGCGTCGAGAGACGCGGGATCGCACTGAGCCCCAGAACGCCCCGATGAGTCCGGTGACACCACTGGGACTAGACATGACACCACGATGGTGTCACAGTGGTGCCATGGAACTCGGCCCGTACGTCTCGGACCTCCGGCGCCAGCTGGTCCACGCCACCGACAGCGGCGACGAGGACACCCGCGCCGTGGCCGAACGGCTCGCTGCCGGGCTGGACTCCGCGACCCGGCTGGTCCTGCTGGACGTCCTGTCCGCCGCGACCGGTGAGATCAGCCGCGACCTGGCCCCCGGCTCGGTCGACCTGCGGCTTCGCGGCCGCGACGTCGAGTTCGTCGTCACGGCGCCGGCCACCGAGCCCGACCCGGACGAGCGGGTGGCGACCCCGGTCGACCTGGACGACGTCAGCACCTCACGCACCACCCTCCGACTGCCGGACGCGCTCAAGGCGCAGGTGGACGAGGCGGCGGCGGCTGACGGCCTGTCGGTCAACTCCTGGCTGGTGCGGGCCGTGGCGGCCGCGCTCCAACCCAAGCAGCGACGGTCGACGAAGCGCACCCTGCGCACCGGCGACAGCTTCGCGGGCTGGGTGCGCTGACCCGGCGCCCCACCCGCCACCCCCACCACCCCCACCACCCCGCGGACCCGCGGGGCGGACGAGCACGCCCCTGGAAGGGAAGGCGTCAGCATGCCCAGATTCGACACCCCCAGCGCCATCGACCTCGCCGTCAACCTGCAGGTCGGCCGCATCGAGGTCGTCGCGGCCGACCGCGCCGACACGGTCGTCACCGTGTCGCCCACCAACCCCGACAAGGCCGTCGACGTCCGGGGAGCCGCGGACACCACGGTCGACTTCGACGGCCGACGGCTCACGGTCACCGGCCCCAGGCCCCGCTTCACCGTCATCGGTCCTAACGAGTCCGTCGACCTCACGGTCGAGCTGCCGACGGGCTCGCGGTTCACCGCCGAGCTCGCGGTCGGCGACGTCCGCACCACGGGACGCCTCGGGGCCACCCGCGTCAAGGCCTCCATGGGTCCCGTCGACCTGGACACCACCGGCGACCTGTGGCTGCGGGCCGGGCACGGCAACGCGACCGTGGGCACGGCCGACGGCGGCGTCGAGATCACCGCGGACCACGGTCAGATCCGGGTCGGTGCGGTCACCGGCGACGCGGTCCTCAAGGCCTCCCACGGGTCCCTGTTCATCGGCGAGGCCGGTGGCGACGTGGACGCCAAGCTGTCCTACGGCGACCTCGACATCACCCGGGCCCTGGGGTCGGTCACGACCAAGACCTCGTACGGCGCCATCCGGCTGGGCGAGGTCTCCAGCGGCGCGATCCAGGCCGAGAGCGGCTTCGGCCAGATCTCGGTCGGGGTGCGGCCGGGGGTCCCCGCCTGGCTGGACCTGTCGTCCAAGCGCGGCCACGTGCGCAACGAGCTCGACGGCGACCAGCCCCCGGCGACGACCGAGCGGACCGTCGCGGTCCAGGCGCGGACCCAGTTCGGCGACATCGAGATCCGGCGGGCCCGATGAGCGCCGGCAGCCCGACCCCGACCGCCATCGAGGTCCGGGGGCTCCGCAAGACGTACGGCAGCACGGTCGTGCTCGACGACGTCGACCTGGCCGTGACCGCCGGCACGGTCACCGCGCTGCTGGGACCCAACGGCGCCGGCAAGACCACCACCGTGCACGTCCTCAGCACGCTGCTGCGTCCCGACGGCGGGACCGCCCGGGTCGCCGGGTACGACGTCGTCCGTCAGCAGGACGGCGTGCGGGCCGCCATCGGCCTGACCGGGCAGTTCTCGGCCGTCGACGGTCTGCTGACCGGTCAGGAGAACCTGCTCCTGATGGCGAGGCTGCGTCACCTCGGCGCCAGGCGCTCGCGGACCCGGGTCGGCGAGCTGCTGGAGCAGTTCGACCTGGTGGAGTCGGCCCGCAAGCCTCTGGCCACCTACTCCGGCGGCATGAAGCGGCGCCTCGACCTGGCCATGACGCTGGTCTCCACCCCGAGCGTCATCTTCCTCGACGAGCCCACCACGGGTCTGGACCCGCGCAGCCGTCGCACCATGTGGGACATCGTCCGCCGCCTGGTCGCCGACGGCACGACCGTCCTGCTGACCACCCAGCACCTGGAGGAGGCCGACGAGCTGGCGGACCGCGTCGCCGTGCTGGACGGCGGCCGTGTCGTGGCCGAGGGGACGCCGGAGGAGCTCAAGCGCCTCGTCCCCGGCGGCCACGTCCGGCTGCGCTTCACCGACGCGACCGCCCTGTCGGCGGCCGCGGCACTGCTCGACGGGTCCACCCGCGACGACGCGGGCCTGGTCCTCACGGTGCCGAGCGACGGCGGCATCCGGGCGCTGCGCACCCTGCTGGCCCGGCTCGACACGGCCGACCTCGAGGTCGACGACCTCAGCATCCACACCCCGGACCTGGACGACGTGTTCTTCGCCCTCACCGGCCGGACCGACACGAAGGAGACCACGTCATGAGCACCGTGACCGCGCCCAAGCCGAGCCGCCCGGCTCATGTCCTGGCCGACTCGGTCACCATGCTGCGCCGCAACCTGCTGCACATGGTCCGCTACCCCGGTCTGTCGGTGTTCGTGATCCTGGGGCCGGTCGTCGTGCTGCTGCTGTTCGTGTTCGTCTTCGGCGGCACGCTGGGGGCCGGTCTGCCCGGGGTCGACCCCGCCGGCGGGCGGGAGGCCTACCTGGCCTACGTCATGCCGGGCATCCTCGCCCTGACCATCGCCAGCGCCGCCAGCGGAGCCGCCATCACGATCTCGATGGACATGACCGAGGGCATCACCGCCCGGTTCCGCAGCATGGCCATCTCGCGGGCTGCGGTGCTCGCCGGGCACGTCATCGGCACCACCGTCCAGGCCGTCATCGCCGTCACCCTCGTCCTGGTGGTGGGGCTGCTCGTCGGGTTCCGCCCGACCGCCGGGCCGACCGGGTGGCTGGCCGTCGTCGGCCTGCTGGTGCTGGTGTCCTACGGCGTCAACTGGCTCGGCGTCGCGATGGGCATGCAGGCGAAGTCGGTCGAGACCGCCAGCAACCTGCCGCTGGTCCTGACCCTGCTGCCCCTGCTGGGCAGCGGCTTCGTGCCGACGGAGTCGATGCCGACGGGGCTGCGGTGGTTCGCGGAGAACCAGCCGTTCACGCCCATCATCGAGACGATCCGCGGCCTGATGCTGGGGACCCCGCTCGGTTGGGAGCCCGCGCTGGCGGTCGGCTGGTGCGTCGTCTTCGTGGTCGTCGGCTACGTCTGGTCCAAGACGCTGTACGAGCGCCGGTCGGTTCGGGGCGGCTAGGTCCTCACCCGCGCCCGTCCCGCCGCAGCGCCGAACGGGCCGCGTGGACCCCGCTCATGCCGTGCACGCCCGGGCCGGGCGGGGTGGCCGACGAGCACAGGTACACCCCCGGCAGCGGGGTCGCGTACGGGTCCCAGCGGGGCACCGGGCGCAAGATCGTCTGCCGCACCGACGCCTCGCCGACCGCGACGTCGCCGCCGACGTGGATCGGGTTGTCCAGCGACAGCCGGGCGGCGCTGCGGGTGCTGCTGGCCACCACGGTGTCGGTGAACCCGGGGGCGTAGCGCTCGATCCGGCGGACGATCGTGGCGGTCACGTCGCGGTCGGAACCGGGGGGCACGTGGCAGTACGCCCAGACCGGGTGCAGCCCGGCCGGGGCGCGCGTGGGGTCCACCACCGACGGCTGGACGAGCAGGACGAACGGGTCCTCGCTGTGCCGGCCCGCGGCCACCTCCCGCTCGGCCGCGTCGACCTGAGCCCCGGGGCCTCCCAGGTGCACGGTGCCGGCGCGGGCGGCCCGCGGGTCGGCCCACCGGATCGGGGCGTCGGTGACCAGGTGCACCGTGCTGGCGCCGCTGCCGTAGCGGTAGCGCTGGAGCGCCCGCCGGTAGCCGGTCGGCAGCCGGTCTCCGCCCAGGTCCAGCAGCTGCGCGGGGGACAGGTCGAGCATGGTGATCCGGGCGCTCGGCAGCTGCCGCAGGTCGCTCACCCACTCACCCGTCCGGACCGTGGCCCCCATCCGGCGCAGGTCGGCGACCACGGCGTCGGCGATCCGCTGGCTGCCGCCCTCGACCACCGGCCAACCGACGGCGTGGGCCAGGGTGTTGAGCAGCAGCCCCGCGCCGGCCGCGCCCATCCGGTGCAGCGGCTGGGCGGTGTGCGCGGCGCTGCCGGCGAGCAGGGCACCCGCGGCCGGACCCCGGAAGCCACGCGCGATCCGCGGCACCCCCTGCAGGACCCGCGTCCCGAACGTCGCCAGGGTCAGCAGCTGGTCCGGGCGCACCGGCACCGACCGCATGGCCGACGTCAGGGCGTCGACGACCGTGCCCGCGTCGGCCACCAGCGGACCCATCAGCCGTCGGTAGCGGGCCCCGTCCCCGGGCGACAGGTCGTCGAGGTCGGCGGCGGTGTCGCCCAGCCCGCGCTGCAGCAGTGCGAACCGGCCGCCGTCCATGGCGTGGGCCAACGGCACCTCCGGCTGCAGCAGGCGTACCCCGTGCGCGGCCAGGTCGAACCCGGACCCGTCGGGCCCACCCCCGGGGGCGAAGAACGGGGCCGCGGCGGCCAGCGGGTGCGCGGCGGAGCAGACGTCGTGGACGACGCCCGGCAGGGTCAGCTCGGCGCTGCGGGTGCCGCCGCCGAAGGTGTCGGCGCCCTCGACCAGCTCGACGTCCAGCCCGGCCGAGGCCAGCGTCCAGGCCGCGGCCAGCCCGTTGGGTCCCGACCCCACCACCACCGCGTCCCGCTGCGTCACCCGCCCACGGTGCCACGGGGCGCCGCCCTACGCTCGCCCCATGCCTCGCACCGCCGCGGTCGACTGCGGCACCAACTCCATCCGACTCCTGGTCACCGACGTCGACCCGGACGCCGGAACGCAGCACGACCTCGACCGCCGGATGACGGTGGTCCGGCTGGGGGAGGGGGTGGACGCCACGGGCCGGCTGACCGACGCGGCCCTGGCCCGCACGTTCGCCGCGGTCGAGACCTACGCCGCCGTCATCGCCGACCTCGGCGCCGAGCGGGTCCGGTTCGTGGCGACCAGCGCGAGCCGCGACGCCGAGAACGCGGCCGACTTCGTCACCGGCGTCCGGGAGCGGCTGGGGGTGGAGCCCGAGGTCGTGCCGGGTGCGGAGGAGGCCGAGCTGTCGTTCCTGGGCGCCACTCGCGAGCTCGCCGGCCTGATCCCGGGCCCGTTCTGCGTGGTCGACCTGGGTGGCGGGTCCACCGAGGTCGTCGTCGGCGACGTGGTCGACGGGGTCCCCACGGTGCAGGCGGCCCGGTCGGTCGACGTCGGCTGCGTCCGGATGACCGAGCGCCACCTGCACGGCGACCCGCCCGCCCCGGCCGAGGTCGACGCCGCCCGCGCCGACGTCCGCGCCGCCCTGGACCTGGTCGAGCTGACCGTCGACCTGACCGGGGTACGGACCGTCGTCGGGCTCGCCGGGTCGGTGACCACCGTGGCGGCGGAGACGATGGGCCTGACGAGCTACCGGCCCGACCGGATCCACGGCAGCGAGCACGCGCTGGCCGACGCGCTCGCCGCCTGCGACCGGCTGCTGCACGCCACGCGCGCCGAGCGCGCCGAGCGCGGGTTCATGCACCCCGGCCGGGTCGACGTCATCGGGGCCGGGGCCCTGGTCTGGCGCGAGGTGCTCGAGCGCGTGTCGCTCCGTTCGGGCCTGTCGACGGTGCGGGTGAGCGAGCACGACATCCTGGACGGCATCGCCTGGAGCCTGGTGACTGACTGATCGGCAACCGCCTGCCAAGGCCCGTGCTGCGCTGCTAGCGTCCGACGACGGGTCCAACGGGCGCAGGAGATGAGCGATGACGACGTCGTACACGGTGGCACCCGGGGTCCTGACGCAGGAGCTGGACGGCGAGACGATCCTGCTGGTGGCGTCCACGGGCACCTACTTCCGGCTCAACCCCACCGGCACGCAGGTGTGGGCCGCCCTCGCGTCGGGACGCGGTGTCGACGACGTGGTGACGCAGCTGTCCGCCGACGGCGGCGCCGACCCGGACGTCGTCCGCTCGGACGTGCTGGCCCTCCTGGACACCCTGCTGGCCAAGGGTCTGGTCTCGACCGCACCGTGAAGCTGCGGCGTCGGCTGGCACGCAGGGGGCCGGACCTGGTGCTGGCGGCACGCACGGCCACCGCCATGGTCAGGGTGCGGGTGGTGCTCGCCCGTGGAGGGCTGCCTGCGGCGCTCCGGGTCCTGCGCCTGGACGCCGTGCCCGCGGCTGCCGCGCCGCCGCCGCCCGGCGCGTGGGACCCCCACGCCCAGCACCGGGCGAGGGTCGCCGGGCGGGTGCTCCGGCTGCCGTTGGTCCGCAGCACCTGCCTGCCGACCGCGCTGGCCCTGGCCCAGGTGCTGCGTCATCACGCTGTCCCGGTCGACGTCGTCATCGGGGTGTCGGACGACCAGGGGTTCTCCGCCCACGCCTGGGTCGAGCTGGGCGAGGGGCGCATCGACCTGTCCGGGTTCCCGCTGGACGCCCACCGGGGCATCTCCCGCCTGCGACCGGTCGGGACCGGGGCATGACGGGGCTGGCCCTGCGGAGTCGGACCGACGGGACCCCGGTGGCGTCGGCCGAGGACCTCCTACCTGTCTCGTCCCCGGCTGCGCACGGCGAGGGGTCGGCGGGCGGCCCGGCCCAGGTGTGGGACGACGGGGCCACGTCGGTGGCCGTCTGCGGCGCGGACGGCTCGCTGTCGGTGGCCGAGGACCTCGTGGTGTCCGTCGCGGGACGGGTCCCGGCGGTCGGTGAGGAGAGAGCCGACGGCGACAGCGCGTCGAGGATGGCGCAGAGGTGGCGGCGGCGAGGGGCGTCCTGCCTCGAGGGACTCCCGGACGACGTCGTCGTCGTCGTCGTCGAGCGTCGGTACGACCGCATCAGCGTGTTCCGGGACGTCGGCGGCGCCATCCCCGCGTACCTGTGGGCCGCCGGTGCCGAGGCGACCATCAGCACGTCGCTGCCGGCCATGGTCCGGTCGGACCGGGCCCTGACCCCGGACGAGGCGTGGGTGTCGGCGTACCTGGCGGCTCGATGGCCGCCACGCGGACGGACCTGCTACGCGGAGGTGGCGGCGCTGGACCCGGGCGCCCTCGCCCGGCTGGGGGACCGCGGCTGGCTCCAGGCGCCGCACGACGAGGTGCAGTTGGACGGCGCGACCCCGGCTGCCTTCGCCGAGTCTGCGACACGGCTGCGACAGCTCCTGGACGCCGCTGTGCGCCGGCGGGTGGTCGACGCGGGCGGACCGGTCGCCGTGACGCTCAGCGGTGGCCTCGACTCCAGCAGCGTCCTGGTCACCGCCCGGGCGGTGGCCCCGGAGGCCGACCTGGTGGCGCTGTGCCTCCGCTTCTCGGAGCCGCCGGGGGACGAGCGGGTGCATCAGGTGGAGGCGGCGAAGGCTGCCGGGGCCCGGCTGGTCTGGGTGGAGACCGACCACAGCCCCGGGCCGTTCGGCCAGGACCCCGACGCCGTCTTCGTCCAGCACGGTGGGCCACCCCTGGCCGGCAACTGGTTCCTCCACGAAGGGCTCGTGTCGGCCGGTGTCGAGGCCGGCGCGGTTCGGGTGCTGGACGGGGAGGACGCCGACAGCCTTCTCGGTGCCGGCGTGGAGTACCTGGCGGACTGGGCCGTCAACGAGGGACCGCGTGCCCTGCTGTCGGAGCTCGGGGCCGTCCGGCGACGGTACGGCTCCTCGTGGCCGGCGCTCGCCCGCACCACCTCCCAGGAGCTGGTCCGGGCCGCCGGGACTCGTTGGGGGCGCGCGAGCGGCCTCAAGGCCAGAGGCATGGTCGAGGACGGGTTCCTCGGGTCGCTGATGGGGGAGACGTTCGAGCAGTGGGAGCCGCTGTCCGGAGGGATCAGCCACCCGTTCCTGGACCGCGAGCTGATGGAGTTCGCCCTGTGCCTGCCGGGGCAGCACCGCGTCCGAGGGGCGGTCACCAAGGCCGTCCTCCGGGCGGCGCTGCACGACCGGCTGCCGCCGGGGGTCCTCGCGCGCACGGACAAGGCCAGGTTGTCGAGGCCGATGAGGGACGCCTTGCTGGGACCGCAGTGGGGCCTCCTGCAGGACGGGTTGACTGCGTCTCGTCGGGCGGCGTCAGACATCCGCGAGGTGCCGGTCGTCGGGCGAGGGCCGATCGGGGCCGATCCGTTGTACCGGGCTTTTCGTTTTGCGATGGTCGCTCATTGGCGAGCATGGTTGACGCACCGTCGACATTCTGATCCCCAGGCGTCCGGGTTCTACGGAACCGATTGACAGCCGCCGGGTGGCGGAGCGTAATTGCCATGTCCCAGCAGGCCAGCAGAGGAGCGCTTGATGACCTACGCAGCACCCACGATCACCGAACTCGGTTCCGTGCACGACCTGACCCTGAACCCCGGGGGCGGAAAGGTCCCCGGGCCGGGCGACGGGAAGTCCAACAACATGAAGCCGCCGGCTCCCATCCCCGGCGGCGGAATGAGCTGAACCACCTGCTCAGGCGGGCGGTCGCGGCAGGTGAGAGCCTTCCTCGGTCGCCCGTTCGCTTTGTCCGAGATGTTCTTTGGTCGGTGCCACCGGCTGCGGGCCGTCCTCCGAACGGACCGGTCTACCGCATGTGCACCACGCCGTGAGTCCCTTGTCGAGATGATCCTCGTCCGGGAAGGCGACGCACGGGGAAGACGGGGTCAGGATGACGACGGTGCATTCACGCCTGTCGCGGCCTGTCGTCGTCAGACGTCGAATGCATGGCTCCCGGTTGCTGCTGACGTTGCTGACGAGCTGCGTCCGGCAGCACGACTGGTCGACCGCCCCGGCGGACGTGGAGGGCTTGCTCGCCCAGGTGGAACAGCAGCAGCTGCTCGTCGCTGCTCGTCGTCACCGAGTGGTCGGGTGCGTGCGGAACAGCGTCCGGCACCTGCCCGGGGCGGTGGACCCGAGCCTGGACCGGCAGCTGGCGGAGGACGTGTCCTCGGGACTCGCCCAGCACATGCGGGCCCTGAGCGCCCTCCACGACGTGAGCCGCGCCCTGGCGGACGTGACGAGCACCTGGGCCGTCGTCAAGGGCCCGGTCCTGTCCGCCCATGTCTACGACCGCTCCGACCTGCGCTCCTACAAGGACCTCGACGTGCTGGTCCGCCCCAGCGAGCTCGGGGCGGCGCTGGGGGCCCTCGAGGCAGCCGGGTGCACCGTGCTGGACCGCAACTGGACCATGCTGGGGGAACGGGCGATGGGGGAGCTGCACGTCCTCATGCCCACGGGGATCATCGTCGACCTGCACTGGTCGCTGTTCAACCGCCAGGCGCTGCGGCGCAGCTTCCGGGCCCCGACCGACGAGCTGCTGGACCGGTCGGTTCCGGTGGACGTCGCCGGTCTCGAGGTCCGCACCCTCGACCCGCTGGACACGGTGGTCCACCTGGCGGTGCACGCGGCGATGACAGGCGGGGACCGGTTGGTCTGGTTCAAGGACCTCGAGCAGGGCCTCCGGCACGTCCCGGACGTGGACGCGTTGGCGCACCGGGCTCGACGGTGGCGGGCGCAGATGCCCGTCGCGGCCATGCTCGCGCGGACCCGTCGGCTGCTGGGGGCTGAGCTGCCCGACCTGGACCTCGACGACCTGCTGGGGTCGCGGCCCTGGTCCCTGGTGCTGCGCGCGGTGGACGCGCGGGCCGACGTGGCGGCGGGCGGGGAGCGCGGCTCGATGGCCCGCCTGGTCTCGCGGTCGCTGCGGCAGGACGGCGCCTCCAGCGCGCTGGAGGCGGGTCGCCACGTGGCGGGCTGGGTGCGGAAGGGGTCGTCCGGCAGCAACACGGCCGACCTGGGGCTCGCCGTCCCGGGGTCCGTGCTCTACGACTCGGGCGGGGACGCGTTGCGACGCCGCTACCTGCAGTCCGTGGCGGGCTGGTCGTGACACCCGTCGACCCGCTGGGCGCCTGGGTGGAGCGCAAGTCGCAGCGCCGGTCCCTCTCCGCGTTCCCCGGCCTCGCGGTGCGTGCCCTGCGTCTGGTGTGGGGTGCCGCGCGGTGGCGGTTCGTCGCCGCCTCGTCGCTGGAGCTGCTCGGGGCCGCGTTGCTGGCGGCGCAGCTGTACGTCGCCAAGCTGGCCATCGACGCCATCCTGGCCGCGCAGGGCGGCACGGTGGTGCTCGCGGAGCTGCTCCCGCCGCTGCTGGCGATCGCCGGCGTCACCGCCCTGATGGCCTTGGTCGCGGCCGTCTCGACCCAGCTGCAGCGCCTGATCAGCGAGCTCGTCCTGAGGGCCACCTGGTCGGAGGTCCTGGACGTGACGTCCCGGGTCGACCTGATGACCTACGAGCAGCCCAGCTTCTTCGACGAGCTCCACCGGATCGAGCTCGAGGCGGTCCAGCGCCCGCTGCAGCTGGCCCGGGGTCTGGTGAACCTCGTGGGTGCGGCCGCCGGCGTCGTGGTGCTGCTCGTCGTTCTCCTGCAGGTGTCGGCGTTGCTCCCGCTGGTGCTCCTCGTCACGGCCCCGGTGCTGTGGGTGCTCACCCGGCTCCGCGGGCGGCACGAGTTCGCGTTCGTGCGTGACCAGTCGACCCGACACCGGGAGCGGCTGTACCTGCAGATGACGCTCTCCTACCGGTCCGATGCCAACGAGGTCCGCTCGTTCGGGTTGGCGGACGAGCTCCGCCGTCGCTACGACGCCCGGTACACGCGGTACCTGTCGGACTTGGGGGTCCTGCTCCGCAAGCAGGTACGCCTGTCCCTGGCCGGTGCGGTGGTCACCAGCGTGGTCCTGGTGGTCACGCTGCTGCTCCTGGTCGCGCTCATCGTGGACGGGCAGATCGACCTGGCCCAGGCCGCCGTCGCCGCCGTCTCGGTCCGGTTGCTGTCCAGCCGGGTGACCGGCCTGCTGGCCGGGGTGGGGCAGCTGTACGAGTCCGGCCTGTTCATGACCGAGCTCGAGCGGTTCATCGCCCGCGACGTCCCGGCGGTGCCGATGGGGGACGTGCCGCCCGTGGCGCCGCTGGAACGGCTCACGGTGAGGGGGGTGACGATGACGTACCCCGCCGGATCCGTCCCCGCCCTGCAGGACGTCGACCTCGAGATCGGCGCCGGCGAGGTGGTGGCCATAGTGGGCGAGAACGGCTCGGGGAAGACGACCCGGGCCAAGCTCGTCGCCCAGCTGTACCGGCCGGACGACGGGCAGGTCTGCTGGAACGGGGTCGACACGTCGACGTTGGACGCCCGGGCGGTCCGGGAGCAGGTCGCCGTGATCTTCCAGGACTACTCGCAGTGGGAGCTGTCCGGCCACGACAACATCGCGCTGGGGAGGGTGTCGCAGCCCGTGGATCCTCGACGGGTGCGTGAGGCCGCCGAGCGCACGGGGGCGGCAGAGTTCCTCGACCGGCTGCCGGAGGGGTTCGACACGGTGCTGAGCACGGCCTACGTCGGGGGCGGGCAGCTGTCCGGGGGGCAGTGGCAGCGCCTCGCCCTGGCCCGGGCGCTCTACCGGGACGCCTCCCTCGTGGTGCTCGACGAGCCGTCGGCCGCCATGGACCCCCGGGCCGAGGCCCGACTGTTCGCGGACCTGCGGCAGATCGTCGCCGGCAAGAGCGTGCTGTTCGTGTCGCACCGGTTCTCGACGGTGCGCTCCGCCGACCGCATCTACGTCATGGAGCAGGGGCGCGTGGTCGAGCACGGGGACCACGAGACGCTGATGGCGCTCGACGGGACCTACGCCGAGCTGTTCCGGCTCCAGGCTGCGGCCTACCTGGCCCCCGACGTCGCGGAGGGGTGAGCCGCGAGGCCTGCCAGCAGCAGGTCGCCCAGGTCGTCCCGGAACGGCGGGCCCCACGGCAACCGGGCCACGACCGTCGGCACCCGCCGGACGAGCTCGGCCAACCCGGTGAACTGGAGCCCCGAGGTGACAGGGTCGAGCCAGCCGACCAGGCGGGGGAACGAGGCGTGCGCCACCAGCGCGTCGGCCCGGCCGAGGGCATCGACCACGACACCGGTCGCGTGGCGGTCGGGGTAGGGGATGACGAGGGCCCGCAGCGGAACGGCGTCGAGGTCGGTCCCCGGCAGGCTCACGGCCGAGCGGTGGTCCGGGGTCACCCGCAGCCGGGCCTCCGTCGGTGCCGTCACCCGCGCCGTCGGTCGGAGCCGGGCCTCGGTGCTCCCTCGCCGCACCAGGGTCCTCACGTCCTCCAGGTCGACGCGAAGCACGTCGTCGGTGACCATCTGCGCCGTCCCGGTGCGGCACAGCAGGGTCGCCACGGTCGACTTGCCCATCCCTGAGCTGCCGACGACCGCGATCGCCTCCCCGCTCACGGCGACCGCGCTGGCGTGCAGCAGCAGGTGCCCGCGCAGCATGAGCACCGTCGCCAACCCCATCCCGCCCAGCACCACGGACTCCAGGCCGGCCTCGGCGCCGGGGTCCAGGTGCACCACCATCGTCGTGGTGCCGTGGTCCATGACCAGGTCGCAGACGCCGTGGCAGCGAAGCACCACGCCGTCCCGCGTGCGGACGACAGAGGAGAAGAGGCCCCCGGCAGGGTTCTCGTGACGACCCAGCAGCTCGCCGTCCACCGGGAGCGGCCCGACCGGGCGAGGTCCTCCGTACGTCACCGTGAGATCCGCCGTCCGGCCCGGGCAGGGCAGACCCTGGTGGAGCGGCACCTCGGACGCGACGACCAGCCCGTGCACGCGCACCGTCTCCAGCATGCTGCGGCTCCCTCCCCGCCGCGGCCGCGGCGCCGCCCCGATCCTCGCAGCGGCGCCGGTCCGGTGCGGGCGGATCGGCCGAACCCCGCCCGCGCGGTCGGGGCCGGGGACGGGGGACCATGGGCCGTGCCCGCCTCGACCGCCGCCTTCGACGACCTCGCGCAGCAGATCACCGGCTGCCGGGCCTGCCCGCGCCTGGTCGCCTGGCGCGAGCAGGTGGCGGCCAACCCGCGGGCCTCGTTCGCCGGGCAGACCTACTGGGGCCGACCCGTGCCGGGCTTCGGCGACGAGCGGGCGCACGTGCTGGTGCTCGGTCTGGCGCCCGCCGCGCACGGGGCCAACCGGACGGGCCGGGTGTTCACCGGTGACCGGTCGGGCGACTTCCTGTTCGCGGCGCTGCACCGCACCGGGTTCGCCAACCAGCCGATCAGCGTGTCGTCGGACGACGGCCTGCGCCTGGACGGGGTCTGGGTGAGCGCGTCGGTGCGCTGCGCCCCGCCGGCCAACAAGCCGACGCCGGCCGAGCGGGACGCCTGCGCCGGGTGGCTGGACCGCGAGCTGGCCCTGCTGGCCCCGACGCTGCGTAGCGTCGTCGTGCTGGGCGGGTTCGGCTGGCAGGCGGGTCTGCCGGCGCTGGCCCGGGCGGGATGGCTGGTCCCGGCGCCTCGACCGGCCTTCGGGCACGGGGCCCGGGTCCGCCTGCAACCCGGCCCCTCGGCGCCCGCCGACGCCCACCCGCTCGACGTGGTCGGCAGCTACCACGTGAGCCAGCAGAACACCTTCACCGGACGGCTCACCCCGCAGATGCTGGACGAGGTGCTGGCCTCGGTGGGTCCACGTCAGTAAGATTTTCCCGCTACTCTCACCTTACGTAAGAGGTGAGTCCCGGACCCGTGTGGTCCGCGTGGGCTCCCCGCCACCCGTGCCCCACCGGCCCGCGAGGCCTGCCGAACGGAGCCGCATGACCCCGACCACACCGCCCCCTGTCGTGGCGCCCGAGCAGGACCAGGACGAGTTCTCGGTCCGCCGGGCCCTGCGCTCGCCGCGACGGCTGCGCACCGAGGTCCTCGCCGGTCTCGTCGTGGCCCTGGCCCTGATCCCCGAGGCCATCGCGTTCTCGATCATCGCCGGGGTCGACCCCCGGGTCGGTTTGTTCGCCTCGTTCACGATGGCCGTCACGATCAGCATCGTCGGCGGACGTCGGGCCATGATCTCGGCGGCGACCGGGGCCATCGCCCTGGTCATCGCCCCGCTCAACCAGGAGTACGGGTTGGACTACCTGATCGCCGCGGTGATCCTGGGTGGCCTGCTGCAGATCCTGCTGAGCGCGGTGGGGGTGGCGAAGCTGATGCGGTTCATCCCGCGCAGCGTCATGGTCGGGTTCGTCAACGCCCTCGCCATCCTCATCTTCACCTCGCAGCTGCCCTACCTGATCGGCGTGCCCTGGTTGGTCTACCCGCTCGTGGCGCTGGGCATCGTCATCATCGTCACGATGCCCCGGTTCACCACCGTCGTCCCCGCGCCCCTGGTCGCCATCGTCGTCATCACCGTCCTGGCCGTGCTGCTGGCCATCCGGGTGCCCACCGTCGGCGACCAGGGCGAGCTGCCCGACAGCCTGCCCTCCTGGTTCGTCCCGGACGTCCCGTACACGCTGGAGACGCTGCAGATCATCGCGCCCTACGCGGTGGCGCTGGCCCTGGTGGGCCTGCTGGAGTCGTTGCTCACGGCCAAGCTCGTGGACGACGTGACGGACTCGCACTCGCCCAAGACGCGGGAGGCCCGCGGCCAGGGCATCGCCAACGTCGTCACCGGGTTCTTCGGCGGCATGGGCGGCTGCGCGATGATCGGCCAGACCATGATCAACGTGAAGGTGTCCGGGGCCCGGACCCGGATCTCGACCTTCCTGGCCGGGGTGTTCCTGCTCGTACTGGTGGTCGGGCTCGGCGACGTCGTCGCCATCATCCCGATGCCGGCCCTGGTCGCCGTGATGATCATGGTGTCGGTGGGCACGATGGACTGGCACAGCCTGCACCCGGCGACGCTGCGCCGGATGCCGTTCAGCGCCACCGCGATCATGGTCACGACGGTCGCCGTCACCGTGTACACGCACAACCTGGCCTACGGGGTGGGCCTCGGCGTCATCGCCGCGATGATCTTCTTCGCCCGCCGCGTCGCGCACTTCACCGAGGTCGTCGACGTGGACCACCCCGACGAGGACACCCGCGTCTACGCCGTGCGCGGGGCGCTGTTCTTCGCCTCCAGCAACGACCTCGTCTACCAGTTCGACTACGCCGGCGACCCGCAGAACGTGATCATCGACCTGAGCGAGTCCCAGATCTTCGACTCCTCCACGGTCGCCTCGCTGGACGCCATCGAGATGAAGTACCGCCAGAAGGGCAAGAACGTGTTCATAGTGGGCCTCAACGAGGCCAGCCAGGGCTGGCACGGGCGGCTGACCGGCCAGCTCGGGGCCGGGCACTGACCCCGCCCGGCACGTCAAGACCGGGCGGTCCCCTAGAGCGAGGGCCGGCGTCGCCCGGCGGCGATGTCGCCCAGCTCGTCGGCGAGGGCCTCGGCCTTGTGCACCTGCTCACGCAGGGTGTCGAGCTGCACCACGACCGCCTCGCGGTACATCCTCAGCCGGTCCACCACGTCTGCTGCGGCGACCTCGTCGAGCTGGTCGAGCCGCGCGGCGGTCTGCAGCAGGCTCAGCAAGTCCTTGGTCTCGTCCAGGGTGAGGAACGGCTTCATGCGCCGGACCAGCCGGAGCCGCTCTACGTCCTGGTCCACGTAGAGCCGGAAGCCGCCTTGCGATCGACCCGACGGCACGACCAGGCCGATCTCCTCGTAGTGACGGATGGTGCGCAGGCTCAGGTTGGTCTGCGCGGCGACCTCGCCGATCTGCATGAACGGACCGCGAGCCGTCGGTTCACTCAACTCTGCCATCGCGTGAGAGTACGGTACGCGGGGGTGGAGCAACCAGTGACCGCGCCGGAGGCGAACGACCCTGCGCCGGACGACGCAGGACCGACGCGAACCGCCGGGTGCCCGGGACCCCAAGACCCCGAGACCCCGGGACGAGCTGCATGCTGATCCCGCCCGAACCCTCCGCGCCCGTAGCCACCGAGCACGTCCGCCGGGACAGGACCGTCACGACCACCGGCCGCGGCGGCGACAGCGCCCGGAGGCACGATCGGTCGCCCCGTTGGACCTCCTGGACCCGGTCCGCCGGCACGGATGGGCCCGGAGCGGCCGCGCCTAATGCGGGGACGGGGTCGGGCGCCACGTCGCGCCCGAGGGCCGAGTGGATGGACGTCGTCCGCGGCAGCGCCGTCCTGCTGATCGTCGTGTTCCACGCGACGGTCGTGGTCGAGAGCTACGGCGGGCTGACCGCTCCGCAGTGGCTCGCCGACGTCAACACGGTCATCACCCCGCTACGGATCCCGCTGCTCGTGCTGCTGTCGGGGATGCTGCTCGGCGCCTCGTTCCGCAAGGGGCGTCGCCGGTACTTCTCGGGCAAGGCCCGCAAGATCGCCTGGCCCTACCTGGTGTGGTCCGTCATCTGGGGTGTCGGTTCCTGGCCGGTGTACTCGGTCCTCGGCTACGCGCTGGGCGGCAGCTACCTGTGGTTCCTGCTGTACCTGGTGACCTTCTACTGCGTGGCCTGGCTGCTGCGCGCCGTGCCTCCCGAGCTCGTCGTCCTCGCCGCGGCCGCGGCCTCCGGCGTGGCGTCCTTCCTGCTGCCCGGGGCCTCGACGGACGCCGAGCGGTGGCCGTACCTGCTCGCGGTCTTCATGGCGGGTCACCTGATCACCGTCCGCCCCGGGGTCCGGACCTGGGTCTTCAGCTCCGGCTGGGCGGTCGTCGCGGCGGCCGTGCTGCTCGCGGTGCACCTGGGTCTGTCCCTGGGGTACGACTACGGCCTCGAGTCCGCGTTGTTCATGCTGGCCGGCGCCGTCATCAGCATCCGGCTGGCCCGCTCCGTCGGGTCCGCGCGCCTGATCCGCCCGGTCCGGTTCGTGGGTCGGCACTCGCTGGCGTTCTACGTGAGCCACTACCCGCTGATGGCGGCTGTCGCGGTCGGGGCCGCGGCGTCCGGTGCGACCAGCGCCTACGCCCTGACCGCTGTCCTGGTGGCCGCGGCGGTGCTCGTCGGGACCGGTCTGGTCCTGCTCGGTCGTCGACCCCCCGTCAGCTGGCTGTTCACGTTCCCCGTCCGGCGGAGGGCGGGCCGCGACGGTTCCTCGGTCACCTGAGCGCACTCCACGATTCGTCGAGGTAACCGGCCGAATTGGTACGGACCGGTCACGCTGCGTGCAGATTCCCTGGTGGAAGCGGCGTTTTACCTGCGCGCGACCCGCTGTGACGTGTTGGCTGACCCTCGTGGCGGTCCCCTGGCGCATCACCGCGGCCGTCGTGCCGCCGGTGGGTGCCGCCCTGCTGCTCCTGCCGTCCGGACCGGTCCGCGCCCTGTCGTGGACGGCGGTGGCCGCCCTGTGCTGCGCCGCCGTCGCGACCGCTGGGTGGTCCGGCCCCCGCCACCCGTGGCGCTGGGTCGGCGTCGGCATGGCGCTCATCACGCTGTCGGGTCTGCTCACCGCCCCCTTCGTCATGGCCGCTCGGCCGGCCACGGCGGTCGACCCGTCGGTCGCCGTCCGGCTGCCCACCTACCTGCCGCTGCTGGTCGGGGTGTTCTGGCTGACCGAGACCGCCCCAGCACGCCCGGACCGGTGGGCGGCGGTGGACGCCGCCGTGATCGTCCTGGCCGGCTGCGTCCTGGGCCTGCTCGTGGTGGTCGACGGCCGCCCCGACGGCATCCCCGCCCTGGTGCTGCCGATGCTGGACCTGGCCCTGATCGTCGCGGCCCTTCCCGTGCTGTCCGAGCGGGCCCGGGGGGCGTCGCAGCTGCTGCTGGTTGCCGGGCTGCTGTCGCTGCTGCTGACCGACGCCGCGGTCGTCCTGGGCGTCGTGACGGGTCTGCGGACGGCCCCGTACGTGGGGGCCCTGCTGCTGCTCGCCTTCCTGCTGCTGGCCCTCGCCGCCACCCACCCGTCCTCGGTCCGGCTCGCCGACGCCGCACAGCACCGGGCCGACACCCGGCTGGACCCCGGCGGCCCCGGCGGCCCCCACGTCACCCCGCGTCGGTTGCTGCTGCTGGGGATCGGCCTGGTCGGCGCACCCGTGGTGCTGCTGCTGTCCCTGCTGGAGGCCATGCCCGACCCCGGTCGCCTGGTCCCGCTGGCGGCGTTCGGGGTCTTCGTCCTGACCGCGGCCCGGTTGACGTACCTGGTCGCGGAGCTGGTCCGCCATGACACCCGACGCGAGGCTCAGGTCCGGTTCTCCTCCGCCTTCGACCGCTCGCCGGGGGGGCTGGCCATGGTCGAGCTGACCGGGCCGGACGCCGGGTTGGTCGTGGAGGCCAACGAGAGCCTGTCGCACCTGCTCGGCCGGTCGGTCCACGACCTGCTCGGGTCGCCGGTCGTGGACCTCGTCCACCCCGAGGACACCGCCGGTGCCCTGCGGCTGCAGGTCGCGCTGGCCGACGTGTCCGCCGGCCGGCCCACCGGCGTGTCGGTGCCCACCCGGCTCGCGGCCGTGGGCCGTCCGCGCTTCGGCGTGGTCGACATCGCGCAGCTCGCCACGACCCCGAACCCCGGCTCCCGGGCCCGGGCCCGGACCTGGGCCGTGGTCCAGGTCGACGACGTCACGGAACGGCTCGACACCGAGACCCAGCTGGCGCGAGCGGCGCTCCGCGACCCGGTGACCGGCCTGGCCAACCGGGCCGGGCTGCTGCGCACGCTGCAGGAGACGCTGGTCGACCACGCCCGGGGCGGCCCACCGGTCGTGGTCCTGCTGCTGGACCTCGACCGGTTCAAGCTGGTCAACGACACCCACGGCCACGCGGTCGGGGACGAGCTGCTGCGCGAGGTGGCCGGCCGGCTGGGTCGGCTCCGAGTGGCCGAGGTGTCGCGCCTGGGCGGGGACGAGTTCGCCCTGGTGGCCAGGATGCCCGCGGGCGAACGGCTCGACCTGCTGCTGCGCCGGCTGCACGGTGCCCTTCAGCCCGTGGTCGAGCTCAGCCGGGGCGACGTCGTGGTGTCCGCCAGCGTGGGGGTCGTCGTGCACGACCGGCCGCAGTCGGGCGGCGCCGTGCCCGACGCCGAGGCCCTCATCCGGCAGGCGGACATCGCGATGTACCGCGCCAAGGCGCGCGGCGGCCGCCGGCACGTCGTGTTCGGCGAGCAGCTCCAGGCCGAGGTCGACACCCGTCACGCCATCGAGCGCGAGCTGCGCACCGCCCTGACGAGCGGCGGCCTGCAGGTCGTCTACCAGCCCGTCGTGGACCTGGAGGACCGGAGCGTGGTGGCGCACGAGGCCCTGGTCCGGCTGGTCCGGCGGGTGCAGGGCGTCCTGGTCGGTCCGGCGGAGTTCCTGGAGGTGGCCGAGGAGTCCGGGCTGGTGCGGGGGATGGGCGGGTTCGTCATGTCGACCGCCCTGGGCACGGCGTCCCGGGACCCGCAGGGGCGGCGGATGGCGGTCAACGTCAGCGGGCGCGAGCTGGCCGAGCCCGACTTCGCCGGACGGGTGCTCCGTCGCCTGGACCGCGCCGAGGTGGCCCCGGCGGCCCTCACGATCGAGGTCACCGAGTCGGCGGTGGTGCCCTACCTGGACGGCGTGGTGCCGCAGCTGCAGACCCTGCGGGCCGAGGGAGTCGCGCTGGCCCTGGACGACTTCGGCACCGGGTACTCCTCGCTGACGCACCTGCGGGCCCTGCCGGTCGACATCGTCAAGATCGACCGGTCCTTCGTCGAGCGGGTCGTCCTGGACGGTCCGGACCGACGGATCGTCGCCGCCGTCACCGACCTCGCCACCGGGCTGGGGCTGACGACCGTCGCGGAGGGCATCGAGACCACCGAGCAGCACGAGGCGATCACGGCGCTCGGCTGCCGCTACGGGCAGGGCTACCTCTACGGTCGTCCTGCGGCCGGGCTCGTCACCGCCGCCCCCGTAGCCCAACCGGCAGAGGCAGGCGCCTTAAAAGCGCAGCAGTACGGGTTCGAGTCCCGTCGGGGGCACCACCCGTCCGGCGGCGCCGTGGCCGCTCCCAGGACGGGTGACCAGGGACTTCGGTAGACTCCTCCCGGCTCGGGAACCCCAGGACACGCTGGGGTGTTACCCCGGGTACAGGGTCATCTCGGCCCGCACTGGAGGGAGATCATGCGCAGCAGCAACCCCGCGTTCTCGCGGAACGAGGCGTTCACCCGTAACGGGTACGCCACCTTCGACGTCGCGACGCCGTCGGCGGAGTCGCTGGAGTCCCAGTACGGCCTGGGCTCGCCGGTCCGCGAGCGCGCCATGACGCTGGAGGACGTGGTCACCCGCACGGGGATCATGTTCGCCGTCCTGCTGGTCACGGCCGTCCCCCTGTTCTTCGGCATGACGACGGGTGCGCTCGCCTACGGCACCGGCGTCCTGCTCACCTTCGGCGGCGCGATCGCCGGGTTCGTGCTGGCCATGGTGGTCTCCTTCTCCAAGAAGATCCGCCCGGCGCTCATGCTGGCCTACGCGGCGCTGCAGGGTCTGTTCGTCGGTGGCATCAGCGCGATCTACGCGCAGGCGTTCACGGACAGCCAGTACGGCGGGTCCTTGATCCCGCAGGCCGTCCTCGGCACGCTGGCGGCCTTCGCGGCGATGCTCGTGGCCTACCGGACCGGTCTGATCCGCGCCACCAAGCGCTTCAAGAAGGTCCTGATCGTCGCGACCCTCGGCTACCTCGCCGTCGGCATCATCAACATCGTCATGGTCGCGTTCTTCAACAGCCCGTCCATGTTCTTCGACTCCGGCCTGCTCGGCGTCGGCCTGTCGCTCATCGGCGTGACGCTCGCGTCGCTGTTCCTGGTGCTGGACTTCGACTTCATCGAGCAGGGCATCCGCAACCAGCTGCCCGAGCAGTGGGCGTGGCGCGCGGCCTTCGGGCTGGTCGTCACCCTGGTGTGGCTCTACCTCGAGATGCTCCGTCTCCTCGCCATCCTCCGCGGCGGCGAGTGACGGCTCAGGTCCGCTGACCTGACCGACCGAGCGACACGACCCGTGCTGCCCACCCCGCGCAACACCTCCGAGGAGGTCGCGCAGGAGGCGGCACGGGTCGTCTCGCGTCTGGGCACCCTCACGGCGGCCCGTGTCCCCGTCGACGTCGTCCGTCCCGCCGTCCAGCGCCTGGCCGACGTCGCCCGGGCCGCCGAGGGCCTGGACCCGCACCCCGTTCCGGACCTGGCCCCGCACGGCTGGGTCGACCTGCTGCGGGTGGTCGTCGGCGACCTGCTCGACGCCGCGCCGGGTGAGGACGAGCTGGTGGCCGCCCGCGACCAGCTGGTCGCGCTGCGCCGCGCGCTGCCCTGACCGGCGGCGCCCGCCCCAGGTCAGCTCAGGCGCTCGTAGACCACGGCCATGCCCTGGCCGCCGCCGACGCACATGGTCTCCAGGCCGTACTGCCCGTCCCGCACCCGCAGCGCGTTGAGCAGCGTCGTCGTGATCCGGGCCCCGGTGGCGCCGAACGGGTGCCCGTAGGCGATCGCGCCGCCGTGCACGTTGAGCGTGTCGGGGTCGATGCCCAGGTCGTCCGCGCTGGCCAGCACCTGCGACGCGAACGCCTCGTTGATCTCGACCAGGTCGACGTCGGCCATGGTCAGACCGGCTCGCTCGAGGGCCTGCCGGGAGGCCTCGACCGGGCCCATGCCCATGATCTCCGGGCTCAGCGCGGACACCCCGGTCGACACCACCCGGGCCAGCGGCGTCAGCCCGTGGGCCTCGGCGAAGTCGCTCGACACCACGACCAGCGCGGCGGCGCCGTCGTTGAGCGAGCAGCAGTTGCCCGCCGTCACGGTGCCGTCGGTACGGAACACCGGCTGCAGCTGCGACACCTTCTCCAGCGTGACGCCGGCGCGCGGGCCGTCGTCACGGCTGACGACGGTGCCGTCGGGCGTGGTGACCGGGGTGATCTCGGTGTCGACGTACCCGGCGGCGATGGCGGCCTCGGCCCGGTTCTGACTCGTCACGCCCCACTCGTCCTGGCGCTGCCGTGAGATGCCGCGCGAGGTGGCCACGTTCTCGGCGGTCTGACCCATCGCGACGTACACGTCGGGCAGCTCGTCCTGCTCGCGGGGGTCGTGCCACGGTGCGTTCATCCGGGCCGTCTCGCCGGTGCGCCGGCGGGCCTCCTCGAAGCGCGGGTTCATCGCGTCCTCGCCGAACAGGTCCGAGCCCTTGACGCCCTTGTAGCGCGAGACGCACTCGACCCCGGCGGACACGAAGGCGTGGCCCTCGCCGGCCTTGATCGCGTGGAACGCCATCCGCGTGGTCTGCACGCTGGAGGCGCAGAACCGGTTGACGGTCGTCCCGGGGAGGCCGTCGTGGCCCAGCAGCACCGCGACCACGCGGGCCATGTTGGTGCCGTGCTCGCCGCTCGGCTCGGCGCACCCCAGGACCAGGTCGTCCAGGTCGGTGGCGCTCATCCCCGGGACGGCGTCCAGGGCGGCGGCCACGACCGTGGCGGCCAGGTCGTCGGGCCGGACGTCGACCAGCGAGCCCTTCCCGGCGCGGCCGATGGGGGAGCGGGTGGCGGAGACGACGACGGCGTCGGGCATGCGGCGAGACTAACCGAGGGCGGGGTCGCGGTTACCCACCGGTAACGGCGCCGCGGGCCGGGGCCGGGTCCTCGCCCGCGCCGCCGGTGAGCAGGTCGACGACGACGGGGACCACGTGGCCCATGGTGCGCCGGTAGCCGTCGGCGGAGGGGTGGAACCGGTCCTCCGCGAACATCGACGCCGCGCCCGCGCCGCGGAAGTCCGCCGCCATCAGGCCGCGCAGGTCGACGGGGTGGCCGCCGGCCGCCAGCACCACCCGGGTCTGCGCGACGGCGAGCTGCCGCGACCAGCGCCCGCCGAGGGCCCGCAGCGGCTGCTGCACCGACGTGATCGTGCCGAGGTCGGGCACGGTGCCCACCACGACGAGGGCGCCGTCGGCCACCAGCCGGGTGACCGCCTCACCGAGCCGACGGGCGGCCGACCCGGTGGGGACCCGTTCCTTGACGTCGTTGCCGCCGATGATGACGAGCACGACGTCCGGGTGGACCCCGTCGGCCTCGATGGCGTCGACCTGGCCCCCGAGCTCGGCCGACACCGCCCCGACCCGTGTCTGGGTCCGCAGGTCGACGGGGTGCCCGGTCGCGCGGGCCAGCCCGGTGGCCAGCAGCACCCCGGGCGTCGCGGCCGGGTCGTCGGCCCCGAGCCCGGCGGCGGCGGAGTCGCCCAGCACGCACAGCCGCAGCGGACGGTCGACGGGCCGCGCGGCGTCCCCCCGGCCGGACGCGGCGTCGCGCCCGGCGCCGTCGAACGG
>JBBSQH010000017.1:0-66223 GCA_038258055.1 Actinomycetales bacterium
CCCCCCCCCCCCCCCCCCCCCCCCCCCCCCCCCCCCCCCCCCCCCCCCCCCCCCCCCCCCCCCGCCCCCCCCCCCCCCCCCCCCCGCCCCCCGCGCGGCCCCCCCCCCCCCCCCGGGCCTGGACCTGCAGGAGGCCGGTCTCGTTCAGTCCTGTCCGGCCACGCGCGCACGGTGCTGGCGGCGCAAGCCCAGCACGGCGAGGAGGGCGACCACGCCGGCGATGATCGCCGCAGCGCCCGCCAGGTACTTGTCCAGGTACCAGATGGGCTCGTACAGCTCGGGGAACGGCCCGAACGCCGGGATCCGGACGTACACGCTCAGGACCAGAGCCGCCGCCGAGGCCACCGCCACCGCCCCGAACGCCAGCCAGGACTGCATGCTGCCCCGCACCAGCACCCAGACCCCCACGACGGCCACCGCAACGGCCTGGGCGACGAAGAGCCCGCTCAGGCTCACCTGCCCGTCGGCGAGGAGCGGCGGACGATCCAGGGCGATTCGCAGGTGCAGATACCCCGAGTAGCCCAGGGCGACTGCGCCGAGCCCGCGCAGCAGCACGCCCGTGCCCGACCGTCTCGACCGGGCGGCGGTGACCGGTGGGGTGCCCATGGTCAGGCGGCCACGAGCGTGGCCGTCGTGCTGCCGTGGAGCAGGCAGGTGATCGTGTGGGCGCCCGGCCGCTCCGGCGCGGTGGAGGTGGTGCTCTCACCGGGCGTGACGGCTACTTCCGAGTCGGCGATGGTGAAGACGTGCAGAGCCATGGTGGGTCACCTGTTCCGTCGGTGGTTCGGAGTCAAGGGGTCACGGGTTGATCCGTCACCGCTACCCCCCGAGATGGGTGCGCGGGCCCCCGGCTCGACGACCGCGGTCGGGCCGTTGCTCTGTCTCTGACCTAATGCGGCCAGTGGATCTCGGTGACGTGCCCGCCCGCCACCTGGACCTGCAGGAGCGGGGTGGCGGCGTCGCGCCACAGGGTCCACGGCCCTTCCTTCAGCGAGCCGTAGACCGCGCTGTACCTCACCCCGGAGGCCGTGCGGCGAGGCAAGACCTCCACGTGCCGACGGGCGGACGGGTCGGTGGCGGGGCTGATGTCGATCTCGCGGCCGACCATGTCCTCGGTGGTGTGCAGGACCAGGGCCCCGACGTCGTCCCCGAGATCGAGGACGACGGGGCCCTGGCCCGCACCGGGGTTGTGGGCCGACACGTGCAACGCCCCGCCTGACTCGCGCGTGTGGTGCGGGTGGGCGTGGTGCGGGCCCCGGTGGGGGTCGCGTCCCGCGCCCGGCTCCTCGGGCGGGGCGTGCACGTGGTCGGCCATGGCTCAGGCGCTCGGGACGTCGTAGCCGGAGTAGGGGGTGGCGAGGTAGGGGAACTCGTCCGGCGTGGCGGTGGGGCTGCTGCCGTCGGTGACGAGCGAGGCGGCCCCGTCAGGGGTGAACGTCGGGTCGACGAGGGGGAGGGTGGCCCCGGCGATGGCCCGTAGCTCGACGGTGACGACGTCGTCGCCGACGCGTCGGCCGGTGGGGAACCCGGCGGGGTCGCCGCCGACGAGCCCGAGCGGCTGCGGGTCGGTGGCCGGGGGGACGGCCACGTTGAGCCGCAGCATGTCGGCCTGGACCGGGCCGGTGTAGTTCTGGAAACCGGGGACCACGCCCTCGGGGATACCCGTGAGCAGGATCGCCGCCAGGTCGGCCCGGTCCTTGGTGTAGGCGGCGAGGTTGGGGAACACGCCCGGGTACAGGGCGGGCAGCAACCCGGCGAGCTCCGGGCGGAGCACCCCGGCGGCGTAGGCGGAGTCGCCGTTGGGCTGGGAGGCGTTCCAGGCGTCCTTGCGTGACATCGGGACGAGGACCTCGTTGAACAGCGGGTTGCCCAGACGGGAGGCCTGCTGCTGCGGTCCGGAGAACACGAGGCGCTCCCGGCGGCTGTCCCACAGCCGCACCCGGGGCCGGTTCGCGGCGGTCCAGATGCCGATGGTCGAGTCGAGGTCCATGACGTCGGTGGGGACGCGGCCGTCGGCGGTCAGGTCCGCGATCGGGACCTGGAGCACGATGCTGTGGACGTTCACCTTCGACAGCGTGTTGATGCCGGCCATCGCCGCCGACGGGATCAGGTGGAGGTTCTGGAACGGGCGCAAGGTGCCGAGGTCGAACACCGAGCCGAGGTCGACCCAGAACGCGTCGGCGCGCTGCCCCGCGAAGACCCGGCCACCGCCGGGCAGGTCGTAGGCCGCCGATGCGGCCAGGTCCGCGTAGTCCGGGGTGGAGCGGGGGCCGACGTTGCACGGTGGCACCCGCAGCCCTTCGGCCAGGACGCGGCGGCGGCGCCTAGCGGTGCGGCTGACGGAGTACCTCTGGGGGCGGTTGTAGCTGGGGGAGTCCAGCGAGGTGACCGGTCCGGTGATGTAGAGGAACGAGTCCGGGTTCGGGACCTCGGTGGTGAACGTGAAGGAGTAGGTGATGTCCGCCTCGGCCTCACCCCGGTTGGAGATGTGGATGTCGTAGCGGACCTCGTCGCCGAACTCGAAGAAGTTCGGCCCCCCGGCCGGGTCCTGCAGCGGGACGTAGTTGGCGATGATCGTCACGGTGTCGGGACGGTCCGGGGTGACGAACGCGTACAGGTCGGTGGAGTCGGCGACCGGGTCCTTGCTGACCTCGGGCGCCTCGCGGTGAGACGACATCAGCGGGTACCGGCCTGGCGGGTGCCGGCGCGGGCGATGGCCCGGGCGAGGGCGGGGTCGTCGATGACGACCTCGCGGTCCCCGGTCATGATGGTGATCTCCGACTCGCCGGGTCGGATGTAGGCCACCAGGGTGCCGGCCTCCAGCTGGGTGACCGCCACCCCCTCGGTCCCTCCGGAGGCGGCGGTGCGGGCCACGTGAGCAGTCAGACCGTCGATGGTCGTGGCCGCAGCGGTGGCCCCCAGCGCGATCGCGCCGGTGCCGGCGAGGAACACCCGTCGGCTCGCGCCCGGAGGCGCCGGCGGTCGGTCCGCGTCGGCGGACGGTAGATCAGTGGTCGTTCGTTCCTGGGACGAGGGCATTGACATGACTGGCTCCTCAGGGCCGGGGGCGCCGCCGCGGGAACGCCGGCGCTCACGGTCTTCATCGACCGTGACACCTGGGCTACGTCACCGAGGTCCACCCGGATGGGCTAACGGGCTCGGGACCGGAACCTGCTGCCCGAGCCTGCCGTCGCTGCCGGGGTCCCGCCGACCTCAGTGGGTGGTCTCGGCGGGTCGGGGGGTTGCGGGCGGCCAGCTCAGCCAGCCGACCTGGATCGCCTGAACACCGCTCTTGCCCGACGCCGGCTCCGTGCCCGGGTCTCCGTCGGGTGGGGCCGAGGTGGGAGGCCTACGGTTCCGTCCTACTCGTGGGGACCGCGAGGGACGGCGGCCAGGACGGGGTGGCGCCCGATCCAGTCGGGTAGACGCGCTGCCAGCCGCGTCGGACCGCTCACCCGCAGCTCTCGCCGCGACTCGGCAGCCGCCCAGCTGTCGTCACCCATCCATATCCGGGTGAGCGCCAGCAGCTGTGTGTCCAGGACCACGTCCACCGGCCGTTCGATCGGGGTGAGGCAGAGATCGACGGCTCCGGGCTCGACCACGAGCCAGAAGAGCTGGTCGTGCGTGCCGGGTTGCCGTATGCGCAGCTCGATGACGGATCTGTCGATGCCCAGGCCGGAGGGGTCGAGGAAGCGACGCAGGTCCCACAGCAGCACGTCCGCGTGCAGCTCGTCGGGTTCGTAGGTGCTACGGGCCCACCTCTGGCCCCAGACACCCAGCCCTTCGACCAGCGGGTAGAGCTCGCGTCCTGCTTCGGTCAGCTCGTACCGGTGTCCGTCGGCGGATCGAACCCGCTCGACGACGCCTGCGGAGGTAAGGCGCCTGAGCCGCTTGGCGAGTGTCGCGGGAGGGCAGCCCGGAACCCCGCGCTGGAGCTCACCCGAAGCGGCTACCACCGCCGAGCAGCTCGCGGACGACGAGCAGGGTCCAGCGCTCACCCAGCACTTCGACGGCCTTCGCCACCGGGCAGAACTGGCCGTAGGACGCCACTGGAGCAGGGTACGACCATCGACCCTCGGGCTACAGAAGCTGAAGTGAGTTCGCCACTCAGGTCGGTGATGGTGGCCGTCCACCGACGGATCAGCAGAAGAGGACGAAGCCATGGACGCAAGAGCCGCCATCAGCCTCACCACCGGCCTCGAGGACCCGGAGACGGTGACCGTCGCGATGCTCGTCGCGGTGGGCGCCGCCGAGAGCGGCCGTGCGACCACCATGTTCCTCACCAAGGAGGCAGTCCGGCTGGCGACGACCGGTTTCTCGGTCGGCACCGCCTGCGACGGCTGCCCTTCGTTGTCGTCGCTGGCTCAGCGCTACGCCGCGGCAGGCGGGAGCTACCTCGTCTGCCCCATCTGCTTCAACTCCCGGGCGCTGGACGATTCGACTCTCGTGCCCGAGGCCACGCTGGGCGGCACGGTGCAGCTGTGGGAGTGGATCGGCGACGGTGCCACGACCTTCAGCTACTAGGACTGCCAGGTCGGGATCGCCGGGTGACGACCCACCGGAACGCGGCGGCTCGAGGTTCATGCTGTCCTGGGTGGTGGCCCACACAGAGCAGCGTCTGACCATCGGGCGACAGGACGCCGCATACCGAGGAGGAACACGTGCAGGGACTCGTCGTCAGGTTCGACCTTCGTGACGAGGGGGCGGCCGAGGAGTTCGACTCGCTGGTCGCGCGGACACTTCCTCTCATCCAGGAGCGGGAGCCGGGCACGTTGCAGTACGCCGTCCACCGCGTGGAGACCGAGCCCCTGGCGCGGGTCTTCTACGAGCTGTACGCCGACGCCCGGGCCTTCGCCGTCCACGAGGCGGCACCCCACGTCCGGTCCATGCTCGACGCCTTCGTCGCGCTCCTGTCCAGCGAGCCCCGCGTGGAGCACTTCTCGTCGTCAGCAGGCAAGAACCTGCCGAGCTGAGCACCGGGGAACAGGTAGCACGTGGACGCGTCGACCGGTCGACGGCCGGCGGCCAGATCCCGGGCTGTGGCTGCCTTCGGGGTGGTGCGAGGGTGTACGGATGAGCGACGACGGCGGGCTGCGCGCGGCGTACCAGCGGTACCTGGAGTGCCTCAACGACCGGGACCTGGATCAGCTGGGCGATCACGTCAGCGAGGACGTACGGCACAACGGTGAGCACCTCGGCCTGGTGGGCTACCGGCAGATGCTGCAGAAGGACTTCGAACGCATCCCGGACCTGACCTACGTCCTCGACCTGCTGGTCGTGGACGGGGACGTGGTAGCGGCGAGACTGGTCTTCGACTGCTCACCGGCGGGTGAGCTCTTCGGTGCGCAGGTCGACGGGCGGCGGGTGGTCTTCGGCGAGCACGTGTTCTACCGCTACGTCGACGCGAAGATCGTCGAGGTCCACTCCCTGCTCGACGCCGATGCGGTCCGGGCCCAGGTCGGTGACCCCGGTTACCCAGCCAAGTAGGGCGTCGAAGGTGGGCAGGGCGGCCAGGAAGACCGCCGACTGCGCCCGGCGGTAGGCGATGCCCGGTGGCCGACCGTCTGCCGGCGCGCTGTGGAGCCGAGCGGAGGCTTCGCTACGCGTGTCTACACCGTCGGCGGAACGGGAGGGGTAGCAGCGGGGGGACGGCCGTACGCGACCGCTGCGCGCACCTGTGCAGGAGCCAGCTCCACCAGCTCATGGTCCGGTGGGACGCCGAGGGCGTCGTTGACCGCTGAGAAGGCGGAGCGCAGGGCGACGAAGGCGGTGAGCGCGACGATGCGGCCGTCGTCCCAACCGGCGGAACGAAGGGCGTCGATGTCCTCGGAGACCGCTGCGTTCGGGTCGGCGGACACGCGCCTGGCCCAGCGCGCCAGCAACCGGTCCTCAGGGTCGAGCGCCGAGTCGTCCCCGTGCAGGACCGCCACTGCGACCTCGGGGGTCGTCGCGGCGGCCAGTCGGGACCCCCAGGCCAGGGAGCAGTACGAGTCGCCTGCTGCCGACGCGCAGGCGGACACCAGGACGCCACGCTGCCGGTACGTGAGGCCGGCTGCCTCTGCCGCCTGCTCGACGAGCGCGAACAGGCCTGTCTTGAGCTCCGGGTGGTGCGCCCACACCTGCGTGAGGTTCATGACGTAGCCGTGCTGGTCGAGATCGGAGTCACGCAACCGCCTGGAGGCGGCGCCATCGCCTGCGACCTCCAGGAAGCCAGTCCGACCGTCGGTTCCGCCTGCTGCTGTGGGGCCCGGCCCATCCATCCGTGAACGGTATGGCGGCGTGTCGTGCGCGTCCAGGGTCCGCCAGGAGCGACATGCCTGACCAACCCGGCGCCCCCCTCACGGTCCAGCGGACCGAACCGCTCGACGACCGCGAGATGGTGCATCCCTCGGTCGTGCCCGCTCGTCCCGTGACCGGGTCCGACCAACGATCCGGTGCGGGACGGGTACGCCCGGGTCGCCGCACCACCGTGGATGGGTGCCCACGGTCAGGGCCTCAGTCCCCGGGGGGTTTCGTCGGCCGGCTGGCCACGGTGTCAGACGAACCTGCGTCCTCGGGTGCGGCCCTGCGTCGCAGGAGGGCCACGGCGGTGAGCACGAGGACCGTGAGGACGACCGCGGCGGCGAACGGCCCTGCCCCGATGGTCACGACGAGGCGCGAAGCGGCGCCCTGGACGGCCAGGGCGGCGTCGACGACCGGGTCCTCGGTGCTGCCGCCCGACAGCACCCGGATCTCGTAGACGCCGAACCACGCGACATAGCTACCGGCGAGGACGAGCAGGGCCCCGCTCGCCCGGGTCACGTACGGCGTGGCCCGGCGGATGCGGTCGACGAATCCCTGTCTCGCGGTGGCGACCGCGACGGCCAAGGTCGTGACCACCAGCCCCATGCCGACGCCGTACACGAGGAAGACGGCGCCCGCCGCCACGGGTCCGCCTGTGGTGAGCGCGGCGGTCGTCACGGCCAGGAAGGGGGCGATGGTGCACGACAGGCTCGCCAGGGCGTACGCGACGCCGTAGCCGACCATGGAGCGCACCGAGCCGGTCGGGGCGCCGCCAGCCCGGGGCAGGAGGACCTTCAGCTCCCGTCCGATCAGCAACCACACCCCCAGACCCACGAGCAGGCCCCCCACGGCCACCGTCACCCAGGGCAGGAACCGCTCCACCGACAGCGCGAGGGGGACGGCTACCGCGCCGAAGGCGCCGAACACCGCCACGAACCCCATGGTCATGGCGGCCGACATCACCAGGGCCCGTCGGACGGCCCCGCCCGGGTCGGTGCCGTCGCCGGCGACGACCAGGGACAGGTAGGCGGGCAGCAGCGCGAATCCGCAGGGGTTGAGGGCGGCCAACAGGCCCGCCGCCAGGGCCAGGGACAGCTGGGCCGGGTCGAGCACGACGACCGCCTCAGCCGACCAGCCGCTCGGCGGCCTCGCGGAGCTGGGCCTCGGACAACGGCCCGGTCAGCACCGTCACCTCACCGTCTGCCGACACGGTCACGGAGTCGTACTGCGAGGCCACCCCGAAACGGGAGTAGACGCTGCCGTCGGTATCGGCCACGTGGACGAGGTCCTCGACGCCTCCTCGCTCGACGAAAGCCGCCATGGCCGAGGCATCGGAGGACAGGCCGGCGACACCCACCACCTCCACCTGCCCCTGGAGGTCATCGGCCAGCTGCGCCACGGACGGCGCCTCGCGGGCACAGACGGTGCACCAGGGCGCCCAGAACCACAGCAGCACGGGACGGCCGGCCAGGTCCGCCCCGTCGAACGCGCCACCGTCGACCGTCGCCGCGGTGAAGTCGAGCACCTCCGGCACGCCTGCCGCGGCAACGGTGCTCCCCGCCCCGTCCAGCGCCTCGGGGCTGGGGCCGTCGTCGTCGGGCAGCGGCGAGCCGGAGGACTGCTCGCCGTCCGCCTCGGTCGGCTCGCCCGGGGCGGCGGTCACGACAGCCCCGTCGGACCCCGAAGGCCGGGCGAGCGTCGGGTCGGCGTCGGTGTCAGCCCCGCAGGCGGCCAACGTCAGTGTGAGGACCGACGCCACGGGCACGCAGCAGAAGCGGGAGCGGGAGCGGGAGTTCGTCACCCCGTCATCATCGTCGCTCACGGCCACGCGTGACCTCTGTCGAGTCTTACGAGGTGCTGACGCTTGCGGGCGGGCGACCGGTGTCGGGGGCTGGAGTCGGGGGAGTGCTGCTTGGGTCAGGACCGCCGCGAGGCGGGCAGGCGCACTTCGAACCGGCACCCGCCGTCTGTGTTGGTCACGGACACCGCCCCCCCGGCGCGCAGCAGCAGCTCCCTCGTGATGGCCAGGCCCAGCCCGGCGCCCTGCCCGCCGGGGGTTCGGGCCGCCTCGCCTCGCCACCCCGCGTCGAAGACGCGGGCCAGGTCGGCCTCTGCGATGCCGCCGCAGTCGTCCTCCACGGCGACGACGACCTGCTCGCCGGCCCATCCCCGCCGCGGCCCGCCTCCCGCGTCCCCGCCGGGCTGCACGAGGACCACGACCCGGCGTCCTGCGTGCACCGCGTTGACCACCAGGTTGGACAGCACCCGGTGCAGGACGTCCGGGTCGACGTGGGCGACGGCACCGACAGCGTCGCGGTCCTGCACCTGGACCTGTGTCCCCCCGGCGGCCGCGGCCTGCGAGAGGGCGGCGACCACCTCGTCGACGACCTGGCGCACGGGAACGTCACGCGGCTGCTGGGGGACGAGGCCGGCCTGGAGCCGGGCGAGCTCGAAGAGGTCCTCGACCATGGCCGAGGTGCGGTCCACCTCGACGCGGATCCGGTGCAGGTACTCCTCCGGCTCGGCGACCACCCCGTCGCTGAGCGCCTCGGCCATGGCGCGGATGCCGGTCAAGGGGGTGCGCAGGTCGTGGGTGAGGGCGGCCACGACCTGCCGGCGGGCCTGCTCGGCCCGTTCGTCGGCGGCGCGGGCGGTGCGCTGGCCCAGCAGGTCCTCCTCCAGCTGGCGGACGCGTCGGGACACGAGCAGGGCCACGACGACGCCGACGAGCGCGCCACCGGCGCAGGCCGCCATGACCACGCGGGTCTCGCTGCGCGTCAGGTACATCGCCTGCGTCGACACGGCGACCGAGACCAGGACGGCGGCGAGCGCGGCCAGGGGCGGGACGAGGACGCCCAGGCGCAGCGACATCGCCCGGCTCGCGGCCACCCACCCGAGCGTCCCGACCAGAGCGCCCCCGCCGGCCGCGGCGAGGAAGGCGAGCAGCAGGACCATCGTGGGGCTCACGCGGACCCGATCGTCACCGGGGCGTCCCAGCGGTATCCGATGCCCCAGACCGTGGTGAGCAGCCCGGGCTGGGCGGGGTCCGCCTCGATCTTGTGACGGAGCCGCCGCACGTGGACGGTGACGGTCGACTGGTCCCCGAAGTCCCACCCCCAGACCTGGGAGAGGAGGTCCTCCCGGCTGAACACCTGACCGGGGTGGTGCAGCAGGTGCAGCAGCAGGTCGGTCTCCCGCAGGGTGAGGCGGACCGGGAGCCCCTCCAGGGTGACCGTCCTGGCCGTGGGGTTCATGACCACCGGGCCGCTGACGAGGGTCCGGGCCGGGGCCCCGGTTACCTCGGCAGCGACCCCCTGGCGACGGAGCACCGAGGCCACCCGCAGCACCAGCTCGCGGCTGCTGAACGGCTTGGTCAGGTAGTCGTCCGCCCCGACCTCCAGGCCGAGCACCCGATCGACCTCGGCCCCGAGAGCGGTGAGCATGATCACGGGGACGTCGGAGCTCAGTCGCAGCCGTCGGCAGACCTCGATACCGTCCAGCCCTGGGAGCATGACGTCGAGCACCACGAGGTCGGCAGGGAGCGCCCCTCCGGCGAACACGGCCGGTCCGTCGTGGACCACGGCGACCGTGTGCCCCGCCCGGCGGAGGTAGCCAGACACCACCTCGGTCACTGTCACGTCATCATCGACGACGAGCACGTGTGCCATGCGACGACGGTACGTCGCGATGGGTCCCGGACGCGGCGCTTGCGGGGCCCTGGGGTGTGACCATCCGAGGACGTCGGCCGGGGACGTGAGGACCGGGCCACCGGCGACCGGGGGTGCCTGGTCACCGGTGACCCCGTCCCTGCGGGTCAGCTGCTCATCGCTGCACGCTGACGACCGAGTGCTCGCGGCCTGCAGCTCGGCGACCATTGCCGGGGACACGTCCACGGCGACAGCCCGGTTTCGCGGTCGCGGCGGCTCGCGTCTGCAACGCCGGCGGCAGTCCCGGTGCCTGTCAGGCCGGCGTGTAACGGGCGTAGGTGATCCCGCTGCTGAAGCTCTTCGATTCCAGCAGGCGAAGGGTCGGGATCTCGTGCCCCTCCGGGAAGAGCCGGCGCCCCCCTCCCTGGACCGCCGGGTAGGTGAACAGCCGGTACTGGTCGACCAGCGCTGCCTCGATCAGGGTGTGGCACAGCGTGATGCTGCCGGTCACCACGATGTCTCGGCCAGGCTGCTCCTTGAGGGCCCGCACGTTCTCGACGACGTCACCGGGGATGACGGTGCTGTGCTGCCAGTCGGGGTCCGTCATGGTGGAGGACACGACGTACTTGGCTACTTCCTGCAGGTGCGCAGTGACACCCGTCGCGTCGTCGGTCTGCTGGGGCCAGTAGCCGCGCATGTCCTCGAAGGTGCGCCGACCGACGAGCAGGCCGTCGGACTCCTCACTCTCACGGTGCAGGTGCTCGAGCAGGTCGGACTGATCGACGTCGCCCTGGCCCTGCGCGTCGAACCAGCTACCGAGCATCTCGATCGAGCCGTCCATGGTCATGTTCTGGGTGATCGCCAGCGTCCGCACAACACTTCTCCCGCCTGGTTCGAACTCGTCACGGTGTCGACTGCTCGGGGCCTCATGAGTCATCGCGTGGGACCACCCGTCTTGGACGCCGACCACTGTGGCCCTGCTCGAGATCGCTGGCGTCTGGCTGCTGGCCGCGTCAAGATGCACGCCTGACGGCTCGCATCTCGAGCACAACCATCGACTGCGTCGACGCCACCGAGGTGGCCGATCACCGTGGCATCCACGGCCCGGGCACCGGCTGGGTCGTCCTGGCCGACCCCGAGGGCAAGAGCAGGCCGCGCGAGACCCGGTCGAGGAGCCCCGGCTGTCGATCCACCCGGTGTGTGACGACGCTGCCGGTCCTGGCCCTGGCTCACCGACGCTGTCGCGATCCCGTCACACGCGCCGGGTGCGACGCCTGCACGACGGCCCGCACCTCCACAGCTGCTCGGGGGAACGTCTGCGCCGCGCCCTCGCGAGCCCGCCGCGGGGGCCGTTTCCGCCAGTACCGACAACCAGGCGCGCGTCGGACGCGCATGATGCCCCCGTGACCGTTCACCCCCTGGTTGCCGGCGCGATGCCGCCGGTGCTTGCGGCCCTGGCCGTCGCGCTGTTGTGGCCGGCGCAGTGGTACCTGGCGTGCGGGGACGAGTGCTTCGTGTCCGACACGACAGCGACCACGGGACTGCCGCTGCCCGACGGCGCCCTCGCGCCCGTGCCGGCGTTGCTGGGTGCCGCGGTCGTCGCAGTCCTGGCGCGACTCGTCCCCCGGCCACGAGCGCACCTCGGGCGGCTGGTCACCGCGACGGTTGGGGCGCTCCTCGTAGCGCATCTTGCCGTCCTGGTCCTGTACCCGGCGACATGGTCGAGCGACTGCAGCGCCGCCGTCGCGGTCGAGGACCCGTGCATCACCACGTCGGTGTCGACGCTCGGCGTCGCCCTGCCGGACACGGCGGGCTACACCCTCGGCCTCGGTGTCCTCCTGGGCTGCGCACTGTGGGCAGCGCTCGCGCTCGTCCGTGGCGGCCGTTCCGCCGAAGGGTTCGAGCGACCAACCAGCTGACGCTGGCCTGGCCCTTCGCACCCCTTCGCACCCCTCCGCTTCCCGCAGGCAAGGCGCACAACGGGACGTGATGCTCGGAAAGGGCCGTCGACGCGAGATCGGGTGCCGAGGGTCTCCAGCAGCGTTGTCCGGCTACGGCTCCTGTGGCGGGGCCGCCATCGGCGAGCAGCGACACGCACCGGAGCTGACAGATGGCGTTCGGCGCAGAACGGCTGTCGTCGCCATGCAGCTGGGGCATAGTCGCAACTGGGCCGCTCCCGATCATTGCCTCCCGGCGCCGGCCCCATGGACGGTTGCTACCGGCGTTCCCGCCGGACTTGATGAGCTGGTCGGAGAGTGAAGCCATGAGCACCGCGACACCGTCTGTCCGTGAAGGACCAGCACCGGGGGCGCTTGGCTCGGTGGCCCGCTGGCTCGTCGAGGGAGCCATCCTGGGAGTGGCCATCAGTCTGGTCGGAGCGGCAGCGCTGCACATCCCGGCGTCGGATCCTCTGGACGGGCCGCCGGGCGTCATCTCCACGATCCCCCTTTTCGGAGGGGTGCTCGGACTGGTGATGGCGACGCTCACGCTCGGAGCGCTCATCCGACCGGTCGCGCGATGGCTGGTGACCCCGGTGGTTGTTGCGCTACTCGGGGCCACGACGGCCTGGTTCAACACTGCTGTCTACGTGGGCGGGTTGATCGAGCCCATCGAGATGACTGGCCTCACGCCAGCGCCGTTGATCACTGGCGTGGCCGCCATGGGGCTCATCCTCTGGCGGGCCAGGGTGCGTCTGCGGGCCAGCGCCGCCTGACGCGCACCAGGTCCGGTCGATAGCCGACCCTCCATCGGCGCGACCACACCTCGGGCCGTGCTGTGAGCCCGCCGAGGATCGGGGTGCGGGCGAAGCCGAATCGTTCGCTGGTGACGAGGTCGTAGATCAGCATGGTGTGGTGCTCGCGGCAGAAGCGGCCCCACAACCAGCGGTGCCAGGACTCGACGAGTTCGGCGTCGGTCGATCGGTGGTCGCGGTAGCCCTGGCCCGAGACCTGCCAGGTCTTCCCGTCGCCGGTGACGGTGCCTGCGACCTGGCAGCGGGCGACGGGGTGGACGGCGTAACGGAGGTCGCCGCCGTCGCCGCTGAGGGCGACGTGGGCGGTAGTGGGTCGGGCTGTGCGGGTGCGGCCGTGCGAGGGGGAGCACCGCCGTTGTGCGCCTGGGGCGCGTGAGGTGGGCGCGGCCGGTGTCCGCGTGCTGCTCGGGTGCCGGGTCAGCGTTTGAGGACCTCGCGACGAAGCATGTACAGGGCGCTGACCGTCAACCCGGGAGTGGTGACCGCAGCCACCTTGCGGACGAACTGGTCGTCCTCGAGCTGGTCCAGCAGCATCCCCGCGAGGTCCTCCCGCGAGGCGAAGGGGCCGTCGATGCCGTTCTCGGCGACGGCGTAGCCGGTGCCGGGCTCGTCGGTGAGGCCAGGGGGGCGCACGATGGTCCAGTGCAGGTCGCTGGCCGACACCGCCTGCTCCATCCTCTCCATGTCGTCGTACACGGTCTTGCCGACGCGGTCGCGCATGATCGACCGGGACAGCCGTCCGACGATCCCCGCCGGCTGGTGGGAGGTGTCCACCCCGCCCGAAGTGACCACGATCAACCGCCGCCTGTGATGGCGGCCCATCGACCGCACCAGCAGGCGGGCGCTGGTGGAGTAGACCTCGACCGGTCCGCGCGTGAACGCGGCACCGATGGTGCAGATCACCGCGTCCGTCGTCGCCACGGCGGCGTCGATGACGCCGTCATCGGTGGCGTCACCGGCGATGACCTTCAGCTGGTCGTGCTGCAGCGGGACGCTCTCGGGGTGCCGGGTCAGGGCATGCACCTGGTGGCCGCGCGCCAAGGCTTGGCGGACGGTCTGGCGCCCGGTCGGCCCGTTCGCGCCGAGCACCAGCAAGCGGGCGTGTCGGGGCCGCTGCGCGCCGTCGGCCCGATCCCCGAGAGTCCTCGATGACGAGGTCACAGCTGGACGGTCTCGTTGGTGATCGGGTCGTTGGCCGGGTCGCCGGTGACCGCCGCACGCAGGGTGCCCAGGACGAACGCGGTCGTGCTGCTGGGCGCCTCCCAGTACTCCGCGGTGTCGGTCTCGACCTTGATGAGCACCAAGCCCTCGGTCTCGAGGCCGTCGGGGAACCAGGCCCTGAGTACGGGGGTGTAGGGCTCCTCGGCCTTGTCGCGGTCCTCGACGAGGCGGGCACGGCCGGTGATCGAGGTCCATGAGTGGTTCTTGGGGTCGGAGAAGGACACGCCGACCTCGGTCTCGGCGGTGATCTGCGCCGCCTTGGCAGAGTCGCGGTAGGTGAAGAACCACAGGTCGCCGTCGAAATCGGCCTCCTGCAGGGCCATCGGGCGGCTGACGTGCCGGCCGCCGGAGGTCATGGTCGTCAACATCGCCACCTCGGCGTCCTTGACGAGGTCGGCGATGTGGGCGCGGTCGTCCCGCGGGGTGGTAGCCATACCTTCAACCTACGCAACTAACAGGTCTCTGCAAGTTGGGTCGGCCATCCTGCGAGGATGGGTCGGTGGACACGGACCGCGCGCTGACCGAGGTCGAGCTGGACCAGGTGGTGACGTGGAACGTGGTGCGGGTGGCGCGCTTCCTCGGGCAGCGGCTGGCCGAGCGGTTAGCCGCCCAGGAGCTGCACCCGGTGCACTTCGGGGTGCTCGCGCAGCTGGACATCACCGGGCCCATGTCTCAGGCCGACCTCGCCCGTGCGGTGCTGCTGCGGCCGCAGAGCATCGCCCCGATGCTTGACGGCCTGGAGCAGCGGGGGCTGCTGGAACGCACCGGCAGCCGTTCTCGCGGGCGCCGCAACCCGGTGCAGATCACCGACGCCGGGCGTGGCGCGCTGACGTCGGCCCGGGCCGTCGCGGCCGCCAGCAACGACATGCGCGACGCGGGCCTGACCGCCGAGGAGGGGGTCCAGCTCAACCAGCTCCTGCTGAAGGTCGTCGACGCCAGCCGCGGCAGGCTCACCGACGACTCGGCGTGGAACTGGTCCGACCGCTGAGTCCGCGGCGGTCGGCACCTCGTGTCCGGATGGCGATGCCTGACTGACGGTCGTGTCAGGACGCAGATCGCGCCGGGAACTGGGCGTGGAGGTCGCCGTCGAACAGCCGCGAGCAGAAGTCGTTCATGCGCGCCGCGGCGGGGGCGTGCCGGGCGAGGATCGCCGTCGAGGCGGTGGCACGTCCCCAGGGATGTCGCCGTCCGCGCACCGACGCACGTACCTGTTGGGGGCATCCAGCTCGCGTCCGGCGGACGTCGGAGCCGGAAAGCCGCATACGGCGGTGACCAGTTGGGGGACCCCTTGCCGGCCCCTGGCCTCTCGTTCGCCGGGAGCCCGGCGCATCCCGACGGACTTGGGCCGTCAGCTCGTGAGGGGCGTGCGGTCGGTGAGGAACGTGGCGAACGGTTCGACGAACGCGGGGCGAGCGATGTTCATGGCGTTGTGGGAGGCGCGGGGGATGCGCATGGTGGTTGCGCGCGGGACCGCTGCGACCAGCGCGTCGCATACGTCGCCGAAGTAGGAGGCGCTTCGGGCGCCGTGGGCGGGGAGCGTTCGTGCCGTCATGCCGGCGTAGGCGTCTGCAGGGGCGTCGTTCGCAATGATCTGGCCGACCTCCGACTCCACCGTCGGCCGCTGCAGCATGCGGCGCCCGACCGGGGTTCGCATGAAGATGTTGATGATCGCCATCTGCACCGGGAACGGCAGCCGTGCGGACGCTCCCTCGGGATCTGCCCCCGCGCCGACCAACGCCATCGCTCGAGCCGTGTCTCCCGCGTGCATCGCGCGTCGGTAGGGCTCGAACCAGGCCGTCGACACGGACCCGTCGATGGAGACGCCGGGGTCGTAGACGGCGAGCCGGTCCACGGGCAGGCGGAACGCGGCGCGCAGGGCCACGAGTGCTCCGCCGGAGTGCCCGATCAGTCGCGAGGCACCGGTGTGCTGGCGCACGCGCGCTAGGTCGTCGACGTCGACCTCGATGTCGTGGTCGTCTGCGAGCGGCGGGGCGCCCGGTCGGCCTGGCCGGTCGTACAGGTGCACCCGGCGATGCTCACCGAGGGCGCGGGTGAATTGCTCGTACTCGCGCGAGTCGATCCCGCCGCCGTGGAGCAGCACGACGGGCGTGCCCGCGCCGACGGATCGAACCGTGAACGTGCCGCCGCGTCCGTCGGACACCTGGTCGACCTGCATGCCGCCTCCTCACTGTGAACGTTGTCCGCAGTTCTGGGTGGGGCCATGAGCGACGGCAACACACGTGCACGGCAAGGCAGACGGGGACCCGCGCCGACGCGCTCGCGGGAGGACCTGGCCCGCGCCGGGTTGCAGCTCGCAGATGGCTCCGGCCTCCAGGGGGTGACCATCCGGGCGGTCGCCGAGCGGCTGCAGCTGGCCCGCGGCGCGCTACCGCTACGGCAGCTCCAAGGACGCCCTCCTCGAGGTCATGGTCGACCCGGCCCTGGATGAGACGGCCTTCCCGTCGGCGACCGGTGACGTCACCGTCGACCTGACGGCGCTCGTACGCGCTCAGGTCGACGTGATGAGGGCCCACCCATGGCTGATCGACACGCTGTCCACGGTGCGACCGGGACCGACCGCAGTCCGCCTGTTCGAGGAGGGCCTGTGCGTCCTCGCTGACCAGCCTGCCTCCAGCACAGCCAAGCTCGAGCTGATTGCCATGCTGACCGGCACCGCGTCCCTCTTCGCCCGTGCGGCGACCGCACCGTCCAACGTCACGATGGAGGTGCTGCACGCCGACAAGAGGTCGCACCCCCACCGTCGCCGGCCTCCGACGCGCCGATAGGCCACCGGCTGTGGACGATCTGACGGCCCTGTGCGGTGCCCGCGCCGATCCGTCCCCCTGACCATCCCCCGATCGGTGAACGGGACAGGGCGAGCGAAGCGCGCCGACGTCGGCGTCCGTGTCCGGGTCGAAGGGCCGCTGGAGCCGCTGGGCTGCCGGTTGCCGGGAGGGGCTGCAAGGTGCATGCCCACTCATGCGGCGCAACCGTCGTTAGTGTCTGCTCTCATGCGTAGACGGCGAACCATGTACGTCTCTCTTGGTCTTGCTGTGGTCCTCATCGTGATTTCGTTCTTCGTGGAGCCCCGGTGGCTACAGATTGCCTGCACCGCTCTGGCTGCCGGATCAGGTGCGCTATTCATCACAGTTCTCAGCAGGCAGCACGACCCGAACGGTCCACCCGGCCAGCAGTGACCCGTGGTGGCCCGCGTGAACTCGTCCTCCGAGCAGATCCCCACCCCCCCCCCCCCCTATCGCTATCCGGTGCGCTGCCGAGTCAGACTCGAGTGGCGCTCGACTGTCCTCCGGCGAGGGGGAGTCGGATGCCTCGCCCAAGGGCGACGACGAGCACGTGACTGAATGCCTGTCGGGCTCTGCTGCTCGGCCCCGTCGACGGTCGACCACCAGGACCGAGCGCCGTTGCGGCCGTGTCAGCGTCGGATGCGTCGCCCGGACCCCGTCGGGTGTCTCGTGCTGGCAAGAGCTCGCGACATCCGGGATCGACGTATCCACCGCGGCCGCGATGCCTCCTCTTGTCAGACCGACCACGGCGAGACGAGGGGGCAGGATGGACGCGAAGGTAGTCGAACTCGAGGAGCTCGACCTGGGTCACGACCGTGAGTTGCTGTCGACGCCGTGGCTGGCGGGACCGCTCTACCAGTGCGCCACGGCCGTCACGGGTTGGGGCTTCGTCCCGCACGCGGACCTAGAGGTCGAGGTGGACGGCTCGGTCGTCGCCGGCGGCCCTGGCGGATTCCCCGAGCCGCAGGGTGCCAGGGTCGAGCTGCCCAGTCCGCTCGTCGCGGGCCAGGCAGTGCGGGTGCGCCAGCTGTGGGACGGGTTGGCCAGCGCGTGGTCGCCGACGCTCGTCGTGCGTGACCACACCGAGGACTACCCGGCCGGGCCGCCGCGACCGCAGATCAACCCTGCGCCCGTGTGGACCTGCGGGTCCCGGACCGGGGTCGGCAACCTGTTGGGCGGGGCCGACGTCTGGATCACCGCCGACGGCGCCGAGGTCGGGCGGGTCAACGGGTGCAGCCAGCAGCAGGGGGTGAACGTCAACTCCTTCTACGCTCTGGGACAGCGGGTTCGCGCGCACGCCGAGCTGTGCGCGGACCCCGCGCCACCCTCGGTCGAGTACGAGGTCGCCGCCGGTCCCAGCCCCTTGACGACGCCGACGTTCGATCCTGTCTACGACGGTGCGGAGCAGGTCCGGATCGGGTCCATCGCCAACGGTGCGAGGGTGACGGTCTCGCGGGGCGGCGCGTCGCTGGGCACGTACCGCTGTTGGGGAGGTGCCCTGCTCGTCGGTGTGGCGCCGGTGAGCGCCGGGGAGACGTTCTCGGCTACCCAGGAGCTCTGCACCGATGACCCGGGCAGCCCGCCCGGGACCACCACGGTCCAGCCGTGCTCGGCGCTTCCGGCACCGGGTGTCGGGCCCGTGCAGGCCGGCGACGCGTCCATCACGGTCACCTCGAGCGTGCCCGGGGCGATCATCCGGGTCTACCGGAATCTCGCGCAGGTCGGGATGGGCACCGCTCCGGTCGTCCCGCTCACCCAGGCGTTGGTGGCCGGGGACACCGTCCACGTGACCCAGTCGCTGACCAGCTGCCCGGCCCGACTGGCTCTGGAGTTGACTGTCGCGTGCGTGGATCCGCCGGTCGCGGGCGACCCGTCGGCGCTCGACCTGTTCCCGGTCGGGCACCTCGAGTACGCCGACGGCCCGGTCCGGGGCAGTGTCTACTACCCGGCCGTCGACGACGGCGAGGGTCAGCCCTTCCATGAGCGGCTGGCCGCTCTCGGGCGGGTGCCCATCGTCGTGATGGCGCACGGCAACCACTCGCCGGCCGATCCGAGCTACCTCGGGTACGACTACTTCCAGGCCAGCGTGGCCAAGACCGGCATGATCGCGGTCTCGGTCGACTGCAACGCGCTGAACGGTGCTGGGGGAGGGGTGGGGAACATCGAGGACCGCGCCGACCTGGTCATCGATTCCATCAAGCACTTCCAGGCGCTGGACGCGACCCCGGGCAACGTCTTCACCGGCCGCATCGACTTCGACAGGCTGGGGCTCATGGGCCACTCCCGTGGGGGCGACGCAGTTGTCACGATCCCCGATGTCATCGGGTCGATCGGGGTATCGATCCGGGCCGTGCTCGCACTCGCCCCCACGAACTTCCGCTACTGGTACGGCATCCCGACCATCACCCCGCGTGGGTACGCGTTCTCGACGATCCTGCCGGCCGCTGACGGGGACGTGGTGGACAACAACGGCGCGCAGTTCTACGACGTGTCGGAGGCCGCGCCGTACACGTCTCAGGTGTACGTGCACAGCGCGAACCACAACTTCTTCAACCGGACGTGGGCCTTCGACGACGGGGTGACGCCGGTCTTCGCGCGGGCGACGCACGAGCGCGTCCTGGACGTCTACGGGAGCGCGTTGTTCCGCAGCATGCTGCTGGGCGACGGATCGGCGGCGTACCTGCTCGGCACGGTGAAGCCGGCCGGTGTCCCCACCGAGGCGATCGACCTGGCGTACCGGGTCGAGCATGCGAACACGGTCGATCACCACGACGACGGCAACGGCATCGGGGTCAACTCGCTGGGACTGCCCACGTCGGCCAATGGCGGCGCCTTCGCTGACGAGTACCCGTTCGACCAGGTGGGCGGCGCGTTCAACTCCAGCTTCTTCGGGCTGACCGTGGGCATGGTGCTGGAGGCGGAGGAGGAGGGCACCTTCCGGTCCGAGGTCGGCGAGGTCGACCTGAGCGAGGCGCAGGTGTGGCTGCGCGTCGCCGAGGTGGGCGGGGCCAGCGTCGCGTCCAGCGGTGTCTCGTTCGAGCTGGGACTGGAGGACGTCCACGGGACGACCGGCTGGATCAGCTCGGCCTCGGTCGGCGGTGTCCCGCGCCCGTTCGAACGGCCCGGCCAGTCCAAGACGATGCTGTCCACGCTGCGCTTCGACCCGGGGTGCATCGGCCGGCGCAGCGGACTGGACCGACGCCGCATCGCGGCCATCCACCTGAAGTTCACGTCCGAGCGGGACCGCGCGATCGCCTTTGACGACCTGCAGCTGGTGCCGGCATGACCGAGCACGCCCGAGGAGGAAGTTCATGACCAGCGACTCCGGCGCCCGCGAGCGCCGTCCCAGGCCCGACCACCGGCTACCGCGCGTAGTCTCGATCGCCACCCGCCTGGTGCGTTTCGTGCCGCCGGAGCGTCGCAACTTTGCGTCGTCGCTGCCGCGGCTGGAGCGCACCGTCGAGTTCCTCGTCGAGACCGACGGACCGATACCGGTGCGCGCCCTCTCACCGGTGGTGTACGTCGGCGATGTACCAGTGGCCGAGGTGGCCGCCGACGACGACACCCACTACCGCTTCACCGCCATGGAGCCGGAGCGCTTGGAGGAAGGCGCGCCGGTGACGTTGGGCTGGAGTGGTGAGCCTGCGTCGCAGCGTACGGCGGTCGGTGAGGCTTTTGTGACGCCACGGGGATGAGGAGCATCGCCTGAATGGGCGGCGGCGGCCAGGTGCAGCGGTACCAGTGCAGCGATCGTCCGCGCCTCGCCATCAAACCCGGGGCGTGACTCTCGGCTCTCGTGAAGGACAGCAGCCCGTTCGACCTGGCGTTGGCGGCGGATGCCGTGTCGCACGTCGTCGAAGGGTGCCCCTGGGGGAAGGTTGTGGTGACGGTGTGAGGTCCTGACATCTGGAGGCGGCCGCCGCGGTGACGGTGACGGTGACGGGGGTCGAGGGTCTCGGGGAGCAGGGTCCGTCCGGGGGATGTCAGCTCCTGATGGTCAACCCACGTCGTCCCAGCGCCGACGAGAGACCTATGCGGATGGCCAGCACGCGTGCGGACCCGCGTGGGCGACCGGGGTGGGACCGCGTCGCATCCTTCCGCCTGCCCGCCGGGGCGCTGATGTCCAAGCGTGCCCTTGTGGTCGTCCTGCTGATTGGCTACCTGGCGGTCGGGGGCGCCGCCGTGGTGCTGGAACGCCAGCTCGAACGGCAGGTCCACGACGCCCTGGTCGCGGAGGCGGAGCTCATCGTCCACACGACCGTCGAGGTCGACCTGCCCGCCACGACGAGGGTGGGCCTGACTGCCGCCCAGCGTTCCCGCCTCGACTCCGCGGTGGACCACCTCAAGGACGAGGGGCACCTGGAGGGACTGCACCTGTACGACGAACGCGGGCGCCTGCTGTGGGCCGACATCGCCGAGCCGGAGCCCCTCTCCACGGACGAGACCGCCCGACTGGACCGGGTCCGTGGTGGTGAACCGCAGGTGCTCTTCGAGCACGAGGAGGGCCGCGCACGCTCGGCCACGGTCCTCGTGGCCTTCGACCCCGCCGAGGACGGCGAGGGCGGCGAGGGCGGCGAGACCGCACAGGTTGCGGAGGTCCTCCTCCCGCAGCAGCAGGCAGCCCATCAGCTGCACCTCGTCAGACGGGGCGTCTACGCAGCCGTTGCGCTCTTCCTGGTCCTGCTGTCCGGCGTGATGGTGCTGGGTCGCCGCCGGATGCTCCAGCGCGAGCACGAGGCGACGCACGACCCGCTCACCCGCCTGGGCAACCGCGCCATGCTGGCCGCCGCGTTCCGGCAGGTGCCCGACCGGTCCGCAGCCGACGGGGACATTGCCCTGCTGATGCTGGACCTGGACGGCTTCAAGGTCATCAATGACACTCTCGGTCACCCGGTCGGGGACCACCTGCTCGTGTCCGTCGCTACCGCGCTGCGCAAGGCGGTGCGCCCCGACGACCTCGTCGTGCGCCTGGGCGGTGACGAGTTCGCCGTGATGCTTACGAACCTCCGCGACACCGCCGCGGCCCTGACGGTCGCCGCCCACGTGCACGCGGCCCTTCAGCAACCCCACGACCTGGCCGGCGTCACGCTGGAGGTGGGAGCCAGCATCGGTGTCGTCGCGAGCACCAGCACCTCCTTCACCCTCCCGGACCTGATGCGTTGCGCCGACGTCGCCATGTACAAGGCCAAGCAGGACGGGGGCGGTGTCCGGCTCTACGACGAGGCCGACGACCCGCACGACGTCGAGCAGCTGGGGTTGCTCGCGGACCTCCGCCGCGCCATCACCGCGGGTGAGCTCAGGCTGCTGTACCAGCCAAAGGTCACAGCGCGCGGACGACGCACCGTGGGGTTCGAGGCTCTGGTCCGCTGGGAGCACCCCCGTCGCGGACTTCTGGCGCCGGACGTGTTCATCCCGCTCGCCGAGAAGACCGCCCTGCTGTGGCCGCTGACCGCCTGGGTGCTGGCGAACGCGCTGCAGGACTGTGCCCGATGGCGGGCCGCCGGCTGGGACGTCGGCGTCGCCGTCAACATCGCCCCCTCGACCCTGCTCGACCCCGGTCTTCCGGGGGCGGTGCTGGCGGCCCTGGCTGAGGTCGGTCTCCCGGGGCAGGCGCTCGAGCTGGAGATCACCGAGACAGCCGTCATGGTCGACCCGTCCCGGGCAGCGACGACCCTGAGCCACCTGAGGGCCATGGGGGTCGCCGTGGCGATCGACGACTTCGGAGCGGGCTACACGAGCCTGTCGTACCTCAAGACTCTGCCCGTCTGCAGCCTCAAGATCGACCGCGGCTTCATCACCCACCTCCTGGAGGACTCCAAGGACGCCGCGGTCGCCCGCTCGGTCATCTCCCTGGGCCACGAGCTCGGCCTCACGGTCGTCGCGGAAGGCGTCGAGAGCGAAGCCGTCTGCGGCCGGCTCCGGGAGCTCGGCTGCGACGAACTCCAGGGCTACCACCTCGCCCGCCCCATGGACCCCACCCACATCCTCGGCTGGCTGACGACAACCCGGGACGACGCGCAGGGCGACGGAAGCACGCTCGAGCCCGGCGATCCAGGCGCACCGGACAAGTCGCCCTCGACGCAACCCGTCTAGGGGGCCGCGGGCAGGCAGGCGCGGGTGGGCTGGCCTCGACCAGGCGAGCCGTGACCGAGCGGCTTGACTGTCGGGGCGCGTCGGCGACGGTCGTCGTGGGGCTTGAGTTCGCGGGGAGGGGCTTCCTGACGCGGGGTGGGATGTCCCTGAAGCGCGAAGACGCACGGCGTTGTGTCGGTGATGTGAAGGTAGGGCTAGCGCTGTTCGGGTGCTGTCGTCCCGCCCCAAGTGGTCCGCCCGACCGGTTTCCTATCCCCACCGAGCTCATCATCGCCGGCCCACGCCGTCGTGCCTGCCGGCCAAGGGTCGAACTCCTCAGGCGTCCCCGGGCAGGGGAGGACCCAGCACCTCCAGGCCGTAGCGGTCGGCGACGGCGTTCCACCGCGGGATCTCCTCCGCGATGCTCGGCCCGTCGGCGCCGGGGGGGGGGGCGGCGCTCGGCGGCGGGCATCCCGACCTCCTCGTACAGGTGGAAGAGCCGACCGGGGGTGAAGATCCCGAGGAACCGGGCGGGTTCGGACCCGGTGACGCGGAAGGCGTGGGGCATCCCCTGCGGGAGGTGGACGAAGTCTTCCTCGCCCAGGTGGAGCAGGTCTTCGCCCGCCCGGTAGGTCATGGTCCTGCACAGCAGGAAGAAGACCTAGGACCGGACTGCTCCGGCAGCGCGGCTAGGACGACGCGAGGATCGCAGCCCACCTGGCCGATCTGTGGTCGCGCGTCCTGCTGCGGCGGCTGTGACCGGAGGTCGACGAGCCCCAGGGCAGGGCGCGCTCGACCCTCGGGGGTGCGTGGCCTGCGGAGCGGGACGACCAGCCCGACGAGACGGCGCAACCCTGGAACGTGCAGCGCTCACAGTCGACGACATCAACGCTCGTGCGCCTCAGCCGAGGAGGGACGTGGACGTGGTAGGTCGAGACCAGCCCCCTCCCCACCTCCGGTGCCACGACCCCCGGTAGGCCTTCTGGGCGCCAGGAAAGACTGGGGCGCAACGGACGGCAGCGGGGGTACCGCGTGACCGCCCAGTTCTACCCGTGTCCCACCAGTCGACCCTCCATCGGCGCGACCTCGCCCCGGGCCGCGCTACGAGCCCCGAGGGCGGCCGCGGGACGCCGCGAGCGTCTCCCGGCCGACGATCCGTGAACGGTGTCGATCCCTTGCTCGATTGACTCGCGGAGTGGCTGAGCACTCGGCGCCGGGTCGGTCTACACGTCGCCGTCCGCGGCGGGGTCCGCCTTGGGCTACGGCGTGGCCGCGATAGCCGGCCGACCCGAGGACCGCTTCAACGCGTACATCGCACGGTCGGAGCACCGCAGCAGCTCCTCAGCGTCGTCACCGATGTTGCCCAGTGTGCTGCCGATGCTCACGCCTAGCCCGGGGACGCCTGCGGCGGCGAGCACCGGGGCGAGCATGTCTGCCAGCCGGGTGACCACGGCGTCGAGTTCCGCGAGCGTACTGATGCCTGGGCAGCAGACGACGAACTCGTCCCCGCCTAGCCGGCAGGCCAGGTCGGTGGGCCGCAGGTCGGTTCGTAGCACCCTGGCCACCTGCTGGAGCACGTGGTCGCCGGCGTCATGACCGAGGCGGTCGTTGACCGCCTTGAAGTTGTCGAGGTCGAGGAAGAGGACGCCCACGCCGCGGCTTCTGGGGTCGTTCAGCAGGGTGGCCAGCCAGCTCTGTAGCTGGGTCCGGTTGGGTAGACCGGTGAGCGGGTCGTGCAGCGCGAGGCGGGCGAGCTTGTCTTCTACGGCCTTGCGTTCGCTGAGGTCTGCGACCTGGGCCACGAGGCTCGCGCCGTGCTGGGTGCCTCGCAGCCGTGAGACGTGCAGCTGGGTCCAGATCTGCCTGCCGTCGCTGTGCAGGTGGCGGACCTCGACGCTGACGGAGTCCCTGGCACCTATCGCGAGCTCGTCGACCAGGTCGCGGACGCGGATCGAGTCCTCGCGCAGGAGCACCTCGCGCCAGCGGTGTCCCGACGGGTCTTGTCCGAGCAGCTGCACCAGTGCGGGGTTGGCTGCGTCCAGCGTCCAGCCTCCGTCGTCGCCGCGGCGGACAACTGCCTTGCCGACCAGCGCGGAGTCGTGGATGTCCTGCAGGTCGCGGGACTGCCTGGCCAGGGCGGCGCCCGCCAGGTCCCTTCCGCGGACGAGCAGGGCGAGGGTCAAGGCTACGACGACGGTGAGGACGATGAGCGCCTGCACGAGCACGGCCCTGGCCTGCGGGTCCTCGACCAGGGACATGGCCCCCAGGCCGTGCACCGCCGACTCCACCGCGAGAACCGAGGAGAACGACGTGACGACGGCGGCGGTGGGCACCCCTAGACGCAGGCCCGCGAGCACCGCGGCTGCGACGGAGACGAAAAGCGTCGGGTACTGCAGCGGTGCCACGAACACGAACAGGTACAGGCCGACGCACGCGAGCACCGTGGCGACCCAGGCAGGCTTCCTCAGCCCGTCGGCAACGTCGCTCCAGACGTGGGGCGCCCGCAGGGCGAGCACCGTGGCTAGCACCACGAACATGGTCCCGCTGTTGCGTACGAGGACCAGCCCGGCGGTTGGCAGCATGTCGGCTCCGGCGAACCACCCCGACACCACGGCCGTCAGGACGGCGCTCACCGATCCAGCGAGGATGCTTACCCCGAGCAGGCGCAACAGCTGAGCAGGCGTCTGCAGCGTCGACGCAGGCAACCACCGACGCAACGCCACGACACCGACAGCAGCGTGGGCAAGGTTGACCCCGCCGAAGAGCGCTGCCACCAGAACCGGCGCGCCTGTGTCCAGGTTGACCAGCCCTGACAGGGTGAACAGCGCGACCCCGCAAGTGATCCACTCCGCCCGCTGGTTTCTCGTGTTCCAGAGCCACCAGACAGCCACGCCGGCCGCCGGCCACACCAGCGCCACCTGATCACCCGAAGGGCGGGCCGCAAGCCCCACGTACAACGCGAACACGAAGAGCACAGCGAATCCAACGAAACGGAGCAGGACGCGACGCTCCATCACGGGCGATCCCCTCCGTTCCGGGTCAAGTGGGCCACCGACCCCGATCGGTCCGTTCACTCCTCATCGACCCGCAACGCAGACACCTGAACCGGCCAGACGTGTCTCGAGGCTCGGACTCTCCGAAGGTGGGCTTGCGCACGACGATGAGTCGCCCGGAGGCACCTTCGGGGCCCACAGGCAGGTGTCACCTGTCGTGAGCCGCAGTACCCGGCGGCCGACCTGCGCGGTAGACGACGCCTACCGGGGTAGGCCGCTCTTGGACGCCGTTCTCGAGGCCGTCCCTGGCCGCAGGGCGCTACGTGGGTTCGGTCCGGCATAGGATCGTCTAGCGGCGGAGGTCACAGGACGGGTGTGATCTGCACGCCCAGCAGTCCTGAAGGCCGCGGAGGACGACACAAGCTCGGCAACGGCACCGCGCCGACGCCCATCCACGCGCAGTCGCGAGCCTTCCGCGAACCCACGGCGTGACACCGGCGGGTCAGCTCCGCAGTTCCCGACCTGCCGGGACGTCGACGGGCGAGTCGGGGGGCAGCAGCCAGAACGGGTTGCCGAAGCCAAGCAGCAGGCCGTCGGCGTCGTGGACCTCGACCCGCAGGTAGCTGCCCACACCGCGATTCAGAAGCACGCGGACCGGCCCCTCGGCGAAGTCCGAAGCCGGGTAGGCGGTGCGGCGCACCGACGGGGTCAGGCCCTGCAGGTCGCACACCCCAACCACCACGTCCACCACTGCGCCCGCTGGCAGGTCGGTCGCGGTCACCACGACCTGGTGGCGCGGGGCCTTGGTGCGGAACACCTTGCCCATGGCTCGGCGTCCCCAGACCTCTAGGTCCAGGGTGCCCGACGGCCAGCGCGCCAGGTCGTGGCCCCATACCTGCCCCGAAGCCATCGCGGCCAGCAGGTCGTCTGCCGAGGTCGACTCCGCCCACACCGAGGTCAGGAAGAACTGGGCGAAGTTCGTCCAGCTTCGCCCGACGTGGTCGTCCTGCTGGCTGGTCCCGGTCATGAATATGCCGTGCCGGGCCGCCACGTCGAACTGCGCCATCCGCTCGCGGAACACCTCCGGCTCGTTTCCGCTCTCGGCCAGCTCGACCAGGTCGGCCCCGAGGCCGCGGGTGGCGACCATCTCGGCGTGGTTGATGGGCGGGTGGTTGTACTGCACGACCGCTCCGCGGTCGTGGTACCAGCGGACCAGCTCGGTCGCGGCCTCGACCGAGCCGTCCAGCCGGGGCGGCGGGTCCTGTGGCGGGTAGTCGTACAGCTCGAGGTCGGCCATGTAGGCGTTCAGGTGACGGACCATCGACACCTCGGTGCCGAAGTGCTGCGCCACGCCGGGGTAGTCGGGACCTAGGCGGCGCGCCAGGTCCTGCTGCAACCGGACGGGGTCGACGAGGACGTCACGGTTGCTGCGCTCGAAGCGAAGCCGGTCGAAGAGGCCCTGGCCGCGGGCGCCGTTGCGGGCAACGACCCCGAACCGCAGCCGTGCGAGCGAGGAGTCCTCCGCGACGAGGTCGGGCCAGAAGCGGCTGACGTCGTCCAGCAGCGGCAGCGTCAGGCTCTGCCAGCCACCTGTCGCCGCCACCGTCACCACGCCAAGCAGGGGCTCGGCCAGGTACCGCGCCGCCGTGACGCCCACGCGGTACTGAAGCCGGTACTCCCCGGCCGGCCGGCCGGCCGTGGCGGGGCGGTATGACGTGCCGACCTCGACGACGAGCGCGGCGTCGACGCCTACCTGTTCCGCCAGCATGTCGACGGTCAGCACGGTGTCGCTGAGGTTGGTCGTGTAGAAGCTGTTCCCGCCCTTGCCCCACATCAGCCCGGCTCCCCATCCATCGGCAGGGCCCGTCGCCGCGACCCGCAGGGCCCCGCCGTCCTCATCAGGGCTGCGCGGCTCGGTGACGAACTCGTGAAGGACGTCCGCGACGTCCCCGGTCCGCTGCTGCGTCCAGGTGAGGTCCTGACCCTCTCGGGTCCCGTCGAACCCGATCCCCTCGTAGTACCCGAACGCGGCCATTCGCCAGTCGTGGTCGGTCCACCAGATGACGTCAACGTCGTTGCGCACGGCCTGGTCAAGATGGGCCATCATGCTGCCGCCGCCCCCGCCAGCGGCGTAGCTGCCGCCTTCGCTGAAGGAGGAGTGCAGGTGCGTCACCATGCTGAAGGGACGGCAGCGGTCCCGCCGCGACGCCCGGGCCTGCGTACCGGGGCGGGGCATGGCGGCGGCGGTCGTCCCTGAGAACGCGACGCCGGCACCCAGGCCGAGCCCCGCCCCCAACGCTCCTCGTCGGGTCAGCGGTTCGGACATGTCGACTCCTCAGGCGCGCGGGTCCGCGGCCGAGCCGCGGCGGGCAGGCGACCGAACACCTGCTCCAGGTCCGTGAGCCATCAGCCGCCATGGCCGAGGCTAAGGAGCCTGAGCGAACGGGAGCCGTCATGAGGGCGACGGCCGGACGGACACCTCAGGTCCAGGAGGCGGCCAGAGGATGAACAGCGGCCCTGCCTCGTCGATGAGATCGTCCCCGTCAGGTGGTCGACATGCGAACCGAACGCTCTTGTCGATTCGCCAGCTGGGGATCGGTTACCGGAGCAGAAGTACGGCCACCGGGACGTCGAGGTCCGCCCAGACGCGGTCGGCCGTGAGGACCTGCGGCGGCTCGCTGCGTACCGCGAGGGCGAGGCAGCAGCGGTCCCCGAGGGACAGGGAACGACCGCCGGGGAGGCCACGCATGGCTCCGGCGAGTTCGGCGTCGGCTTCGGTCACTGGTTCCACCCGCACCCCTGCGGCGCCGAGCAGTTCTCGTAGACGGGCGGAGTCGACGTCTTCATCGACCAGCCTACCGATGACCTCGGCCAGGTTGGCTGACCCCAACACGGAGCCGGGCAAGGCAGCCATGACCACGTCGGCTCCGGGTTCGTCGTGCGGGAGGGCGAGGATGGCGGACGCGTCGAGCACCGTCATTCTCGAGCTGCTGCCTCGCGCCGCTCGGCGAGAAGCTCCTCGACCAGGGAGCGAGAGGCCGACACCGAGGCGGCCAAGCCCCGTAGTTCTGCGGCGGCGTCCTGCTGACGCTGCAGGACGAGCCGGCGTCCCGCCAGGTGCAGGTGCAGGCGGTCACCCGGAGCCAGGCCGAGCGCGGCTCGGACGTCGGCAGGGATGACAAGACGACCTTGCTGCCCAAGTACTAGCGTGGCATCCATCACGGTAGTGTGGCACGAACCCAAACAGTATGCCACAAGCACCTTGCGAGTCGTCGACAACCGATTGGTCACTGGCACGCTCCGCATGCCAATCGGCAGTGGGATCCGTGGCCCCCGTGACATCAATCCGTCGATCGCTGGTTGCTCTCGTCCCAGCACCACAAATCGACCGCCGCATAGGCTGCGATCGACGCACGGTGATGGGGAGGGCGACATGGCTGGTCAGGTTCGGGCCGCGACGGCGGCCTCCGTCTTCGCGGCCCTCGTCTGCGTCGGCATGTTGCTCCTGTTCTTCAGCGGATACGGAAGCTGCCCACAGGCCGATTGCGACGCTGACGAGCGTGGCTGGCTCCTTCAGGCTGGGTTCCTTGGCCTGATCGCGATCGCTGCTGGCGTTAACGCCCGCTTGCTCTCCCGTCACGCTGCTCGACCTCAGCCGGGTACCCCCTGGCCGCTGAGGGACCACCCTCAGTTCTGAACGTCGACCCGCCCGATGGACGATCGCCTATCGAGCGCAGCCGACCCGCAGGACGTTCCCACTTGGATCAGTCAGTCTGAACTCCCGCATCCCCCAGGGTTCATCCTTCACCCCGGTGACAGGAAGATCGGCGGCCACGCACTCGGCGTGCTGCTGGTCGACGTCGGCGAGGTGCACGTAGCACCCGGCGTGATGGCCGGTGACGTCAAGGTCGGGGAACAAGGCGAGGTGGACCACCTCAGCCTCGCCGTGGAGCACGAAGGCGTACCCGCCGCCGTGATGCTCGTCAACGCTGAAGCCGGGTAGGCGAGACCAGAAGGCGACCGCCTCACCGACGTCGCGGACGGGCAAGATCGGGATCACATGCAGATGATCGTCCATGCTGGCCATCGTGCACCGGATCCGCCTGCTCTTCCCCTCCCAGCCCGGACCTTCCTACCCTCGAGCCGCACACCCGAAGGACAGAGATCCGTCTCAAGAGACGACCCCCAGCCGGACGGCGCAGGGCGCCATCAGACTGTGACCACGACCTTGCCGCGTGGGTGCCCCTCGGCGACGTGGGTCACGGCTTCCGCTGCCTGCGACAGGTCGTAGGTCTGCCCGATCACGGTGCGCAACGTCCCTGTGGCTGCCTGGTCGAGGAGGGTCTGCACATCGTCCTGGGTCGTCTGTGCGAGGTAGAACCCCGCGCGCCGCGTGGACACGGTCGACAGGGCGGCGGCCCGGCCCATGACGCCTAGCGGGCCGAGCCAGCGCCCGCCGTCCCCGTTGGCGATGACCAGGGCACCGCCCGGTGTCAGGGCGCGGAACATCGCACGGACCGCCGTGGGGCCGGCGAGGTGGAGCACGGTGTCGAAGGGCCCGGGTCCGGGCACGTCGTCACAGGTGTAGTCCAGGACGTGCTCGGCCCCGAGCGAGCGGGCGAGGTCGACGTTGCCCGTGCTGCACCCCGCGGTGACGGTTGCGCCCGCGGCAACGGCCAGCTGGACCGCGAACGAGCCCACACCACCGGAGGCCCCCGTGATGAGGACCCGGCTGCCCTCGCCGACCCGGGCCTTGTCCCGCAGCCCCTGCAGGGCGGTCGTCCCGGCCAGCGGGATCGTGGCAGCGGCCGCAGCGTCGAGAGCCGCCGGGCGACGCACCACGTGCTCCTGGCTGGTGACCATGAGCTCGGCGAACGCCCCGACGCCCCAGGCCACCACGTCGTCGCCAGGCGCGAAGCGCGTGACCGCGCGCCCGACGGCCTCGACCCGCCCAGCGGCGTCGGAGCCGACCAGGATCTGGCGGGGGCGGCGTAGGCCGATCCCGGTCGCCCGGACGAACAGCGGCAGACCCCGGACCAGGTGCCAGTCGGCCGCGTTGACCGAGGCCGCCTGGACCCGGACCAGGACCTCGTGCTCGCCCAGTGACGGGTCCGGGACGTCCTCAAGGTGCAGGACGTCGGCAGGCCAGCCGTACTGATGGTGAACCAGAGCCTTCATGCTCTCTCCTTTACGACGTAAACGTACGACGTAAAGTAGGGTCCACGATCATGGCAGTCAATGCTCGGACCCCGTTGTCCCGGAAGCTCGTGCTGGGAGCCGCCATGACGCTTGCCGACGCCGACGGCCTGGACCGGTTGACGATGCGGCGGCTGGGCGCCGAGCTAGGGGTCGAGGCCATGGCGATGTACCACCACTTCGACAGCAAGTCGGACCTGTTGGACGCCCTCGCGGACCAGGTCGCGGCCGAGGTCGACGACCCGCCGCCCGGCGCCCCCTGGCAGGTCCAGCTGCGCGACCGAGCGGTGCAGACCCATGCCGCGCTGCTCCGGCACCCCTGGGCCGCGATGCTCTGGGTGACGCAGACCTCAGGTGTCGGCCCGACGCGGATGGGGCAGATGGACGCCTCGCTCGCGACGCTCCGGGCGGCTGGGTTCCCGCCGACGCTGCTGGACCGTGCCTTCCACATCATCCAGAACCACGTCCTCGGCCATGCCGTGCAGGCGGTGACCTTCGCTGCCCAGGCGAGCGCGCCAGGCCCGGGCCGGGCGAGCGCGGCGGCGGGCTTCCTCGCCCGACCCGGTCTCGACGCCTTCCCGGAGCTCGTGGCGCACGTGGAATGGCACCTGGAGCACCCGAGCAACGAGAGCTCCTTCGAGTACGGCCTGACTCTGCTGCTGGACGGACTCGAACGGGCCCTGGCGGCCGGTCCCGGAGGCCCGGACGCCGAGAGCAGCGGGTAGAGCGGGCCAGCGGACGAGGAGCCGCGCGGGTTCGCGCAGGATGAGGTGGCGCACCACCCGTCGCGCCGAGGCCGCGTTCGCCCCACGGGCCGATTGCCAGAGACGACCGTCGTTGCGTAGGGGAGTGGCCTCAGGACGCCATGTCCGTGCCGCAGGGGATCCCCAGTCGGACACCATCGGTCAGGTCTCACCGACGGATGCCTCCGGCCCACGGTGGGTCAGGTGCTTGCCGCGGCGGGCCGGTTGCGGGTGATGTGGTCGAGCACGGACTTGAGTTGGTCGGCGTTCCAGGGCTTGGGCAGGACGCCGTCCATGCCTGCGCGTAGGCAGGCGTCGCGGTCGGTGGCCAGGACGCTGGCCGTCATGGCGAACACGGGTAGTCGTGGTGACTCGTCCTCGGCCTCTGTGGCCCGTAGGGCCTTCACGGTGCGGATCCCGTCGAGGACGGGCATCTGCAGGTCCAGCAGCAGGCCGTCGTAGTCGCCGGTGCGCAGGGCCTGCAGTGCCTGCTGCCCGTCGCCGACGACGTCGACGTCGACGCCGACTCGCTTCAGAGTCATCCTCGCGACGAGCTGGTTCACCTCGTTGTCCTCCGCGACCAGGACACGAAGGCCGAGCTCGGCCCGCCCGACCTCGTCGCCCGCGCGACGGGATTTCTCTGCGCCGGCCGGGCGGGGGCCGGGCACACGTGCCGGAATCCCCGCCACGGACGCCTCGGTACCCGCGATGGGTGGCCCGGACGGGAGCGGGACGTCCACGCGGAACGTCGACCCCCGCCCGGGCGCGCTGGTCACGGTGATCGTGCCGCCCATGCGCTCGACGAGCCCGCCGGCGATGGCCAGGCCGAGGCCGGTGCCCCCGAACCGGCGGGTGACGGAGGCGTCGGCCTGGGTGAAGGGCTGGAACAGCCTCGCCTGCTGCTCCTCGGTCATGCCCACCCCGGTGTCGGCCACCTGCAGCCACACCTGCTCGTCGTCACCACCGACCGTGACGACGACCGAGCCCTGCTCGGTGAACTTGACCGCGTTGGACGCAAGATTCGTCATCACCTGTCGCAGCCGTGAGGGGTCACCGACCCGGTCGTGCCGCATGGCCGGTCGGACCACCACGACCAGGGTGACGCCGGCCTCCTCCGCGGCCAGCCTGACCGGCAGCAGCGCGTCCTCGACGACGTCGCCGACCCGCAGGGGCACCTCTTCGAGCTCCACCGCGCCGGCCTCGACCTTGGACAGGTCGAGCACATCGTTGACGATGGTCAGCAGGGCCCGGCCGGACCGGCTGGCCTGGCGGGCCCAGTCGGCCTGCTCCTCGGGCAGGTCCGACCCCGACAGCAGGTCCGTCAGGCCGAGGACCCCGTTCAGCGGGGTGCGGATCTCGTGGCTCATGGTGGCGAGGAAGGCGGTCTTGGCCCGCGAGGCCCGGTCTCGCTCCTCGGCCAGCTCGTGCGCCTGACGGGTGGTTTCCTCCAGCCGCGCCACCAGTCGCCGACGGTCGTCGCGCTGCAGGGCAAGGACGAGGGTCACCAGGCCGACGGCCGACACGCACGCCTGCGCCAGCAGCACCCGGTTGACGGGTGAGGCGTCACCGAAGGGGCCGAGGCCCTGAAGAGTGGTCACCACCATGAGGACGCCGGCGAGCAGCACATGGACCGCGGCGAACGTGGTGTGGAAGCGCAGTGCGATCCACATGCTCAACGGCATCGGCAGGAACGCCAACGGCAGGTTCGAGTCCAGCGCGAAGACGGCGAGGTAGCCGATGGAGATGATGACGCAGGCGACCGCCAGCTCGGCCCAGACCTGCCACCCCTGCCGGGGGTAGCGTTCCTGGGGATCGGCGAGCCGCAGCGCTGGTGCGGCGAAGACGAACACGCTGGCGGCGTTGCGCAGCATCCACGCCCCCGCTGTGGGAAGCAGGTCGGCGTCCTGAAGCAGCCACAGCCCGACCGGGCCGATGAAGGCCGCGGCGAGCGAACCCGCCGCGGAGGCGATGACGAGGGCGGCCAGGTCCTGGGTGTGCCGGAGCCGGAACGGCTCGTGACCCCACGCACGCTGGAGCCGGACGAGGACCAGGCATACCCCGAGCGACTGCACGACGTTGGCCACGGCAAACACGACCGCCATGGCCGCGCCCACGCCGGTCAGGTGGTTGATGGCGCCGGCCACCACGGCCAGCAGGACGCTCGCGAGCAGCACCCGGCGGGCGCTGCCCCATGACGCGGCGATCCACAGCACCCCCACGGCCGCGGCGGGCCACACCAGCGCGAGCTGGGTGTCCTCGACCCGCGTGGCACGCCCCAGGGCCACCGCACCGGCATACAGCAGGAGGAACGAGACCGTGATCAGCAGCGGGTGCCGGGCACGCAGACGACCGAGCATGGCCGCGAGACCCACGGGCGATCCCGTCACCGTTCCCGTGTCCACCCGTGAGACATCGACAACCACAGCGCCGCCGATAAGCGCCCGGACGAGTGAGACCCCACCAGCCAACGCAGGCTCCGGCACACGACGGGTAGTGGGACGTACTAGCGGTCTGAGCTGCCGGGTTGGGTCAGGGACGCGTAGCCGGCCTCAGAAAGCTCGGTGACCTCGTCAGCGGCGAGGTCGACCAACAGGGCTGAGGACACCGGAGGGTTGGGGCCGTTGGTGCTGGCCCGGTTCACGAGGGCGAGGTCGCCGGCCAGCTCGACTGTCGAGGGCAGCACCCCGTCCGGCAGCAGAGCGGCGTCGATCGGCACGACCGTCGTGGGCTCGTCGGCCTCGACGCCTTGCACGAGCAGGTCGTACCGCGTGCCACCCTGGACGGGTTCGGCCTGCAACCAGCCGAGTCGATCCCCCGCGAGGTCCAGCGTCAGCCCGGTGGGGCAGTCGGGCTCGTCCCCGCACGCGCCGGCAGCCAGCGGGTTTGCCGGGACCACGACGTCACGACCGGTCAGGTCGACGAAGCGGAACACGGTCGCGGCCGTGTCGAAGGTCTGCAGCGAGACCGTGCCGGTCGCGGCAAGCGTCGCACCGGACAGACCGGACTCGAAGCCGCCGGTGACATCGATCCGCTGACGCCCACCCGCGGGAAGGCGCACGCTCTGGATCGACTCCTCGTAGTCGTCCGGCTGCTCACCGACGACGGAGACGCTGAACACGATGATCGGCTGTCCCTCGACGACGGCCGCACCCTCAAGCGTCACCTGGTCCGCGAGCCCCGGCGCCACGACCTCGACCGGCTCGGCGTCAACCGACTGCTGCCACAGGATCCCGCCTGCCCCCTCCGGCATCGCGGACTGGTAGACCAGACCGCCGCGCCCGTCGTCGAAGGCCCGCACGGCGCTGTCCTCGACCACCACCCCGCCGGCGCCCCGGGTGGCCAGCAGCGTGACCCCGTCCTCGTTGGCCACGAGCACCTGACCCTGCGGTAGCAGCGGGTCCCCGCCAGAAGCGGTCGCGTCGGCGGAGGCCGTGACGGTCCCGCTTCCGCTGGAGGTGGTGGAGGACTCACCCACCTCGGTGGTCGCCGCCGACGCCGTGCTCGGGGCCTGCGTCGTCGCGACGACCGGAGCCCCGCTCCCGCTGGCCGTCCCCGCGTCCTGGGCCCCGCTGCAGGCGCTCACGGTGGCAACGGACAACAGGAGACCACCCACGACCGCGCAACCCCGCCGCGCGCGCTTGAGGGTGTCTCGCTCCACAGGTGCACTGCTCATCCGTCCACCGTCACCCACCGCCCAGTCAGCCGCAACGTCACGACCGAGGCACTACCGGAGACCCCACGTCCACGCCGACTCGGAGGCCACCCCCTCACATGCCGATCCTCTACGGACGCTGGTGCCGAAGCTCTTGAGCACGATTGGGCGCGCCGCGTGGATCCGTCCGCCGATAGGCACGGCGTGGATCAGAACGCCCGCGTCCCACGCGACGCCTAGGGTCCGACCATGGCGACGAGGTCGAAGAAGCCGCGACGCGCGACGAGCCTTCGGGACAGCGCCCGGGCTGGCCTGGTCGGCGGCCTGTGTGGGCTTGTTGCGATCGGCGTGGAGAATGTCGTTGACGGCGACCCGCTGTGGGTAGTTGCTCTCACGTTCGGTCTCGTGGCGGGCGTGCTCCTGCTTGGCTACCGGGAGACTGCTGCACGGACGGGACTCCGGCGAGGGCAAGCTCTACCTCTGCGCCATCAAGGACTGGGGGCACCCCCGCTTGCGGGGGACTTCTCCGGGCGGATCGTGGGCTACTCGATCGGCGACCGGATGAAGTCACGTCTGGCCGTGGACGCCCTGAACAGCGCCGTCGCGCGACGCGGCGGCGTCAACCAAGTGGCCGGCTGCATCGTGCACTCCGACCGAGGCTCGCAGTTCCGGTCGCGGCGAGTCCTGGCCGAGCTACGCCACCACGACCTGGTCGGCTCGATGGGGCAGGTCGCCTCCGCCGGAGACAACGCGGCCATGGAGTCCTTCTTCGCCCTGCTGCAGAAGAACGTCCTCGACCGCCACCGCTGGACCACCCGCGCCGAGCTCCGCATCGCGATCGTCACCTGGATCGAACGGACCTACCACCGCCGACGACGACAAGCCCGACTCGGCAGACTCACCCCCATCGAGTACGAGACCATCAACGCCCCTCAGGTCGCACTCGCCGCCTGAGACGTGTGGCCGCTCGCCGGGCCGCCTTGGGTGCCGACAGCAAGCAGGACACGTCCCGGCAAGGAGACCAGTCACGCGGCATCTAGTGCGGGGCCGAGCTTTCCGGCGGGGATCGTCGACTGGGACCGCGGAAGACCTGGACGTCAGGCTCTAGGCAAGTTGACTTGCAGTGGTGGGCGTTCGACCGATCATCGCTGACAGTGCCGCAAGCACGGCGTCAGTGACGACGACATGCTGCACGCCTCTGACCACCCGATCCGCGTCTTCGAGCTCGACGAGGGCTTCACGATGGTGATCGGCGCCAACCGCGCGGCCATCGTCTACGAGGTTGGCGTCATCGACGGAGCCTTGGCTCCCGTCATCGTCCACGCAATGAGGGCCCGAGAGAAGTTTCTGAGGTGATGACCATGCCCCGCACCGTGCAAGACATCCTCGACCACGCCGACGAACTTGCTCGGCGGTTCGAGACCTACGAGCCCGCCGCAGCCGACGAGCGAGACCCGCGCACCTATGCGGCACTGCGTGACGCGGCGCTGGCCCGGGCCGAGGCCGAGCGTTCGATCGCCGCGGCGGTCGTCGACGCCAGGGCGGATGGCTACTCATGGGCGAGCATCGGGGCCATGCTCGGTACCTCCGGTGAGGCCGCCCGCCAGCGGTATGGCATGAAGCAGCAGGCGTAGCTCGCCCACGGTCGTTCAAGGCTGGTCCCAGTCGAGGATCGTCCCTGGGACGGCTCAGGGCTCGATGTACTCGGGGCAGCCCTCACCCAGCAGGGCGGTGTAGCCCCCGGTCACCGTTGCCTCGGGGTCGTCGTCTCCCGACGAGCCCGCGAGTCGGCCGTCCACGTAGATCTCCGTCAGTCCGTCAGCTGGGACCTCTGCGCGGTGGGTCGCCCCCGCCTCGAGTTCGGTGCTGGCAATCACCTCATCGCCCTGCCGGTACTCGACCTGCTCCACGCGGCCTTCGTCGAGCATCGGGGAAGTGCAGTACACGACCCCGACGGTGTTCTCGGCGGGCTGGTTGCTGCAGCCGGTGAGCACCGTGGCGCACAGCACGAGTCCTGCCACGGCGATGGGCCGGCTCACCTGGGGCATCCGCTCTCCTTGACGACGAAACCGGGCGGTCGAGTCAGTGTTCGTGGACGCTACCGGGCGCGGGCGTCCGGCGCGTCGGCACGGTCCTGCCACCAGACGACTACCGGGACGGGGAGCAGGCTCTGGTCTGGGACGAACTCCGCCTGCTCGGCACAGGCGTAGGTGATCCGACACAAGCGGGAGAGGCGCAAGCGGTCTGCGACGAGATGGCCCACCGCGCGAGGCACGACATCGAACTCCTCATCAGCCGACTCAACGAGCAGGGCTACCGCTTTCACGACAACGACGACGAGCAGATTCCCGATGAACCCCTTGTAGGCCCCCGCCCCGACGCGCACGAACACGTCACCTGGCTGGAGCGGTGAGCCCTCCCGCAGGGGTTCCAGGACCAGGCCCAAGCCGTCCCACATGGGCGTCCGCGCCTCGGCTGCCGTCTGTCGCCGGCAGCCGGTCGTCAGGCGGGTCAAGCCGAACTGCGGGCCGCCAGCGCCAACCGCGTTGGTGGCGCTGGCGACGATCGGGCGTCCCAGCGGACCTCGACGTAGCGCTCAGGCGTCGGTGTCGTCCGTAGGGGCCTCCTGCAGGGCTCGGACCTCGACCCGGGACTCCAGCGCCTTGGACGCCTTGGCGGCCCAGTCGACCGCCGTGTCCTGGTCGTCGACCTCGATCACCCAGAAGCCGCCCAGGTACTCCGGCGCCTCGACGAAGGGGCCCTCGGTCCGCTTCAGCTGCGCGCCGGTGTTGTCGACGGTCACGGCCGTGGCCGGCGGGTGCAGACCACCGGCGAAGCGGAACACGCCCGATCCCATGAGCTCCTCGATGAACGCCCCCGCGACGGCCATGGCGGCCTCCGCCTCGGCCGGGTCCATCGTCTCCAGGGTCGGCGACTCGTCGGTGTCGTGGGGAAGCGAGAGCAGGTACTGCGGCATCAGAGGTCGTCCTTGTCGTCGTGTGCGGGTGCACCGGTTGTCGGTCTCGTCTTCTCAGACGAGCAACGGCAGGAGAACTTATCGGTCAGCCTCTGAGGGCAACACGTCGCCGGCAGACGATCGCCGACTGGGACCGCTCGGCCGCGCTACCTGGTGGACGTCAGGCCGAGGTCTCGATCGTTGAGCCGCCGCCTTGCGAGCCGGGTGCGTCTGCCCGGCACATCGATGCGCCGATGATTTCTCCGCCCCACATCGGTCGACTTGGCATGCACACGATCACCGTTGTCGAAAACGTCTCGCTGGACGGCGTCGCGCAAGCGCCCGCTTTTCCGGAGGAGGACCGCGGGGGAGGCTTCGAGCACGGCGGGTGGGCGTTCCAGCACCTCGCCTCCGATCCTGCGGCAATGGAGCGCGCCATGTCCGGTGAGCCGGCTGCCGCCATGCTGTTCGGCCACCGCACCTACGACCAGCTCGTCGGGCACTGGCTCAGCACCCCGGACGACAACCCCTTCACCGAGCTGCTGAGGACCACGCCGAAGCATGTCGCCACACGGGATGCGGACGTCGATCTGCCCTACCCGAACAGCCACCGCCTCGCTGGTGAGGCCATCGAGACCGTCGCCGCGCTCAAGGAGCACGGTGAGGGGGAGCTGGTGGTCCTGGGTAGCCTCGCCCTGGCGCGGGACCTGACCGCGGCCGGGCTCGTCGACCGGTTCGTGCTCACCACCATCCCGGTCGTGCTCGGTTCCGGCGCCAGGCTCTTCGAGGGCAGCTACGTGCCGCTGGAGGTCGAGCAGACCTGGACCTCGGAACGAGGCACCGTGGTCGCCACCTATCGGGTGGCACGCTGACCGACCGGGGTTTCCGCCCACGACGGCGCACCCCACCAAGCGATCGGCTCGCGACAATCAGCCCTCGTGGGCCTCGCCGTCAACCGCTGCCAGCAGAGGAGCCCAGGGGCTTTCGTCGAGGTCCTCCTCGGTGACTCCGGCGATGGTGGTGCTTGCCCAGGACAAGAGATCGAGCCCGAACTCCTCCACGGTGTCAGGCTCAAGCGATGTCGGCTCGTGCCCGACCAGGTGGTCCACGGCGTCCGCCGGATTGGCCACCTCCGACTCCACGTCGTCACCGGGCTCACCGCAGCACTCGGCATAGCGAGACGCGGCCGCTGACCTCAGCCGGTCGATGTCGGTGACCGCAAGGTCGGTACGGGTGAAGAGGGCTATGCGCTGCCGGAGGTCAGGCTCGGGGACCGGGGTCTCAAGACCGTCTTCTTCCCCAAGCCAGTCCTCCAGGCTTTCGTAGTCCTCGGGCAGCTCGCTACCTGAATTGACGACCGCGACGCCGTAGGTGTCGAGCGCCTCGGCGAGGGCACGTCCGGCTTCCTGCCGCCCTTCTGCGTCGGCCCCGGCAACTGCCTCGGCATGCCGCAGCACAGCCTGAACGAGCGTCTGCGCTGTGTCCTCGACGTCGGTCATGCGGCCATGATGCTGGCACGCGCACGTCTACCGCTGGGTTGTGATCGCCCCGTTGCCGACCACACGTCGCACCGTTCCGCCTCAACGAGGTGGGTAGTCGCCCCCGCGCGTCGACCTATCTCCTGCCCGTGACACCCGAGCCCAGGCGCGGCAGCTGGCGAGCTCTCTACCGCCGGAGGCATTCGACGTCCCGGCCTGGATCAGGGGGAGGTCGCCCTGGCGGGCGGTGTCGCTGCTGAACCACTACCGCGACCAAGCCCTGTCCGCCCCCACCGATGGAGCAACGCCTCGCGTCGAGGTCCGCGCCACGGACAAGGACTGAGGCCGAACGGCTCCCGGAAACGGATCCCCACGTGAAGATCCGCTACCGAGGTGAGGCGATGTACTTGAGCTCGGCGACCTCGACGACCGCATCGTCGGGCATGCCCGGGTAGTAGTTCTCTCTCAACTGCTGACCGAACCACACCATGTCCGTTCCTGGCGGCGCATGCGCCTGCTCGGCGGTGAGCGCATCAAGGCGGTACTGGTTCACGGCTGTCACGTACCCCGCCAGTGGCACCGCGGTGGGGTGCTCGTCGAAGATGAACACCGAGGCCCCGACCTGCACCGGAAGGCGACGGCGACGTCGCCGACGGTCGGTGGCCTCACCAGCAGAGGTCGGCCCTGGCCGAGCTGGCGACCGTCGTCGCCTAGCGACCTCGGGATGCGGCAGGGGTGCGCCTGGTTGGATGCTGTCGTGCCCGCCCAGCTGTTGCCCTTCCTTGCCGTCGTGGTCGTCCTCACCCTGACTCCCGGTCCAGACATGGCCCTGGTCCTGCGGAACGGCGTGCGCGGTGGGTCGTCGACTGCCTGGTGGACCGGGCTCGGTTGCTGCACGGGGATCGCTGTTTACGCCGCGGCTGCCACCGCCGGTCTCGCAGCGCTGCTGGCGGCGTCGGCGACGGCGTTCACCGTCCTGAAGTTGGTCGGGGCGGCCTACCTGGTCTACCTCGGTGTCATGGCACTGTGGCATTCCCGTCGGCGGCCGTCTGCTGCGCGCACAGCCAGTGCACTGCCTCCTCCGCTGGTGGGGCGCGGCGCGGCGTTCCGCCAAGGGCTGCTCACCAACCTGCTGAACCCCAAGATCGCGTTGATCTTCTTGACGCTGATCCCGCAGTTCGTCACCCCTGGTGAGCCGGTGTGGACCACTGGGGTGCTGGCTGCGGTCTTCCTGGCGGTGGCGGTGCTGTGGTGGGGCTGCTTCTCCCTGGCCGTCGGGGCGCTGGGACGCTTCCTGTCGAAGGAGCGTGTGCAGGTAGCCATCGACCGCGTCGCCGGCGTCGTCCTGATCGGGCTAGGCGTGCGGGTGGCGCTCTCGCACCGCTGAGCCATCGTTGAGTGGTGCACCGCGGGACTGGTCGGGGTGGCTGACCTAGCGAGGGGTTGCGTCGTGCCACGGGATGACTACTTCGCGTCGTGCTCCTGGGTGCCGCGGAGTATGCAGAACTGATTGCCCTCGGGATCGGCCAGGACGACCCAGCCGGTGCCCGGTCCGTGGATGCCGCGGTGATCTGCCACCTCGGTGGCGCCGAGGCCCCGGAGCACCTCGAGCTCCTCGTCGCGGGTGCGCTCTACCGGTCGTAGGTCGAGGTGGATCCGCTTGGGCGTGAAGGTGTCGAAGCCCGGCACCTCGATGAAGAGGAGCTGCTCTCCCGTCGTCGGGGAGATGATCATGCACTCCTCGTCGCCGGGGTCGTTGGGGTCGCCCTCGACGTCGACGAAGCCGAGCACCTGCTTCCACCACTGCGACAGCTCGTAGGCGTCGACGCAGTCGACGCTTGTGTGAGAGATGCGTGCCGTCATGAGCGCATCCTGCTGTGGTCAGCCGCTGGCTGGCCAACGACTTTGAGTTCGGCGACGTCCTCGTGAGCGACCGTTCCCGAGCTTCCGGAGACGATCCTCAGTTGGACGCGCCTCGCCCGTCCGAGCCGTTCACGGGTTGGCGCGTCCCGGTCCGGTCGAGTGCCATACCTGCGAGCTGCAGGGAGGGACCGGCCGCCGCCTGCGCGCGTCGGCACACCGCTCAAGATGTTTCGCGAAGGCGTGTCCGGTTCGGGGGGGACGGCTCCGACAGAGGGGTGTCAGCACCACACCGATGGAGGAGGAACCATGAGCAGTCTCACCGCTACACCCGCCACCCCGCGTGTGCATGCCGCCCGCGCCCGGGCCGCCCGGATCAGCGGCTGGGCGGCCCGGATCCTGCTGTCCGCGCAGTTCGTCGTCGGCGGCGCGCTCAAGGTGACCGGCGAGGCGTCGATGGTGGCGCTGTTCGACGACATCGGCGGCGGCGTGGGCCTGCAGCTACTGGTCGGGGCCTGCGAAGTGGTCGGCGCAATCGGCTTGCTGGTTGCCCGGCTGGTCCGCCCGGCAGCGGCCGGCCTCCTCCTTCTGATGGTGGGCGCCGCCATCACCAACGTCGCGATCCTTCAGACCAGCCCGGCGCTGCCCATCGTCTTCGGCGCGCTCGCCGGCGTCGTGCTCGCCACCACCCGGCAGGGGGACTCGCGATGAGTGCCGACGACGCCGACGAGGCCGCGGCCCGCAGGGAGGCCATCCACACCCTCGACCGCCTGGTCGGCACGTGGGCTCTGGACGGCCCCGACTCAAGCGGCACCGTCTCCTACGACTGGTACGAGGGGGAGGCGTTCCTGGTGCAGAGCATCGACCTGGTCGGCGGCGGTGAGGTCACCCGCGGTCAGGAGTTCATCGGTTGGGACCCGGACACGAAGACGCTGCGGTCGCACTTCTTCGCCCGCTCGGGGGAGATCCTGGAGTACACCTACGCCCTCACCGGCGACACGCTCACCATCTGGTTCGGCGGCACGGACTCTCCTGCCAGGTACGTCGGCACCTTCGACAACATGGGAAACCGCGTCACCGGCGCCTGGAAGTGGCCCGGCGGCGGCTACGAGTCCAACATGACCCGGGTAGAGCGAGAGGCGGGGCGATGAAGTACATGATCATGACCTTCGGCGACAAGACAGCGTGGGACACCCTCGGGCTGGGCGGCAGCGAGGCCATCTGGTCGGAGGAGGAGGTGGCCGAGCACTTCCGGGCCATGGGCGAGTTCTACGCCGACCTGGCCGCATCGGGCGAGATGGTCAGCGGCTTCGGGCTGGCCGACCCCTCGCACACGGTCACCGTCGAGATGCGCGACGGCCGGCCGGTGACCTCGGACGGTCCCTACGCCGAGACGAAGGAGATGCTGGCCGGGTTCGGCATCATCGACGTCGCCTCGCACGACCGGGCGGTCGAGCTCGCCGCCCGGTTCGCCGCCATCGTCCAGACGCGGGTCGAGCTGCGCCCGGTCATGAACGGAGGCGGCGAGGACCAGTAACCGGCCCCAACCGAGGACACCGGCATGGACATCCAGCCCCACGTCGAGGGTCTGCTGCGTGAGCTCGCGCCGCAGACCCTCGCCGCGCTGACCCGGCGCTACGGCCACTTCGAGCTGGCCGAGGACGCCGTCCAGGAGGCACTGCTCGCCGCCGCCACCTCCTGGTCCAGCGGCGAACTGCCTGACAACCCGGCCGGCTGGTTGAGGACCGTCGCGACCCGCCGGCTGACCGACCTGCTCCGCAACGAACAGTCCCGGCGGCGGCGCGAGGAGACCGAGGCCCGGCGCGCCCTCCCGCTCGAGCCGTCCGGCGTCCCCGAACGCCCACCGGCCGGTGAGGTCGACGACTCCCTCGTCCTGCTGTTCCTCTGCTGCCATCCCGCCATCACCCCGCCAGCCCAGGTGGCGCTGGTCCTTCGCGCGGTCGGCGGGCTCACGACGGCAGAGATCGCCCGCTCCCTCCTGCTGCCCGAGGCCACGGTCACCCGGCGAATCACCCGCGCCAAGCAGAGCATCGTCGACGCCGGGAGCCGGTTCGCCCTTCCCGACCCGGCGGACCGGGCTCGTCGCCTCGACGTCGTGCTGCACGTCGTCTACCTGGTCTTCACCGAGGGCCACACCGCCAGCTCCGGCGAAGCGCTGGTCCGCGGTGACCTGTGCACCGAGGCGATCCGGCTCGCCCGGCTGGTGCGGCGGTTGCTGCCCGACGAGCCCGAGGTCGAGGGCCTGCTCGCGCAGATGCTGCTCACCGACGCCCGGCGAGCCGCGCGCACCGGCCCGGGCGGCGAGCTGGTCCCGCTCGCCGAGCAGGACCGCGCCCTCTGGGACGAGACCGCGATCGCCGAAGGCATCGCGCTGGTCAGCGGCGCACTGGCCAGGCACCGGCCCGGGCCCTACCAGCTGCAGGCGGCCATCAACGCCGTCCACGCCGAGGCCGCGACCTACCCCGACACCGACTGGCCGCAGATCCTGGCCCTCTACGGCGTGCTCGACCGGCTCTCCGCCGACCCTGTCGTAACCCTCAACCGAGCGGTCGCGCTCGCCCAGGTCGAAGGACCCCAAGCCGGTCTGGAGCTCCTCGAACGGGCTGCGGCCGATCCCCGCCTGGCCGGTCACCACCGCATCCATGCCGTCCGCGCCCACCTGCTCCAGGAGGCGGGGCGCCCGGCCGAGGCCGCCGAGCAGTACCGCGCCGCCGCCCGAGCCACCCTCAGCACCCCGGAACGAAACTACCTGCTCTGCCGCGCAACCCTCCCCGAGCGCGAGCCATAGGGCAAAAGGTCGAGGGTGCCGACGGCCTCCTCCGGCACCGCGCCCGAGCCGCGGCCCATGACGTAGCGGTTGCGGACGTTAGGACGGTCACGACGACCTCGTCTCTCGTCATCAGCGCCCGCGGTGCCTGGCGCGGGTGATGACAAGGACGACGGTGAGCAGCTGCCCAAAGTCAGCCGCGAGTCGACGACCTCGGTCCCGATGGCCGTCCCCTCTCTGACGCAGCCGGCCGCCTCAGGCTGCGATCGGAGCAGATTCCAGCGTCCGGGGCCCTCAACCGCCGCGTCCGGCTGAGGATCGCCTACTGACACGAGCGACGACCCGCACTAGAATTCTGTACATGACGACCCTCTCGCTGGCTGATGCTCGTGCCAACCTGTCGAAGCTCGTGGAGTCGGCGGTGAGCACCCACGAGCGGTTCGAGGTCACCCGCAACGGTGACCGGGCTGTCGTGGTGCTCAGTGCTGAGGACTACGACGCCCTGCTGGAGACCGTCGACGTGCTCAGCCGCGCCGAGGAGGTGCGGGCCCTGAAGGAAGGACTCGACGACCTGGAGGCCGGTCGCACGTCGTCCTTGGATGAGGTCCGCTCGACGATGTTGCAGCGCGGGCGCCTGAAGCCGTGAGCGAAGACCCGGGCGAGGGCGGCGGTTACGAAGTCGTCCTGACCCGGAGCGCAAGGCGCGCCCTGGAGGAGCTGCTGCCGGAAGCCGTCGCTGCGGCAGCCTTCGAGTTCATCGCAGGCCCGCTGCGCGCCGATCCTCATCGCGTCGGCAAGCCCTTGCGCGAGCCGCTGACGCCCCTGTGGTCAGCTCGGCGAGGCGACTACCGCGTCCTCTACCGGATCCTGGAGCGACGCCTTGTCATCGAGGTCGTGTCGGTGGTCCACCGACGCGACGCTTATCGCCGTTGACCGATCGCCAGCTGGGAGTCACCTCAGGATCCGTTGCGGCCCCTACGTGACAGAACCATGATCACGGCCGTACCGACGAAACTCAGGAGTCCGACCGTGGCGGCCAGCCTCAGGTCGAAGTACCAGAGGGCAGCGCAGAGAAGACCTACCAATGCCACCAGGGCAACGCGGGACGCTCTCACGTCAAGCTGCTGCCTGGCACAGCGGGCCGACAGCTCTTGACGTCGCGCTCCACCCGTCCATCCTGACGTTGCACAGAACCCCGTCTCGCTTCTTTCCAGTATCGACCGTCTGCCAGCCGACGGGAACCGGTGAGTCGGACGCCCTGAGCGCTACGCGGCCGTCGTCCCGCAGGGGATCCTCAGCTGGCGCGAGGGGGCTCACGGCTTTGCGTCGGTAGCGACGCCGGGAACGGTGCGGTCAGGCGCGGTAGGCGTCGTGACGGTGTGAGACATCCAGGACGGACACCGTGTGCTCGTGCTCGTCGATCCGGTACACGACGCGATAGGTGCCGCGGCGGGCGCTGTGGCGACCCTGCAGCGGTGCTCGTAGCTCCTTGCCGACTCGGTGGGGGTTCTCCAGCAGGGGGACGATGATGAACTCGTAGGCGGCGAAGGCGGCTGCTTCGGGCAGGGCTTCGGTCAGCTGTCGTCGGGCGGTCGGGGTGATGGCCAGGGAATAGCGGTCGTCCTTGGACGACAGGCTCACGAGGGGGCTGGGTCCCGACGGCCGCGCATGGCGGCGGCGAGGTCGGCCTCGGACTCCCCGAGACGGGCGGCGAGCTCGGTCTCAGAAGCGCTCAAGCGGGCGACGGCGTCGCCGTCGGACAGCACGGCGATGGTCTCCTCCAGGGCCTCGAGGTCGGCTGGGGCGATGAGCACGGCCGAGGGGGTGCCGTGGACGGTGACGAGTACCCGCTCGTGCTGGGTGCCGACGCGGCTCACGACCTCGGAAAGGTGGGCCTTGGCCTCGGCGAGAGACATGGACGTCGACGGACTCATAGTCATAAGTGTGACCAATGGCGGGCGTCCTGTCCACCGCGACCGGAGCAGGATCGCCCACTGGGCCGCGAGTCCGCGGAGTTCCTTCCTCAGATGCTCTGTGACGGCGGCTACTTTCGCTGGGCAGGTTGGCCCGCCGTGCCATGCAGCTCGAGCGGAGCGGCCGGAGGACTGGCAATGCCCCGCGTCGCGAACCGGAGCAGGAACAGCATCGCCGCGATCAGCAGCCCACCGCCGATCACGGGCAGCCCGTCATAGTTGATGTAGGCCCCGGCCGGCGCCGTCAGGAGCATCCCGAACATCCCACCGGCGACGATCGGCGGGACCAGCAGCTGTGGGACGAAGGTGAGCAGACCGCCCACCCCGATGAGTCCGGCTGCGGCGGCGATGCGCCACCACCGCGAACCAGAGCGTCCTGGCGGCGCATCCAGCACCAGCGGAGCCGAGGCCAGAACGAGCACTACCCCCATGACCCAGATCCCGTCACGCACCTGCCACGGACCCGACGGCTGCACCAGCACGACCAACGCCGCCACGGGCATGGCGACCCCGAGGACCACGCCCACCACGCCGCGGGCGAGCAGCACCGCCGCCGCGACCGTCGCCACCGCAAGTCCCAGGGCCGTGACTACGTTCGCCGTCGCCAGGTCCGCCGGCACCCAGTCCACGTACCGCTGCGACCCCATGCCCTGCAGGACCAGGACCGGCAGCGTGCCCGCCGCCAGGACGCCCGCCACCACGAGGAACAGCGGCCCAGGTCCATTGGCGTCGACGCCCGTGTCCCGGGCGCGGTCACGGCGCTCGACAGCCCGGACAGAAGCCGCGACCGCGGCGCAAGACACCACGACCAGGCCAGTAGCAGCGAGCACCAGCGAGCCGCCGTCGACGACGCGACCAAGGGTTGCGTTCGCGATCATCAGTGCCACGACGCCGCCCAGCCACCCGGACGACGCCGACCGCCGAGGAAGCGCAGCCACGGCGACGGCCAGCCCGCACGCCACGACGATCATCGCGGCCAACCGCGCGTCGTGCGCCACCAACGCCAGCTCGTCCTCACCCGGCATCTCCGCGGTGTGACCCGGACCCAGCGCTCGGGCCTCGGCGGCCTGCACCGCAGCCATCGACGTCGCAGCCAGAGCCCACGCGATCGAGCCCAGGCAGATGATCGCTGCCCCCACGCACCTGGCGCCACGGCCAGGACGAGTGTTCATCAGGCGAGTCTTCCGGACCCGCCGGTAGACACGCCGACCGATCAGCAAACTGCGCGCCTCGCCGCCGCAGAGATGGGCTCCGGGCGGGCGGCGGTCCCCGCAGAGGACGCTCCATCGGCGCGACCTCGCCACGGGCGGTGTCGTGAGCCCTGATGGCGGCCGCGGGGCGCGTCGAGCCTCGTTCCCGGCTGACGATCCTCAACTGACGGTGCCCCGGGGCAGGCGGGTCCGCGTCGGCGACGGTGCCGGCTACGCCGCCGGGGGCACTGGCGGCGGGGGCGGCCATCCTGACCTCCTGGAGCGGGCGAGCTCGTGACGCACGGCGAGGCGAACGACCCAGTACGCGAGGGTGGCGATCAGGAGTGGCACGACGATCCAGAAGATGGCAATGACCGCGAGGAACGGGAACGCGGGTAGGAGCTCGGCTTCCGTCATGTCAGTCATGCCCGGCACGCTACTGATCCGTCCAGGCAGTTTCGCCAGTCGGCGATCGTCCGCCGGGACGAGGTAGGTCAGACCCGAACGGTCTTGGCCCGCCGACGTCGAGAGAGAAGGAGCCGGATGCCGCGTACGACGGCAACCAAGAACGCGACAGTGGCGGCAAGCAGGAGCAGCGGGTAGTCGACAGCTCCGTTGCCGGGCAGCAGGCCAGCAACTACCACCAGCGCGAGGGCCACTACCAGCAGCGCGATGACGGTTCTTATGGCGAGACCGTAGTACGCGTCGCCATGTCTACGGAGCCCCTAATCTCGAGCTGAGCATCACCGACTGCCGATGGACTGCTGGTGGTAAGAGCAAGTCCCGCTGGCGACACCCCAGGGCGCCCCAGGTGGCAGCGTCTATGGTCGCCACGTGGCCGCCTACGACGTCGCCTTCACCGCCTTCTTGGTCCTACTGGTGCTCGCGGCCATCGCTGCCGTCGCCTACATGGTGGTGCGATCCAGGCGCGGGGGACCCGCAGGGTCCAGCCCAACCTGGGTGGACGTCAGAGCTCTGGTCGAGGCGTCCATCCTCGACGAGGTTCGTGACGGCGCATGGTCACGCGAAGAGGTCGCCCGGCTCGCCGACCGGGTGACGGACGACATCGCTGCGAGGTATCGACTGCCGCAAAGGTAGGCGGTTTCGGGTCTGCCGCCTGCGGAGCCGCACGAGTGCAAGTCACTCAGCGGTCGCTCACCCCCGGACACCCCAATCGATGACCCCTCACTGACGCAGCTGGCCTGCAGAGCGGGCCTTTGGCGTGAGAACCGGCGTCCACGGCACCAGGACGCGCCGTCCAGGTGAGGATCCTCTTCCGACCTTCCCGGTCCTGCGTCGCGGTGGATAGCCTTCATTCATGGCGGACTCAGATGCTCGGGCTGCTGCTCAGGTACCTGCCGGTGACGAGCTGCGCGTCCCGTTCTGGATCGTCTTGGCGGGGGTAGGTGTCGGCGCAGCTTGGGCGCTGGCCGGGGTGGTCGTCGGCTACCGGATCGCCCGCCGTCCCTGAGACCTGTTCCTGCTGCCACCACGTACCGCAGGACGACCATCCCCAGCAGCCGATCCCCGGCCGGACAGCGCGTCCGATCGGCGCCAACGCCGGATTGCGGGTCGTCGGCCTGCTCTGAGGGCCAGCCGTGTCACGCAGGGGTCGGCTACCGGAACAGCTCACGCCACAGGCTGGATGTCACCTACTCGTGCAGCAGTCCCTATGGCAGTGGCGTGGCCTTGAGCGGGGGGTCCGCTGCGGGCCCTCCGGTGCGGGTCTGCGCTTGTCGCTCCCCGTACCCTGATGGGGTGCAGTGCCGTGAGGTTCGGAGCGGGCAGGTGAGCCGGTGGGCCCACCTGGGCGTGCTGCTGGTCTTCGCCGCAGGCTTCTTCACGATGCACGGGTTCCTCGCGATATCGGCCCATGCGGACATCCACGGTCAGCAGCACCAGGTCGCCACAACCCTCCCCACGAACACGGCCGCCCACACCGAGGTCCAACCCGGCCCTCAGACCGGTGGTGCGGAGTTCGGCCCGTCCGCGGCCATCGAGGCGCACGTTGGGGCGGGGAGCACCGATCTTGGGCATGCCCCGGACCGGCCGACGCCTGCGGAGCACCACGACCTGGCTGCGGGCTGCGTGGTCGCCCTGGTCGGGGTTGCCCTGGCCGGGGTTGCCCTGCTGCTCCTAAGCCGTTCTTCGACGGTCGAGCACCTACGCATCTGTGTCTGCGATGTGGTGCAGGGCGTCAGCGTCCTGGCGTCGCGGTGGTCTCCACCACGCGTCGCTCTCTGCGTCATCCGGGTGTAGCCGGGCTCGGCGTCCGCGCCGGCACGGCCCTTTCACACACCCGTACTGGACGACAGGAGTTCCACCATGACCACGCCGCGACGCGGCGCGGCAGCCTTTGCGGCTGCCGTGACCCTGACCCTCGTTCTCGCTGCCTGCGGGGACGACACCACCTCGGCCTCGGCCGAGGACGCCCCGACCGCGGCCACCGAGGTGGCCGAGGCCCACAACGACGCCGACATCGCCTTCGCGCAGGGCATGATCCCCCACCACCGGCAGGCGGTGATGATGTCCGAGCTGGCCGGGGGCCGCACCGACAACCCCGACGTTCTCGAGCTGACGGAGGAGATCTCCGCCGCGCAGGGGCCCGAGATCCAGACCATGACCGCGTTCCTGGACGCCTGGGGCGCCGGTGCGCCGATGGGCGACGCCTCGGAGATGCCCATGGACGAGATGGAGGGCATGGACCACAGCACCATGGACGCCGACGAGATGGACGGCATGGGCATGGAGGGCATGTCCGGGATGATGACGCCGCAGCAGATGGCCGACCTCGAGGCCGCCGAGGGCGCCGAGTTCGACCAGATGTTCCTGACGATGATGATCGAGCACCACGAGGGTGCGGTCGAGATGGCGAACACGCAGCTCGACGAGGGCGAGAACCCCGACGCCCGCGCCCTGGCCGAGGACATCATCACCGCCCAGGAGTCCGAGATCACTCGGATGCAGGACCTGCTCGACGCGTCATGACCCGCCGGCGGGTATCGCGCGTCCTGCGTGCGGTGGCCCCGTCGCTGCTGGGTTCGTTCGTCTTCCTGCTCGCCGGTTGTGCCGGCGGGCAGGAGGGCGGCGACCCGGCGGCGGGTTTCACCGATCCCGGGATGGGTCATGTCCACGGTCTCGGCGTGGACGCGACGTCGGGGGACGTCTTGGTGGCCACGCACACCGGCCTGTTCCGACTGAGCCAGGACGAGCCGGACGAGTCGCCGGTTCGGGTCGCGGACCGGTGGCAGGACACGATGGGGTTCACCGTGGACGAGGGGCGGCTGCTGGGCAGCGGGCACCCCGACCTGCGCGAGGACCTCCCGGCCCACCTCGGTCTGATCGAGAGCACCGACGCGGGTCAGACGTGGACGTCGGTGTCGTTGCTGGGCGAGGCGGACCTGCACGCGCTCACCGCGGAAGGTTCGGACGTGTTCGGGTGGGACTCCGTGAGCGGTGCCGTCCTGGCCAGCGACGACGGCGGCAGCACCTGGCAGGACGGTCAGACGTTCGAGGCCGTCACCGACCTCGCCGTCGACACCGGGACGACCCGCGGGACGGCGCTGCTGGCCACCACCGTGGACGGCCTGCTCGCGAGCCCGGACCACGGGGCCACGTTCACGCAGTTCGACCCGCAGCCGCCGGTCCTGCTGTCCCAGGTCGAGACCACGTCCGTGGGCTCCAGCAGACTGGTCGGGGCAGCCGTCGACGGCACGATCTGGCAGCTCACCACGGACTCCTGGACCCGAGTCGGTGCGCTGCCCGCCACGCCGGCCGCCTTCGCGGTCACCTCAGATGGCCGCGACCTTGCGGCCACCGAGGAGGAGGTTTTGCGTTCCGACGACCAGGGACAGACCTGGGACCGGCTCGCTCTTCTGAGTGCCGGCGGCCCGTCGTGACGCGGCCGGGCTCACCCCGGTCCGGTGACCGGGTCCGGCCGCGGGCCGGGACAGCGGTACTGGTCGCCGGGTTCGTGACGTGCCTGCTGCTGGTCGGAGCGGTCCTGCTCGGCTCACGCGGTCCCGGCCCGCTGGACCAGCCGGACGCCGCACAGCAGCGGGACGGCCTGGTCCTGGACGGCCCGACCGTGGCAGCAGACGTTGCGGGCGTGCACCTGCGCGACGTACCGAACGTGCTGCTCTTCGTACGGGACGCACCCGATCCTGACGTGCTCGACACCTGGCGCCACTCCCTCCCAGCCGCCGTGCAGGTCACCGTCGTGGTCCAAGGCCCCCCGCGCAAGGACAGCACTCAGGGCCAGGACGACAGCCACCGCCGCCCCGAGGACCGCACCGAGGACCGTCCCGAGGACAGCCCCCGCCTGGTGGACGTGGTCGAGGACCCAGAGGAGTCACTAGCCGCGGCACTCCGACTGCCGCGGCCTGTCGACGAGGGCCCGGGGATCGGCTACGCGGTGGTCGACGCCGCCGGGGTGGTCCGCTACTCCACCCTGGACCCGTCATGGCCGGACAACGCGTTCGAGGTCACCACCATCCTGGAGTCCACCCCATGACGAGCAACCTCCCGCCGGCCCTGCCATCAGCCCTGCCGCCGGGCCTCCCGCCGGCCCTCCCGCCGGCCCTGCGGCCGCTGGCCCTGGCCGTTCAGGCGGTCGTGCTCGTGGTGGCCGAGACGGTCCTGTACCGGACCTATACCGGTCACGACGCGGCGTTCCACTGGTCCACGCACTTCCTCGTCGCGGTCATCATCACCGTCGCCTGGCACACGGTGCACCTGCGGTGGCGCGGCCGGCCCGCCCCGGCCCAGCTGCTGAGCGTGCTCGGCCTCCACCTGGTCGCGATGGCCCCGGACCTGCTGTTCCGCGCCGGCGTGGCCCACGAGCGGTGGATGGACGTGTTCCTCGGCCACATCAGCAGCCACTACATCCCCGGCGGAGACCGCAACTGGCTGGCCCTGGCCGTCCTCGCCGTCCTGGCCTACACCTGGCAGCTGCGATCCTGGCTCACCCCCCGCCCCGGCCTCCCGACCCACCGCTGGAGGGGCCAGGTGAGCGTCCTGCCCCTCGTGAGCGACCTGTCTCAGGTGGTCTCCGCAGCCTCCCCCGGGATCCCCAGCCCCTCGCAGGGCACCTGGTACCTGTGGGTCATCCCGGTCCGGGCCTACGCCCTGCTCATCCTCACCGGCGTCGTGGTCGGCGGCTGGCTCGCGAACCGGCGTTGGATCGCCCGCGGCGGGCAGTCCGGCACCGTCGTCGACATCCTGATGTGGGCCGTGCCGGGCGGCATCATCGGCGCCCGCGCCTACCACGTGCTGTCCCGGCTGCAGGACTACGTCGGACCTTTCCGGGACCCCTGGGACATCCTCCGGATCTGAGAGGGCGGCCTGGCCATCTTCGGCGGCCTGTTCGGCGGTGGCCTCGCCGCCTGGTACGCCTGCCGCCGCCGCGGCATCCCCCTGCCCGCCTTCGCCGACGCCCTCGCCCCCGGCATCGCCATCGGTCAGGCCTTCGGCCGCTGGGGCAACTACGTCAACCAGGAGATCTACGGCCGCCCCACCAGCCTTCCCTGGGAGCTGCGGATCAACCCCGAGAACCGGCCCGCCGCCTACCCCGACGCCGAGACGTTCCACCCGACGTTCCTGTACGAGTTGCTGTGGAGCCTGCTCACCGCGGCCGTGGTGATCTGGGCCGACCGGCGCTACCGCCTCGGGCACGGCCGGGCGTTCGCGCTGTACCTGGCCATGTACGGCACCGCACGGGCCGTCCTGGAGCTGCTGCGAGTCGACGAGGTCAACCTCGTCCTCGGGGTCCGCGTGAACCAGCTCGCCGCCCTGCTCGTCGTCGTGCTGGACGTGGGCTACATCCTCATCAGCAGCCGACGACGACCCGGACGCGAGACGCACGTCGAAGGCGGCACGGCCGCAGCCGCCGAGGACGTGGATGAGACGACACGCGCAGGCGAACTCTCCGGGACAACCCCGACCCGAGCCCCGACGGGCACCTCCGCCGGCAACGGCCGCGGCTCGTCGCCCCGGCGACGACATCCGGGTCCGTGAGCAGGGAGCAGGATCTCGACACCCCGACATCCCCTCTCGGCCGAGACAGGGCGCCTGTCGAGCCAAGCTCGCGAGAAAGCGACCACCCCACCCGTACGCGTCGAGACCACGGACGCGACGACGAGATCCCTAGGAAGGGCCCGATGATGGTTCGCACGAACGACAAGATCTCTCTCACCGGGTCGATATCACTCGGTACCGGCGTGATGATCGGCGCGGGGATCTTCGCCCTGATCGGCCAGGTCGCCGGACTGGCCGGTGACTGGTTCCCGGTGGCGTTCCTGCTCGGAGCGATCGTGGCGGGAGTCAGCTCCTACTCCTACGTCCGGTACTCCAGCGTCAATCCTTCTTCCGGCGGCATCGCCATGCTGCTGAAGGACGCCTACGGTCCGGGCGTCGCCGCGGGGTCGTTCTCGCTGTTCATGTACGTGTCCATGGTGGTCGCCGAGAGCCTGCTCGCGCGCACGTTCGGCACCTACCTGCTGCGCCCGTTCGGGCTGCAGGACTCGCAGGTCCTCGTCCCACTCCTGGGTGTGACGGCGATCGTCGCCGCGGCCGCGGTGAACCTCGTGGGCAACACGCTGGTGGAGCGGTCGGCGACCACGACGGCGGTGCTGAAGATCGTCGGCATCGCGGTCCTGGCGATCGCCGGGCTGATCGGCGTCGCCTCGACCGGTGACGGGTTCGGCGCCCAGGCGTCGGGCAGCGGGTTCGACGTGGTGGGGCTGCTCGCCGGGACCACGTTGTGCGTGCTGGCCTACAAGGGCTTCACCACCATCACCAACCAGGGTGACGACATCCAGGACCCGAAGAAGAACATCGCACGATCCATCATCGGCTCCCTGCTCATCTGCACGGTGCTGTACCTGCTGATCACCGTCTCCGTCGAAGCCAGCATCGGAGCCGAGGGTGCGGTCGAGGCCCGCGACTACGCCCTCGCCCAGGCCGCGGAACCGCTCTTCGGCGCCTGGGGCGTCGGGATCACGGTCGCGGTCGCCGTCATCGCCACCCTGTCAGGGCTGCTCGCCAGCCTCTACTCCGTCTCGCGCCTGTACGCGATGCTGCAGGACATGGGGCAGGCACCGTCGCTGCCGAAGAGAATCACCCATCAGCCGATGGTCATCACCGCCGGCCTGGCCATCCTGGCCACCGCGTTCCTCGACCTCACCCAGATCGCGTCCATGGGTGCGTTCCTCTACCTCGCCATGGACATCGCCGTGCAGTGGGGCACCATCCGCCACCTCCGAGACAAGACCGGCGCCACGCCCTGGATACCGGGGCTTACGGTCGTGCTCGACCTCGCCATCCTCGTCCCCTTCACCGTCCTGAAGGTCAAGGACGACCCCTTGACGGTCGTCGTCGCCGCGGCCGTCGCCGCCCCCATCGTCATCGCCCAGACCATCGCCACCAGGAGCCACCGGACGACGTCGCCGCAGGCTCACCCCTAGACCGCCCGCTGGTGACGGGCTGACCGCAAGGTGGGTGATCGGCTCGGCGCGACAGCGGGCACGGACGATCACCCGGCACCGTGCACCGGGCTCTGGTCGACCGGGGGTGGACCCGACGCGCTGATGGTGCGCCAGAACGCCCGGGCCCAGACGGCGTGGCCGTGGTCGTTCGGGTGGAACGCGTCGGCCGCGGTCTGCGTCAGCATCGCCGACCACCCTTCGCCACGGAGCTCGTCGTTCAGCGGCACCACGACCAGGCCCGCCTCGCGGGCGGCGTCCCGGATGATGCCGGCCGCCTCGGCGGAGTCGGTCTCCCAGTGTCCGTGCATGAAGTACGGCACGTCCGCGACGAACGTGCCCTCGGGCAGACCTGCGACGAGGCGGGCCACGTCGGCCTCGAACCGGGCGCGGTCATAGCCGATGACGTCGTTGCCGCCGATGGCCACCGTCACCAGATCCGGAACCAGGCCCGGGACCAGGTCCGGATCCAGGTCCGCGAGGCGGGGCAGCTGCCGTTCGGTGACGTCGGCCACCTTCGCCCCGGACACGCTGAGATTGATCACCAGCACCGGTTTCCCGCTGCCCTGGCGGAGCGTCTCGGCGAGCTGCCCGACGTACCCGTTCCAGGGTCGGCTCGCGCCGACACCCTGCGCGGCCGAGTCACCCAGGGCCACGTAGACCAGACCCCCCACGTCCCCGCGGGGTCGCGACCAGTAGACGCGGGCCCGGTCCACGCCCCGCCGCACGCGCACCACCCGCCCCAGCCACACCATCAGCGCCATCACGACCAACCCCGCAACGACCAACCCCGCAACGACCGACCGCGCAGGGTGCCGACGCCCACACCCCCCGCCGAGCGGCCCGCCGACCAGCCCGCCGAGCGGCTCGCCGGCCGATCCGCTGGCCATCCCGCCGGTTGATGCTCGCCTCATGCGTCAGCGGGCTCTGCCGTCCGCGCCGCCACAGGTTCCTCATGCTCCAGACCCTCCAGCCGGACCCGGCGCAGCAGCTGGGCGTTCAGGGCGACCACGACGGTGGACGCGCTCATCAGCACGGCCCCCAGGGCCATGGGCAGGACGAACCCGACCGGGGCCAGGACGCCGGCGGCCAGCGGGATGGCGAGGATGTTGTAGCCGGCGGCCCACCACAGGTTCTGCATCATCTTCCGGTAGGTCGCGGCCGACAGGGTCCGGATGGCGAGCACGGCCCGGGGGTCGTCGGAGGCCAGCACGATCCCGGCGGACTGCACCGCGACCGCGGTCCCGGCGCCGATGGCGATGCCGACGTCGGCGCGCGACAGCGCGGGGGCGTCGTTGACCCCATCACCCACCATGGCAACACTGAGACCTCGGGCCTGCAGCTCGGCGACCTTGGCGTCCTTGTCCTGCGGCAGGACCTCCGCGAACACCTCGTCGATTCCGAGCTCGCGCCCGACGGCCTCGGCGACGGAACGGGCATCGCCGGTCACCATGGCCACGGTGATCCCGCTGTCCTGCAGGGCCCGGACGGCCTCGCGGGACACGTCGCGCACCTCGTCCTCCAGTGCCACGGCCCCGACGACCGTCTCGTCGGCCACCACGTGCAGCACGGCGGCCCCACGCTCGGTCCAGGGCTGCGCCCAGGCGGCCAGCTCGTCGGGCACGTCGACGTCCAGCTCGCGCAGCAGCGCCGGGCCCCCGACCGACACCGTGCGGCCCTCGACGTCGGCCTGGACCCCGCGGCCGGTCAGCGACCGGAACCCGGTCGCGGTCGGCAGGGTTCCGGACGCCTCGACGGCGTGGGCGTGGATGGCCCGCGCGAGCGGGTGCTCGGAGTCCGCCTCGACCGCACCGGCCAGGCGCAGCACCTCGGTCTCGTCGTGCCCGGGGGCCGTGCCTACGGCTGCGACGACGTGCTGGCCGCGGGTCAGGGTTCCGGTCTTGTCGAACAGGACCGCGTCGATGGTCCGCATCCGCTCCAACGCGATTCGGTCGGTGACGAGGATCCCGGACCGCGAGGCCTTCGCGGTCGAGATGGCGGTCACCAGTGGGATCGCCAGCCCCAGGGCGTGGGGGCAGGCGATCACCAGGACCGTGACCGTGCGGTCGACGGCGAACGCCGGCTGACCCAGCAGCGTCCACACCAGCGCCGTCACCACCCCCGAGGCCAGGGCTACATAGAACAGCAGCGCGGCCGCCCGGTCCGCGAGGGCTTGGGCTCGGGAGCGGGACGACTGCGCCTGCTCGATCAGGCGCCGGATCCCCGCCAGGGAGGTGTCGTCGCCGGTGGCGGTCACGCGCACCCGCAGGCTGGAGTCGGCTACGACCGTGCCCGCGACCACCGTGTCGCCGGTGGACCGGCTGACCGGGGTGGACTCCCCGGTGATCATCGACTCGTCGACGTCCGCGGTGCCGGCGGCGACCACGCCGTCGGCGGGGACCCGGGCCCCGGGCCGGACCAGGACCAGGTCGTCGGTCCGCAGGTCGCTGCTGCGCACCGTCTCCGTGCTGCCATCGGGCAGAACCCGGTCCGCCTCGTCCGGCAGGAGGTCCTCCAGCGCGGCCAGCGCGCCCTGGGCCTGGCCGATGGCCCGCATCTCGATCCAGTGCCCCAGCAGCATGATCGCGATCAGCAGCGCCAGCTCCCACCAGAGCTCCTGCTCGAACACCCCCAGCGCGGTGGCCATCGAGGCCACGTAGGCCACGGTGATGGCCAGGCTGATCAGCAGCATCATCCCGGGGGTGCGGGACCGCAGCTCGCTCGAGCCTCCGGTGAGGAACGGCCACCCGCCGTAGAAGAAGATCACCGACCCCAGGACCGGGCCGATCAGGTCCTGTCCCGAAACCTGCGGCGCGGCATACCCGAGCAGCATCTGCACGTGCTGCGACCAGACGACCACCGGCACCGCGAGGACCAGCGTCAACCAGAACCGGTCACGGAACTGCGCGGCATGGTCCCCGTGCCCACCGTGGTCCCCGTGCCCGCCGCGTCCGTCCACCTCATGAGCCGAGCTCGATTCGGCGTCGGGGGCGGTGCGCTCCTGATGAGCACTGGCGTCCTGTCCGTGCGAAGCAGGTTCGCTGTGCAGGTTAGTCACGATGTCTCCGTTCGTAGGTACCCCTAGGGGGTATGCACAGGCTAGTCCTCATCCGCTAGATCACAACCTCCACGCGGCGAGTCGCGCTAGGGCGACGAGACCTGCTGCGCCCCCGAAATATCCCACGCGCGTGCCGTCTCAGTAGACGGCCGGCTAGCGGCCCCAGCGCATGCGGACGTCGTCGCCGACGCCGAAATCGGTCAACGGGACGCTGCGTTCGGGTTGTCCGGCAGGGGATCCTTGTGCGGCGATGGCCCTGATGGCTTTGGCCCGGGCTGGTCGTCAAGTGCCTGCTCACCGGGCCTGTCCTTGTTGAGCGGTCACACGCCGTTCTTGGCGGCCATGGACAGCTGCGGGCCAGGTGCCGAGCCCTGGTGCTCCGTGGCTCGACCCCTGACCTGCAGGAGTGGTTCGCAGTCGTGGTTCAGTCGGGGATCGTGGTGCTGGTGCGGACCTCGCTGAAGAGCATCGTGACCGGTGCGCCGAGGCGGAAGACGTCGGTGACGAAGTCGTGGGCGGTGGGAGTGGTGACGGCCGCGGCGGCGGTGTCGTAGTCGGGGAAGTAGACCTCGACCGTGCGGTACTTCGGTGTGGGTGTGCCGTCCTCCTTGGGCCAGACCTTCGACGTCTCCAAGCGCAGTGCGCCTGGGAGAGCGGCTGCGAGTCGTTCCTGGGCTTCGGCGTAGTGCTGCTCGAAGGTGTCGGGATCGGTCGGGTTGTCGTAGATGACGCTGATCTTCGTGGTCATGGGATCTCCGGTTGTCGGGTTGTGGGTGCAGTGCCTGATCGATCGGCCGCAGGGGCCGGTGACGGTACGGGTGGCGGTGGGTCAGTGGGTGCTGCGGGCGGCCTTCTCGATGACGCCGGTGACGACCTGGGGGCGGCTCACCGCGACGGCGTGAGAGGCCTTGACCTCGAGGACGGTGGATCCTGCGCGTCGGGCCATGAAGCGTTCGAGGTCGGCGCCGATGGCGTTGTCCTGGGTCGCGATGACGGCCCAGGAGGGAATGTCGGTCCAGGCGGCCCGTGGGCTGGGCTCGCTGAACGCCGCGGCGGACAACGGGCGCTGGGACGCGGCCATGACCGCGGCGTGGTCGGGGTCGACGTCGGCGGCGAAGGCCGTCCGGAACTGGTCGCCGGCCAGGTACAGGTCGGCGCCGGGGGTCCCGTCGGGGTTGGTGATCGGGACGGGAGCCAGCGGGAGTGTCGGTGCGGGGTCGGCCACCGGGTGCTGGGTGAGGTCGGCCAGGCTCTCGCCGACCGCCGGCTGGAACGCGGCGACGTAGACGAGGGCCTTGACGTCCGCGTCGCCGGCTGCGGCGGCGGTGCCGATGACCGCGCCGCCGTATGAGTGCCCGACCAGCACCAGCGGGCCGTCGATAGTGTCCATCACCGCGCGGACGGCGGCGGCGTCGCTGGCCACGCCACGCAGGGGGTTCGCCACCGCACGCACCGGGTAGCCCTTCTGCTGCAGTCGTTCCACCACCCCGCTCCAGCTGGACGCGTCGGCGAAGGCGCCGTGTACCAGCACGACCGTCGGTCGGTCGGATCGGGCGGGAGTGCTGCTCGCGTGGGCGGGTTCGTGTGCTTGTGCGGCGGAGGTGCCCACGGCTGCGGCGAGGGCGATGGCCGAGGCTGCGCCGAGCAGGGTGCGGCGACGGGACCTGAAGGACCGGAGGCGCCGGGCCGGCTGGGTGGGTCGAGCGGGTTCCGGGATCGGGTGGGACATGTTCTTTCCCTTCAGTAGTGACGGACTCTGGGAACGACAGGACGGTTGCCTTGTCGGTCGTCTGGGGGCGTCGTGGGTCAGGCCACTGGGTCGCGCAGGATGGTGCGCAACGTGTCCTGGGGGGTGTGGCGGGTGAAACCGTCCAGGTGGAGCTCGTGGTGCGGGCCGTTGCGCGCCACTCCTTGGTCCTTGGCGAACCGGCCGAGCCGCTCGAGCGTGGCGAACTCGTCGGCGAAGGGGCCGTGGTGCATGACCTGGACGACGTCCTGCTCCGGGACGGAGAAGAGCTCGACGACGTCGCTGCCGCTCTCGGCGTCGCTCGCTGCTGCGGTGCGTGCTGCGGCGAGCTGGTCGGGGGTGGTGCCCGTGGGCACCGTGGCGAGGATGCGGTACTGCAGCGAGGGGATGGGATTCACGCTGTAGAAGTCCGCGATACCCACCGGGACTGAGCCGTCGGGGTACCAGTAGTGGATCTCGATGACCGGGGCGGAGCTGTCGTCGGTCAGGCGCCTGACGACGTCACTGATGAGCACCTTCTTGCGGTAGAACTCGTCCGTCCCTGGGGCACCTGATCCGGAGACGGATGCGTAGGTCACGGCGGGGGCCCGAACGAGCTCCGGCTCGTCGGCTGCGTGCAGGTGTGGCGTGGACAACATGGGCGTGGGCCTCTCGGGAGGGGGTTTCGTCGGTCGCCGAAGTGACCGACGTGAAGCCGATTGGTGGGGATGGACAGACGTGGTGCGGGCGCTGCGGGTGCGCGGTAGGGCGCAGCCGGTCAGGCGCTGTAGCCGCCGTCGATGTCGAAGGACGCGCCGTTGATGTAGGCGCCTTCATTGCTGGCGAGGTAAGAGACGAGCGCGGCGACCTCATGAACGCTGCCGAACCGCCCGACGGGGATCGATGCCCGCAGTAGGTCCCCTGCCGGTCCATCCGCGGGGTTGGCCGGGGTGTCGACCGGCCCTGGTTGCACGTTGTTTATGGTCACTCCGCGAGGACCGAGCTCTCGGGCCATCCCGCGGACGAGGCTGGCGACGGCGCCCTTGGTCAGGCCGTAGAGAGCGGAGTCGTCGGTGGGGAAGTGGTGGGCGGTGACACTGCCGATGGTGAGGACTCGCCCGCCGCGTGGCAGGTGCGGGAGGCCGAAGCGGACGGTGTCGAGCGTGCCGCGGATGTTGACGTCGATCATCCGGTCGATCTCGTCGTCGGTGAGATCCGCAACGGGTCGCAGGGTTCCACCGCCGGCGTTGCTCACCACGATGTCCAGGTGCCTGGTGTGAGCGATGGTCTGGCTGACCACCTGTCGGATCCGTTCGCGATCGCTGCTGTCGGCGGCCACGGCGGTGGCCGCACCACCGTTGCTGAGGATGCGCTGGACGAGCGCGTCGGCCTCGGCGGTTGCTGAGGCGTAGGTGAAGGTGACGTCGGCCCCTTCTGCCGCGAGCCGCTCCACGATGCCCGCTCCGATGCCGCGTGCGCCGCCGGTGACCAGGGCGGTCTTGCCGGCGTGCCGGCCCGGGATGACGGGGAGGTGGGGGGAGGTCTGCGGCGGGGGACGGCTGGGCGTCACGGTGCTCATGACGTTCCTCTCAAGTGGGGTTGCCCGACCCGCGGGCCGGAGTCGGAGTCAGGGAGATTGCCTGCGGGGGGCCCGCGAACTACGCATTCAGGGAGTGGTGCGGGAGATGGTCGAGTTCAGGCCGTCGCGGATCGTCGACATGGTCTGGGCGAAGGATGTGTCGATGTCGAGGTCGAGCCGGTCGGCGAGGACGAAGACCCACCACAGCGACTCGGCGAGCTTGCGCGCCAGCTCGGCGCGATGGTCACCGTCGATCGGCCAGGTGCCCTCGTGAGCGAGCAGGAGACGTCCGACGTGTCCGACGTCGTTGGAGAAGCCGAGCATCAGTTCGGGCAGGGACCACGTTCTGCCGTTGAACCGCTTCTCAAGGATCTCGTAGAGCGCACGGACCTCGAGGGCCTCCTCGCGGGCGGCTGACAGATCTGAGGAACCGGTCATGGTTCTGCCTCTCCAGGGGATGTGTTGTCCCGCGTCGCCTTGGTGGGCGCGCGGGTCAGGGTTGGGCGAACGCCTCGAGGGCGCAGTCGGCGACGGCAAGGAGCTCCTCGCGCGTCTCCCCGTCGGTGGCTCGGATGGCGAAGCCGGTGGCGAGGGTGATGAGGAAGCGGGCCAGGCGGTCCGGATCCTGCCCGGGGTCGAGGTCGCCGTCCTCAAGCGCCCGCACGAATCGGTCGCGCAGCCGTAGCTGGATGACGCGGCGGTTCTCGGCCAACAGGGCGAAGGCGCCGGCTTCGTCGGTGACCATCGCCTGGACCGACAGGCACCCGCGGGGGCGACCGGGCGTGGTGACGGCCGCGGCGTTGCCGGTGAGGAAGGCCTGGGCGACCTCACGGGCGGTGGACCGGGTCAGGGCGTCGGAGACGTAGCTCATGTTCAGGTCGACGTATCGCTTCAGGGCGGCCTGGAAGAGCTGTTCCTTGTCGCCGAACGCCCGGTACAGCGCCGGCCGGCTGATGCCCATGGCCTCGGTGAGCTCCGCCAGTCCGGTCGCCTCGTAGCCGTGGCGCCAGAACGTGTCGACGGCAGCGTCCAGAGCGGCCTCCGGCTCGAAACCGCGGGGACGTCCTCCGGCTCCCATGAGCCCTCCTTCGGTAGCGTACCGATCGGTACGGTACCGAGCCTGACACAGCCCAGGGCAGCGCGCAACCCCCTCCTCGGGGCGCACGGTCCGACAGCAAGACAACCTCACTGCCGTCGGTCAGTCATGACCCTGATGTCGTCGTCCTGGACGAACCTGTCCACCGGGTTCATGCAAGACGGCCCAGCAGACGACGGGCTACCGGCGACGGGCGGCCGAGCGGGCGCGGTCACCTCGACGACGCCGGTCCGTCCCGCAGGGGATCCCCAGCCGGAGAGCGCGTCCAAGGGCCGCGAAGGCCGAATTGCGCGTCGTCGGCCCGCCCCGCAGGCCATCTGCGTCAGTCAGGGGCCGGCAAGTGGGACACGTCTCAGATCAGGGCCGTCACGGGCCAGTCCGGTAACGATCCTGAGGGTCACGCCGCTGGCAGCCGCACGCTCTGGCAGCCTCGCGATATGACCGCAACGGGGCCAGCTTCGACGAGGGCCCGGCCAGCAGGCGCGGCTCGGGTGACCTTGGCTCCCGTCCCGGCGACTCGATGCTGGAAGGGCTGGGCAGTCGGCTTGGTGGTGTCCGCGGTCTCGCTGCTTGGGGGCTGCGCCATCCCGTTCGCGCCATCGGACCCGGGCAGCATCGGCGTTGGGTGGCAGGCGGACGGGGCCGGCACCACCACGATCTGGCTGGCCGACTGCAAGGGCGAGTTCGACCCGGTCGACGGTTACTCGGCTCCGACCTCCCTGATGGCGCGGGTTCTGCCCGAAGTGGACGAGGAGGACGAGGAGGGCGCCATGGTCATCGTGGCGAACCTGGAGGCCGAGGACATCACCGCGACCAGAAGCCCCGACGGCAAGTTCTGGCTGATTCCGGTTCAGGACCTGCCGCCAGCTGACCTGTTGGACGTGAGCACCCCTGCCCGGGAAGACGGTCCTTGGTACGGCATCATCCGCGTGTCCGGGACCAAAGAGCCGCTCAGTCGGCTGACCGGTGACGAGGCAACCGAAGTTGTCGAGGTGACATCCGAGCAGCTGTACAGCGAGGCGTGCCGATACCGGTAGCACCGGTAGGGATCGTCTGCCGGAGATCGCTGTCCGACATCTGGTAGCGGTGCGATGCTCGGGCTGTGTCCTACTCCAAGTTCGTCGTTGCCTTCATCGTCGTTGCTGCCGTCATCGGCGTTGCCTCAGCGGTGGGCGGGAACTGGTGGACGTTCGGGGCGATGGTGCTCGCGATCATCGGACAACTTCTGGGCCAACGGGCACGCCGGCGGTCGAGCGAGAAGAACGCCACCCCGGACCACTGACCTAGCAATCGGCTGTGGCTGCGGACTAAGTGCTACGGGCCCGCCAGCATCGACGGAGCTCCCGATAACCGACCGGCTGCCGGTGACGAAGCGGGTGACACGGCGGGGATCGTCTACCCGTCCCACAGGGGATCGATTACCGGGGATCCAACCTATGGACGTCGCGCTGGCACCGAGACGCGGGTCAAGACACCGGAGGTACTGCTCAGGCAGGATGATGTGGTGGCGGATCAGGAGCTCGACGCATCTCCGCCGAAGGGCTACGACGAGCTGCTCGCGCGACTCAAGGAGCGGGTGCGGACGTCGCAGGTCCGCGCAGCCAGGGCGGCGAACACGGAGTTGCTGGCCCTGTACTGGTCGATCGGTCGGGACATCTTGCAGCGCCAGCAGGACGCTGGCTGGGGCGCCAAGGTGGTCGAACGCCTCGCAGCTGACCTGCATGCGGAGTTCCCGGATCAGCGGGGCTGGTCACGGCGCAACCTGCAGTACATGCGGGCGTTCGCGGCAGCCTGGCCCGACGGGGACTTTGTGCACCAGGCTGGTGCACAACTGCCGTGGCGCCACGTCACGGTCCTGCTGGACCGCCTGGACGACCCCGCGCTCCGGGAGTGGTACTCCGACGCGGCGGTCGAGCATGGCTGGTCCCGCAACGTCCTGGAGCACCAGATCACCTCCCAGCTGCACGCTCGCGCCGGCGCGGCGGCCTCGAACTTCCCCGCCCGGCTGCCTGCGTCGGACTCCGAACTCGCGCAGCAGCTGACCCGCGACCCGTACGTCTTCGACCACCTGAGCCTGAGCGCCCGCGTCAGCGAGCGGGACCTCGAGCAGGCTCTGATGGACCGCCTCCAGGGCACCCTGGCCGCGTTCGGACACGGCATGGCATTCGTGGGCCGGCAGGTGCGTTTCGACGTCGGCGACGAGGTCCTGGTCGTGGACCTGCTGCTGTTCCACGTCACCCAACTGCGGTACGTGGTCGTCGAGCTCAAGATCGGCCGGTTCTCACCCGCTTACGTTGGCCAGCTCGGCACCTACGTCGCGGTCATCGACGACCGGGTCCGCAACCACGATGTCCACGCGCCCACGGTCGGACTGCTGCTTCGCACCGGCCGCGACGAGCAGGTCGTCCGCTACGCCCTGGCCAGTGCCAGCGCACCCCTCGCGGTCGCCACGTACGAGACCCTCACCCCGGAACAGCGACGAGAGCTTCCTGACCTGGACAGCCTGCAGCAGGCGCTATCCGACGCCATCGCCGAGACAACCCGCGACGACGAGGTTCATGGGTAGACGGAACCTTGGCGCCAGACCCCGTCGAGGCCGACGGATCGCGCCCAAGGGGTAACCAGTAACCGATCGTCAACCGGGAGAGCGGGGACCACCTCTGGCGCACCTGCAGCGGCGGGGATTGAGGAGGGTCGTGACAAGCAACCCCCAGGGAGTGTGCCCGCCGTCGCGATGCGTCGGGCACCATGAGCGGATGAGCAACCCGCTCGGACAGGGCCCGGGGGAGGACGCTCTAGCGTCGCCACTCGGGCGCACGCGGCCTCGGCCGTGGGAACCCGCGGTCTTGTCGTTGCTGCTTGGGGTCCCGCCGGCGTTGCTGGCGACTTTCTGGATCGACTACCGGATCAGGGACCAGCGGGCGCGCGCGCTGTCTCCGGACGACTACATGCTGTACGACCCGCACGGCTACGTACTGATCTTCGGATCTGTGCTGTTGCTTGGCCTGGTCCTACTGGCAGGTCTCGCCCTCGTCCCCTGGACACTTCGGCTGTTCCGGCGACGTGCACGGGCGGTCTGGCTCCCGATCGTCTTGAACGCTGTCGACCTGTTGCCGCTGGCGGGCGTGGTTCTTCTCCTCCTCTTCTTCCTTGTCTCGATTCCACTGGGCCTCTGAGCTGAGCCCTCCGCTCACCTGAGCTGCACGAGGTCCTGGCCCGCACGGGGATCGTCTACAGCGCCGCCGAACGTCACGCTCCTTCGTCTTGGCCGCGCGGAGGTTTGTAAGACTGGTCCTAGATCGAGTTCGCGCGCTGAGGGCCGCCAGCAAGCGCCCGCCTGGCCTGGAGCCACAGGAAACCGCTGAGTACGGAGGCGAGCAGTGCGATCAACGCGACCAGGACGTACAGCGCCGTAGGAACGACAGAGATCGTGAAGGCGCTATGGATCATCAGGGCCGTGAGCCCAAGCGGAGTGAGAGTGGGAGTCTCATCTGGCCCCACCGTGGCGGGGCGGATTCCAGCGGTCGTCGCAGCACCTGAGCAGGATCTTGGTGGGGCGTCATGGCAGGAAGAGGGCGTCCCGGTGTCGAGCCGTTGTTCGAGCAGCGGGAGTTGTTCGGTCGCCTGATCGCGGCCGGGGCGAGCAACAGCGCGGCTTGTCGGGCGGTCGGGGTGA